>JADYYK010000167.1 GCA_020853705.1 Deltaproteobacteria bacterium
GCCGGCCCACGCGCGTGGGCACGGTCTCGGTGGGCGCCGCCGTCAAGCGGCCACGCCCATGGCGCCGAGCACGGTCTCGATCTCGCCCGGGGTGACCAGACGCGGGATGTCGGCAGGATCGATGGTGCAGGCGAACCGATCCTCCAGGGCCAGGACCAGCTGCAGGTGCTTGAGCGAGTCCCACTTCTTGCAGGTCTGCGGGCCGAACTTGTCGTCGATGCTGGCGACCGGCACCGCGAAGACCTGCGAGAGCACGGACACGATGGCTTCTCGCATGCGCGGCATCATATCAGGTGTTCCGGCCCGTGATAGCATCCGGCCCATGGGGATGTTCGACGACTTCCGTGCTGACGTGCGCCGGTATCTTTCGCCCGGCATGAGCGTACGCGACCGTGTCTTCGAGGTCGCGCTGCACCAGGGGCTGTGGGCCACCGCGGTCTACCGCTTCGGGCGCTGGGTCTACACCCGGCGGCCGCCGGTGGTCGGGCCAGCACTGCAGGTGGCCTACCTGGCCGCGTCCAAGGCCATCGAGATCACCGCCGGGGTCTACATCTATCCCGGCAACGACATCGGCCCCGGCCTGTACATCGGCCACCCCGGCGGGATCCACCTGAACCCCGACGTGAAGATGGGGGCCAACTGCACGCTGTCGCAGGAGGTCACGCTGGGCACCTCGGCCGGCGGTCGCGCGGGCGCGCCCGTGGTCGGCGACAACGTCTACCTGGGCGCTGGCGCCAAGGTCATCGGCGAGGTCAAGATCGGCAACGGCGCGCATGTCGCGGCCAACTCGCTGGTGGTGGCCGACGTGGTCGAGGGCTCGACCGTGATGGGCGTGCCGGCGCGCGTGATGTTCAAGCCGGCGCCGGCGGCGACGGCGCCCACGGCGACCAACAGCAACGGCGCAGTCAAGAGCGGCTGACCTTGCTGGACGCGTTTCGAGCCGATCTCCGGCGCCACTTCGAGGCCGGGGTGCCGGCATGGCGCCAGGCGCTGACGCTGGCGGCCACCCAGGGCGTGTGGGCCACCGCGGTCTACCGTTTCGGGCACTGGGCCTATGACCTGCCCAGCCCGGTCGGCCTGCCCCTCAAGGTGGCCTACAAGTTCCTCAACAAGGCGGTCGAGATCACCACCGGGATCTCGGTGCCCGCCAGCGCCAGCATCGGCCCCGGCTTCTACATCGGCCATTTCGGCGCCATCATCGTGCATCCGCGCGCGGTGATGGGGGCCGGCTGCTCGATCGGGCAGGGCGTCACCATCGGCACGCAGGGGCAGGGCAAGGACGACGTGCCGGTGCTGGGCGACCGCGTCTATGTCGGCGCCGGCGCCAAGGTGCTGGGCGCGGTCACCGTGGGCGACGACGTCGCCATCGGTGCCAACTCGGTGGTCACGCGCGACCTGCCGAGCGGCGTCACCGCGGTCGGCGCCCCGGCGCGGCCCGTGCAACAGAGCGGTACGGCCAAGCTGTACCCCGTGAAATGAGCCTCGCCGACTTCCTCAAGCGCTCCGGCCACTACCTCATCGGGACGGCGGCGACGGTGCTGTCGGGCCTCATCTCGTACCCGCTGTTCACGCGAGTCCTCGAGAAGTCCGACTACGGCGCCATGGGCCTCATCATGGTCATCCTGCTGGGCGGCGTCGCGGCCAGCAAGCTGGGGCTGCAGCAGAGCGTGGTGCGCATGTGGTCGCTGCACGAGAGCGAGGCGGCCTCGCTGGTGCGCACCATCGCGGCGACCATGCTGGTGGTCGGCGTCGCGGCGGCCATCATCATCGGCGCGGCCGGCCTGCTGGGGCGCGGCTTCCTGCCCGACAAGCTGGCGCTGCCGCTGGCCATCGCCGGGATGCTGGTGCCCATCCGCGCGATGTACTCGCTGTGTCAGAACCTGCTGCGCTCGCGCGACAAGTCGATGGCATATGCCGCGGTTGCGGTGATCAACCAGTTCGGCGGCCTGGCCGGTGCGATCACCGCAGTGACGGTGCTGAAGCTTGGCTTGCCCGGGTTTTATGGCGCCTTCGTGATCACCGAGGGGCTGACCGTACTGGCGGCGATGGCGCTGGTGACGCGCGGGTTGCCCGGCTCGCCCGGCAAGTTCAACAGCAAGATGCTGCGCGAGGGGCTGCATTTCGGCGTGCCGCTGATCGTCTTCGAGTTCGGCGTCGTGCTGCTGGCCACCAGCGATCGCTTCGTGCTGGAGGCCTACTGGGATCTCGAGACGGTCGGCCTCTACACGGTCGCCTTCAACCTGGCCTGGCAGCTGCAAAGCCTGCTGGTGCTGCCCATCGAGCTGGCGGCGCTGCCGATGGTGTCGCGCCTGTACGACAAGGAGGGCCGCCAGGCCGCCGAGGAGTTCCTGGCCAAGGCCATCCGCTTCTTCTGGATGATCGCGGCCCCGGTGGTCGCCGGCATGTGGGCAGTGCGTAAAGATCTTGTCGTATTGCTGGCGTCAGATCGCTACGTCGAGGCGGCCACCGTGGCTCCCGTGCTGCTGGCCGGCTTCCTGGTCTTCGGGGCGCGCGCCTTCCTGGCCGCCGGCCTGTTCGTGACCAAGAAGACCCTGCGCATGGGCACCGTCGCCGCCATCGGCGCCATCCTCAACCTCGGCCTGAACATCTTGCTGGTGCCGCGCTACGGCGGCGAAGGCTCGGCGACGGCCACCTTGATCGCGCAGGCGCTGATCATCGTCACCTTGACGGTGATGGCCCGCAAGGAGCTGGCCTTCCCCATCGGCTTCTTCGCGCTCGGCCGCGCCGCCGTCGGCGCCACCGGGATGGCGCTCGCGGTGATGGCCATCCCGATGCGCCACGGCGCGTCGTCCGCCAAGGAGGCCGCCCTCCACCTCCTCATCCGCGTCGGCGCCGGCGCCCTCGTCTACGCCGCCTGGGTCCTGGCCACCGACGGCGAGGTCCGCGGCCTCATCGGCCGCCGCCTGCTGCGTCGCGCCTGAGCCGCGGCGGCGTCACGCGCACAGGAAGCCGTTGGCGGCCAGGTGCTGCAGCGCGGCCTTGACCTGGGGCGTGCGCGGGCCGAGGTTCTTGCGGCCGTCGAGGCGGGTCACGAGCTCGCGCGTGAAGGCGTCGAGCTCGTGGGGCTGGTGCCACTGGTTGGGCAGCGTGGCCTGACGCGTGGCCAGCACGCGCGCGACCGGGCTGGCCGTGGGGCGCACCGAGACCACGCCGACCACCGGGGGCGCGTGCGCGTGCAGATCACACAGGCCGGCCGACCAGGCCCGGCTGACCGCGCCGGCGGCCAGCGCGGGCAGCTCGGCGACCGGGCTGGCCTGGGGATAGCGCTGGTAGAGGTGGCCGAGCAGCGCGCGCATGGCTGCATCCTCGAGGGTGAACTCGCCGGAGTGCGAGCGATAGCGCACCACCTCCCCGCTGGGGTCGTCGAGCGGGAAGGCCGCGCACAGCGCGAACAGCGCGCGCGGGTCGGGCTCGGCCACGCGCTCGCCGACGCCAGCGTCGGAGCGGCACAGCAGCGAGGCCCGCAGCGCGCGGTTGCACAGGAAGTCGAAGTACTGCTCCTGATCGATCTGGCTGCGCCCGGGGGCCAGGGCCTGGAAGCTGTCGGGCAGGTCGGCGAAGGTCGCCAGCCGTTCGGCCTCGCACAGGAAGCCGAGGCCGTGCGCCGAGGCGGCGGCCATGAACTCGTGGAAGTAGCAGGGCCGGTTCTCGGGCTCGAGGTGCTCGTGGACGAGGTAGGCGTCGGGGGTGCCGGCGATCTTGTCGGCCTCGTCGCGCAGCACGCGGGCCCAGGTGGCGTCGGGATCGCCGACCGAGGCGCGCAGCACCTCGAGCAGCCGGCGCGCCGCCGGGGCCGCCTCGGCGGGGGGCAGGCCCCGGGTGTGGAACAGCATCATGTCGCGCACCGGCTGGCGCGCGTGGAAGCCTGGATAGGTGTTGTAGCTGATGTACGCGATGCCGTGCGGTGCCAGGTGGCGCTGGCACAGGGCCAGGATGGCCTGCTGCACCGGCGGCGGCACCCACGAGTAGATCCCGTGACAGATGATGTAGTCGAACTGCCCGAGGTCGTGGTCGTCGAGGTCGAGCAGGTCGCACGCCAGCCAGGTCAGGTTGCCGGCGCCGACCGCGCCAGCGAGCTCGCGAGCCTCGTCGATCTGCCGGGGTGACAGGTCGACGCCGACGAAGCGCGCCCCCGGGAGGCCAGCCGCCATCGGGATCAGGTTGCCGCCGGTGGCGCAGCCGAGCTCGAGCACGCGGCAGCTGGTCACCGGCGCGGGCAGCAGGCCGTGCAGGATGGCGTTGGCGGCCAGCAGGCTGGGGTGCGAGGCCCGCACCGGCAGGCTGGGGTAGGGCACCGCCTGGTAGCTCTGCCTCAGCGCATCGGCATCAGCGGGGTCGGCCATCGCGGGCCAGTCTAGCCGATGCGCTGGTGCGGCGGCGCCTCGGTCGCGCTGCGGCCGATCTGGTATCCTGGCTCTCGATGAACCTCGGGGGGCTGCTGGGCAAGCTGGGCAAGCTGGCGAAGAACCCGCGGCAGTATGCGTGGGTGCTGGAGACCGCGGTGGCGCGGGTGCGCGGGGAGCTCTACCGGCATGGCTACCGCGTGCTGACGCGGGGGCGGGTGCAGATCGGGCGCGGCTTCGTGGCCGAGTGCCCGCTGCACGTCAGCGGGCCGGGGCGCGTGACCATCGGCGAGGGCTGTCGCATCCGGCGCTCGAACCTGCAGGACGTGTCGATCGTGACGCTGGGGCCCGACGCCGAGGTCGCCATCGGCGAGCAGTCGACCATGGGCGGGCTGCGCGTGCGCTGTGCGTCGAGGGTCAGCGTGGGGCGCCTGCTGCTGGCGGCCAAGACGACCATCACCGACACCGACGTCGGCGTGCCGGGCGGGCCCACGGTGACCGGGCGGCCGGTGGCGATCGGCGACGACTGTTGGCTGGGCGTCGAGACCACCGTGCTCGGCGGCGTGACGCTGGGCCACAACGTGGTGGTGTCGGGCGGCTCGGTGGTCAACCGCGACATGCCCGATCATGCGATGGCGATGGGAAATCCGGCGCGACCGATGCTGATGACGGCAACCCAGCAGGCGGCAGGGGGGACCAAGTGATCGACGATCTGATGGCGCGGCTGCGCGGCGAGTACTACCGCGTGAAGTTCAAGCTGACCACCGGGGGCCGGGTGCAGATCGGCCGCAACTTCAAGGCCTACGCCCCCATCGACATCGGCGGCACCGGGCGCATCACGCTGGGCGACGACGTCACCGTGCGGCGCGACGCCTTCGGCAACCGCGAGGTCTCGCTGCAGACCATGTACACGCCCGACGCCGCCATCGAGATCGGCAGCGGCGTCACCCTGTCGGGCACCCACATCTCGGCCGGCAAGCGCGTCGCCGTCGAGGCCGGCGCCTGGGTCGAGGACGCCCGCATCATGGACTCGGACTTCCACGAGGTGTCGGCCGAGAAGCGACACTCCGACTCGGTGGCCGACGCCCGCGACGTGGTCATCGGCGAGGGCGCGCAGATCGGCAGCGGGGTCATGCTGCTCAAGGGCGCCACCATCGGCAAGCGCGCGGTGGTGCGGCCGGGGTCGGTGGTGATGCGGCCGACCCAGGCGGGGGTCACCCTGAGTGGCTTCCCGGCCCGCCCCGAACCCCCCGAAAAGGGCTAGATTCGCGCCTGCCAGAATCGTGGAACCCCGCGTTGACGCTGGTCAAAGTGGCTCGCGAAAGCCGCCGGCTGGTTCATGACGAAGACATGATACTGAAGTGGTTGACCACGCTTCACCTGGCCAATTATCGTGGCTCCCCTCGTGGCCATCACATTCCCTTCGAGCTCCCAATTTCGCGCTGACATCGAGGCTGGCGTCGACGCCTACTTCGAGAAGACCGGACTACCGCGGCGCGGTGTCCCGCGCATGTACCTGAAGACGCTGACCATCTTCGCCTGGCTCGGGCTGAGCTATGTCGGGTTGGTGTTCTTCGCGCACAGCTGGTACGTGGCGCTGCCGCTGGCCATCTCGCTGGGGCTGGCGATGGCGGGGGTCGGCTTCAGCATCCAGCACGACGGCGGCCACAACGCGTACTCGGAGCGGCGCCTGGTCAACCGCGCCTCGTCGTGGGCGCTCGACATGCTGGGGGGCAGCTCGTACTTCTGGCACTACAAGCACAACATCGCGCACCACACCTACCCCAACATCTCGGGCGCCGACGACGACCTGGTGGTGGGCTGGATCGGTCGGCTGTCGCCGCACGATCGCTCGCACGGGTTCCACCGGTTTCAGCAGTTCTACCTGTGGTTCCTGTACAGCCTGCTGCCCATCCGCTGGGCGCTGATCGACGACTTCCACTCGATGATCGATCCCGGCATCGGTCAGACCAAGGTGCCGCGCCCGCGCGGCTGGGATCAGGTGCGCTTCTGGGCCGGCAAGGCCTTCTTCATCGGCGGCGCCTTCGTGCTGCCGCTGCTGTTCCACAAGGTCGGCGAGGTCGCGCTCTGGTACCTCGTGACCATGATGGTGCTCGGCGTGGTGCTGGCGACGGTGTTCCAGCTCGCTCATTGCGTCGAGGAGGCCACCTTCCCGCTGCCCAACGAGGCCGGCAAGATGGACCACGACTGGGCCACTCACCAGGTCCTCACCACGGTCGACTTCTCGCGCGGCAATGGGCTGGTGACCTGGTATGTGGGCGGTCTCAACTACCAGATCGAGCATCACCTGTTCCCGCACATCTGCCACGTGCACTATCCGAAGATCGCCGAGATCGTCGAGGCCGCCGCCCGCAAGCATGGCATCCCCTACCACTGCAACAGCACCTGGGGCGCCCTGCGCTCGCACTACCGCTGGCTGCGCCGCATGGGCCGCCCGGCGACGGCGGCGACGCAGCCCGCGACGGCGTAGACTCCGGCAGGCTCGCGGTTCCGGTCCACTTTCAACGAGGGCGGCGGGGAGGTTCAACATGCGAATGGTTCCACGGGAGGGGCTCGATCATCCGGTCTTCGGCGGCATGGGCCTTGCGGATCATGTGATCGCGTCGATCTACTTCGGCAGCCAGCTCAACGCCCAGACCGGTCCCAACGTGGCCAAGGTGCTGCGCGACTTCGAGGCCCGCGAGGAGGCCGCCAGCGGGCAGACCCTGCACCAGAGCAAGCCGTTCATGAACGACTTCATGGTGCACCTGCGGGTCGGCAACATGGTGCAGCCGCGCGAGTCGATGGGCCGCCTGCTGGGTGACCTGCGCAGCGCCGCGGGTGAGCTGTTCGAGGTCAACCTGGCGCGCTGGGCGGCCCGCGAAGACGGCGTCTGGGGTCCCGTCCCCGATCCACGCATGCCCCCGGGCGCGTGGCCGTTCGCGACCCCCAAGGACTACTTCGACCAGATCTGGAACCCCGCGCTGCCGTGCCCGGTCAGCGAGCACGACTTCCACCTCAAGGGGGCCTTCACCGCCGGCCCCGAGCAGAACATCGTGCTCGAGCAGCGCCTGATGCCGCTCCACTTCCCCGGGCTGCGCCTCGGCTACGGCGCGCCGCCCCTGCGCCAGGCCCCGCTCGACGCTCGCGCCGAGCAGGTCCGCGGCGCGATCGTCGAGGCCCTCGCGCAGCGCTTCGCCGAAACCTGGAAGCCGCCCGGGAAGGAGCACATGCGCCCCGAGCCGCTCAACAGCGATGGTGACAGCGACGCCATCGTCAAGGTGGTGTGCGGGACGCGCGTCGGCTACCGCTTCGGCCTCGAGGCGGTGCAGCTCCTGGCGTGGCCGTCACCCAGCTTCGCGCGCTGGCGCGAGCACGAGGTCATCGAGGCCCTGATCCAGGTGATCGCGAGCCTGCAGCTGGCGCCGGTGGTGATGTGGCAGCGCTTCGGCACCCCGCTGCCCTACATGGGCAACGCGGCGCGCCCCGACGCCTACGACTTCATCGTGTGGGAGATGGCCGGCGAGCACGCGTCGAACGTGTGGCCAGCGCCCGGGTCGGACGACGACGACGGCGGCGACGCTGACGACGATGACGATGACGATGACGATGACGACGATGATGACGATGACGACGACGACGATGACGACGACGACGACGACGACGACGACTAGGCCTTCAGCCATCGCAGACGTCGGGTCACGCTAGAACGAGCGCGACGGCGTAGACTCCGCGTATGCGGCTGTTCGCGATCCTGGCTACCGGGCGACCGGTGGTCGCGGTGTTTCGCAAGGGGCCGCGCGACTGGTGGTGGGTGGGCCGCTGGGATCTCGAGCGCCAGATCGTCGAGCCGGGCGCCTGGCTGAAGGGAACCCTGTACCCCTGGCGCAGTGACGTTTCGGCCGACGGCGAGCTGCTCCTGTATGTCGCCGCGAAGGACAGCGGGCCGGCCGGCTTTCTCGGGCGCGAGCTGTTCGCGCACACGACCTATGTCGCGGTCAGCAAGCTGCCCTGGCTGTACGCGCTGGCGGCGTGGGGTGACGCGGCGAGCAGCGCGCACGGCTGTCACTTCGTGGCCGACCCGGCGACGCTGGAGCCCGGCGCGCCTGGTCACGGCGAGGTCAGCGGCCTCGCCGGGCGCTACGGGATCGCGCGCACCGCACCCGAACAGCGCGCGGTCGAGCGTCGTCGCGGCTGGACCGAGGACAAGCTGTGTCCGCCGCGCAAGGCCGACGACGTCGACGATCACGATCGTCGCGTGATGGTGAGCCGGCTGCGGCCCGGCGGCGGCGTGCGACTGACCCTCGAGGACAAGAGCTGGATCGGCCCCCCGGGAGGCCCCGAGGGGCGCACCCCGGCCTACCGCGTCAACGGCCGCGCCATGACCGACGTGGTGTGGGCCGACTGGGACACGCGCGGCCGTCTGCTGGTGGCGACCAGGTCGGGCCACCTGCAAGTCCGCCGCGGCGACACCCTGCACGTGCTCGAGGACCACGACCTGTCAGCCACGGTGCCCGCCCCACGCGAGGCCCCCAAGCAGGCCCAGCGGTGGTGAGATGAAGTACATGGGTGCTGGCAGCGGGTGCCGCTTCTTTCCACCCGCGACGCGGCTGTCAGGTTCGGTCGGCGCCTGGGCTTCGATGTGCGCGTAACTCCGGGGGGCCGTGGGCGGCGCGTGGTTTGCTGGTGGCTGGGCCATGCGCGTTCGCGGGGTCCTGCGTCCCTGGTTCATGGTGGCTCTCCTCGGCCTGGCCGGGTGTGGGCCGGCGCCGGTCTACCAGGTGCGGCGCTCCGCCCTGGTCATGCACCCCACGCCGCCGCTGCGGACCGGCGCGCCCATGAGCGAGCCGGTCGAGATCGCGGCGCGCGCGTCGACCGTGCTGATGCCGATCGCGCCGCACGAGGCGCGGGACGCCAACGCCGATCTCCACGTCGCGCGCCACAACCTGTCGACCAGCGTGCGCTTCCGGGTCAGCGCGCGCGGGGACCTCGGGCTGCTGTTCGAGACCGGGCTGCAGCCCGGGTCGATGGCCATCGCCGAGGACTCGCTGGCGCTGCCCGACGTCGGCGCGGTCAGCGGCGCGGGCGTGACCATGCAGTATGCGGTCGAGCTCAACCAGCGAGTGTCGCTGGGCATCGCGTTCGACGGCCTGCTGGTCGCGGTGCCCTATCGCGAGGTGCTGCGCTGCGTCGAGAACTGCGAGGGCATCAGCGACTTCGATCGTGACGCCACCGAGCTGACGCCGGTGGGGCGCCTGGCGCTGCTGCCCAGCTACCGCGAGCGCAACGTGACCGCCTATGGCGGCGTCACCTTGGTCAATCACCCGGTGGCGGCCAGGCGACAGGTCCTCGACACCTGGTCTGCGGATATCTCCGACCGCATCGATCCTGGACCGCTCTACACCCTGCTGAGCGCGGGCCTCGACTACCGCGCCACCCCGGTCCTGCACCTCTTCACCGAGGGCTTCATCCCGGTGTCACGCTCGGTGGCCAGCTACGGCCCCAGCATCGGCTTCGGGGTGCGCCTCAGCCTGCGTTGACGGGGCGGTCGCCGCTGGCCCGGCGGGCGTGTCCGATCCGGCCGAGCCGTCTGGTAGAATGGCGAGATGAAGTCGATCTTCCTTTGTTTTGGCTTGGCTGCTGCGGCGCTGGCTGGCTGCAAGCCCGAGACGGTCAAGTGCCCAGGCACCGGCAGCCCCGCCGGCTACCCCGACTATCACAACGGCGGTGACGGTACCTGCGTGCCGCTGGGTGAGTGCCTGGCCGGCTACCACGACGGCGGTGGTGGGATCTGCCTGATGACCGGCTGCGCGGCCGGCTACTTCAGCGACGGCGCCATGCTGTGCATCAACGACGCGACCCAGTGCACCACGCGCTTCCATGATGACGGCTCGCACATGGGCTGCATCGCGGTGGGCATGTGCAAGTCGGGCTTCCGCCTCGGCGGCGACGGCGAGTGCGTGGCCATGGCGATGTGCTCGCCCGGCTTCCACGACGGCGGCACCGGCAACTGTCTGCCGGAGGGCGAGTGCACCCCGGGCTACCACGACGGTGGCAGCGGCCAGTGCGTCGCGGTCGGCATGTGCACCACGGGCTTCTTCGACAACGGCGAGGGTACCTGCATCAACGACGCGACGATGTGCGGCGGCGCCTTCCACGACGGCGGCAACCACATGTCGTGCGTCGCGATCGGCACCTGCAACCCGGGCTGGACGATCGATGGCAACGGCGACTGTGTCGGCGGCCCCAACGGCGACGGCGGCGTGGTCGGCGACGGCGGCACCGTGGTCCCGACCTGCTGCGACGCTGGCCCCATCAGCGATCCCTGCGGCGGCACCCTGGGCTGTGGCCTGAGCACGCGCAGCACGGTGACCTTCCCGGCCACCGGCACCGCGTCGACCGACGTGCAGCTGCGCGTCGACCTGCCCGCCGCGACCTGGAAGGGGGCCGGCACGCTGCGCAGCGACTGCAGCGACCTGGTCTTCCGTGAGGCCGACGGCAGCTGGGCCCCGCACTGGGTCGAGGACTGCACCAGTGGCCGCACCTGGGTCCGCGTCAAGAGCTTCAGCGCCAGCGCTGGCGTCGTCCTCGGCGCACACCACGGCGGCGCAACCCAGACCGGTCAGAACTTCGACCGCGTGTTCGACCGCGTGCCCTGGCGCGACCCCGCGCTGGTCGCGGCCTGGACCTTCGACGAGGGCGCCGGCACGGCGTCGCGCAACTATGGCCCGCCGGTCTACGCCTGGCGCGCCGATCCCGGCAGCAGCGACATGGCGGTGCGCGCCCTGACGGCGCCCCAGGTCGCTGCGCTGTGGGCGCCGCAGGGGGGCGGCTGGGGCGGCCGCGCCGACGCCGCCGCGCGCTTCTCCACCGGCCACGCTGCGCGCATCGTGGATCGCACCTCGTGGCGCACCGACCCCGCCAACACCCCGCGCCCGCAGACCGGCCTGACCCTGGGCGCCTGGTTCACCACCACGGAGAACCCCGACGCCCACGGCGCGTGGTCGACCGTGATGTGCTACGGCGCGCGCGCTGGCTGGTCATTCGACATCGCCAACCCGTTCGCCATGTTCATGTGGGAGTCGGGGATCAACGATGTTTACCTCCAGGCCAACAGCTGCCACAACGGCTGCACTGTGCCGGGCATGGCTGGCGTCATGCCCGGCGACTACGATCACATTGCCACCCTGAGGTCGTTCACGTACGAAGAACTGATAGGCGCGCCGGCCGCGCGGCCGAAGTGGCACTTCATGGCCATGTCCCTCAACTTCCAGACCAACGAGCGCCACCTCTACTTCGACGGCGTCGACGAGCCCATCGGAACGATGGACCGTTTCCTCGACACCGCGCCAGCCACTGGGCCCATCTTCTACATCCCCGACTCGCCGGTCGTCCTCGGCGCTGACCTCAACGACGGCGTCGACGGCTTGACCCTCGCTGGTGACCTCGATGACGTCTTCATCCTGAACCGTGCGGCCACCGTGGCCGAGCTGGCCGCCTTCCGCGAGCGTCGGCGCCCGATCACGCTGCCCACGGCCACCGTCACGACCCCGTAAGCCGCCTTCCGCTTCAGCTCCCGGCGGGCGCCACTTCTGTTGGGGCGACAATTGCATCTCCGTCCGTTTACTACGGCAGCCATCGTAGCGGCGGCAGCTACATTCTCCGACGCGCCTCCACGCAGTCCAGCCCACGCCGATCCACTGCGCGTCCTCGACGAGATCCGGAACGTTCAGCACCACCTGGCCAAGCTGGCCACGGAGAGGCGCCCCACGCCTCCCGACCAGTGACGCCATCCTACTCCAAGGGCCTGCAACGGCATCGCAGACGGGCGAGGTCCGTCCGACCCTCCCGAGTCTCCCGGGGTTGGCGCACGCCCGGATACGCCTCGTCGGCGCCATCCGGTTTGACGGCGCCGAAACCCCGTGAAGAATGTCACTCCATGAGCAAGCGCAGACGCAACCTCATCATCGTCGGGTCGCTGCTGGTCGCCGTGGGCGCGGCGTTGCAGATCCCGGTCGGCGGCGGCGCGGTCGCGGCGTCGCAGGACAAGGAAGGCAAGGTCCCGGGCATGGATCTCTCGGCGTTCTCGCACGCGCGGCCCGATGACGGGCTGCGCCTCCTGTTCATCCACCACTCGTGTGGTGGGCAGCTGATGGCGGCGGTGGGGCCGGACAAGCAGACCGCCAGCAAGTGCATCTACGAGTCGCACCCCAACGGCGGCAACCTGCGCGCGCTGCTGGAGGCCGACGGCTACCAGATCGGCGAGGCCTCGTACGGCAGCAAGCTCGGCGAGCGCACCGACATCTTCGACTGGCTGCCCAAATTCAGGAACGACATGGCGGCGGTGCTGGCGACGCGCCTGCAGGACGAGCCGTGGCCGAACGGGCAGCAGAACCAGATCGTGGTCTGGAAGAGCTGCTACACCGAGAACGAGCTGGCGGCCGACGGCAGCGCGCCGGGCAACCCGGCGGGGCCCGAGATCACGCTGTGGAACTCCAAGGCGACCCTGATGGCGGTGCGCGCCGAGCTGGAGAAGCACCCCGAGGTGCTGTTCGTGTACGTGACCTCGCCGCCCATCGCGCCCAAGGTCCCGGCCGAGCCAGCGTGGAAGTGGCTGGCCAAGAAGGTGCTGGGCAAGCCGCACTCGAAGGAGGTCGCGGCGGCGCGGGCCGCGCGTGCGCGGGAGCTGGCCAGCTGGGCCAAGCGGCCCGACGGCTGGCTGGCCGGGTACCCGCACAAGAACATCGTGGTGTTCGACTACTACGACGCGCTGACCGACGAGGGCGCGTCCAACCTGTCGCGGTATGCGACCGGCAGCGGCTATGACAGCCACCCCAGCAGCAGCGGCAACGCCAAGGCGGCGGCGGCGTTCGTGCCGTTCCTGAACCGGGCGGTGCGCTATGCCGGATTGATCGGGCAGGTCGCGGTGGCGGATCCGCCCGCGCCGACGGGCGAGGCGGGCGCGACGCCGTAGCGAGCACGAGCACGAGCACGAGCACGAGCACGAGCACCGAGGACGAGCGCTAGCGCGAGTCCGAGTCCGAGTCCGACTCCGACTCCGGGGTCGGACTCGCCCCGACCCCCCACCTGACACCCGCAGCCACGCCCAGGTCTCTTCCACAGCGCACCCGACTTGCCGCGCTCCCAGGCGTCGCGCTCGAGGCCGCCGACCAGCTCGAACGGGCGCGCCTCGGGCTCAAGGTCCACGCTGGCGTCGGGCGAGGTGTCGTCCACAGGTGCGCCCCCGCGCTCGCGCAGCGCGGGCACCAGGTATTCGCGGCTCTCGCGGTCGGGCGCCGTCCAGCCCGCTGACGGCCAGGTCCGCCCAGGGCGCGCGGCCAGGAACTGCGCCAGCACGTCGCGCACACCCTCGACGCCGAACCAGGGCGAGCCAGCCAGGAAGTTCTCGTGCTGCGCGCCCGTCACCTCGCGATAGCGAAACCACGGCTGCCCGGTCAGCACCCGCGCGAGCTCGCGCTGCCCCGCCAGCACACCCGCGGTCTGGTCGGCGCCGGCGGCCACCACCACGACCAGCTTGTCGGTGTAGGCGCCGGCGGCCGCGGCCGCGAACACCTCCTGCGAGCCCGCGCGGATGAAGCTGCCCTCGCACCCCGGCGGCGCCCCACGCGCGCCCGAGCACAGCGCGGGCACCGCGGCGATCACCCCCGCGATCTGCCGCGGAAACAGGTGCCCGAGGCGCAGCGACGCATAGCCGCCCATGCTGGCACCCGCGGCGATGACGCGCCCGATGCGGAAGCGCGCCGCCAGCTGGTCGAGCAGCTCGGCGACGTCCTGCTTGGCGGCCAGCCGTTCGGCCGCGCTGAGGCGGTTCTTGCTGGTCGTGCTGTCACCCAGGAAGCTGCGGATGCCGCGCTGGCGCAACCCGATGGTGATGACGCCGAGCTCGTCGGCCAGGGCATGAAAGCCAGGGTCGGCGATGGCCTCGTCACCCTGCCCGAAGGCCTTGAACCACAGCAGCACGTCGATGGGCCGGGCTCCGTCGTAGCTCGCCGGCACGCGCACATAGGCGCGGTCGTGGGCGCCGTCGAAGCGCGAGGTCCACTCGGTGCACACCACGTGGGCCGCGGTCGGGACCGGGCACGGCGTCGCGGCCAGCGCGGGCGCGGGCGCGGCGACGAGGCTGAGCAGCGTGAACGGGAGGGCGAAGCGGAGGGCGGACAAGCGACGCTGCGACTACGGGCGGCGCCGGTAGCCTCGCGCGAAGGCCAGCAGCGCCGCGGCCAGCAGCAGCAGCGCGGCCATGGTCCCCGACGAGGCGTGGCTGGAGACGTCGCAGCCGCCGCCGCTGTCACCATCGGCCGGGTTCGAGGGGCTGGGGCTGGGGCTCGACACGGTGCCCTCGTCGTCCCCCGGACCCGGCGTCACCGGATCCGTGCCACCGTCCACCATCGGCATCGGGCCCACACCGGCGTCGACCGGCAGCGTGCCCGGGGTCCAGTTGCGACCACCGCGGTTCCAGATGACGTCCGGGATGTAGCGCTGTGCGGTGCCGGCGGGCGGCACCCAGCCCGCGGTCGGCTCCAGGCGCTGCGCCGCGTGCGCGGTCTGCCACGCGGTGATGTCGGCGCGCAGGTTGGGCGTCATCGTGGTGTTGTCGAGGTAGGCGCCGCGCGACGAGAAGTCGTCGGCGAAGTAGTTCTCGTGATCGCCGCCCGGGACCTCGCGGTAGCGGTACCAGGTCTTGCCCGTCATGATGGTGTTGAGCGCGCGCGCCGCCTGCAGGATCCCCGTGGTGGTGTCGGCGCCGCCGGGCACGTTGTAGACCAGCTTGTCGTCGTACACGCCGGTGCGCGCCGCGTTGTAGACCGCCTGCGCGGCCTGGTAGACCGCGGTGCCGGCGTCGGTGCAGTTGGGCGCGTGGTTGTCGGAGCCGATGCAGATGGCGGGCACCGCGGCCAGCACGATGCCGATCTTGTCGGGGTAGGTCGCCGCCAGCCGCAGCGAGGCCTGGCCGCCCATGCTGGCGCCGACCGCGAAGACGTGGCGGATGTAGAACTTGGCCGCCAGCTGGTTGAGCAGCTCGTTCATGTCCTGCAGCGAGGCCTGGTTGTACAGGCCGCCGTACTCGCCGCGCGAGTTGAGGCCGATGGTGATGGCCTTGAAGTCGGCGCTGACGGTGGAGTGGAAGTACTCGCTCGACATGGCGTCCTGGCCGGCGGCGTGGAACCACATGATGACGTCGTAGGCCTTGGTGGGGTCGAAGTTCGGCGGCAGCTTGATGTACAGCAGGTCGGTGGCGCCGTCGAAGCGCGAGGTGAACTGCGAGCAGTAAAGGCCCATGGAGGGGCCTTCCCAGCCGGCATAGTTGGGGACACAGGTGGAGACCGCCGCGCTGGCCGTGGTGGTCAGGGTGGTAGCCGTCAGGATCGCTGCCAAGGCCGTGATGCTCTTCAGTGCGCGCATAGGTGCCGCCTCTTTACTCGATTTCTGAGGCGGAAGCTATGCACGGCTTCGGCCATGCGTAAGTTACTGAAACTGCTAGCGATGGGGTGTGGTGACCTGGCTAGCGCGGCGGCCAGCGGCTCGCCGGAGCCGGACACTGAGACTGACTTCGTCAGTCTCAGTGGATGTCCGACACGTGCTCGTGCCCGGCGCTCTCGACCTGCAGGGTCGAGTGCAGGATCTTGTGCTTCTTCTCGAGCAGGCGCTGCACGTCCTGGATCAGCGCGTCATGCATCGAGCAGGGTGCGCCCTCGGGGGCGTCGACCACGATGTGCGCCGACAGCGAGATGACGCCGCTGGTGATGGTCCAGATGTGGAGGTCGTGGACCTCGCGCACGCCGGGGACGCCATGGATGTCGGCGCGCACGCGTGACGGGTCGAGCCCCTTGGGGACGGCCTCCAGCAGCACGTCGATGGCATCGCGCAGCAGCCGGTACGACGACACCAGGATGAGCAGCGCGATGAGACAGGCCAGCACGGCGTCGAGCACATACAGCGCGCCGGTCAGCCACATGATGACGCCGCCGATGATGACCGCCAGCGAGGCCAGGGCGTCCGACAGCACGTGCAGGTAGGCCGAGCGCACGTTCAGGCTGCGGGCGTCGCGCAGCAGGAAGACGCCGACCAGGTTGGCCACCAGGCCCACGATGGCGACTGGCAGCATGACGTGGGTATCGACGGCCGCGCCAGAAGCGCCGCGGCGAATCGCCGCGTAGACCAGGTAGCCCGACAGCACCAGCAGGACCAGGCCGTTGAGCAGCGCGGCCAGGATCTCGAGGCGGTGGTAGCCATAGCTGCGGCGCTCGTCGGGTGGCCGGGTCGCGAACACCAGGGCCAGCAGGCTGACGATCTGGGCCGACAGATCGGTCAGCATGTGGCCGGCGTCGGACAGCAGCGACAGCGAGCCGGAGACGATGCCGCCGACGGCCTCGGCGACCAGGATGGTCCCGGTCAGGACCATGACCATGGTCAGGCGACGACGCTCACGGGGGCGGGCGTCGAGCCGCGGGTGGGCGTGGTCATGGCCGTGGTCGTGGTCGTGGCCGTGGTCATGGCCGTGGTCGTGGTCGTGGTCGTGGTCGTGGTCGTGGCCGTGGTCGTGGTCGTGGCCGTGATCGTGGGTCAGCGCGCCCAGGATCTTCTTGATGCCCCCGGCCATTGCTCCAACTGTAGCAGCAATCAGCGGCTGCGCGGCCCCGTCGCCCGGAAGCGCGTGTGCGGGTCGACCAGCAGCTTGGAGCCCAGCGCGGTGCGCCCGATCAGCATGGGATAGGCCATGTCGCCGCGGTCGGTCAGGCTGACGCGGATCCTGGCGCGTAACGGCCCGAGCACCAGTGTGGTGGTGACGACCGGGCGCCGCTCGGGGTGGCCGCCGCTGTCGCGGATGACCACCAGCTCCTCGATCACGGCCTGCGCGGTGACCACCACCTGCTTGCGCGCGCGGGTGGCCGACGGGATCTTGAGCTCGACCACCGCGCGCGGCTGGCCCCCGGGGGCGGCCGGCGGCAGCTCCCCGACCTTCAGCATGCCCAGCACGTGCAGCGCCGAGGTGCGCGCGCCGGTGTCGACCTTGGCCGCCAGCCGGGCCACCCCGAGGTCGGGCAGGGACGCCCACTCGACCCACCCGATGATGGTGCTGGTGCCCTGCGGCATGCCCGACGATAACACCCCCCGCTGTGCTATCGTTCCCGTTCGCCGGGGCCTGCTTTGGTCGATCTACGCAGATACGAAAAGCTTCATACCCTCCTGATGCTGAAGGACATCATCAGGAAGTGGTGGCACGTCGAGCTGGCGTTCGCGGACGCCAAGGGCTACGTGCTCGATCACGCCGAGGGCAAGGTCATCCCGCCCAACAACGACTTCTGTCGGCTGGCGCTGTTCTCCAAGGAGGGCTTCCGCCGCTGCAACGAGTCGGTCAAGGTGGCGCGCGACAAGCTGCGCGGCCAGGCCAAGGCGCGGCGCTCGATCGTGCACGAGTGTCACCTCGGCTTCGACCTGGTGGCCTGTCCGGTCGTGCTCGACGGTGAGATGGCCGGCTTCATCTTCGTCGGCGGCGCGGTGTCGACGCCGATGTCGCCCATCCAGGGCACCACGCTGCTGTCGAAGATCCGCGAGCTCAACAGCGGCGGCACCGACCTGGATCGCGCCCTCGAGCGCGTCCCGGTGATGACCAAGCCGGAGCTGGATCACCTGCAGGATCTGCTGGAGTTCGGCGCCAACGAGATCCAGACCTACCACGCCGAGGTCACCAGCCGGGAGCGCGAGCGCGAGTCGCTGCAGCTCGAGCTCGGCAACCAGTTCCGCTTCGAGAACATCATCGGCAACTCGCGCGCGATGCAGGGCGTGTTCCGGCTGCTCGAGAAGATCATCCCGTCGGACTCGACCATCCTCATCCATGGCGAGAGCGGCACTGGCAAGGAGCTGGTGGCGCGCGCGATCCACCACAACGGGCCGCGCGCCAAGCAGGCCTTCGTGGTGCAGAACTGCTCGGCGTTCAACGACAACCTGCTCGAGAGCGCGCTGTTCGGCCACGTCAAGGGCGCCTTCACTGGCGCCATCAAGGACAAGAAGGGGCTGTTCGAGATCGCCGACGGTGGCAGCTTCTTCCTCGACGAGATCGGCGACATGTCGCCGGCGCTGCAGGTCAAGCTGCTGCGTGTGCTGCAGGAGGGCACGTTCACGCCGGTGGGCGGCACCGAGCAGCGCCAGGTCGACGTGCGCGTCATCGCAGCGACGCACAAGGATCTGCAGCGCATGGTCGAGCGCGGCGAGTTCCGCGAGGACCTGTACTACCGCATCAACGTCATCAAGGTCGTCATCCCGCCGCTGCGCGAGCGCATGGAGGACCTGCCCATCCTGTGCGAGCACTTCCTGAAGAAGCACTTCCGCGGCAAGACCGGCAAGCCGCCGCCGATGTCGGACGAGGCCATGCTGGCGTTCCAGCGCTATCCCTGGCCAGGCAACATCCGCGAGCTCGAGAACGAGATCGAGCGCCTGCTGGTGCTGGGCGGTGACCTCGAGGATCTGCCGGTGGATCTGCTGTCGGCGCGCGTGCGTGACGCCGCGGGGGCGCCGCTGGCCGCCAACGGGTCGGCGCGGCCGAGCGCGGATGGCAGCGGTCCGGTGGCGCAGGGCGCGCTCAAGGACGCGGTCGAGGCGCTGGAGCGCGACATGATCCGCCAGGGCCTGGTGCGCACGCACTGGAACAAGAGCCAGCTGGCCAAGGAGCTTGGCATCTCGCGGTCCAACCTCATCATGAAGGTCGAGCGCTATGGACTCGACCGCAAGGGCAGCGAGTAGCCATGGCCGCGGCGGTCGAGCGTCCGTGTCCGATCTGCGGCAAGGCCGCCGGGGCGCGGCCGGGCAACCCGTTCGGCCCGTTCTGCAGCGAGCGCTGCAGGCTGGCGGATCTCGGCAGCTGGCTCAACGGGGCCTACAGGATCGCGGGGGATCCGGTGGACGGTGAGGACGCCGAGTCGCGGGGAGAGATGAAGACGGAGGCGGAGACGGAGACGGAGACGGACACGAAGAGCTGATTCGCTGCGCGAGTCAGCTCTTCGTGATATCCGTCGTCTCGAAGCTCGCCTCGTCCTCGTCTTCGTCGGTGTCCTCGTCGAGCGCGTCCTCGTCGAGCTCCTCATCCGACTTGCCGCCCGCGGTGGCCTCGTCGTCGTTGAGGTACGCGAACGTGCGCACCAGCTTGAGCACGCGCTCGCGCTGGTCGTCGTCGAAGTCGACGAACTTGACGCCCATGCCGGGGTTCAAGTTGTAGGGGTCGCCGGGGCGGTACGGGTTGATCCAGATGACCTCGCCCTCGAGCTCCAGCGGTTCGGCGTGGCCATGGGGCGTGAACTTTAGATTCAAACGCGTCCCGGGCATCTCGGGCGCCTCGGTCTTGATGAAGACACCGAGCGCGGAGATGTCCGTGATGTACGCGAAGAGGAAGGTGTCCTCGCAGCGGTAATCGACTTCGAGATCGACGAGTACGCGTTCCACGAGCCTGCGCTCACGCCCTGTCTTCTTGGGCCTTCTGGCGGCGGATGGATCTGTTTTCTTCGCCGTCATCATGAAGCCTTCCTGCGGGAGATCATCGGCGTCATAACAAACGGTTGAAGGCCCCTCAAGCGAAAACATCGTCACACGCCAGTCCGTCACACCCATCGCGTGCCCCCCCTCAATCCACCTGGATGGTGCCGACCAGGCACCGGTTCTCGCGCTTGTCGAGCTCGGGCGGCGTGGGCGGGACCATCAGCTTGAGCCGAGTCTCCGCGCCACCCCCGGGCCAGAAGCCCATCATCACGGTGAAGGTCGCGCTGGGGAACGCGAAGTTCCCGGCGCTGACCTTGAAGGTATCGATGATGTAGTCGCCCGCGGTCCAGAAGCTGGTGCTGTACAGCCCCTTCACGGGATCGTGGTCGCCGTGGAAGCGGATGCCGGGGCCGTCGAAGTGCGTGAACACCTTCCAGCTGCCGCCGACCTGCGACTTGACCCGGAACAGGTAGCTGACGTCGAAGCTCTTTCCCTTGCTGACGCTGGCCGGCATCTTGACGCCGACGAGCTCGATCTTGCCCTCGAAGTCGCAGCCGATGGTCCGGTACTTGGCCAGGTCGGCGGGGGCGTCGCGCAGCACGATGGCCTTCAGCGGATTGGCGTCTTCGGTCTGATCCTTGACCTGGTTCGACAGCAGCCAGAAGCGTGCGTTGGAGCGATCGACCACGAAGTAGCGCACGCCCTCGGCGGTGGCGGCCTGCTGCATGCCGCCCAGGCGATCGGACGGGATGATGGCGAAGCGGCGCGCGTCGCTCTTCAGGAACTTGAGCATGCCGCCCATGTCCTCGATGCGCTCGACGGTGCTGCCGTGGGCGTAGAACTTCACGCCGCGCTCCTCGACCCCCATGACGGCGAGGGTGTCGTGGTTGCCGGCCAGGGCGTGGTAGCGGTCGAACACGCCGCGGTACGAGAAGTGGCGCGACAGCCGCGGGGTCCAGGTGAAGTCCAGCGTCAGCGAGCCGAGCAGCGCGACCCAGGCCAGCGCCGGCACGCCCCAGACGCCGACGATGCGGCCGATCGAGTTGCGCAGCTTGCCGAGCTGACTGCCGGGCGCGCCGGGCTCGTCGCGCCACACCAGCGCGGCCAGCGCGACGATGGCGAACAGCAGGCCGAGGCCGACCACCGCGACGCGCAGCCCGGGCTCGGCCTTCTTGCCGGCGGCGTCGAGCGGCCAGGCGATCTCGCGCAGGAAGGGCGCCGAGGCCAGCTTCTGGGGGAACTCGTGGAAGTCGCGCGCCAGGATGACGGTGGTCGCCAGCGCGAGCAGGCCGATGAGCGGCAGCGCGCGCATGCGGGTCTGCTTGCTGGTGACGTCGCCCAGGAAGGCGCCCACCACCAGAGCGCAGGCGGGCAGCGCGACGAAGGGGACCTCGCCGATCTTGCGCGCCCAGATCGACATCACGCCGTAGGCGGTGATCAGCCAGACCAGGATGGCGACCTGGCCCAGCGCGCCGCGGCCGCTGCTGCGCTCGGGGCCCGGGCCGCCGAGGCCGTCGGCGCCCAGCACCGCGAAGCCCCACAGCGCGCCGCCGATGAGGACGCCGCTCCAGGGGAAGAAGCCGAAGCCGATGCGCTGCACCACGTAGTCGAAGCCCTGCTGGGTGTCGAGGCCACGCTGCACCGTGGTGGCCAGGATGGCGGACCAGCGCGGGGCGTCGCGCGGCGCGGTGACCAGGTCGACGTAGCCCCAGATGCCGATGAAGAGGGCGACCGCGGCGAGGCCGGCGGCGATGGAGAGGTTCGCGGGGGTGGCGGCGAGCATGCGCTTGCCGTGGGCGTCACGCAGCAGGAGGCCCGCCAGCAGCGCGGCGGCGGCGCCGGCGCAGGGCAGGGCCACGCCGATGAGGGCGCCGCACGAGAAGTGCGCGCCGAGGCCCGCGGCGGCGGCCAGCGGCAGCCACAGCCAGGCGCGTCTGGCGCGCTCGTCGGCGGAGGCGATGACCGGGGCCAGGAAGGCGATGACCAGGGCGGTCATCGTCATCGAGGTCACGTCGCCGCCGAGCTGGCGCGCCTGGAACAGGAAGCTGGCCGAGGTGCCCAGCGCGATGGCGGCGTAGATCCCCGAGCGCGGTCGCCACAGCCAGGACGCCGCGAAGGCGACCGCGGCCATGCCCAGCGCGCCGAGCAGCGCCAGCGGCAGGCGCAGCGCCCATTCGTTGAGGCCGAGCAGCTTGGCGGCCTGCACCAGGATGCGGGTCTGCAGCATCGGGTGCGCGCTGATGGGGCCGGCGGCGTCACCCTTGCTGTGCGCGCTGACGGTGTCGACGATGGTGGTCTCGTAGGGCTCCCAGAAGCCGAAGCTGCCCAGGCCGGGGAGGAAGAGGAGGAGGCCGAGCAGGAAGGCGACCGCGGTGACGCCCCACGGGTTGTCGAGGCGGCGGATGGCGTTGTGCAGCGGATCGGAGGCGGCCGGGCGCACGCCGGAGGTGGCGGGCAGGCCGGGCTTGCTGGCGGCGGCGGGCGCGTCGGGCCTGACGGTGGACGCGGCGGGGGCGTCGGACGCGGCGGGCTTGGCGGCGGACGGCTTGTCGGCTGCAGCAGATGGCGGCGACTCGGCGGAGCGATCGCCCGGCCTGTCGGCCGGGGGATCGGCCGGATCGCTCCCTGCTTTGCCCTCGTCGGCCATGACGCCCAAGACTCTTATTCGGGTGTCCGGGCGCTTGCAACAGCTTTGTCCGCCCCGGCGCCCGGGTCGTGGGCGAACACGATGGAGCCCCCAGGGGGGAGCAGCCGCACCGCGTGCGTGAGGTCACGCTCGGCGATGAGGTCGCGCAGCCAGGCGGCGGGGGCGGCCAGCGGCTCGGTCGACAGCGGGAAGGTGCCGTGGTGGATGGGGACGAGGACGGTGGCGCCGAGGTCCTCGAAGGCGTACAGGGCGTCGAGCGGGCTCATGTGGCGGCTGCGGAACGAGGCCGGCATGTAGCCGCCGATGGGCAGCAGCGCGACCTCGGGGGCGTGGCGCGCGCCGATCTCGGCGAAGCCCGAAAAATAGGCCGAATCGCCCACGAACAGCACGCTGGGGCCGTCGCCCTCGAGGACGTAGCAGCTGGCGCCGCGGTGGCGCAGGCCGCCGCCTTCGTGGCGCACCGGGTGGGCGGTCACACGCACACCGTGGTGCGCCATGCTGGTGCCGTGGGCCAGCTCGAGCACGCGGGCGAAGCCGATGTCGGCGACCAGGTCGGCGCAGCGCGGCGGGGTCACGATGGTGGCGCGCTTCGGGAGCCGGGCCAGGGTGGCGTGATCGAGGTGGTCGGGGTGCGCGTGGCTGATGAGGATGAGGCCCACGTCGAGCTCGGGGGCACCGAGGCCGGGCTCGATGGCGCGCTTGACGCCGCCGGCCCAGCGCGACAGCACCGGGTCACACGCGATGTTTGACTGGCCGTAGCGCAGCAGCACCGAGGCGTGGCCGATCCAGGTCACCCCGAGCTCGCCGGGGCGCACCGCGGGCAGCGGGTGTGCGGGCGGCTGGCGTGGCTGGGTCAGCGCGGTGCCCAGCCAGCGCAAGAGGTAGCTGCCGCCACGCAGGTGCGCCGCGCGATGCAGGCGCGCGAGCTCGAGGGCGCGGGCGGCGGCGGAGAGCACGGAACACTCTACAACGTGTGCTTCGCGCTGGTTGCGCGCGGGTGTCGAGATCATCACCCGAGGTTGCGATTCGCACCACGGGTGGGCGGATCTGTCACGCCTGAGTGCGGGCACCGTGTGATGCGGCGCGGAGTTCGCTGCTGGCACGAGGGGTGCTCACCCGGACTCGCGCGTCAGCGCCAGGAGGGCTCCATGAGCACCCGGGTGGTCTGCGTGGGCTTCGCCCTCGTGTTGGCTTCGGCAGGAGTTGCGGCAGCTGCCGTGCAGCAACCCGGGGGGGCGACCATCCCGGCCTCGATGGGCTGCGCCAGCGGCAAACCCAGCGGTCTGGCCGCGACCTTCGCGTGTGTGTGTCGCGACCCCGGGGTGTGCAACATCGGCGCGGTGTGCAGCGCGCCGGGCAGCTGTGACAGCGGCCTCAGGTCGACCTGCGAGACCACGCTGACGCACGCGTTCAACGACAACACGTGCATCCCGTCGCAGCTCAGCGGGCTGGATCCCTACTCGCAGGCGTCGCTGACGCCGGACACCTTTCGCCCCAGCTGCCCGCTGACCTTCACCGTGGTCACGCGCGGGACGGCCATCTTCCGCAACGTGTTCGGCTGGTACAACGTCACCGGGCAGTCGCCCGCGATGAGCGATCTGCACCCGATGCTGGACTGCAACGCGGCGACCGGGGCCAGCGCGGTGCTCGATCTGGTCAGACACCCCGACTATCGCGGCGGGGAGATCGGCTTCTTCATCGCCACGCCGGAGTCGCGCAGCGCGCGTGGCACCTGCGCGGGTGGCAACTGCTGCGCCACGCTGCCGCGGCTGGCGGCGGGCGAGGGCCACCTGTACTTCTCGCAGCGCACCTTCAACGCCGACAGCGCCGGCGCCGCGGCGTCGATCATCCACCTGCTGACCTACCAGAGCGTGATCACGCCGCGGAAGTTCTACTTCGCGTGGGAGGACATCTACGGCGGGTCGAACAACGACTTCACCGACTTCGTGACCGGCGTCGAGGGCATCGAGTGCGCCGGCGGCGGCGAGGCCTGTGACACCGGCCGGCCAGGCGTGTGCTCGTATGGCGTGACCAGGTGCCAGGGCGCCGCGCTGGCGTGCGTGCCCGTCGAGGGCGGCGGCGCCGAGCTGTGCGATGGCCTCGACAACGACTGCGACGGCATGACCGACGACGGCGCGACCTGCCCTGGCGCCACCGAGGTGTGCCAGGAGGGGCGCTGCGTGCCGCACTGCGAGCTGGCGCAGGAGTTCGTGTGCGCGACCGGGCTGTCGTGCAACGTGACCACCGGGCTGTGCGGTGAGGCGGCGTGCGCTGGCGTGAGCTGTCCGTCGGGGCAGGTGTGCCGCGGCGGCAGCTGCGTGGCGCCGTGCCAGGGCGTGGTCTGTCCGCACGGGCAGGTGTGTCGCGCCGACAGGTGCATGGACCCGTGTGCCGGGGTCAGCTGTGGGGCCGGGCTGGTGTGTGCGCAGGGGCTGTGCGTGCCGGGCTGCGGGCAGTGTGGCGGCGTGCTGTGTGGCACCGGGGCGACCTGCGATGCGATGAGCGGGCGCTGCGAGGACAGGAGCTGCGCGGGCGGCTGCGCGGCGGGGCTGTTCTGCAAGGCGGGCAGCTGTGTCGATGCCTGCGCAGGCGCGGTGTGTCCGCGCGGGCAGGCCTGCAGCGCCGGGGTGTGCGGTGGGCCGGGCGGGGACGGGGGCGGCGTGGGCGACGGCGGCGCGGGTGGCGGCGGCGATGGCGGGAGCGGCGGGATGGATGATGACCCGGGGGCGGCGAATCCGGCGTGCGGGGCGTGTGCGCAGGGCGGCGTAGGCGGCCGGGGACAGGGCAGCGCGGCGGCGCTGGCGCTGCTGATGATGGTGGGGGCAGTGGTGCTGGCGGTGCGTCGGCGTCGCCGGTAGCGCCGTGAGCACGAGCACGAGTTCGAGCACGCGTTCCTGGGCGCTGGTGTCGATGGCCATGGTCGCCCTCGTCGGCTGCGGCGACGGCGATGCCGATGGTGTGCTGGCGGGTGCCGACGCTGGCGCAGCTGACGGCGCTGACGGTGGTGCTGCCGATGCAACCCGGCCCGCCCTGGCGCCGGGGCGGACCCTGGGTGCGCTGGTGCTGCCGTCGGGGGCCGTGCGCTTCCGCCTGGCGTCGGTGCGTGCGACCCGGGTCGAGCTGTCGCTGTATGCGGCGGCGCTGGGGGCGCCGGCCGCGCTGACGCGTGTGCTGCAGCCGCTGGCGGGCAGCGACTACTTCGAGGTCGTGGTCGAGCCGGCCGAGCTGCAGGCGGCGGGGGTGACCGGGACGATCTACTACGGCTACCGGGTGTGGGGGCCGAACTGGCCGTGGGACGCGAGCTGGCAGCCAGGTTCGCTGGCGGGCTGGGTGGTCGACGTCGATGGCGCGGGCAACCGCATGAACCCGAACAAGCTGCTCTTCGATCCGTATGCGCTCGAGCTGTCGCATGATCCGGTGAACCCGGCGCAGCTGGACGGGCGGCCGTATCGCGTGGGCGGCGAGCGCGCGGTCGACAGCGGGCCGGTGGCGCCCAAGGGGATCGTGCTGGCCGACGAGGCGGTGGCAGAGGCGGCGACGCGGCCGACGCGGCCGCTGCGCGACGACGTCATCTACGAGGTGCACCTGCGCGGGCTGACGCGCAACGACCCGGCGGCCGGAGCATGCGCGGGGACCTATGCGGCGGCGGCGGCGCGGGCGCCGGCGCTGGCCGGGCTGGGGGTGACCGCGCTGGAGCTGCTCCCGCTGCAGGAGACGCAGAACGACAGCAACGACGTGGTGCCCGACAGCGCGGCGGGGGACAACTACTGGGGCTACTCGACGCTGAGCTACTTCGCGCCCGACCGGCGCTACGCCTGCGACCGTACCCCGGGCGGGCCGACGCGCGAGCTGCGCGCGATGGTCGAGGCCTATCACGCGGTCGGCATCAAGGTGTTCGTCGACGTGGTCTACAACCACACCGCGGAGGGCGGCGGCAGCTCGCTGCTGTCGCTGCGTGGCCTCGACAACGCGACGTACTACCAGCTGGCGGCGGACGCCACGCGGTTCCAGGACAACACCGGGATCGGGGCCAGCACCAACGCGCGCAGCGCGCTGTTCCGTGATCTCGCCATCGACTCCCTGCGCTACTGGCACGTCGCTCTCGGCGTCGACGGCTTCCGCTTCGATCTGGCACCCGTCCTGGGCAATGGCTGCGACCGCGGCTGCTTCCGCTTCGATCGTGATGATGAGGGCGGCGTGCTGCGGCGCGCGGTGCGCGAGCTACCCGGGCGCGGCGAGGCCGGCGGCGCTGGCGTGGACCTGATCGCCGAGCCCTGGGGCATCGGCGCAGGGACCTACCAGATCGGGAACTTCCCGCCCGGCTGGGCCGAGTGGAACGGCCAGTATCGCGACCTGGTGCGCCAGGATCAGAACCAGCTCGACGTCACCGCGGTGACGCCCGGCTGGTTGTCTGCCCGCCTGGCGGGGTCGCCGGAGCTGTTCGGCGACGACGGCCGCCGGCCCTGGCACTCGGTGAACTACCTGGTGTCACACGACGGCTTCACGCTGCGCGACCTGTACGCGTGCGCCGCCAAGCGCAACGACCAGCCCTGGCCGAGCGGCCCCAGCAACGGCGGCGACAACGACAACAAGTCCTGGGACCACGGCGGTGACCCCGGCCGTCAGCGTCAGGCCGCGCGCACCGGCATGGCGCTGCTGCTGCTCTCGGCCGGCGTCCCCATGTTCACCGGCGGCGACGAGCACCTGCGTAGTCAGGGCTGCAACAACAACCCCTACAACCTCGACTCACCGGCGATCTGGCTGGGCAACCCTCGCGACGTCAGCGCCGAGGCAGGCGCCTTCGCGACCTTCGTGCGTCGCCTGATCAGCTTCCGTCGCGCCCACACCGCGCTGCGCCCGGCGAGGTACTGGAGCGCCACCCAGGTCACCTGGCACGACACAGCCGCTGCGCGGCTGGCCGGCGCCGCCATGGACGACGCCGGTCGCCAGTTCCTGGGCATGCGCCTCGACGGTGCTGCCCTGGGCGACAGCGCGCGGGCGATCTACGTCGCCTACAACGGCGACGACGCCGCGGTGCGCATCACGCTGCCCGCCCCTGGCCCGAGCACCCACTGGTACCGCGCCGCCGACACCGCCCCCTGGCTCGAGGACCAGCAGAACATCCACGAGGCCGGCAGCGAGTACCGCATGCAGGGCACCACGTACGACCTCGCCGAGCGGTCGCTCGCGCTGTTCGTCGAGCGTTAGCGAGCGTTAGCGCCGCCCTGGCAGGGACACTAGCGAGTCCGCCTCGTTGCCACCTCCGCCGCTGGTTGCCCCGTTGCATCGGTCGCCCTCGCTGCCCCTCGCCGCCCCGCACCGCCCCGCATCGCCCTGGTCGCCCTGGTCGCCCTCCGTCGCGGATGTCTGCCCGAATCAAGTCGTGGCGACACCAGGGATACTGTTGACGTCGATCGGCCCCAGGCGTCGCCAGCCCTTTGTGAGCAGCCAGATGCGGGCCTCGCACAGCTCGGGCGCTTCGAGGGGGGGCCGTCGTCCGGGCGGTCGCGGTCGCGCGCCGATCCAGCCGTCGAAGTGGGCGCCGCTCGAACAGGGATCGATCCAGCCGCGCGGACAGCGGTTGCCGCGCTGGGCCTCGTGCTTGCGGAAGTTGCACAGCACATAGATGAGTGCGCCGTGCACCTCGCGCGGCGAGCCGAGGCCCCGTGTGTGGTAGCGGTCGCCGAAGACGGTGCCGCGTCGTCCGATGACACGGTTGAGGGCGCGCGCGATGCGGACCGAGAGCCCTTTCATGGCGCGAGCCAGCGCGCGCCGGTCGGTGGCCTCGGCCAGGAGATGCAGATGATCGCCCTGGACGGAGAAGTGAACGACCCGGGTGCCGAAGCGTTCGCACCCGGCTGCCAGCGACCGGTAGACGGCGCCCAGCGCACGCTGGCTGCGCAGCCAGCCAATCTCGCGGCGCAGGCGCATGGTGATGTGCTGTGGCTGATAGCGCCGAACCACTGGGCGTGGTCGATGCCTGACCTTGCGTCGGCCCGTGGCCGGTCTGCGACCGGCATCCGCGCGCGTCCCGCCATGAACCCTGAACTTGAACCCGAGCTGGTCACCTTGCTTGGGTCTTTGTCTCCGCTGCATGCCCATCGCATCGCTCCTCCGCCCACTTGATTGGGGCAGACAAACCGTAGCGGGGACCTCTGACACGAGGAGGAGGAGGAGGAAGAGGAGGAAGAGGAGGAGGAAGAGGAGGAGGAGGAAGAGGAGGAAGAGGAGGAGGAGGAGGACGAGCACGAGCACGAGCACGAGGACGAGCACGAGCACGAGGACGAGCACGAGCACGAGCACGAGCACGAGGACGGACGCGCGCACGAGGAGGAGCACGAGGACGGGGACGAGGAGAACGCGGACGCGGACGAGCGCGGGGAACCGGATCCGCACAGCACGCGAGCGCGCGGTCCTCCGGAGGGCCGGGGGTTACTGCGGCTTCCCGATCTCCGCCCGCACCAGCTTGCCGCGCGCGTCGATCACGCCGGTCCAGTCGAAGGTGCGCTCGGCCTCGAGGTCGGCGCGGGTGGGGTAGATGTGGCCTTCCATGAGGATGCTGTCGTCGTCGAGCAGGCGGTAGGTGTCAGGGAGGCCGGTGCCGGGGGCGCCGCGGCCCTTGAGGATGAGCTCCCAGCGCTGCTTGCCCTTGGCGGTGAAGCGCAGGATCCAGGCGGTGCCGGCCATGCTGGGCTTGTAGTAGGCCTGGGCGGACATCACGATGTCGCCGCCGGGGGCCTCGACGGCGCTCATGCCTTCGTAGGTGGCGTAGCCCTTCTTGCGCAGCTCCTTGCGCCACAGCACCTTGCCGGCGGCGTCGAGGCGGGCGATGAAGGCGGCGGTCTTGCGGCCGCCCTTGGGGGGCGCGTCGTCGCCGATGGTGCCGACGATGACCAGGCCCTTGTCGGCGGTGCGCAGGCAGGACGACAGGAAGGCGACGCGGTTGCCGATCAGGCGCTGGTGGTAGGAGTACAGGCTGACGCCGTTGGTGCCGGCCCACTGCTCGCAGGTCTGGAGCAGGGCGGGGTCGCGCGGCTCCGCGGGACCTTTGCCCAGGTTCGGGGTGTTGCCGAGATCCTCGTGCTCGGCGTCGATGGCGACGGGCTCGGCGCGCACGCCGGTAGCCAGCGCGCCCAGGGTCAGCGCGGCCAGGGCAGACATCACGAGGTGGGTCGCGGCGCGGGACAGGGGCGTCGTCGGAGACATCGTGAGAGGCATCAGAAGACTCCTCGGAGGAGAAGGCCGACGGACTCGGTGCTGCCCACTGGCGCGGGCAGCACCTCGGTGGTGGTGCGTCCGGCGCGCACGCCCAGGTAATAGAGGATGCTGCCGGTCAGCACCGCGGCGCCGCCGACGCCATAGCAGATGTACATGTTGCGCTCGGCGGTCTCGCCGTCCTGCTCCTTGCGCTCGAGCGCCTCGCTCCAGCTGCCGCCCTTGCTGCCCTCGGTGACCTCGTCGGCCAGGTTGCTGGCCCGCACCCCGAAGTAGATCCCGAGGCCCGCCGTGAGCAGCCCGGCGGCGCCGATGCTGAGCCCGGCGATGCGCAGCCCGCGGCCGCCGCCCTTGTGCACGATGATGGTCGGCTTGGTCTCGGGCTCGGGCAGCGGCCCCAGCTCCTTGGTCAGCTCGTCGAGCCGCTGCATCGCGATCTCCACGCCGGGCCCCACGGTGTCGATGCTCAGGTACTTGCTGTAATAGACCTGCGCTTCGCGGCGCTGACCGCCCTCGTAGTAGGCCTGCGCGATGTTGAACAGCAGCACCGGCGCCGGGCGCAGCTCGTGTGCGCGCAGGAACTCGCGCGCCGCGTCATCGAACTGCTTGGCCTCCATGTGCTGCTGTCCCAGCCTGAAGTGGGCCGCGGCCTCCTCGACGGTGTCGGCGCGTGCCGCGCGAGGCGCCACCGCGACGACCATCATCAGCACGACGAGCTGCAGCTTGTGCACGATCACCTCGAGGGCTTGGCGTAGGGGTCGAAGATCACGGTACCGGGCGACTTCGACGGCGACGGCGACGGCGTCGGCGTCGGTGACGCCGTCACGGTGGGCGACGGCGACGCCGCCGGGGAGGCAGAGGCCGTCGGTGACGGCTTCTGGGTCTTGCCATGCTTGCGGCCCGGCGACGCGCTCGGCGAGCTGCTCGGGGTCTCCCCCTGCCCAGCGTCCGGCGCGGCTGCTCTGGCCACGGCACCGTCGGGCGCCAGCACCGGTGTCACCACGGGCGTCACCACCACCGCCACCGGCGGCGACGGCGCCAGCGACGTCGCGCCGCTGCTCGCCCCGCTGCCCGTGCCGCCGCCCGCCCCCGGCAAGCCCACGCTGCGGCTCTCGCCAGCGCCCCTGTGCCCGCGCGCCCGCACCTGCCACACCGCCACCACCGCACCCGCCGCCAGCAGCGTCACCACGGCCCCCACACCCAGCCACCGGCGCCGCGTCGAGCGTGCCCTGGCGCCGCTGGTCTGCCCGGCCGCCTGCGACAGCGTGGTCGGCTGGCCGAAACGCACGTTGCTGGTGTCGGCCGGCCGCTGCACGGGCGCGGACGGCACGAGATCGTCCTCGGTCGCGGCGCCGAGGGGGCGCAGCACACCCGGCGCGACGCCGCCCAGCGCCACCCGCAACCCCGCGCGCAGCTCATCGGTCGTCGTCAGCCGTCGCGCCGCATCGCGCGACAGCGCGCCTGCGACCAGGTCGACGAACGGCGCCGGCGCGTCGGGCCGCAGCGGCAGCAGCGCCTCGGGCTCACCGAAGGCGATGCGGTGCAGCAGCGCCGGCACGCTGGTGGCCTTGAACGCGGGCCGCCCGGTCGCCATCTCGAACAGCATCGCGCCCATGGCCCAGACGTCCGCCGCTGGGCCGATGCGCTCCGACTCGCCGTTGGCCTGCTCGGGCGACATGTACGCCGGGGTCCCGATCAGCCGGTCATCCGTGGTCTTGAAGGCCGAGTCCCTGATCTTCGAGACCCCGAAATCGAGCAGCTTTGCCCGCACCTCGCCCGAGTCGTCCTCGACCAGGAAGATGTTCTGCGGCTTCAGATCGCGGTGCACGATCCCGGCCCGGTGCGCGGCCGCCAGCGCCGACAGCACCTGATCCGCGATGCGCGCCAGCAGCGGCCACGGCAGCGGCCCGCGCTCCAGCCGCTCGCCCAGGTCCTCTCCGCGCAGGAGCTCCATGATCATGCAGGGAGCCCCATCGGGCAGCTGCTCCCAGTCGATGACCTCGACCACGTTGGCGTGGCGCAGCGTCGCCACCACGTCGGCCTCGCGCTGGAAGCGCGCCAGCGCTTCGCCGTCGTCGGCGCGCCCCGCGGTCAGCGTCTTCATCGCGAACGACCGCTTCAGGCGCTGGTGGCGCACCTCGTAGACCGCGCCCATGCCGCCCTTGCCGAGCAGCCGCACCACCTCGTAGCGGCCCGCGATGACCTGCCCCAGCAGCGGATCCTGCCGCCCGGCCCCGGCTCCACCCGCGCCCGCGCCCGCGCCCGCGCGCGCGCCTGCCCGCCCGCGACTCACGTCCGCCCCGTCGCGCGCAGGCGCACATGCTCACGCGTGGCCTGGTAGCGCTCGATCAGCGCGGTGTGCCGCCGCGGCGCCCCCCCCTCCTGCAGCGCCTCGTCGACCAGCTGCTCGACGTTGCCATACGCCGCGTGCAGCCGCTCCTCGAGCACCGCGCGCCCCAGCGCGCGATCGATCGACTCCTCGGTCAGCGCGTCGACCTCGCCGCTGAGCTCGCTGGCGACCTCACCGAGGCGCCGCTCCAGCTCGCCGATCTGGTGATCGAGATCCCCCAGCGCGCGCCCGGTCAGCCGCTGCTGATCACTCACGTACAGGAGCTCGCCCAGCGCGAAGCGCAGCGCCGCCTCGCGCTCGCGCCGGGTCTGCTCCAGCGCGGTGATGCGCGCCTCCAGCGCGCCGATCTGCGCGTCGACCCGCGCCAGCTCGTCCTTGGCCTCCTTCAGCGCGGCCACCGAGATCAGAAGGTGCACGCCGCCGAGCCCCTGATCGACCAGCGCCTCGGCCAGCTCGAGCAGCAGCTGCTCGGCGCTGTGGCGCAGCACCTCGACCGGCAGCTGCACCGTCTCGGCGCGCCCGAGCTCCTCGGGCAGCGCCGACACCGCGGTGCGGTCGCCCTGGCCGGCGCCGCGCTCCGACTCGTGGGTCTCCAGGTGATCGAAGTCGCCGACCACGGGCGTGCGGCGCGGCCCGGTCGACACCTTGTGTGTCCCGAAACCCGGCACCTGCTCCAGCGCCACGCGCAGCTCGCGCCCGGTCTGGAAGCGCAGGTCGGGCGACTTCTCCAGGCAGCGCAGGATGACCGCGTCCAGCTGCGGCGGGATGGTCCACGGGCTGAGCTGGCTGGGCGCGCGCGGCGCCTGCGTCATGTGCCCGTTCACGATCTCTAGCTGGCGCCCGGTGAACGGCGCCTGCTTGCACAGCAGCTCGAAGCCGATGCAGCCCAGCGCATACAGATCGCTGCGCGGGTCGACCATGCCGGCCAGGTGCTCCGGCGCCATGTAGTCGGGCGTGCCGAAAACCTCGTCCTGACGGGTCGGCGCCACGCTGTCCTGGTACTCGGGCGCGATGATCTTGGCGATGCCGAAATCCAGCACCTTGAGCACGTCGAGCTGGCCTCGGTGCTGGGTCAGCATCAGGTTGGCCGGCTTCAGATCGCGATGCACCACGCCGCGCGCGTGGGCGTGATCGATGGCGTCGGCCAGCTGGGCCAGGATGTGCAGCGTGCGCGCCACCGGCAGCGCGCCGACGCGCTCCAGCAGGCTGTCGAGGCGATCGCCCTCGGCGTACTCCATGGCCAGGAAGAAGCGCCCGTCGGGCAGCTGCCCGAAGTCGTACACGCCCACGATGTTGGCGTGCTGGACCCGGTTGGTGGCGCGCGCCTCGCGGCGGAAGCGCGCCACGAAGTCGGGATCGCTGGCCAGCTCCACGTGCAGGATCTTGAGCGCCTCGTGGCGGCGCAGCACCAGGTGCTCGGCCAGGTAGACCTCACCCATGCCGCCCTCGCCCAGCTTGCGCAGGATCCGGTACCGCCCAGCATGCACCGTTCCCACCATTGGCCTGACGATTATAGCGCGCCCACCTCGATCTCGTATGATGAGGGTATGGGGCGGCAAGGGCTGGCAGCGCTGCTGATGCTGAGCGGCGTCGCGCTGGGCTGCTATGACCCGACCGTGCGGCCGCTGCTCGGATGCGGACCGCACGGCGAATGCCCGGGCAGCCAGCGCTGTGTCGCCGGAGTCTGCGGCGGCCAGCCCGCCGACGCCGACCTCGGCCCCTATGACCTCACGGTGTCTCTGCTCGGCCCCGGGGTTGGCAGCGTGCGCTCGCTGGCCGAGGGCATCGACTGTGGCACCGACTGCAGCCACACCTACGACTCCGGCACCGTGGTCACCTTGCGGGTCAAGCTGGTGAACGGCTCCAACCTGCGCTTCGCGGGCTGGCGCGGCGCCTGCGCGGGGATCGACACCGAGTGTCAGGTCGTCATGGACGGCGATCGCGCGGTGATCGCCGAGTTCGCGACCATCACGCACAATCTGGTCTTCGTCACCCGCAACGAGTACAACCTGCGCGCTCTCTCCCGGGTTGCGTTCGACAACCACTGCAACGCCGCCGCCACCACCGCAGGCCTCAACAACGCGACCAACAACGGCTTTCGCGCCTGGATCTCCGACGAGCTCGAGGACGCGTCGGATGGCCTCGGGGTCTCGCGCGGCTGGGTGCGCATGGACGGCCTGCCCTTCACCGACACGCTGACCAACCTCGTGGTGGACAACCAGATCCTGAACCCCATCAGCCTCGACGAGGGCGGGCGCGAGGTGCTGGCCCTGGTGGCCACCGGCTCGCTGGCCAGCGGCGACGCCGACGCGCACTGTGGGGGCTGGAAGAGCACCGGGATGGTCACCCTGGGGCAGAGCGGCGGCGGCCCCACCACCTGGTCCGACTTTGCGCGCCCCGACTGCAGCACGGTGGTGCGGACGCCGATCTACTGTTTCCAGAACACCCTGAACGCCGCCCTGGAGCCCACGCCGCCGGCGCCCGCGGGCAAGCGGATCTTCGTCTCGCGGGGCAGCTTCACCCCGGGACCGGGCGGCCTGGCAGCGGCCGACACGCTGTGTGGCCGCGAGTCGGTCAGCGGGAGCACGACGCCGTTCAAGGCGCTGCTGGCGCGCGGCGGCCAGCCCGCGGGCGCCCTGCTCGACCCCGCAGCGTCCTACTACACGATGTCGTGGCAGCTGGTCGGGACCGGGCGCGAGCTGCTCGACGGTGCTCATCTGCACACCGGGATCTGGCAGCACGGCGACGGCAGCTTCCTCGACGCCGCCCTGGTGGCGTCGCGCCAGGTGCGCACCGGCTCGACGCGCCCGTCGCTGGTCTCACAGGACTGCGGCAACTGGGAGTCGACCACTGGCCAGTCCCAGGTCGGCCTGGCCACCGAGGTGGTGAGCTGGTGGGCCACCGTCTTCGGCTACGCCTGCGGCAGCCCGACGCGCCTGTACTGCGTCGAGCAGTGATCCCGTATCATGGGCCATGCGCTCGCGGCGCTGGCCCTGGGTGATCGCGCTCGCGGCGCTCGTCGCGGGCGGCTGCTATGACCCACACGTGCGCGCCCGCCTGGCCTGCGGCGACCACGGCGAGTGCCCCGGCGACCAGCGCTGTGTCGAGGGCATCTGTGGGGGCGACCCGTCGGAGCCCGACAGCAGCATCGCCATCCTCGACGCCAATCTGGTCGGCCCCTATGACCTCACCGTGCACCTGCTGGGGCCCAGCGTGGGGCTGGTGCGCTCGACCACGGCAGGGATCGCCTGCGGCACCGACTGCAGCGAGAGCTACCCGCGCGACACCCAGGTCACGCTGCAGGTGGTGCTCAGCAACGGTTCGGGGCTGCGCTTCGCGGGCTGGCGCGGGGACTGCTCAGGGATCGACGTCGAGTGTGTCGTCACCATCGACGGCGTGAAGGACGTCAGCGCCGAGTTCGCGCCCATCACGCACAACCTGGTCTTCGTCACCCGCACGCCCATCAGCACCGCGCTCGGCAGCGCCGCGCAGTACGACGCGCGGTGCAACGCCGTGGCCAGCGCGGCCGGCCTCAACAGCGCCAGCGGGGACGGCTTCACGGCGTGGATCTCGGATGCCAGCTCCAGCGCGCTGCAGCGCATGAACGGCACCGGGGCGCGCGGCTTCGTGCGCATGGATGGGCTGCCGTTCACCGCCAGCATGAATGACCTCGTGGTGCGCAACGCGATCTACAACCCGGTGCTGTACGACGAGGGCGGTCGCAGCGTCGGCACCAGCAGCGGCAGGCTCATCGCCACCGGCACCGCCGAAGGTGGCGGGCCTGGCTCCGACTGCGCGGGCTGGACCGGCGGAGGCAACCTGACGCTGGGCCTGAGCACCGGCGGCCCGCGGCTGTGGACCAGCTCCAGCGCAGTGCAGTGCGCCCAGATGGCGACCGCGCAGATCTACTGCATGCAACACACCCGGAACGCGACGCTCGATCTCCTGCCCCAGGCCGGCCCGACGACGCGCGCCGTCTTCCTGAGCAAGGCGCGTCACAGCCCGGGCGCCGGTCGGGACAGCGTCGACGCCGTATGTGCCAGCGAGGCGCCGGTGGGCCCCACCATCTTCAAGGCGCTGCTGCCGCGCGGCATCATGCCGGCGTCCGCGCTGCTCGACGCCAGCGTCACCTACACCACGATGTCGGGCCAGCTGGTCGGCCGCGGGCTCGAGCTCATCAACGCCCAGCAACTCCACACCGGAATCTGGGAGCACGCCGACGGCAGCTTCTTCGACGAGCTGCCGCCCGCGGCGCCCGAAGTGCTGACCGGCGGCTCCAGCTTGACTATGTCCGGCGCCTCGAGCTGTGCCGAGCTGACCCAGACCAGCGGCGACATGCGCTACGGGATCGCCGTCGATGCCTGGCTGTGGTGGAATCGCCTGGGCGTGTCCACGGCGTGTAGCCGGCCCCTGCTGCTGTACTGCGTGCAGCAGTAGCGTCAGGCGTCAGGCGACAGCCGTCAGGCCACGCTGGCCAGGAACTTGTCCAGCTCGGCGGTCACCAGCGCGGGCTCCTCCAGGGTCGAGGTGTGGCCGGCGCGCGGCACCACCACGAACTTCGCGCCCGCGATGGCGTCGGCCATCTGCCTCGAGCGCGCCGACACCACGGCGACGTCGCCGGCCCCGCTCAGCACCAGCGTGGGCGTGCGGATCTTGCCCAGCTCGGGCGCGATGGGCCGCCGCGTGATGACGCCGAGGATGGCGCGACGCATGCCCGTCATGTCGTTGCCCAGCAGGCGCTCACGCAGCGCGGCGCGCTCGGCGGCGCGCGCAGGGTCGGTCAGGAAGGCCTTTCCGAACATGATCTTCATGACGGCACCCACCAGCGGGCGCATGCCGAACAGCCGCTCGACGGCCAGCATGGCGCGGTACCTGGGCCGGTTCCAGAACGGCTCGGCGTCGGCCGCGGTCTCCAGCAGCGACAGCGAGCGCACGAGCTCCGGCCGGCGCGCCGCCACCCGCATGCCGATGAAGCCGCCCATCGACAGCCCCACGAAGTGCACCGGCGGTAGCTTCAGCTTCTCGAGCAGCGCGATCGCGTCTGTTGACAGCGTGTCCATATCATAGCCGCTGTTTGCAGCAGGACTCTTGCCCTGTCCGCGAAAATCGAAGCTGATGCAGCGATAGCGATCGCGCAGCGCCGCGATCTGTGGGGCGTACATTGCGCCGCTCCACAGCAGGCCATGCGAGAACACGATGGGCGGCCCGTCGCCGCCGCTGTCCTCGACCCAGAGCCGCGCCCCGTTGACCTCGACCAGTCCCGCCGTCGCCGTCGCCGCCTGTGCCGTCATGCTATGCCGCCCCCTGCAACGCGCCGCGCTGGAAGGCCTGCGCGACCCCCTTCAGCGTCACGAACTCGTACTCCGGCGCCAGCCGATCCAGCGTCGCCTCCATGGCGCGCAGCTTCTCGGTCAGCGGCACCCGCAGATCGTGCTGCTTGGCCACCAGCTCGCCCGGGATGCCGTCGTGCTCGGCGTCGCACAGGTCGATGCCGTGGCACTCCAGGTTGAACACCGGGCGCGCGCGCATGGCCTCGAGGATGCGCGTGCGCACCGCGACCGGGGTCGCCACCAGGTAGGTGCCGATGGCCGGCACGCGCAGCCCCGGCGTGACGCCGATGGGCAGCTCCAGCAGCGGCGACTGCCCGCGTCGCCACGGCGAGCGCGGATGTGGCCGGTACGGATCGGTCGGCGCCAGCAGCGCGCGCGGATCGCCCAGCACCGCCCCCGACCAGCGCCCCATCACGCCCATCGCCGCCATCACCGCGGCCTTGGCGCTGTAGTACAGCGGCGCGGGGAACACCGACGAGTCGTACAGGTACCCGGCCGCCGCGACCTCGTCGAGCAGCGCCACCGAGACGTCATACCCGGGGGCGCGGAAGCCGACCGGCCCGGCGCCGCCCATGACCTCGCGCAGCAGCGTGTGTGCGCGCCCGAGCTCGCGCCGGATGACGCCGCGATCGCGCCGCGCCAGGTCGTAGAAGTGCGAGTACGAGTGGTTGCCGAGCTCGTGCCCGGCCCGGACCAGCGCGCCGAGCTGCGCGCGCGCCGCCTTGGCCGCCTCGGCGGCGTCGCCGCCGCCCTCCAGCTCGAGGTCGCGCCCGACCACGAACAGCGTGGCCGGGATGCCGCGCCGCGCGAACAGCGCCGCGAAGCGCGGCAGCGCCCGCCGCATGATGATGTCACCCAGGCCCGGCGGCGGCTCACCCAGTCCGTGGATGCGGTAGTAGCACTCGATCGAGTCGAGATCGACCGACACCGCACACAGCTTGCGCCCCGCGGTCACGCGCCGGCCCTACCTGCGCCGCGACGGCGGCTTGCGCCCCGTCCGGATGGCATAGGTCAGCTTGACCAGGTTCTTGAGCACGTTGGGCACGCGCTTCATCAGGTTGATCGAAGGCGGTCGCTTCTCGGTGACGTCGAGCGGGATCTCGACCACACGCAGGCCCTCGCGCCCGGCGCGGATGACCAGCTCGCTGGCGAACAGGTCGCGATCGACCACGCAGTGGCCCACCGTCTCCAGCAGGGTCTCGCGGCGAAACGCCTTGAGGCCATGGGTGTCGGTGCCCTTGAAGCCGACCGCCACGCGCAGCATGCCGTTGATGACCTGGGTCGCCGCGCGCCGGAACGCCGGCCGCTTGTCGTGCGCGCCGTCCATCGCCTTCGACCCGACCACCATGTCGGCCTCGCCGCGCCCCAGCAGCGGCAGCGCCCGCGTGTAGAAGCCGGTGTCGCACAGGTCGATCTCGTCGCACACCACGTAGGTGCCGCGCGCGCGCAGGATGCCCTGCTTGAGCGCCTCGCCATAGTTGGGCTGCCCCAGCGAGTGGATCGACACCCCGGGGTAGCGCGCCGCCAGCTCGCCGCCGATCTCGACGGTGCGATCGCGCGAGCCGTTCTCACTGAGCAGGATCTCGTAGCTCCAGGGCAGCCGGCTGAGCTTGTCGACCAGCTCCATGACCGACGACGCGAGGATGCCCTCCTCGTTGTAGATGGGGATGACGATGCTGAGGTCGAGGTGTTCCATGCGGGTGGCGGCCATTCCAGGCTAAGCGTGAATGATGGGGCGATCCTGCACCGCGAGGCGGGCCTCGATGGTGGCCGCGACTTCACGGCCAGCCAGGATGCAGTCCTCCATCGCGTTGTAGGTCCAGAAGCCGTAGCGCCCGCGCGGGAAGACGTCGTGCGCCTCCAGCCAGGGCCGGATGGCGTTGACCGCGGCGTAGTAGTGCTGGTCGAACACCACGTAGGCGTACTCGATGTCCTTGAGCTCGGCGAACAGCACGTCGTCGGGGCCCTTCAGGGCGCCGGTCGCGGCCAGCCCCTCGGCGACCTGGCGCGTGATGGTGGCCAGCTCGGGGCGCTCGCCGCGGTCCGACAGCTCGACATAGAACGAGCCCTTGCCGCGCGGCGCCATCGCCGGCACAGCGTTGCTGTAGATCCCGACGCGGTAGAACGGGTACTTCTCCTCGGGCACGTAGATCCAGTGGAAATCGGCCTTGGGCCGCGACCGGGTGGCCAGGTTGAGGTAGCGCAGCGTGGTACAGCGCAGGCGCGCTGCGTGCTGCTCGATCTCGGGCGGCAGGTTGACCACGCGCCTGAGCAGCTCGGGCAGCGGGATGGTCATCACCACGGCGCGGTAGGGCCGCCACTCACCGCCGATCTGGATCTTGCGCGCCGTGAGATCGATGGCGTCGAGGCCGGTCGCCAGCGCGACCTCGCCCTGCTTCCCCATCTCCTTGATGAGGGCGCGCGTCATGGTCTCGATGCCGCCCTTCTTCGGGTACTGGAACGAGATGTTGTAGCCGAGCTCGGGTGGGTTGGCGCCGACTGCGCCGCTGACGACCTCGTCGAGCTTGGGCCGCGGCACGAAGCGCGAGCACCACTCCGCCGTGATCTCGCGCGGGTGCACGCCCCACAGCTTGGCGTTGTACGGGATCATGAAGTGGCGCGAGATCCCGGGCCCGAAGTGGCGCAGGCAGAACTCCTCGAAGTTGGCGGGCGCCGGCCGGCCGGGGCTGGCGCGCTCCTCTTCGTGGGCCTGGATGAAGCCGAGCAGACACTCCTTGGCGATCTCGGGCGGCAGGCCGTGCAGGTTGGCCTGGAACGGGAAGCGGGTCAGCACGCCGCTGGAGAAGATGCGCGCCTTGCGCGCCACCGGCGTCATCTTGTCGGGCAGGATGCGGGCGATCAGCGCCTTGGTGTAGTCGTCGCGCAGGTGCAGCCAGTGCCCGGTCTTGTCGAAGCGAAAGCCCTGGGTCTCGTCGGTGCGGGCGTGGCCACCCAGGCGGTCGTTCTTCTCGACCAGCAGCCAGGGGCGCGTGAGGTGCATGGCGGCCGAGATCCCGGTCAGGCCGCCACCGAGGATCATGACCTCGGGCGGCTGGCGTGACTTGGTCCGTCGAGGGGCCGACATCCGGCGGGTGATAACACGCGCCCCGGGCCGAGTCCAAGGACTGAACCCTGCAGCAGGTCGGAGGCGGACAGCGCAACTCGGCTTGGCCGAGGGGCGCTGGTATTGTCAGCGTCATCCGAAGGATATGACGGTCATGACGCATCGCCGAGACCTGCGCCTGCGCGTGCGCACCCTGCTGCCGCTGCCGTTCTTCGTGGGGGCCGGGGTGCGGATTGGCCTCAGCGGCGGCATGACCGCGGTCGAGCGCGCGCTGCTGCTGGGGACCGCGGGGGCCTATGTGGTGGTGGTCGCGCTGGTCTGGTGGCTGGAGGCGCGGCGCCAGGTGGTGACCGACGACCGTGGCGTGCGCATCGTGGGGCGACTGCCCACCGGTTCGCTGCGCGAGGTCGCCTGGACCGACGTGACCACCCTGCGCCAGCGCGCCCCGGTCGGGCGCGGGCGCGGCCTCAGCCAGCTCGAGCTCGAGACCGCCGCGGGGCGCCTGCTGCTCGACAGCGGCTGGCGCGAGCTGCCCGCGCTGGTGCGCAGCTGCGCCGAGGCCACCACCGAGCCGATCCTGGCCCGCCTCGAGCCGCAGCGCGCGGATGGCATCGTGCTCGGTTTCGGCGACGTGCGCGTCGACCGCGACGCCCTGCTGTTCCCGCTCTCGCGCGGCGGCCTCAGGCGGGTGCGCTTCAGCGAGGTCACCGGCCTGCGTCTGCACCAGGGCATGCTGGTGTTCTACCTGGCGCCCAGCGTGACCGCGGGAGCTGAAGCCGATACGCCGCGCTGGATGCTGCGTGCGCTGTCGCGGCTCGATAACCCGTATGCGCTGATGGAGATGCTGCTGCGCGGCGGCGCCGGCAAGCAGCCGGGGCCGCCGCCCGCCGCCCGATGGCTGAGTGACTGAGGGCGAGCGAGTGAGCGAGTGATCGAGTGATCGAGTGATCGAGTGGCGGGGCGACGCGGCAATTTGCCTCAGCCGTGACCTCCATCATGAGGCCTGAACACCTGTCCGTGGGCCTGTGGAAGCGACTTCCACGCCCGCGCCTTTCGGTTGTATAGTCCGCGCAACCATTGCTGTCCGAGCGCTTGCTGGGCAGCCCTTGCCTAGCAGTCTCGCTGGAGAGCTGCTGTTTTCCCGAGAGAGGAGTTCCGTACATGAGAGCGAAAGGACTCGCTGCTGGAGCACTGTTCGTCGCGCTGGTGGCCGCCGCGCCGCGCGCTCGAGCCGTCCCGATCGAGGTCGGCGTCATGGGTGGCTACCACCTCTTCTCCAAGGACCTCGAGCTCGGCGTGCTCGACGAAGACAAGGTCGGCCAGCCCAAGAGCTTCATCGGGTTCGGCGCGCGCATCGCGGTCGGGCTGTTCTCGCGCCTGATGGTCGAGGTCGAGGGCCGCTTCTTCCCCACCGACTCCGAGGATCTGACCTCCAACGACAGCGCCAGCGTGGTCGGCTACAACGCGCACCTGCTGTTCGACCTCACCAAGGGCAAGATCCGCCCCTTCGTCCTCGCGGGCGGCGGCTTCCACACCATCTTCCCGGCCAGCTCGCTGGAGAACAACTCCAACCCGCTGCAGGCCATCAAGGGTGACACCGACGAGGCCTTCCACTACGGCGTCGGCCTCAAGTTCTGGCTGACCAAGTCGATCGGCATCCGCCTCGACCTGCGCCACTACCTGCCGCCGTCGTCGACCGACGAGTCGTTCACCAACGACTTCGAAGGGCTGCTCGGGGTGTCGTTCCGCTTCGGCGACAAGAAGGAGGCCGCCGAGCCCGAGCCGACGCCCGAGCCGACGCCCGAGCCCGAGATCATCGACACCGATGGTGACGGCATCAGCGACGACAAGGACACCTGCCCGAAGGACGCCGAGGACGTCGATCAGTTCGAGGACACCGACGGCTGCCCCGAGATCGACAACGACAAGGACGGCATCCGCGATCCCGAGGACAAGTGCCCGAACGAGGCCGAGACCATGAACGGCGTCGATGACGAGGACGGCTGCCCCGAGGTCGACAGCGACAACGACGGGCTGTTCGGCTCGGCCGACAAGTGCCCCGACGTGGCCGAGGACAAGGACGGCTACCAGGACGACGACGGCTGCGACGATCCCGACAATGACGGTGACGGCGTGATGGACGCCCTCGACCAGTGCCCGGCCGAGATGGAGACCCGCAACGGCTACAAGGACGACGACGGCTGCAAGGACGACGTGCCGAAGGCGCTGAAGAAGTTCACCGGCGTCATCAAGGGCATCAACTTCAAGGTCGGGTCGGACCTGATCGAGAAGAACTCGTTCAAGCTGCTCGACAACGCCGCCAAGGTCCTGGCCGAGTTCACCGACGTGCGCGTCGAGATCTCGGGCCACACCGACAGCGACGGCTCGCGCGATCTGAACCTCGACCTGTCGGGTCGTCGCGCCGAGTCGGTCAAGAACTACCTGGTCGGCAAGGGCATCGCCGCGGAGCGCATCGTGGCCATCGGTTACGGCCCCGACAAGCCGATCGGCGACAACAAGACCAAGAAGGGCAAGGCGCAGAACCGTCGCACCGAGTTCCGGCTGATCCAGCCGGGCGAGGCGATGCCGACCGCCCCGACCCCCGACGGCGCCACGCCGCCCTCTCCGTAACACCGACCCACTCTGAATGACGAAGGCCCCCAGCAACTCACCGCTGGGGGCCTTTCATTTCCGTCATTCCCTGTCGCCTGTGGCCTGTCGCCTGTGGCCTGTGGCCTGTTCGTCCGGCTCCACGGACAACCGCAGCTCGCTGCTGCGCAGCGAGCTACGGTTGGAAGATCCCGACCCGCTTGGTCGCGCTGGCCGTCAGCCCGTCGGCGTCCGTCACCTCCAGCGTCACGTCCACCGGCCGATCCCCCGCCAGCCGGATCTTCAGCTCCGCTCCCGTCACCTTGCCGCTCTCGATCCGCGCCCCGTCGGGCAGCGTCCACTTGAAGTCGAGCGGGAACTTCCCGGTGGGGTCGTCGAACGGGTCGGCCGAGGTCTTGCCCGACAGCTCGACCACGGTCACGAAGGCATCGCCCTCGCGCACATAGCCGGGGGTCAGGGACAGTCGCGCCACCGGCGGATGGGACAGCTCGGCCTCGCAGCCCAGCGCGCCCAGGCCCAGGCCCAGCCCCAGGCCCGCTCCCGTCAACCATCTGCGCCAGGCGCTCATTTCGCGCCGACTATAGCCGCTTGTCCGCCCCATCGCGAGCGAGTACGATGGTCGAAATTTCAGTGTGCGCGGCACCATTCATTGGCAGCCGTGCCCGCGACCGAGGCCAAGGCGACGCCACCCACCATGCCCACGCTCACCATGGAAGAGGTCATCGAGCGCTACTGGCGGCGCCTGTACAACTTCGCCTTCCGGATGACGCTCAATCGCGAAGAGGCCGCCACCGTGGTCGAGGAGACCCTGCTGCGCACCTATGTCGGGCAGGGCAAGATCCCGGCGGACGTGACCCAGGTCGAGCCGTGGCTGCTGCGCATCGCGGCCCACGTGGTCGAGAAGCGCGTCTCCAAGGGGCAGGACGTCAGCTTCGATCTGCTCGACGAGACCCTGCGCAGTGAGGCCACCCGCACCGACGTGCAGCGCGGCCTCAACGATCCCGAGAAGAGCTACATGCTGTGGGAGCTCAAGCAGGGCTGCATGACCTCGGTGGTCAACTGCCTGTCCCCCGGCGAGCGCATCGCCTTCGTGATGACCGTGATGATGGGCTTCTCCGAGGAGCACGCCGCCAAGGTGCTGGGCATCTCGGGTAGCGCCTACAAGGTCCGCCTGTCGCGCGCGCGCAAGAAGGTGACCGACTACCTGGCGCCGCGCTGCGAGCACGTCGAGCCGTCGAACCCGTGCCACTGCCCGAGCCGCCTCGGCGTCGCGCTGTCCAAGGGCTTCATCGCACAGCCCCAGGTCAGCGAGGTGCGCCTGCGCGATCGCCAGCCCTTCGGCCGCTACGGCTCGGGCGGCAGCGAGGACGCGCCCGCGCGCGACGTCATGCGGATCTACCAGACCCTGCCCGACGTGGACGCCCCCGAGGAGCTGCTCAGCAAGCTGCACGGCAACCTGACCTCGGGCGCCTGGGAGTCGATGAAGAAGCAGGCCGAGCGCTGAGCCTCCGCTCAGCCTCCTCTCAGCCTCCTCTCAGCCGGTGCGTCGCCCCGAGTAGCCGCCCAGCAGGAAGTGCACCGAGGTCCCGGTCTCCAGGCTCTCGCGGTTCGACATCGCCAGGCGCACGAAGGCGAAGACCTCGCAGCGTCGTCCCGGCATGACGTCGAACACCATCTGGCCGACCACGCGGTGCACCATGGCCAGGCCGATGCCGGCGCCGGCGCGGCCCGGCTGTGGCGCCATCTTGCCCTGGGCGGCCAGGCCGAGGCTGCGCACCACGTCGCGCTTCTCCAGCGCGCCAAACGGGTCGGCGACCGCGATGCCGAAGCGCTGCGCGTCACAGCCCCAGGTGATCTCGACCTCCTCGTCAGGGCCCAGCGTGACCGGCTGGCGGCGATCCTGGGTCGCGAAGCGCGGCGCCCAGCTGGCGTCGCGCGGGGCGTCGAACAGCGCGTTCATCAGGAGCTCGTCGGCCGCGACCTCGAGCGCGACGCGCCGTGGCTCCGGGATCTCGAGCGCCTCCATGAAGTCGCTCAGGCCCGAGAGCGCGGCCACGCGCTGGTCGCTGGCGGTCAGCTTGGCGTGATCGAGCAGCGCGCCGCCGCGCAGGTAGTGGCCCAGTCCGCTGCCAGGCGTCTCGGCGGTGACGTGCCGCGCCGCCATGAAGATGGCGTCGCCGTCAGGGCCAGCCGAGATGCCGTGGCGGGGCAGCCGCTTGGGCACCAGGTGCTCGACGCCGGCCTCGGCCAGCGCGCCGAGCAGCAGACCGGCGGGCTCCTGGGCGCCCACCCCCAGGAGGGCGGCGCGCGGGCACACGACGCGCGTCTCGGCGATCAGCGCGGCGGCGCGCTCGGGCGCCAGGTCGAGATCCAGCACCACCAGGGCCGACGCGACCGCGCTGCCGGCGCCGGCCTGCAGCGCCGCGACGTCGGCGAAGCTGCGCACGACACATCCCGCCGCGCCCAGCGCCACGGTGGCGCGGTGCACGGTGGCCCGATCGGCGCTGACGATGCTGGCGACGACGGTCGCCGTCATGAAGACTCCCCCGGCTCCAGGATACCCCAGAAACCCGGGGAAAAACGCCTACTCGGCCTCGCGCTCCCGGCGCATCTCGTCACGCACCAGCTCGCCGTTCTCGATGTGGCCGCCCAGGGACAGCTCCGACTCGATGCCGTCGCAGTCGAGGTCGCCGCGCGCGACGGCGCGAAACGACTTGCCGTCGCTGACCAGCTCGTAGCGGTAGTAGTGCGGGTCGAACATCCCGAATTCGATGGCCTTCCACTCCGGGGTGTCCCACTGGGTGGCGTCCGCGCGGCACCTGTGGCCGGGGCCGTTGCAGCACGAGGTCGCGGGCGTCAGTGGGGCCGAGGGGGGCAGCGCGGCGTTGGAGTAGAAGTAGGCCGCGGCCGCCGAGTACATCTTGCGCAGCGCCAGGGTGGACTCGGGCGTGTCCCGCTTGTGATCGTGCGAGGTGCTCTTGCACGCGCCTGCCAGCAGCAGCGCCAGCGCGCCGGCCATCATGAGCTGCGTCTTCACCGCGGTCTCCTCACGCTCTCCTCACGCTCTCCTCACGCGCGCGCGTCAGCCTCGCCGCCCCCGCTGCGCGTGTGCCCGCACCCGCGCACGCGCCCGCCGGCCGCGCGCAAGCAAGAGCCCCAGCCCCAGCAGCGCGAGGCCGACCGCGAGCGTGCCGCGCCCCTCGGGGGCTCGCCCGGTGCGGCAGCCGCAGCCGTCGTCGTCGTCGCCCGGCGTCACCGAGCCGTCCGCGCTGGCCCCGGCGTCGCCCCCCAGCGCAGCGTCCTCGCCGCCCAGGCCGCCATCAGGCAGCACCAGCGGCCCCGCGGCGTCCAGCACGCGCGCCGTCACCGGCACCGAGGTCAGCCCCGCCGAGCTGACCGTGATGGTGGCCTGCTCGCTGGTGCCGTCGGCGTCCGCGACCGCTCGCAGGGTGACCACCTGGGGCACCCGGAAGCTGGCCGCGGTGAAGGTCAGGCTGGCGCCGCTCTGCACCGAGATCCCGGTCGACCCCGCGCTGCGCGCCACCGCCACGGTGACGTCGGCCGTCGGCGCCACCGCGAGGCGGACCTCGAAGGTGGCGTCGTTGCCCTCGCTCCAGTCGACGTAGCGCTTCGAGACCACCAGCGCCTGGGTCGTCCCGGGATCGTAGCTGTAGCGGTAGATGTTGCCGCCGTAGCTGCCGATGTAGAGGTTGCCGTCGGGGCCCACCGCGGCGTCGATGGCGGTCGGCACGGTGGCCCAGTGGTCGACCTGGGTCAGCGTGGTCCCGGTGCCGACCACGGCGCGCTGCACGCGCCCGCTGCCGAAGTCGGTGTAGAAGAAATTGCCGCGATATTCGGCCGGAAACGCGGTGCCCTCGTAGAAGGTGCCGCCGGCGATGACGTTGCCCTGGTCCAGCGTCTGCACCCGCCCGGCGCCCGAGGTGGCGTCGGCACCCGCCTGGACGACCGTGAAGGTGGTGGTCGCCGGGGCGATGGCCACGGTGTCGACATAGAACGAGCCGTTGAACGAGGCGTCGGTGACGCCGCTGATGGTGACCTTCTCACCCTTGCGCAGGCCGTGGCGATTCGTGGTGCGGAAGGTGACCACGCCGCCGCTGCGCACCGCGCCCATGGGCGCCGCCGCGAGGCTGAACTCCTCGAGGTCGCCGGTGCGGTACTTGATGGCGGGCACGATGAAGCCGGCGGGCTGGTTGTTCTCGAAGTCGTTCCAGCCGCCGTGATCGCCGCGCGCGACCACGAAGGACTGTTCGTAGCTGGTGCCGACCACGTTCAGCCACAGCGCGCCGGTGCTGGGCTGGAAGGTCATGGTGAACGGGTTGCGAAAACCGCGCGCCCAGATGAGGTCGTTGTTGGGGCCGGCGCCGTCGTCGAACGGGTTGTCGCTGGGCTTGCTGCCATCGCGGTTGGCGCGCCCGACCTTGGACGCCAGCGAGGTCAGGTTGGCGTCGACACCGGTGCCGCCGCCCTGGTCGCCGATCGACCAGTACAGCTTGCCGTCCAGGCCGATGGCGACCGCGCCGCCGTCATGGTTGGCGCCCGCGGTGGGCAGGCCGGGCACGATCACGGTCTTGTCCATGCCGACGTCGCCGTTGGCGGTGTAGCGGATGATCTGCTGTTCGCTGCTGGAGACGGTGACGAAGAAGTAGACATAGTGGTTGCTGGTGAAGTCGGGATCGAAGGCCATGCCGATGAGGCCGCACTCGCTGCCGGTGTAGATCGGCGTGATGGTCGCGAACGGCGTCGGCACCAGCATCGAGGTCCCCGCCGGCATCAGCTTGGTGATGCGCACGGCGCCGCCCTTGTGGATGGTGAACAGGCGGCCCGAGCCATCGGGGGCCCAGGCGATGCCATCGAGATCGCCGGTGGTGAAGCCCCACTGCGTCTCGGTGAAGCCTGGCTGGGTGATGGCGGCGCGGGCGAAGCGGGGGCTGGCCAGGGTGGCCGTCAGGACTGCAAGCCAAGCGATGGAAGGCCTCATTCCACCAGAATACCCCTGCGGGGGTCGGATTTGATCGTCGTCAAGTCTTCGATCGGCGACCGCCGATCAGGAGCACCCCCAGCGCCACCCCGTACAGCGGAGTGAAGTAGGGGTTGCTCTTCCAGGCTCAGCCGGTGTGGCAGCCGATGAAGAAGTAGTAGGCATAACCAGCCGCGCCACCGACCGCACCCGCGATGAGCTGCCTCCAGGGCAAACGTTTCATGGCCTGAAGGCTAGCACCGTCACCCTCAACGCGCCTTGAAGGCCTGCTCGAGGTCGGCGCGCAGGTCGTCGACGTGCTCGATGCCGGCGCTGATGCGAATGAAGCCGTCGTCGATGCCCAGGCGGGCGCGCTGCTCGGCCGGGATCGACGCGTGGGTCATGATGGCGGGGTGCTCGATCAGCGACTCGACGCCGCCCAGGCTCTCGGCGCAGGCGAAGATCTGGCACGCTTTCAGGAAGGCGCGCGCGCGCTCGAGGCCGCCGCGGACCACCATGCTGATCATGCCGCCGAACCCGCGCATCTGGCGCCGGGCCAGGTCGTGCTGCGGGTGCGAGGCCAGGCCGGGGTAGATCACCTTCTCGACCTCGGGGTGGCTCGACAGCCAGCCGGCCAGCTCGGCGGCGTTGGCGGCGTGGCGATCCATGCGCACCGGCAGCGTCTTGGTGCCGCGCAGCACCATGAAGGAGTCGAACGCGCCCAGGGTGGCGCCGATGGCGTTCTGCAGGAAGGCCAGCCGATCACGCAGCGCCTGGTCCTTGACGATGACCGCGCCGCCCACGATGTCGGAGTGGCCGTTCAGGTACTTGGTCATCGAGTGCACGACGATGTCGGCCCCCAGCGTCAGCGGGCGCTGGAAGTACGGCGTCATGAAGGTGTTGTCGACCGCGAGCAGGGCGCGACCGCGCACCAGCTCGGCCACCGCGGCGATGTCGCACAGCTTGAGCATCGGGTTGGTCGGGGTCTCGATCCACACCAGCTTGGTGTTGGGGCGCAGGGCGTCGGCGAAGGCCTGCGGCCGCGTCGGGTCGACATAGGTGAAGTCGAGGCCACACTGCCGCATCACGCGCTCGAACAGGCGATAGGTGCCGCCGTACAGGTCGTCGCCACAGACCACGTGATCGCCGGCCGACAGCATGTGCAGCACCGTGGTGGACGCCGCCAGCCCCGACGCGAAGCACAGCCCCTGCACGCCGCTGCCCTCGAGCGCGGCCAGGTTGGCCTCCAGCGCGAAGCGGGTCGGGTTCTGCGTGCGCGAGTACTCGAAGCCCTTGTGGTTGCCGGGGCCGTCCTGCACATAGGTCGACGTCAGGTACACCGGCGTCATGATGGCGCCGGTGGTCGGATCGGGCGACTGGCCGGCGTGGATCGCCAGCGTCTCGATGCGATGCTCAGCCATTGCGTGCTCCTGGGGGAGTTCTAGGACCGGCGCGCGGCCAGGTACTCGATGAGGTCGATCTTGGTGATCAGGCCGATGAGGTCGTCAGCCTTGTCCTTGACCACGACCAGCTTGGCGTCATTGAAGATGCTGCGCAGCAGGGCGACCTTGGTGTCGGGCGTGACCGTCGCATAGTCGGCCTCGACCAGCGGGTCGATGGGGCCGTCGATGCGGGCGTCGCTCGACAGGAGGTGCTTGAGCAGGTCCGACTCCGACACGATGCCGTCGAGCCGGCCGTCGTCGGACATCACCGGCGCCTGCGAGATCTCGTGCTGCTTGAGCAGGTTGATGACGGCGCGGATGGTCATGCCGCGCTTGGCCGAGATGACCTCGCGCTCGGGGCGCGCGCGCAGCATGTGCGCCACGGTGCCCAGCGGATCCTCCTGATCGAGGAAGCCGTTCTGTCGCATCCACTCGTCGTTGAAGATCTTGGACAGGTACTTCGACGCGCTGTCGGGCAGCAGCACCAGGATGTTCTCCTTGCGCCCGGTGGCCTCGGCATACTTGATGGCGCCGGCGACCGCGGCGCCGCACGAGCCGCCGACATAGAGGCCCTCGACGCGGGTCAGCTCGCGCGTCATGAGGAAGCACTCCTTGTCGTCGACCCGGACGATCTCGTCGATGATCTTGAGGTTCATCGTGGACGGCAGGAAGTCCTCGCCGATGCCCTCGACCGCGTACGAGAACGGCTTGGTCAGGCGGCCGGTCTTGACATACTCGTAGTACAGCGAGCCGATGGGGTCGACGCCGACCACCTTGAAGCCCGGCTTCTTCTCCTTGAAGTACTTGCCGCAGCCCGAGATGGTGCCGCCGGTGCCCATGCCGGCCACGAAGGTGTCGATCTCGCCGCCAGTCTGCTCCCAGATCTCGGGTGCGGTGCTGACGTAGTGCGCCTCGGGGTTGGCCGGGTTGTGATACTGGTTGGCGTAGAACGAGTCCGGCGTCTCGGCGACCAGCCGCTTGGCGGTCATGTAGTAGGAGCGTGGATCCTCGGGCTCGACCGCGGTCGGGCAGACCACGACCTTGGCGCCGAACGCGCGCAGCGAGGCGATCTTCTCGGCCGCCATCTTGTCGGGCATGACGAAGATCGACTTGTAGCCGCGGATGGCGCCGACCAGGGCCAGTCCGGCGCCGGTGTTGCCGCTGGTGGCCTCGATGATGGTCGACCCCGGCTTGAGCAGGCCGCGACGCTCGCCATCCTGGATGATGTTGAGCGCGACGCGATCCTTCATGGAGCCACCCGGATTCAGGTACTCGCACTTGACGTAGATCGACGCCTTCACATGGCGCGCGACGGTGTGCAGCTTGACGATCGGCGTGTGGCCGATGGCCGCGACAATATTGGGCAGGGCGCCCTTCATCAGCTCGTTCATGACGAGGATTCACGTACCACGCGCCGCCGCAGAGGCCAAGCACGGTAACGCAGTAGTATACCGCTGAAGTACGCCGGACGGAACCGCAGTTCCTTCGAGGAGGTCGCATGCGAGCCGCGCTCTACACCGGAGATGCCGGTACACTTGCCATCGAGCAACTGACGCCCAACCCGCCCGGGCCGCGCGACGTCGTGGTCGAGATCGGCGCCAGCGGGGTGTGCCACTCGGATCTGTCACTGATGCGCGGCTATGTGCCGCTGCCGCCGGGCATGGTGCTGGGGCACGAGGCCGCGGGGCGCGTGGTCGAGGTCGGCGCCAAGGTGTCGCGCGTGAAGAAGGGCGATCGCGTGGTGGCGTCGTTCGTGCCGTCGTGCGGCGCGTGCTGGTACTGCCTGCGCGAGCAGTCGGAGCTGTGCGAGCGCGAGAACGAGATCACGATGCAGGCGCGCGGCACGCGACCTGGCGGCGGCATGTACATGTGCATGACCGGGCTGGGCACGTTCGCTGACGTGATGACGGTGGACGAGGCCTCGGTGGTCAAGGTCGAGACCCAGCTGGCCGACGCCCAGCTGGCGCTGATCAGCTGTGGCGTGACCACTGGCGTGGGCGCGGCGCTGAACACCGCCAAGGTCAAGCCGGGCGCGACGGTGGCGGTGCTGGGCTGCGGCGGCGTCGGGCAGGCGGTCATCCAGGGCGCGCGCATCGCGGGCGCCAGTCGCATCATCGCCGTCGACCCGCAGCACCTGAAGCGCGACGTGGCGCTGACGCTGGGCGCGACCGATGCGGTCGATCCCGCCAAGGGCGACCCGGTGGCGCAGGTGCAGGCGCTGACCGGGGGACGCGGGGCCGACTATGCCTTCGAGGTCATCGGACTGCCCGAGACGATGCAGACGGCGTACCGGCTGGCGCGGCGTGGTGGCGAGGTGATCATCGTCGGCATGGCGCGCTTCGAGGCGCAGTTCCAGCTGCCGGCCTTCGGCATCTTCTTCGAGCAGAAGACGGTCAAGGGCTGCAAGTACGGCTCGGCACAGGTGCGGCGCGACTTCCCGCGCTTCATCGAGCTCATCGAGACGCGGAGGTTCGACATCTCGTCGATGGTGTCGCGGACGTTGAAGCTGGACGCCATCAACGAGGCCTTCCGGGCCATGGAGGCCGGCGAGGTCATCCGCACGGTCATCACCAGCTGAGGCGGCGTCGCGACGGGGTCGATCATGCAAGCTGACGGCAGCGAGGGGCAGACATGCGGGCAGGGCTCGTGGCAGTGCTCGGGCTGGCGGTGGCCAGCGCGGGGTGTGGTGCGGGGCAGCGCAGGGGAGGGCGGGGCGTGGAGCTGATCCTGCATGGTGGTGACGTGTGGACCATGGATCCGGCGCGGCCGCGGGCGCGCACGGTGGCCATCGACGGCGGGCGCGTGGTGGCGCTGGGCGGCGAGGAGGTGCTGGCGCGGCGCGGGCCGGCGACGCGGGTGATCGAGCTGAAGGGGCGCGTGGTGCTGCCCGGACTGGTCGACGGTCATGCCCACCTGGGGGGACTGGGGCGGTCGCTGGAGATCCTGGCGCTGCGCTGGGTCGTCAGCGAGGCCGCGGTGGCCGACCTGGTGCGCGCGGCGGCGGCGCGGCTGCCAGCGGGGGCGTGGATCCAGGGGCGCGGCTGGGACCAGAACCTGTGGACGCCGGCGGCGTTTCCGACCCGGGCCTCGCTGGACGCGGCCGCCCCGGGTGCGCCCGTGATCCTGCGTCGGGTCGACGGGCACGCGGCGTGGGTCTCGTCGGAGGTGCTGAAGCGGGCTGGCATCGATCGGACCACGGCGGATCCTCCGGGCGGCCTGATCGAGCGCGACGCCGCGGGTGAACCGACCGGCGTGCTGGTCGACAACGCCATGGAGCTGGTGGCGCGCGTGGTCCCCGAGGCGGACGACGCCACCCTCGAGCGCTGGATCCTGGCCGGTGCGCGCGCCTGTCTCGAGGTCGGCCTGGTCGGCGTGCACGACATGGGCGTCGACGAGCCGACCGCGGCGGTGTACCGGCGCCTGGCCGCGGCGGGCAAGCTGCCGCTGCGGGTGTATGGCTTCGTCGAGGACGAGCAGCAGGGGCCGCGCGCGGGCGCGGTCGAGCGGGCGCTGGCGCGCGAGCCGGAGCGGGGCCCGGGGCGCTTCAAGCTGGGCGGGATCAAGCTGTACGCCGATGGCGCGCTGGGCTCGCGTGGGGCGGCGCTGCTGGCCGACTATGCCGATGACCCGGGCAACAGCGGCCTGGTGCTGACGACCCGCGCGCGCATCGAGGAGGTCGCGCGGGGCGCGCTGGCGCACGGCTGGCAGATCGGGGTGCACGCCATCGGTGACCGCGCCAACCGCGACGTGCTGGACGCCTATGCGGCGGTGCTGGAGGCCGCGCCGGTGGTGCGCAAGCTGCGCTGGCGGGTCGAGCACGCCCAGGTGGTGGCGCCCGAGGATCTGCCCCGCTTTGGCGCCATGGACGTGCTCGCCGCGATGCAGCCGGTGCACGCCACCAGCGACATGCCGTGGGCCGAGGCGCGCCTGGGCCCGGCGCGGGTGCGCGGCGCCTACGCCTGGCGCAGCATCCTGGCTGGGGGCGGTCGGATCGTCGGCGGCAGCGACTTCCCGGTCGAGGAAGCCACCCCGCTGGCAGGCCTCTACGCGGCGACCACGCGGCAGGATCGCACCGGTGCCCCCGACGGCGGCTGGTATCCCGCCGAGCGTCTGAGCATCGACGAGGCGCTGGCGGCCTTCACCACGGCGCCGGCCTACGCGGCCTTCGAGGAGGCCACGCGTGGTCGGCTGGCGCCCGGCTTCGCGGCCGATGTGACGGTGATCGAAGCGCCCGCCAAGGGCCAGGCGGCGCTGTCGCCGGCGCACCTGCTGGCGGCCAAGGTCGCGCTGACGCTGGTGGATGGGGCCCTCGCGTTCGAGGCGAAATGAGGATGCCTCTTGACTAAGTGTGAATAACACACTATCGTCCTCGGCATCATGAAGTCGATCGAGACAGAACCGTATCTGGACGCCGTCGCCGCCTGGCCGCAGCGCGGCCGCCACATCCTCAGCCAGCATGACGCCGAGCGCGTCGTGGTGTACCAGGCCTATCGCCCGTCGATCGGGCACTTCGCCGCCCAGCATGGCCACTTCGGCGGCGACTTCAGCTATGCGCGCATGAGCTGGATCAAGCCCAACTTCCTCTGGATGATGTACCGCTGCGGCTGGGCCACCAAGGAGGGCCAGGAGGTCGTCCTCGCCGTCACCCTGCGCCGCGCTGGCTTCGACGCCATCCGCGCCGCCGCGGTGGCGTCCAGCTTCGGCGCCTCGGGGCTGGCCACCGAGGCCGAGTGGAGGCGCGCCGGCGAGCAGGCCGACGTGCGCGTGCAGTGGGATCCCGACCACGATCCCTACGGCGCCCCCACCGAGCGCCGCGCCATCCAGCTCGGCATGCGTGGCGACATCCTGCGCCGCTACGGTCGCGAGTGGATCATCGCCATCGAGGACGTCACAGCCTTCGTGCGCGAGCAACACGCGCACGTTCTGCGTCAGGATCTCGCAGCGTTGCGCGTCCCGCGTGAGCGCGTGCTGGCGAGCGAGTAGCCGCGCCGGCGCCGCGTCGTCGAGCGCCCCGAGCGGGTGGCCGTGTGCTAACTTCGGGGCTTCCGATGCGGTTCTGTCCGTTCTGCGCGCAGGAGAATACCGACGAGGGCACCCATTGCGCGCAGTGCGGCAAGCGGCTGCCCCCGGCGCCCAGGCGTCCGGGCATCAAGCGGGCGGATCCCACCCTGGCGCCGTCGCCATCGCACGCGCGCCCTCCCACCACCCGCTTCCAGCTCGGCGGGGGCGGACCCGCCACGGTGCCCAGCCCGGCGCCCGCGGCGCAGTCGGCCCCGCTGATCATCACCTCCAGCGTGCCGCAGCGCGGGGCGCCATCGCCGGCACCACCGCCGGCCGCACCGACACCGGCACTGGCGCCCGCCGCGGCGCCGGTGGCGACCCGCGCCCCCGCCGCGCCCCGCGCGCCCGCGCCCGCGCCCGCGCCCGCGCCGGCGCCCGCGCCCGCGCCCGCGCCGGCCAGCAGCGCCGCCCGCGTCGCCACCAGCACCCTGGGCGCCGTGGTGGTGACCTCGACGCGCCAGGGCTCGGGCAACGACAAACCGCTGACGCTGAGCCTGGGCACCATCGGCACCGACCGCATGCAGGCGCCGCCGCGCATGACCGAGCCAGCGCTGCCGCCGCCAGCCGCGCCGGCGCAGCTACCCCTCAGCGCGCGCCCGACCGCCGCGCCGATGCCGCGCCGCACCCCGGACGCCACCCCCGCCGACAGCGGTGGCGTCCCGGTCAAGCTCGAACGCGCGCGCACCCCCGGCACCGGCCCGGTGCCGCTGCCGCCGCCGCCGTCGGGAGACGGCTTCGAGCACCTGCACACCCCGACCGCGATCCGTGACGCCACCGGCAGCGTGCCCAACCTGGCACGCCCGCGCGGCGCCCCCAGGCGCGAGGAGCCGCTGGCCCCCGAGGCCGCGCTGCCCATCCTGGAGACGCGGCACGCCAAGGTGATGCCGATGCCGCGGGTGCCCAACGCCGGCAACCCGTTCAAGCTGGCCTGGTACGTCATCCAGGTCTTCCGCGCGGTGTCGCAGCGGCGGCGCGCCATCAAGTGGATGCAGAAGGACATCGTCTCGCAGCAGGAGTCGCTCGACGGTGTGCTCGGGATGCTGGGCAAGACGGCGTGCGAGCTCAAGCTCGACCTGCCGGCGTTCGCCGAGGAGATGCGCGCCATCAACGCGGCCGAGCAGCGCCGCGACGGCGCCGCCGGCCAGCTCGAGGGGCTGGCCGACAAGCGCGCCAAGGAGGACGACCGCTTCTCCGAGCAGATCGCGCAGCTCAAGGACGTGCACGCGGGCAAGCTGTCGGCCCACAACGGCGCCGAGAAGACCCTGCGCGCGCTGCAGGATCAGCGGCAGAAGCTGCGCGACGAGGTCGGCCAGCTGGAAGGCAAGATGAAGGCCTACCACCGGTCGTCCGAGGACAAGGAGGCCTCCGCCGGGCGCGCCGAGGACGCCGCCGTGCGCGCCGCCCACCGCCGCGAGGCCGACTCGCTGCGCAACGAGGCGCGCCGCCTGGAGGGGCCGCGCGACGCCGCGCAGCGCGCCATGGGCGAGATCGCCAAGCCGCTCAGCGAGGCCGAGCGCAACTTCGACTCGACCCAGAAGGAGGAGGCCGACGCCAAGGCCGCCGTGGTCGCGGCGCAGCGCCACCACGATCAGATCATCGGCGAGATCACCGCGCAGCAGAACCAGGAGTCGACCCAGCGCGCCAACGCCGAGCGCGAGATCGCGCGCCACCACGTCACCCTGGGCACCATGGTCAACCTGCACCGGGTCGACAAGCCCGAGCTCAAGCCGCTGTACGAGCGCGTCGACACCATCCGCCGCGGCATCAACGGCCTGGAGGCCGAGATCGAGCACCTCAAGGCCGAGAAGTACGCCCGCGACAAGAACACCATGATCAAGGGCACCGTCTCGCTGGCCGGCGGCCTGGTCCTGCTGGTCATCATCATCATCCTCTTGACCATCGCCCTGGGCTGACCCCAGAAGGCCGTCATGGTCCTGCTGACCCCGAAGCGGCCGCATCTGTCGCTCCGGGCGCCGCGGGCGCGCGCGGGGGCGCTGCTCGAGGCCACGCTGTTCGTCGACGCCGAGCGCACCGTGACGGTCGATCGCTTCATCTTCGAGCTCCACGGACAGGAGCGCGCTCGCGCAGGTGATCGCGCCGACGTGCGCGAGCTGTGCCGGCTCATGGCCGCCGCTGCCCTCGCCCTCGCCAGCGGCGGCGCACCCTGCCGGCTCGAGAACGAGCGTGGCGCGCTGGTGCTGACCGTGGACGCCATCGTCGCCAGCGCCCACCAGCTCGAGGCGCGCCTGTCCGCGCTGTGTGACCTCGCCGAGCAGCCGACGGGCAGCGGTCGCCCCTACCGCTGAGCGCTCAGCGCTGCTTCCTGGTCAGCGCGTTCATGGCCTCGCGCAGCTTGGCGTGGTGCGGCTCGGCCATCAGGCCGCGACCGAGCATCTCGATGGCCTGGTTGGGCCGCTTCTTGTCGACCAGGATGCGCGCCAGCAGCAGGTACACCGTGGCGCGGCTGAAGTCGGCGCCGGCCAGGCCGGTGCGCTCGAGCAGCTCGCGACACAGCCCCTGCGCGCGATCGAGATCGCCGCGGACATAGGCCTCGTTGGCCATGGTCAGCAGGGCGCGGCTGCCCAGCGCCCCTGCCGGCTTGCGCGCGCTGGCGACGCTGGCCTGGGCCGCGGTCCTGCGCCGGGTCTCGACCGCGGCGGTCGCCGCGGCCGCCTCGGCGGCGTCGATGCGTGCCTGGCGTCCGCTGTGGTCGGTCGCAAGCCGCTTGCGCAGCGCCTTGAGCTCGCGCCGCGCCGCGGTGGCCTCCTTGCGCAGCGCCGCCACGTCGACCCCGCGGGTGGCCTCGCGCAGCGCCGCGAGCTCTCGCTGCGTCCCGGCCAGCGCCGCGCGCGCGACCGCGAGCTCGTCGCGCAGCCTCTTCATGCCGGCCGCCCCGGCCCCCGCCCGCGCCGCCTCCAGCTCGGTGCGCAGCTCGGCGAGCTCGCGCTCCAGCCCGTCGACCCGCGCCCGCAGGGCGTCATAGTCGCGCCGGTAGTCCATCAGCGCTTGCTGACCTCGTCCATCGCCTTGCGCAGGCGCTCGTGGTAGGGCTCCAGCGTGAGGCCGCGCCCGAACATCTCCATGGCCTCGGTGGGGCCGCGCTTCTTCAAGAGGATGCGTCCCAGCATCAGGTAGACGTCGGCGCGCCGGAGGTGGCGGCCCTCGATGCCATACTCGTGCAGCTCGCGGCACAGCTCCTCGGCCTGGTCGAGGTCGCCGGCGTCGTAGGCCGCCTTGGCCGCCTCCCACACCTTGCGCGCGTCGAACGCCGTGCCCGCCGCGCGCTGCGCCGGCCCCGCGTCGACCCCCAGCCGCGCGCTGCGCGCCGCCCGCTCGGTGGCGATCTGGTCGCGCAGCTGCTTGAGCTCGCGCCGCGCCGTCGCCGCCTCGGTGCGCAGCGCCGCGACGTCGAACACCCGCGCCGCCGAGCGCAGCTCGTCGAGCTGGCGCTGGGTCTTCTTCTGCAGCTCGAGCGCCGCCGCCAGCTCACCGCGCAGCCGCTTGACCAGGTCCCCCTTGGTCTCGTGCAGCACCTTCTCGAGCTCGGCCTTGACCTGCCCGAGCTCCCGCTCCAGCCCATCAGCCCTCGCCCGCAGCGCGTCCTGGTCGTTGCGATAGCCCACGCCCGCCCATGATGCCGCCGCGGCACGGCTGGCGACAAGCTGGAACAGGCTGCGCTGCCGGTCCAGGCCTCGTCCTCCCCGTCATCCTGCTGGGCACTACCACCAGCCGCGGGCCCAGCTGCCGAGCAGCACGTGCAGCGGCAGCGCCGCGATGACCAGCGTCATCGCCAGCCAGTAGCGGCGCAGCAGGCGGCGCAGCACCGCGCGCGCGTCGTCGGGCTCGTGCACCGCGAACATCAGGAGCGACTCCGTGCCGGTCGCCGCCAGCTGGCCGGCGCCGGCCATGAAGCGGCCCGCGACCAGCACGCGGGTGTCGGTCCCGATGAGCGTGACCGTGTCGGTGGTCGGCGGCTTGCTGGTGGTGTCCTTGCGCTCGAGCCCCGCGACCGAGCACCACAACGCCTGCGCGGTCGCGCACCCCACCACCCCGCCGGGCGTCTCGATCTCGAAGCCGGACTCGACCCGGAGCCTGTCGACCTTGCCGCTCCAGGCGTGCTTGCCGGTGCCGTCCTTGCTGGCGCGGACGTGCAGCGCCAGCGCGGCCCCGGTGTCGAGCACGGGCAGCAGGCGGCTCCCAGCCCGCGGCCTGAACGCGCCCTCGACCGCGCCCCAGGTCCGGTCCTCCGGCGCAGCGGACAGCGGCGGCGCGGACAGCAGCGTGCGCGCGATGATCCGGAAGCGGCGCGTGGTCAGCCAGCTGACCACCGCGATGAACGTCAGCATGGCGCACCAGCCCCAGAACACGACGTGGCTGACCTCGACCCGCTTGCCGCCCTTGCCCCGCTGGCCCCAGTTGATCAGCGTCAGCGTGCCCAGGACCAGCACGCCGAGCAGGACCATGGTGAGGACCACACTGCCCGTCGTGGAGCTCTGGCTGTCGTCGCCGTCGGCCAGGTGCAGCGCCGGCTGCGCCTGGGTCGCCAGCAGCCACCCGAACAGCGCCAGCGCGCCGGCCGCGACCGCGCCGAAGTTCAGCGTCCCGCGCGGGGGCCGCACCAGCGCGCCCAGCGCGCCCAGCCCCAGCACGAAGGCCAGCATCAGCACCACGGTGACGACGCTGACGCGGTCTCTGCGCACCAGCCCGCGGTCCCGCCGGGCCTCGGCCTGCGCGGCGCGCTGGCGTCGCAGCCTGGTGTCAGCGAGGCGCGCCCGCTCGGCCTGCTGCTCGAGGTGCGCCGCGATGGCCGCCTCGGCGGCCGAGCCGACGCCGATCACGACGGCCTGGACCCGCTGCGGCACCGAGCGGGCGGCCGAGCGATAGCCACCCCCGTCGCCATCGCCGCCGCCGGCGAAGCGGCTCTCGAGCACCACGCCATGGACCACGACCCGGTCGCCGGCCGACACCACTGCCCCGGTCACCGTCACCTTGCGATGCGGCCCCGGGGCGTGGCCGCGTACCAGGCTGGCCAGCGGCTGGCTCTCCAGATCGCCCCACTGGTCACGCAGCTCGCGCTCGGGCAAGAAGTCCGCCGCGCCGACCTCGACCACGGCGACCCCGGCCTCGGTCTCGACCTCGAACCTCGCCGCGCCACGCTCGCGGCGGAGGCCGTCGCCCGCGTCAAGGCTGGCCTCCCCGGCGACCACGCCCTCGCCGCGCGCAATCCCGACCAGCACCGTGGAGGGCTGCTCCGCCACAGCGCTACGCCCCCGCGACCAGCTCCACCGCCTGCCCGATCCCGCGCGTCTTGGCGGCGTCGAAGACCACCCGCGCCAGTGCCACGTCCTGGATGGCCAGCCCGGTCGAGTCGAACACCGTGATCTCGTCGCCCTTGCGACCTGGGCGCAACCCGGCGATGACCTCGCCCAGGGTCGCGTGGATCTTGCCCTTGGCGTAGGCCCCGGTGTGCAGCGGGACGTTGACCTCGCCGCTCTCGACGGCCTGGTGCCAGTCGTCGATCACCACCATGGCGTCGACCAGGATGCGCGGGTCGAGCTCCTGCTTGCCGGGGCCGTCGGCGCCCATGGCGTTGATGTGGGTGCCCGGCCGGACCCACTCGCGCATCACGATGGGCGCCCGGCTGGGCGTCGCGGTGCAGATGATGTCGCACGCGCTGGCCTCTTCGAGCGACACCGCGCGGCCACCGAGCTGCTGGGCGAAGCGCTGCGCCACGTCGGCCTGCTTGTCGGCGCACAGGACCTCGAGGCCCTGGAACACCACGCGGTGCGCCGACAGCAGCACGCGCGCCTGCACGCCCGAGCCGATGAGGCCCAGCGTCTTCGGCCCCTTCTTGCCCAGCGCGCGCGACGCCACCGCGCCCGCGGCGCCGGTGCGATACGCGGTCAGCAGCGTCGCGTCCATCACCGCCAGCGGTGCGGCGGTCGCCGGGTCGGACAGGATGAAGACGCCGCGCACCGCCGGCAGCCCGTGCTTGGCCGGGTTGCCCGGGTGCGAGTTGACCCACTTCACCCCCGCCGAGCCCTCGAAGTAGGCCGGCATGGCGCGGAAGTCTCCGCCGAAGTCCTCCAGCGGCAGGTACACCTTGGCGGGCATGATGGCCTGGCCGCGGCCGTGCGCGGCGAAGGCGCGCTCGACGGCCGGCACCGCCGCCTCCATGGTGAGGATCGAGGCGACGTCGCGCTGGGTCAGGATGAGCGTCTTCACGCTCCGCGTGTACCCGATTATCTGCCGAAGGTGAAGGACCAGTTGAACAGGAAGCCGATGTCGCGCCCGCCGCGCGTCGGGCGATCGCAGGGGCCGGCGCAGGTCGGCACCGTCAGCTTGTTCACGCCCGGGTCGTTGGCCACGAACATGCGCAGCGCCAGCAGGTAGCCGAACTGGCTCTGGCGCTCGCTGCTGCTGCTGCTGCCGTCGTACGACGGGCGCTTCCTGAAGCGCGGCTGGATGCCGAAGCCGAAGGCATAGTCGTCACGGCCCAGCTCGCCGCCGCCGTCCCAGGTGATGAGCTCGCGCCCGACGCCGGCCTCGACCCAGACGTCGACGCTGACCTCGCGCTCGCCGCCGGTGAACAGCGAGTAGCGCCCGGTCAGCCCGAGCCGCGTCATGGTGCCCTGCACCGGATCCTTGTCGTCATCGCTGTCGCCCACGCGCAGCAGCGTGCCCTCGCCCAGCACCAGCAGGTTGCCCAGCCGCCAGCCCGCCCCGGCGTGCACGCCGCCGGTGAAGCCCTTGGCGTCGCCGACCGCGTAGCTGCCCAGGAAGGTGCCCACGTTGACCTCGGCGCGCGGCAGCCGCACGCTCTCGGCCTGCGCCACCCGGCCCCCCGCACCCACCACCGCCGCCGCCGCCATCATCGCCAGCGCGCCCGCCAGCACCGCCGTCATCCGCTTGGTTCGCATGGCAGGTAAACGTTGCCTGCCGCGTCAGCCTTACGCGGTGGTCGCCCCGCTGCGCTCGCCCAGCAGGCGCAGGATGTCGGAGGCCGTCTCCTCGATGGCGCGGTTGGTGACGTCCAGCACGGGCCACTCGGGATGCTTGCGATACAGCTCGTTGGCGCTCGCGATCTCGGCTGCGATGTGCTGCCGCATGCCATAGCCCGTATCCGGGGGAAGACCCAGGTGCTTCAGGCGTACCTGGCGGATCTTGACCAGGGCCTCGATCTGGATGGTCAGCGCGAAGATGCGGTGCTGCGGCAGCCCGAACAGCTCCGGCGGCGGGTCGAGCCCGACCACCAGCGGCACGTTGGCGACCTTGTAGCCCTTCTGCGCCAGGTACATCGACAGCGGCGTCTTCGAGGTGCGCGACACCCCGACCAGCACCAGGTCAGCGCGCGGCAGGTTGCGCGGCTCGGCGCCGTCGTCGTTCTTGACCGTGAAGTCGACGGCGTCGACGCGCCTGAAGTACTCGTCGCTGACCGCGTGCAAGAGGCCCGGGACGCCCGACGGTCGCGCCTCCAGGTAGCCCGACAGCCGCGTCATCAGCGAGCCGATGATGTCGACCGGCTCGACGCTCTCCTCCTGGCAGATGCGCCACAGCTGCTCGCGCGCGTCGGCGTTGACCAGGGTGAACACGATCAGCGCGCCGGCCTCGCGTGAGCGCAGCACGATCTCTCGCATCTCGACCTCGTTGCGCACGCGCGGATACAGGCGCAGCGACACCGGGACATCGGCGAACTGCAGCAGCGCCGCGCGCACGACCTTCTCGGCGGTCTCACCGGTGGCGTCCGACAGCACGAAGACGGTGCGGCGACTCATGGCCTCAGTGGGCCAGAACAGGCAGCCGGCGTCGAGTCGAAATCTCTCCGGGCGCCGGAGCGCTGGCTGGATGTGCAGCCCGCCAGTCGATCACCCGCGGGCACTCGGGGTCGGGCGCGGCCAGGCTGCCCGAGACGTGCGCCGACACCACGCGGCAGCCGCCGCGACACAGGTCGTGGACCTCGCACGAGCTGCACGGCTCGGCGGCCTCGCGCCAGCTGCGGAAGGCGCCGAAGGCCTCGGGCCGGTCCCAGTAGTCACCCAGGCCGACCACGTCGGGCCCGGCCGCCGGCGGCGCCGCGAAGCTGCACGCGCTGACCTTGCCGTGCGCCTTGGCGCCGATCAGCAGGTCGCCGCCCGCGCAGCCATAGATGGCCAGCCACTGCATCAGGCGCGCGCCCGGTCTGTGGTGCGCCACCATCGGGGTGTACGAGCAGTCCATGCGCACGCGGCGCCGGTAGCGGCGCGCCAGCCGCAGCGCCAGCGGCAGGATCCCGCGGTGCTGCGCGTCGCTGCAGGTCAGCTCGGCGAACACTCCGGCGCCGCGCCCCGAGGGCTTGAAGCGCAGGAGCTCGATCTCGCTGAGGCCGCGCGTGCGGCAGTAGCGAAACACGTCCTCCAGGTGGTCATAGTTGACCCGCGTGACCACGGTGTTGACGCCGACATGGGGCGTCGACGCGCGCAGGCGCTGCACCGCGGCGTCCACGCGCGCGAAGCCGTCGAAGCCGCGCACCCGGGCATAGATCTCGCCGACGCCGTCGAGGCTGACGTTGATCTGCCCGAACAGCGGCGCGAGCTCGCACAGCTCGTCCACGTGGGTGAGGCCGCTGGTGGTCAGGTTGGGCACCAGGCCGCGCGCGCGCGCATGGCGCACGATGTCTCCCAGCCAGGGCAGCACCGCGGACTCGCCACCGCCCAGCGCCAGGTGCAGCACGCCACGGTCGGCCAGCGCGTCGACCGCGCGCAGCCACTCGTCGCGTCCCCACTCGGCCGGCCCGCCCTGCGGCGTGGCCCCGGTGTAGCAGCCGGTGCAGCCGGCGTCGCAGCGGTTGGTCAGCTGCAGGTGCGCCTCCAGCGGCGCCGACAGGTGGTGCGCGCTGATGATGTTGCCGCCGTCGTCGGTCGCCGCCGGCTCGGGCCCGTCCCACAGCGCGCCGCCGTCATGGCCCAGGCGCCGCGCATAGGCGCGATCGACGAAGACCAGCGCGCGCGGCGTCTCGGTCTGCACGATGCCCCCGAAGCGCTCGGCGCGGAAGCCGCGCGGCGCCCCGAACGTCCGCCGCGCCCGGCGCGCCCGTCGCCACGCGCGCCAGCGGGTGCCCAGCCCGACGCCCATCAGCCCTTGGGGGTCGCGTCGCGCGCCGACCGCCGCGCGCGCACGAACACCGCGATGAGCGGTGTCATCAGCGCGATGGCGATGGCGCCGAACAGCAGGAAGGTCACGTCGACGCCGAGTGAGCTGGAGTTGGGGTTGTAGCCCCACTTGACCGCGAGGATGCGTCCCCGCCGTGCTCGCCAGCGCTTCAACACCCGAGAAATCTACCCGATGGCCGGCAGGCGCGCTTCAATGTTGTTCCGGCCCGTTCTGCAGCGTCTCCGCGACCAGGCGCTGCAGCTCCAGCCCCTGGCTGTAGATCGACGCATAACCGATGCTGAGCACTGCCACGATGACGGCCACGCCATGCGCCCCCGCGCGCAGCGGCCACAGCCGGCGCGCCGGCCGGCAGCGCAGCGCGTTGGCCACCAGCCAGGTCACCAGCGCCCCGCCGATGGCGATCGCGGTGGTGGCGCGCCGGATGAGCGGGTTCTCGGTGTGCGCCAGCAGCGCGAACAGCCCGCCCAGCGGCAGGTAGAACAGCACCTCGACGGGCAGCCACTGCGGCCGCGCCGCCCGCCCGCGCGGCAGCGCGATGAGCAGCCCGTGCACCAGCAGGAACAGCGCGATGGCCGCCAGCGCGGCCAGGTACAGGCGGGCCCAGCGCCGCACCCTGGCCAGATCCTCCAGCGCGGCGTCGGCGGCGCCCGACATCGCCGGCCCGTGGTCGCGCATGTGCTCGAAGGCCGCGGCGGCGCGGCCCCAGCGCTCGGCGCGCTGGTGCAGCATGCCGATGGCATACCAGGCCTGGGGCGCGTACTCCGAGGTCGGCCAGCGCGCGATGACCTGCGCCAGCGTGTCCAGCGCCTGCCGCTCGCGCCCGACCACGGCATACTGCGTGCCCAGCCACAGCGTGGCGCGATCGGCCCCGGTATAGGTGGGGTACTTCGCCAGCAGCTGCTCGACCATCAGGATCGACTGCGCCGGCGGCCGGTCGGCATAGCCATCGAGCACGGCCTGGTAGTCGCGCTGCGGCTCGGGCCCGCCCGCGATGTTCTTGCTCAGGAACTCGACGCGCAGCCCGGCCAGCCGCGACACCCGCGCGTGCGGATAGCTCGCCAGCACGCGCTGGTACAGCGCCAGCGCCGCCGGCAGGTCGCCGAGCTCGCGCTCCAGCAGCCGGGCCGCCTCCATCAGCGCGTGATCCGCGAAGTGCGCCTGCGGGGCCTCGTCAGCGATGGCGATCAGCGCCTTGACCGCCCCCGCTGGGTCGCCCGCGGTCGCGACCTCGACCGCGGCGTAGTAGCGCGCCTCGCTGTCGTCGACCCCACCATCGTCCGCTGCGGCGCCCCCATCCTGCGCCGCAGCGCCGCCGCCGCCCGCGCACAGCAGCAGCAGCGCGAGCGCCCCCCACCACCTACTCGGGCGGCAGCTTCTCGCCATTCCTCGTGATCCCCAGCGCGCGCAGCTTCTTGTGCAGGTTGGTGCGCTCGATCCCCAGGATCTGCGACGTCTTCGAGATGTTCCACTGGTTGGCGTCCAGCTTGGCGCGGATGAACTCGCGCTCGGCCTCGTCCCTGAACTCGCGCAGCGTCATGCTGGCGAAGCGCGGCCCGTCCCCCAGCGCGGCCAGCACCCCCTCCTCGCCACCTGCCAGGCTCGCGCCAGCGCCGGCGCCGGGACTCGCGACCGACGCCGCGGGCCCCACGCCCGGCTGCGTCGGCATCCTCGGCCCACGTCCGCCCGCGTAGATCCCGGCGAGATCCGTCATCGTGATGACGTCCTCGCTCATGATGCACAGGCGCTCGATCACGTTCTTGAGCTCGCGCACGTTGCCCGGCCAGTCCTCGGCCGCCAGCGCGGTCACCACCGTGGCCTCGACCTGCTTCCTGCGAAAGCCGTTCTCGCGGCAGCAGATCTCGACGAACGAATCGACCAGCAGCGGGATGTCCTCGCGCCGCTCGCGCAGCGACGGCGACACCAGCGGCACCACGTTGAGCCGGAAGAACAGGTCCTCGCGGAAGCGCCCGCCCGCGACCTCGCGGGTCAGGTCCTTGTTGGTCGCCGCGATGACCCGGGTGTCGATCTTGAACGTGCGCTCGCCGCCCACGCGCACCAGCTCGCCGGTCTGCAGGACGCGCAGCACCTTGGCCTGCGCGCTCGCGGTCATGTCGCCGATCTCGTCGAGGAAGATGGTGCCGCCGTCGGCGACCTCGAACAGGCCGCGCTTGCGCCCGGTCGCCCCGGTGAAGGCGCCGCGCTCGTGCCCGAACAGCTCGCTCTCGATGAGCTCGGCCGGGATGGCCGCGCAGTTGACCTTCACGAATGGCCCGCTGGCGACCGCCGACGCCTTGTGGATGGCGCGCGCGATCAGCTCCTTGCCGGTGCCGCTCTCGCCGGTGATCAGCACGCGCCCCTTGGTCGGCGCCACCTTGCCGATCTGCCCGAACAGCGCCTCCATCACCTTGCTGCGCCCGACCATCTCCCAGCGGCCCTGCACCGCGGCGCGCAGCTCGCCGACCTCGCGCTGGATCACGCGCCGCTCCAGGGCGTTGCGCAGCGTCACCAGGGTGCGCTCGCGATCCAGCGGCTTCTCCAGGAAGTCGAAGGCGCCCGACTTGGTCGCGCGCACCGCGTCCTCCACGGTGGCGTGGCCCGAGATCATGATGATGGGGGCCTCCAGCTCGGCGTCGCCCTTGAAGCGCTCCAGCTGCTCGACCCCGCTGCGCCCGGGCAGCTTGACGTCCATGATGACGACGTCGATGCGCGGGCTGTCGGCCGCGACCTGCTCGGCCTCCTCGGCGCTGCCGGCCTCGAGCACCTCGTAGCCCTCGCCCTCCAGCACCATGCGCAGGGCACGCCGGATGTTGCGCTCGTCATCGACGACCAGCACCGTCGCGCTAGCCACAGGGCACCTGGGTCATGGCCGGCATGGGCATGGACGGCGCGAGTCTACTGCATCTGGCCCCCTCGAAGCGCCAGCTTCGAGGGGTGCCACTCCGTTCCGTTCCGTACCAGCGCTCGCAGCTTCAGTTCGAGGCCGGACCCGCGGGCCCGTCGCCGGTCGCGCCGGGCTCGACCTCGGCGCCCGGCGCGTCCTCGATCACGACCGCAGGCGCGGCCTCGCGCGGCCTGGGCGGCGCCAGCACCGGCGTGCGCGCGGTCGCAACGGCCCCGCTGCCCTTGCCCTCGAGCGCCAGCATCACGCTGGGCGTCGACAGCGTCAGGCTGGCCAGCGCCGCCTCGCAGGCGGGCCGGCGCTGCTGCGCCGACTTCTCGTTGTAGACACACTGCAGCGACAGGCCGTGAAACCCGGTCGACGCCAGCGCCACCGCGTGCGCGCGGGTCAGGCCGCGCAGCTTGTGCTTCTTGATCGACCACTCGACGCGGGCGTCGGCGCGGTTGCCGCGCACCTGCTCGTTCGAAGACGCGAGCACGACCTTGAGCCCGACCATGCCGCGCTTGACGCGCAGTTTGTAGTCGCTGACGAAGGCGCGCGCCTGCGCGGTCGCCGTCTCGGGTGCGGTGCCCGGCGTGGTGGCCCAGGTCAGCACCAGCACGGCGTCGCCACCCGGCGCCGCGAAGGCCTGCGCCAGCCCGTGCACCACGGCGTCGCCCGCCGCGCCGACCGCCTCGACCGCGCTCGACGCCCGCGCCGCCAGCACCGGATCGTCGGTCCAGCCCGCGGGCACCTTCATGGTCGCGGCGAGATCGTCACCACAGGCCAGCGTCACCGTGCGCGCCTTGCCCTCGCGCGGCGCGTCCGCCGTGCGCTGCGCCTCCGCGCGCGCCGACCTCGCGCCCGTACTGGCGAGCGCCAGCCCGGCGACCACCGCCAGCGGCAGCCCGATGCGCGAAAGCCCCATGACCCCAGAATATGCCTACAGCGGGAGCAGCGCCACTTCTTGCCCGGGCTCGACACCCAGCTCGGCGCGGGTGGTCGCCCCCAGCCGGACCTGGCCGCTGTCCGCCACCTCGATGGGAGCCTGCACGGCCTGGAACCAGGGGGCTGTCCCGGGCTCGAAGGCCACCAGCCCGGGCTTGCCCTCACCCTCGCCGAGCGTATCGGCGCTCACGCGGGCACGCCGCGCGGCCTTGACCAGGGTGATGTCGTCGGTGCGCGCCGAGAAGTGCGGCCCACCGTCGAAGGGGTCGATCTGACTGGCGTATTCGAAGCCGATCTTGCGCAGCATGCGCTCCACGCCGCGGGTGTCCGGTCCGACCACACCGATGACCGCGCGCACATCGACCGGGAGCAGCGCGGTGTACAGGGTCTCCTGCGGGAACAGGGCGCGGATGAACTCCTTGTTGTCCTTCGACAGCAGATCCGCGCGCTGGTAGGTCAGCCCGGTGAAGTGGCGGCCCAGCGCCTCCCACAGGATGCTGGTGCCATCCTCCTCCAGCGGGGGCAGGAGCTCCGACAGCACCACGTCGCGGAAGCGCTCGCGGTGCATGGCGATGTAGAGGAAGCGCAGGTACGACAGCATGCGCCCCAGCGCCCCGGGTCGCCCGCGGTACTCCGGCAACAGGATGAGGCCGCCGATCTCGGTCGGACCATCGTAGTTGTACTTCAGCTGCAGGGTCTGGTGCACCGCGTAGTGATCGATGCTCTCGGAGTAGCGCTCGACCTTGCCGACCTCGAAGTAGACGTGGGGGGATCGGCGGGTGCCGTGCTGGGCGTGAATCATCGAGGTCCCGATGATGCGACGCGCGTCACGATCCTCGAGCACGAAGATGTACTCGCGCTTGAAGGTCTCGACCTCGCCCGCGAACGAGCGCTCGGCCAGGTCGAGGATGTGGGTCAGCACCTCGCGGTCGTCCGGCAAGTTGACCGTGTCGAGGTGCTTGGCGACCTCGTGGACCTGATCGAGATCACCCCGCTGCGCCGCCCTGATGACGAACATCGCGCGGGTTTTAGCACGCATTTCGGCCCTGAACGCTGTACATTCGCTGCCTGAGCGCGCGCAGCTGTGGCGGCCCTGTCGAGCCGCTCCACGCGCAGCAGTAGATGAAGGAGCTGTCATGCGCCTGATGCGCCATGTGGGTTGTCTGATGAGCCTCGCGTTGCTCGCGGCTGGCTGCGGACCGAGCAGCGGTGGTGGCGGCGGCGATGGCGGGAGCAAGGCAGATGGTGGGGGTGCGCTGAGCGGCATCACCGCGGTGGTGGTCGCGCCGGCGTCGGTGATGCTGACGACCACGGGCGGTGTCGCGGCGACGCAGGCGTTCACCGTGATGGGCACCTTCACCGGCGGTCGCAGCGCCGACGTGACCGCGCTGTGCGACTGGTCGCTGGGTGACGCGGGCCTGGGCACCATCGCGGGCGGGCACTACACCTCGGTCACCGATCGCGGCGGCAGCACGCTGGTGACGGCGGCGTGCGGCGCGGTGTCGGGCACCGCGATGCTGACGCTGCGCTACGAGAGCGTGCGGGTGTCGACCAGCGGCGGCTCGACCGCGCCGGCCGACGCGCCAACCAAGTTCACGTCGACCACGGTCGATCCGTCGCTGGCGCCGCTGCTGGTGTATCCGCTCGACGGCGCGCTGGTGCCGAAGAACCTGGGCCAGATGGAGATCCAGTGGCGCAAGTCGGTCGGGCCCGCCGATCTGTTCGAGGTCGCGCTGACCAGTCCGACCGTCAGCATCAAGGTCTACACCAACGTGCTGCGCGCGCTGGGCGGGGTCTACTCGATCGAGCCCGCCGAGTGGAGCGCGCTCGCCAACAGCACCGCCGGCGACACCGTCACCATCACCGTGCGCGCGGTGCTGACCGCCGATCCGTCCAAGCTCGGGGTGTCGACCCCGGTGCGCCTGAGCATCGGCAAGGACGTCGTCAACGGCGGGATCTACTACTGGTCGGCCACCGGCGCGACCAGCCAGGAGGGCATCATCCGCCACCGCTTCGGCGATCTGACGCCGCCGGCGCCGTTTTACACCAAGGATGATGGCAACGCGCTGTTCAACGACGGCCGGAACGATCACTGCGTGGCCTGCCACGCGCTGTCGCGCGACGGCACCAAGATGGCGATCACCTACAACGGCGGCGACGGCCCGGCCTCGGTGCTCAACGTGATGGACAAGACCGCGCTGCTGGCGGTCAACCGGGTGGCGTGGAACTTCGCCTCGTTGAACCCCGACGGCACCCGCATGGTGACCGCCAAGGGCGGCGCGCTCAGGATCTACGACATCACCGCGGGGCCGACCAACGGCCAGGTCGTGGGCGGCGTCGAGATCCCGGGCGGCGGGCAGGGCACCCACCCTGACTGGTCGGCCGACGGCCACGCCATCACCTGGACCAAGAAGGGCAACGCCGGCTCGGACTGGGACTACACCGGCGGCTCGATCTACGTCACCAACGACAGCACGGGCAGCTTCAACACCAGCACCGCCATCGTGCCCTCGGCGGGCGAGAACAACTACTACCCCAGCTTCTCGCCCGACGGCGAGTGGGTGCTGTTCAACCGCGCCACCGGGACCTCGTACAACAACGGCAACGCCGAGCTGTGGGTCGTCAAGTCGAGCGGCGGCATGCCGATCAAGCTGACCGCCGCCAGCGGCGCCGCGAACAGCGCCAACTCGTGGCCACGCTGGAGCCCCTTCGTGCAGCGCAACGGCCCCAACGGCAAGCTGCTGTACCTCACCTTCTCATCGCAGCGCGACTACGGCATCGAGCTGGTCGGCGTGCGCAAGCCCCAGATCTGGATGGCAGCCTTCGACCCCAGCCTGGCCACCGCCGGCAGCGACCCCTCCAGCGTCCCGTTCTGGCTGCCCTTCCAGGACATGACGACCAACAACCACATCGCCCAGTGGGCGACCCAGATCATCGGAATCGACTGAGTCGCGCAGCGACCCCTGTCCCCTGTTCCCTGTCCCCTGCTTGTCCGTCCCCTACGGAATCGCCGCCGCCAGCACCGCCATCGGCGCTGCGATCGCCACCTGCATCGGCAGCTCCTTCGCGGCCAGCAGCACCTCGGGCGCCGCCACCGTCAGCCCCAGCCCCGCCTTGCCGGTGCGCTTGTGCGAGCGCAGCACACCGAGCTCGGTACCCTGCTTCGCCTTGTCGGCCGCGGCTGCCACCTGCGGCGCGCGCGCCGCGATCTCCTCGTCGATCCAGGTCAGGATCTTGGGCAGCGCCGCGATGGTGGCCGGCTGGATGTCGTGCATCAGCACGATCACCCGCCCCTCGGCGCGCGCGATCTGCCCGGTCACCGCGCTGAAGGCCAGCGCCGCGTCCCGCGTCTTCCACTCTTGCGGATCGATGTCCCAGTGCGTGTGCTCCACACCCGCCGCCGCCAGGACCTTGGTCACCCGCGAGCACTTGTCGCCATACGGGGTCCGGAACAGCACGCTGCGTGACCCGATGACCTTCTCGATGGCGCGCTCGCTGGCCTCGATCTCCTCGGCCCCGCGCGCCTCGCTGATCTGACACAGGTGCAGGTGCGACTGGGTGTGGTTGCCGATGAGGTGCCCCTCGGCGTGCGCGCGCCGGAGCAGCGCCCGGCGCGCCTGTGCGGTCTCCGACTTGCCGCCGAGGTTCTTGCCATTGACGAAGAACACCGCACGCACCCGGTGCGCCGCCAGCGTGTCCAGCACCTGCCCCGTCAGGGCATGGTCAGGGCCGTCATCGAAGGTGAACACCACCTCGGGCCCCTGCGCAGCGGGCACCGCCACCCGCTGCAGCGGCCCCGCCAGCACCCGGGCGACCTCCCGCAACTGCACGGACAGCTGGCTCGGCCCCGTCGCCACCGGCGGCCGCGACACCAGGGCCTGCGCCGTCCGGGGCCCACGCAGGTAGCGCGCACCCAGCACGCCGCCCACCCCGGCCAGCCCGATCACCAGGAGCCCGATCCACAACCCACGCTTTCGCGATGTCTTCGTCATCATCCCGCAGGCCCCCGCTGCGGGACTCTACGCTGTGGACAGCTTCCGCATTCCCGAGTCATCGGACAACTTTCCAGCCCGATGACCCAGAACGCGTGCGGGCCTAGAAGGGAATGTCGTCGTCGCCGCCGCGCCCGCCACCACCGCCGCCACCACCCCAGTCGTCGCTCGGAGGCGGCGCATCATCACCACCACCGCCACCCCCCTTGGGCGCGCCCCCACCTCCACCGCCACCACGCGGTGCCCCACCGCCACCACCGCCACCACCGCCGGCACGCTCGCCACCACCACCACCGGCACGCTCGCCACCACCGCCGCCCAGGAACTGGACGCGATCAGCCACAATCTCCGTGGTGTAGCGCTTGTTGCCTTCCTTGTCGTCCCACTGCCGGGTCTGCAGGCGCCCCTCGACATAGGCCGTGCGGCCCTTCGACAGGTACTTGCCACAGTTCTCGGCCTGCTTGCCCCACACCACGACGCGATGCCACTCGGTGCGCTCCTGCTTCGCGCCGTTCTTGTCGGTCCATGACTCGTTGGTGGCCATGCGCAGCTCGCAGACCGCCTGGCCGCCGGGGGTGTAACGCACCTCCGGGTCGGCGCCGAGATTCCCGATCAAGATCACCTTGTTGACGCTTGCCATCCCGTTCCTCCTCGACCCGCGCACTCTACACACAAGCGGGTCATGCGGGAAGACTACAGGGTCCCTCTGACAGAGGGCCGTGCTAGCTTCCCGACCATGAGACTCACGGCTGCCGTTCTCGTCCCCGGATTGCTCGTTCTGGCCGGCTGCGGAGCTGCTCAGCGCGGCAGTCGCGCCTACGAGGAAGTGAAGGTCACGCGCGCTGTCCTGTATCAGAACGGCATCGGCTACTTCGAACGTCGCGGCCGCATCCACGGCAACCTCATCACGCTGCGCATCCGCCCCGATCAGATCGCCGACATCTTGAAGTCGCTGACCGTGGTCGACCTGGCGCGCGGCCGCGCGGTCTCGGTCGCGCTGCCGGTCGAGAAGTCGCGCGCCCGCCAGCTGGCCGAGCTGCCGGAGCAGGTCAAGGCCCAGGGCGGCATCCTGGCCGTCGCGCACGCCTTCCGCGGCGCGCGCGCCACCGTGACCGGGGCCGAGGGCTCGGCCTCGGGGCGTCTGGTCGGGGTCGAGCGCATCGAGTCCGGCGCTGGCCGCGACGGCACGCCGAGCTACGACTGGCGCCTGACCGTGCTGGCAGCGGGCGGCGACCTGCGCACCTTCGCGGTCAACAAGGTGCGTTCGCTGCGCCTGCTCGACAAGTCGCTGGAGCTGGGTCTCGAGCGCAGCCTCGACGTCGCCCTCAACGAGGGCAGCTGGAAGCCCATCGATCTGCAGGTGCGCCTGACCGGGCCAGCGCCGCACGACATCGTGGTCTCCTACGTGGTGGAGATGCCGGTGTGGAAGCCGGCCTATCGCGTCCTGGTGCAGCCCGGGGGCAAGGCCCTGATCCAGAGCTGGGCCGTGGTCGACAACGTCTCGGGCGAGGACTGGAAAGACGTCAAGCTGTCGCTGACCGCGGGCACCCCGCTGGCGTTCACCTATGACCTGTACACGCCGCGCTACGTGGCGCGCCCGGATCTGTCGCCGGCGCAGGACCAGATCATGGCCGGCAACGCCTACCCGACCACCGAGGGCGGCGAGTACTACGACTCGCCCTCGGCGGATGACGACTATGGTGGTGGCGGCTATGACAAGGCGCCGCGCTCGGCACCGCCCCCGGCCGCCTCACGAGGCGCCGGCGGTTATGGCAGCGGCGCGGGGCGCGGCCCGGCCACCACCACCCCGCGCTACAACGATCGCAAGGTCACCGCCGAGGATCTGCAGCGCAACTTCCAGACCCTGGTCGCCGGCACCGGCGTCGGCAGCCTGTTCCGCTACGACATCCAGGCTCCGGTCACGGTCGAGGATCGGCGCAGCGCGCTGGTGTCGATCGTCAACGCCATGGTCCCGGGTGAGGACGTCATGCTGTTCCGCGTCGGCGTCGACTCGTCGAGCCCCTACCGCGCGGTACGCCTGAAGAACGACACCGGCTTCGTGCTCGAGGCCGGCCCGGTCGCGATCTACCGCGATCAGACCTTCCTCGGCGAGGCGCTGAGCGGCCGCCTGGAGGAGAAGGCGCACGTCTTCGTGCCCTACGCGCTCGACACCCGCGTGCGCGTCTCGCTCGACGAGCAGACCGACGAGCAGGGGCTGCGCCTGGTGTCCATCGTCAACGGCGTCATCACCGCCGAGACCAAGGGCGTCACGCGCTATGTGTACGAGGTCGACAACCGCGCCCCCGAGGCGTCCACGCTGTACGTGCAGCGCGCGCGTCGCACCGGGTGGAAGATCATCAAGGTCACCGCCGACGACAAGCCGGCCAGCGCCGCCGACATCATCGAGGAGAAGGGCGTCTACTACATCCCTCTCAAGGTGCCCGGCAACGGCAAGACCCGCGTCGTCGTCGAGGAGGAGACCCCGACCCAGCGCCAGGTCAACTTCTTCAGCGACCTCGGCCGCCGCGTCACCGCGCTGTACCTCGAGGGCCCCAACCGTGATCCCAAGCTGGCCAAGCAGATGCAGGAGGCCACCACCATCCAGGACGAGCTGGGCCAGCTCGAGCAGCAGATCAACACCCTGGCCGAGAACCGCCGCGTCCTCGGCGAGCGCCAGAACGAGGTGCGCCAGAACATCGCCGAGCTGCGCAAGTTCAAGGGCAACGACGATCTGCTCGGCAAGCTGACCAAGACGCTGACCGAGCTCGAGGACCAGCTCAACGACGCCACCCGCAAGCACGTGCAGGCGACCACGCGGCGCACCGAGCTGCGCGATCGCCTGGCCACACTGTTCAGGAGCATGACGCTCTGATGGCGGCGGTCGCCAACCTGGGGCCGGTCGAGGTGGAGGAGGCGGCACTGGCGCCGGAGCCGGAGCCGGAGCCGGAGTCGGCGGCGAACCCGGTGCCGGCGCTGCGCCTGGCGGTGGTGGTGCCGGCGTTCAACGAGGCCGCGGCCATCGCCGCCGTGGTGCGCTCGGTGCCGGCCTGGGTCGAGCGCGTCATCGTGGTCGACGACGCCAGCGCCGATGACACCGCGGCGCGCGTGCGTGCGCTGGTGCGGCCCGGGCTGGAGCTGGTGGCGCATCGCGAGAACCGCGGCGTCGGCGCCGCCATCGTGACCGGCTACCGGCGCGCGCTGGCACGCGGCAGCGACGTGGTGGTGGTGATGGCCGGTGACGGCCAGATGGATCCGGCCGATCTGCCGGCGCTGCTGGCGCCCATCGCTGACGGCGGCGCCGACTATGTGAAGGGCAACCGCTTCAAGGATCCCGCGGTGTGGAACGTGATGCCGCCGGCGCGCATCTTCGGCAACCTGCTGCTCAGCCTGGCCACCAAGGTGACCTCGGGCTATCGGCAGGTGTTCGACTCGCAGTGCGGCTACACCGCGGCGACGCGCGGGGCGCTGCAGGCCATCGATCTCGATCGCGTCTTCCCGCGTTACGGCTACCCCAACGACGTGCTGGCGCGGCTGCACGCGGCGGGGATGCGCGTCAGCGACGCCCCGGTGCGCGCGGTCTACGGCCCGGGCTGGCACTCGGGCATCAAGGTGCCCGCGGTGGTGTATCCGATCTCGTGGGTGCTGCTGCGCTCGTGGCTGTGGCGGGTGGCGCAGCCAGTGCTGCGGGCGCTGCCGGCGCGGGCCGGGCGCGAGGCGGCCTCGGAGTAAGCGTGCGCATCGGGGTCGTCACCACCTCGTACCCGGCCAGCGCGGGCGATCCCGCCGGCAGCTTCGTCCGCGGCTTCGCGCGCTGGCTGGCCACCCAGGGCGCCCGCGTCGAGGTGCTGGCTCCAGTCCGCGGGGCTGCGCTCGGCGAGCATGAGCACGAGCACCAGCACGAGCACGAGCACGAGTACGACGAGGTCGATGACCCGGGCGTCACGGTGGAGCGCGTACGCTTCGCGCCACGGCGGCTCACCCGGGCGCTGGCGACCGGGCTGCCGGATGCGCTGGAGAGATCACGCGGCGCCTGGGTCATGGGCGCGCTGGCGGCGGGCGCGCTCACCGCGGCGGCGGCGCGACGTCATGCCCGCTGGGACGCCCTGATCACACACTGGCTGGTGCCCTGTGGCGCCATCGGGGCGGCGCTGGCGCGCCGACCGAAGCGACCGCACCTGGCCATCGCGCACTCGGGTGATGTCCATCTGGCGCTACGTCTCGGGCTGGCGCCGCGCCTGGCGCGCGCGCTGCTGCGCAGCGAGACCGACGTGGTGTTCGCCTCGACCGAGCTGCGCACCGCCTTCCTGGCCGGCGCCGGCGCCCACGCCGAGGCGCTCGCGCAGACCAGCCGCGTGGTCGCCATGGGCACCTCGGCGGGGCCGCCGCCCTCGCTGGCCGAGCGCGCGGCCGCTCGCGCCGCGCTGGCCCCTGGGGCCCCGCTGCTGCTCGGCTTCATGGGCCGCCTGCAGCCCATCAAGGGTGTGCACCACCTGGTCGATGCGGTCCACGCCACCGGCACCCACGCGCTGATCGCGGGGGCCGGCCCCGAGCGGGCCGCCCTCGAGGCGCGTGCGCTGGCTCACCCATCCCGGGCGGTGCGCTTCCTGGGCGGGCTGCCGGCGGGGTCGCCCGCCTGGCGCCAGTTCTTCGCCGCCATCGATGCCCTGGTGGTGCCTTCGATCGAGCTCGAGGGTGGCCGCACCGAGGGCACACCGGTCGTGATCGCCGAGGCGCTGGCCCATGGCGTCCCGGTCCTCGGCGCCGCCACGGGAGGTGTCGCCAGTGCCATCGGGGACGCCGGCCTGGTTCACCAGACTCCCGCGGCACTGATCGAAAACATCAGCAAGATCAGTACACTGCGCACATGTCTCGAGGACCTGCGGCGCAACGCCATCGCCCGCGCCCCCAGCGTCGGCTGGCCCCAGGTCGGTGCCGACCTCGCCGCAGCGATGTTGCCATCACGTGACGGCATGGTTATAGTGCAACGCGTCAATCGTGTATGGCCGGTCACTCCGGCGAGTCGGGAGGAAGTCAGCAACCGATGCAGCGCGATCTCGACGTCCACTGTACCGTCCTCGTCCCCTTCGCCGACGATGAGGACTTCCTTGGGCCCCGCATCCGGCAGGTCGCCTCGCACCTGAAAGGGCTGGGGGTCTCCTTCGAGATCCTGGCCATCGACGAGGGCTCGGGTGACAACAGCCTGTTCGTGCTGACCCTGGCGCACCGCGAGATCGCGGAGCTGTCCCTGGTCGGTGGCGCCGCCCCTGGCCGCGGCTTCGCCCGCGGCGCCGAGCTGGCCCGCGGCAGCGTCCTCATCCTCATCGATCCCCGCGTCGAGGCGCCCCTGGCGCCGGTGGCCATCGCGATGCGGCGCATCGAGGACGGCGCCGACGCCGTGGTCTTCCCCGGTCGCATGGTGATCGCCCGTCGCGCCCGCACCTGGCAGATCCTGTCCAAGCTGCGCGGTCGCCTGCCTGGCCTGGACGCCCAGATGTCGCGCAAGGCGCGCCGCGCCGGCCTGCACATCGAGGCCCCCAAGGCCGCCGGCGGCTTCGGCCGCGAGGAGCGCGCCGCGCTGCACCGGCTGGCGGCCCGCGGCCCGCGCGCCGTGTTCGCGATGTTCGCCGGCGTCTTCAGTCGCTAGAGCCCGCGCAGCGGGCTCGAGCGACTGTCCGTCTCCGTTGTTCTGTTTTCGCGCTGATCCATGTGGCTTGCCTGCCCGGCCCCGCCTATCATTGGGCCGTGGGTTGGTACATTCCTGCCATTCTGGCGCTCGGGCTCCTGATCATCGTGCACGAGGGCGGTCACTTCATCGTGGCCCGCCTGTGCAAGATGAAGGTCGAGCGCTTCAGCCTCTTCTTCGGTCCCGCCATCTTCAAGTTCAAGCGCGGGGAGACCACCTTCCAGATCGGGTCGATCCCGCTGGGCGGCTTCGTGCAGATCTCGGGCATGAACCCGCACGAGGAGATCGACGAGAAGGACCCCTACGTCTATCCCAACCGCCCGGCCTGGCAGCGCTTCCTCGCCATCTTCGCCGGCCCTGGCACCAACTACCTGTTCGCCGTCGTGCTGTGGTTCGTGCTGACCGCCGTCGCGGGCGCCGGCCTGCCCATGGTGATGGGCGTCGAGAAGGGCATGGCCGCCGCCAAGGCCGGCCTGGAGCCCGGTGACACCGTGGTCGCCATCGAGGGCAAGCGGCTGACCTACGACACCAACGCCGCCTTCCGCGACCTCATCAACGGCAGCAAGGGCAAGCCGATCAACATGACCATCGTGCGCCCGGCGCGGAACTTCCGCACCACGGTGCCGTCGTTCAAGGATCCCGCGACCGGCCTCCTGCGCATCGGCCTCATGCCCGGCCCGGAAGGCTGGCTCGACACCGTGGTCGAGGCCGGCTCCGGTCTGCCGCGCGCCGACCTCATCGAGGCGCTGGCCATCGCCCAGCGCGGCCTGCGTCGTGACGATACCCTGGTGCTGGGCGACGGTCGCTCGGCGCGCATCGACGACGCCGTCGCGCTGTCCAAGCTGCTCGAGATCGGCCAGGGGCAGGCCATCTCGGTCACCGCGCGCCGCGCCGCCAGCGAGTTCCCCATCACGGTGTCACCGACCTGGGACGCCAGCCTGGGCCGCTACCGCATCGGCATCGCCCTCGACCAGAGCCCCGAGCACCGGGTCAAGCCGGGCATCCTGATCGCTGCCAGCTCGGCCATCAAGTACCCGGTCACCGAGTCGCAGAACATCCTCACCGGCCTCTACCGTGTCGTCACCCGCAAGGAGAAGGGCGAGGTCGGCGGCCCGGTCAAGATCACCAAGTACATCCGCCAGAGCTTCCAGATCGGCTGGGTCGAGGCGGTGCGCCTGCTGGCCATGCTCAACGTCTACCTGGGCCTGTTCAACCTGCTGCCACTGCCCGCGCTCGACGGCGGTCGCCTGGTCTTCCTGGGCTACGAGATGGTGACGCGCCGACGCCCCAACCCGCGCTTCGAGGCCGCGGTGCACATGGTCGGCTTCATGGTGCTGTTCGCGCTGATGATCGTCGTCACCTTCAAGGACATCTTCATGTAGTCGGGCGGTCGTCGCTGCTGCGGGTGTACACCGCCAGCACGACCCCGACGATGGTCAGCGCGCTGCCGGCCGCCGACAGCCCGGTCAGCGGCTCGCCCAGCAGCGCCACCCCCAGCACCAGCGCGACGACCACGGTGATCTGCGCGATGACGCCCGAGGTCGGCGCGTCGACCCAGCGCAGCGCGCTGGTCATGAGCAGCTGCGCCACCACCGAGAACAGCACGATCACCACCAGGTAGCCCCACATCGCCGCGCCCGGCAGCGAGAACGGCGACGCCAGCGCCGGCCCCAGCGTGCACAGCACCCCGAACCCCGCGAAGCTGGCGAACACCGTCAGCGCCGTGTCGGTGCGCCGGGCCGCGCGCACCGCCGTTACCGCCACCCCCGAGCACGCCGCCGAGCCCAGCCCCACCGCCAGCCAGCCCAGGGCCGCCGGGTGCGCGATCCCGCGCCCGCCCAGCAGCACCAGCGTGACCCCGGTCAGCGCCACCACCAGCCCGGCCAGCGTCTGCTTGCGCAGCCGCTCGCCCAGGAACAGCCGCGACAGCAGCGCGGTGAACACCGGCGAGGTGAAGTTGAGCAGCGTGGCCAGGCCGACCCCGAGGTGCTCGATGTACAGGAAGTACAGCAGCACCGCGAAGCCGCCGAACACCCCGCGCAGCACCACCGGCCGCCAGTTGTCCAGCGGCGGCATCCTGCGCCGCACCGCCACGATGGCCGCCACACACAGCACCGAGCCGACGAAGCGCGCCAGCGCCACCTGCGGCCCGGTCCACACCCCCGCCGCGCGCTTGGTCGCGAACGCCATCAGCCCGAACAGCACCGACGAGCCGACACACATCCACAGACCGCGACTGCGCACGCGGCCTCCATATACCACGCGTGCCCGGCCGACCCGACACACGCGACCCGACGCGCGGCCGGCACAGCGCGACTACCCTGGCCAGGGCACCGTCGCCTGCAGCACCGCCTCGGTCAGCGCGCCAGTGCGCAGGTGCGTGACCTTCTGGTAGTCCGGATCGGCCACCATCTTCGAGAACGCCGCCCGGTTCGGGTAGCGCACGAGCAGCACCGCGTCCCAGCTCTGCCCGGCCTCGGCCACCAGCACTGACGACCCGTCACCGGCGTACACCAGCTCGGCGCCATACCTGGTCGCGAAGGGGGTGAAGGCGCGAAAATACTCGTCATACCGGGCGCGCCCGCCGTCTCCGAAGCGCAGCAGGTTGAGCATCACCACGGGCCCACCGGGGTCCTCGGCCAGGAATCGCTTGAGATCAGCACCACGCGGATCGATCGCCATGGGCCGAATCTACCGGACCGCCGCCTTGACATGCTGCGTCATTGCGCGGACACTTGGGGTCTTTCCCAGGAGTCTGCGTGCAGCCGACGGTCCCCCCAGTCACGCCCAGCGCTCCCGAGGTCGCCACCAGGGCGACCAACGGCAGCAGCGCCAGCACCGCCCGCGTCATCCCCCCCGCCACCGGCGAGAAGACCGGCGCCGAGATCTTCATCGATGGGCTGCTGCGCGAGGGCGTCGAGATGATCTGGGGCTACCCAGGCGGCGCCGTCATCCACATCTATGACGCGCTGTATGGCTCGCCCATCAAGCACATCCTGGTGCGCCACGAGCAGGGCGCGGTGCACATGGCCGACGGCTATGCGCGCTCGACCGGCAAGGTCGGCGTCTGTCTGGTGACCTCGGGCCCGGGCGCGACCAACACCGTCACCGGCCTGGCCAACGCCTACATGGATTCCATCCCGGTGGTGGTCTTCACCGGGCAGGTGCCGCGCCACCTCATCGGCAACGACGCCTTCCAGGAGGCCGACATCGTCGGCATCACGCGGCCGTGCACCAAGCACAACTTCCTGGTGTCGCGCTTCGAGGATCTGCCCCGCATCATGGAGGAGGCCTTCTTCCTGGCGCGCACCGGCCGCCCTGGCCCGGTCCTGGTCGACATCCCCAAGGACCTGCAGGCCATGAAGGGGCCCTACAAGTTCCCCGGCGGCGTCAAGCTGCGCGGCTACAACCCCAACCTGTCGGGCCACGTCGGGCAGGTCAAGAAGGCCGCCGACCTCATCCTGCAGGCGCAGCGCCCGGTGCTGTACACCGGCGGCGGCGTCGTGCTGTCGGGCGCCTCGGCCGAGCTGACCACGCTGGCGCGCTCGCTGTCGCTGCCGGTGACCAACACGCTGATGGGCCTCGGCGCCTACCCCGGCAACGACCCACAGTTCCTCGGCATGCTGGGCATGCACGGCACCTACGCCGCCAACATGGCGATGGACCAGGCCGACCTCTTGATCGCGGTCGGCGCGCGCTTCGATGACCGCGTCACCGGCAATGTGGCGCGCTTCTCGCTGGGCTCGAAGAAGATCCACATCGACATCGATCCCACGTCGATCTCGAAGAACGTGCGCGTCGATGTCCCCATCGTGGGCGATGTCGCCGACGTGCTGCAGAAGCTGAACGCCGAGCTGGGCCGCCGCGGGGTCACCGCCGCGCAGCACGCGCAGAGCATCGCGCCCTGGCTCGAGCAGCTGGCGACCTGGCAGCGCACGCAGCCGATCTCGTACTCGCAGCCGGACTCGAACGACGTCAAGCCGCAGTACGTCATCGAGCAGATCTGGGAGGCCACCAAGGAGCGCGACGCCATCATCTCGACCGAGGTGGGGCAGCACCAGATGTGGACCGCGCAATTCTACAAGTTCCTGCGCCCGCGGCGCTGGCTGACCTCCGGCGGCCTGGGCACCATGGGCTTCGGCTTCCCGGCCGCCATCGGCGCCGCGCTGGGCAACCCCGACGCGCTGTCGCTGTGCGTGGCCGGCGACGCCTCGTTCGTGATGAACATGCAGGAGCTGTCGACCGCGGTGCAGTACGGCGTGCCGGTCAAGGTCGCCATCATCAACAACGGCTTCATGGGCATGGTGCGCCAGTGGCAGGAGCTGTTCCACGGCGAGCGCTACAGCGAGGTCAACGTGCAGATCCAGCCCGACTTCGTGAAGCTGGCCGAGGCCTGCGGCGCCAAGGGCGGCCGCGCCCGCACCGCCGCCGAGGTGCCCCTGCTGATCAAGCAGATGCTGGAGACGCCGGGGCCATTCATCGGCGACTTCGTGGTCAACAAGGGCGAGAACGTCTACCCGATGGTGCCGACCGGCAAGGGTCTGGCGGACATGATCCTGGTGTGATGATGGCCGACACGCAGATCCAGAAGAACGCCTTCAACGAGCCGGAAGAGCGCCAGACCCTGGTGTCGCCGGTGCGCCGGCACACCATCGCGGTCACGGTCGAGAACGAGTTCGGCGTGCTGGCCCGCGTGGCCGGCCTGTTCTCGGGGCGCGGCTACAACCTGGAGTCGCTGTCGGTGGCCGAGACGCTGGAGCCCGGCGTCTCGCGCATCACGCTGACGACCTCGGGGACCGACCTCGTCATCGAGCAGATCACCAAGCAGCTGAACCGCCTCATCAACGTCCTCAAGGTCGTCGATCTGACCGACCTGGTGCGCATCGATCGCGAGCTGGTGCTGATCAAGGTCGCCGCCGAGAGCGCCAGCGCGCGCGACGAGGTCACCCGCGCGGTCGAGGTCTTCCGCGCCAAGATCATCGACGCCTGGCCGCGCGGCTATGTCATCGAGGCCACCGGTGACGCGGCCAAGCTCAAGGGGCTCATCGATCTCCTGCGCCCGCTGGGCATCAAGGAGGTCGTACGCACCGGACAGGTCGCCATCGCTCGCGGCGACGCAGGAGGGCTCTGATGTCCACGACGTCGACGATGTCCACGATGGCCGACCGCATCCTCATCTTCGACACCACCCTGCGCGATGGCGAGCAGTCGCCGGGCTGGAGCATGAACCTCGACGAGAAGCTGGCCATGGCGCGTGCGCTGGAGAAGCTGCGCGTCGACGTCATCGAGGCCGGCTTCCCGGCGGCGTCACCGGGCGACTTCGAGGCGGTGCAGCGCATCGCCGAGGAGATCGGCGCCAGCGGGGCGACCCGCATCGCCGGCCTGTGCCGCACCACCGCGGGCGACATCAACCGCTGCTGGGACGCCATCAAGGTGGCCAAGCGGCCGCGCATCCACACCTTCCTGGCGACGTCGCCGCTGCACATGGAGGTCAAGCTGCGCATGCAGCCGGCCGACGTGCTGGCCGCCGCGGTGCGCGCCGTGGAACATGCGCGCTCGCTGTGCGACGACGTCGAGTTCTCGTGCGAGGACGCCACCCGGTCGGACTGGGCCTTCCTGGTCGAGGTCGCCCAGGCCGTCATCGAGGCCGGCGCCACCACCGTCAACATCCCCGACACCGTCGGCTACACGGTGCCGCACGAGTACGGCGCGCTGATCGCGCACCTGCGCGCCAACGTGCGGGGCATCGAGCGCGCCACGCTGTCGGTGCACTGTCACGACGACCTCGGCCTGGCGGTGGCCAACTCGCTGGCCGCGGTGGGCGCGGGCGCGCGCCAGATCGAGTGCACCGTGAACGGCATCGGCGAGCGCGCCGGCAACGCCTCGCTGGAGGAGATCGCGATGGCGCTGGCCACGCGGCGCGAGGCCTTCGGCGGCCTGACCACCGGGATCGACGCCACCCACCTGGTGCCGGCGTCGCGCCTGCTGTCGCGCCTGACCGGCGTCGCGGTGCAGCCCAACAAGGCCATCGTGGGCGCCAACGCCTTCGCGCACGAGGCCGGCATCCACCAGGACGGCGTGCTCAAGAACAAGCTGACCTACGAGATCATGACGCCGGAGTCGGTCGGCCTGACCTCGAACAAGCTGGTGCTGGGCAAGCACTCGGGGCGCGCCGCGCTGCGCGACCGCATGAAGACCCTGGGCTACGAACTCGATGACGCCTCGCTGGACCGCCTGTTCAAGCGCTTCAAGGCGCTGGCCGACAAGAAGAAGAGCGTCTTCGACGAGGATCTCGAGACCCTGGTGGCCGACGACGCGGCCACCCGCGGCGAGCAGCCCTTCACGCTCGACTACCTGGCGGTCAGCGCCGGCACGGTGACCATCCCCAGCGCGACCGTGCGCCTCAAGATCGACGGCGACGTGGTGATGGCCGCCGGTTTCGGCAGCGGGCCCGTGGACGCGGTGTATCAGGCCATCCAGGCGCTGGTGGCGCCGCACATGGACGGCATCGGCATCGAGCTCTTGTCGTACCAGGTCAGCTCGGTGACCGGGTCGACCGACGCCCAGGGTGGCGCGCGCGTGGTGATGTCGCTGGGCGGCGAGGAGGTGCCCGGCCACGGCGTGCACACCGACGTGGTGGTCGCCAGCGCGCTGGCCTACCTGGAGGCGCTGTCGAAGTTCGTCCTGCGCCGCCGGCGCGCCTCGGGCGCTGCCCGCGCGACCATGGCGGGCTGACCGGGTCGCGCCTCAGGGGGCGCGATCGAGCGTGTTGCTGCCGGTGATCTCGCAGCTGTAAGTGCCCATCGTGCTGGTGTTCTCGGCGTCGAGGAAGAACACCTCGTGCAGCTGCGAGGCGTCGTCGGGCCTGAGCTCCAGGACCAGGCTCTTCAGGCGGTAGCGCGTGGTCAGCGGGTTACCGAGGCCATCGCTGGAGGTCACGGTGCACTCCTCGCCGGCCACGCCATCGGCGTGGGTGGCGGTGGTCCGCAGCAGCGTGAAGCGGCAGCCATCGGGGTTGATGCGCACCAGCGCGCCGGCCTGGTCGACGATCTGGAAGCCGCTGCGCGTCAGGTCGACCGTGCGCGACAGGGTGAAGCAGTTGACGAAGCTGAAGGAGCCGACCTGGTACTGCCACACGCCGGGGAAGTCGCCGGCGCCGGCGCCACCATCGCCCTGGCACGAGGTGCCCAGCCCGACCAGCACGAGCAGCGCGAGCACGGCGAGCTGACGACGCATGGTGACCTCCCCGTGGTGCTCCAGAGCAACCGGCGTTCCAGCCGATTCCCGTGCAGTCATCACGCCTGCGCGCACGACCTGCGTCGCGGCCACGCGCGCGGTGCAAGCGATGCGTGCTCACGTTCGCGACGGCCCGCGCTACCATGGCGGGATGTTCCTCAGACTTGCCGGTGTGGTCGTGATCACTGCGGGGCTGGCCGGCCTCGCGGCGGGCTGCGGTGATGACGATGATGGTCCGGCGACCGACGCCGGGCCGGCAGATGCCGCCCTCGACGGCGCGTCACCCGACGCGCTGGCGGTCGACGCCGGGCCGCCGTGTGGCAATGGCGTGCTGGACGGGCTGGAGCAGTGCGACAACACCACCCAGTTCAACGGCAACAACGCCTGCTCGACCACGTGCCAGAGCGTGGAGTTCGCGGTCAGCACGACGTCGGCCGGTGATCAGGGCGCAGGCGCCGAGGCGCGCGTGCCCGGGCTGGACGTGGCGGCCACGGCGTCGCTGTGGGGCGTGGTGTGGAGCGACGGCTCGCCGGGCGCGGCCGGCGGCGACATCCGCATGCGCCTGCTGTCGCGGCGCGGAGCCCCGCAGACCAACGGCATCGACGCGACCCAGAACGACTTCGTCATCAACCTGCGCGCCGGCGACCAGCTCGGGCCGCGCATCACCGCGCGCAACGCCACCAGCGACGACTTTGCCGTGGGCTGGGTCGAGCGCACCCCGACCGTGAACAGCATCCGCGTGCGCCAGTTCGGCGGCGACGCCACGCCCAGCGACATCAACCTCGGCGAGGGCGACATCGGCGCCACCAACGCGGTCGCGCTGACCAGCCTGGCCAGCATCGACGGCGCTTTCGTGGCCGGCTGGCGCGAGGTCGGGGGCGAGCTGCGCGCGCGGCGCATGATGCCGGGGACGGCGCCGCTGATGCCCCTGGGCACGGCGTCCTCGCTGATCGCGGGGGGCACTGCCGCTGGTGCGCAGGTGTCGCTGCTGCCCGGGGCCGGGACCTCGATGTGGCTGCTCATCGATCGTGGCCAGAACGACATCCTGGCGCGCCGCAAGTACGAGGCGACCTTCTGGGGCTCCGAGTCGGGCTCGCTGCCGCTGATCAACTTCGGCAACTCGGTGGTGGCCAGCCACGCGCAGACCAGCAATCCAGTGCGCGGCATCGTGGTGCTGGAGGGCGCCACCCCGGCGACAGATCCGCTGACGGTGCGCCGCTTCGAGGACGACGACGGGGTCGGGACCACGACCACGCTGGGCACGCGCGCGCTGTCACCGGTGGTGGCGGCGGGGCGCGGCGGCTATGTCGTGGTGTGGATCGAGCGCGCCGCGGCCAGCGGGCAGCGCGACCAGCTCCGGGCGGCGACCTTCGGGCTGGATGGCCAGCCCATCCTGCAGACGCGCTTCGACGGGGTCGCGGGCAGCTTCCTGGTGACCTCGCGCGCGACGCCGGCCGGCGCCGACGACCTCGGGGTGGCCAGCCCGCGCGTGGCCATGGGGTCGGACGGCAGCGTGCTGGTGGTGTGGCGCGACTACGCCGCGCGCACCGGCGCCGGGACGGCGGCCGATACCCAGGCGGAGATTCGAGGGCGCCTCTTTCCGCGGCTCCTCCCGTAGACTTCGCTCGTGAGCCCAGCGGACCAGCCGGACGAGGGTGACCCAGGCGACGACGAGGTGCCGCCCGCGCTGCGCGCCCTGGTGAACAAGCTGCCCACCGACCCCGGCGTGTACCTGATGAAGGACAAGAAGGGGCGCGTGGTCTACGTCGGCAAGGCGCGCAACCTGCGCGCGCGCGTGCGCTCGTACTTCACCCGCTCGAGCAGCGACACCCGGGCCTTCGTGGCGCTGCTGGGTCGCCTGCTGGGCGACATCGAGACCGTGGTGGTGGCCTCCGAGAAGGAGGCCCTGTTGCTGGAGAACAACCTCCTCAAGCAGCATCGCCCGCGCTTCAACGTCAAGCTCCGTGATGACAAGCAGTACCTGGTGCTGCGCCTGGATCCGTCGGCGAAGTGGCCGCGCCTGGAGCTGGTGCGGCGCATGGCGCAGGACGGCGCGCGCTACTTCGGCCCGTACCACTCGGCCACCGGCGCGCGCGAGACGCTGCGCGTGGTCAACCGCCACTTCAAGCTGCGCACCTGCACCGATCACGTGCTGGAGACGCGCAAAAGGCCCTGCCTGCAGTACCAGATCAAGCGCTGCCCGGCGCCCTGCGTGTACCCGGTCGACGCCGGCGAGTATGGCGAGCAGGTGCGCGACGTGACGCTGTTCCTGCACGGCAAGCGCAGCGAGCTGACCGACCGCCTGCGCACCCGCATGCAGGGCGCCGCGGGGGCGCAGCGCTTCGAGCAGGCGGCGTCGCTGCGCGATCAGCTGTTCGCGGTCGAGCGCACGCTGGAGGCGCAGCGGGTGGTGTCGACCGAGTTCACGGATCAGGACGTCTTCGGCCTGTATCGCGAGGGCGACGTGGTGGTCATCGCGGTGCTGGCGGTGCGCCAGGGCAAGCTGCTGGGCAGCCAGGCCTTCCCGTTCGATGGTCAGGAGTTCCCCGACGCCGAGACGCTGTCGTCGTTCATCGGCCTCTACTACGACCTGGCCGGCGCGGTGCCCGACGAGCTCCTGCTGCCGCTGGAGATCGAGGACGCCGAGGCCAAGGCCGAGTGGCTGCGCGACAAGGCGGGCGGCAGCAAGAAGGTGGAGGTGCTGGTGCCACAGCGGGGGGCGCGCAAGCAGCTCATCGAGCTGGCGGCCAAGAACGCGGCCTCGGCGCACGCCAGCCGGCGCAGCCAGGAGGACGACGCCATGACGGCGCTGGAGAAGCTGCAGGATCGCCTGGGGCTGCGCCGGGTGCCGCGGCGCATCGAGTGCTACGACATCGCGCATCTGCAGGGTGCCCAGCCGGTGGCGTCGATGGTGGTGTTCGTCGACGGGCTGCCGGCCAAGAGCGAGTATCGCAAGTTCAAGCTGAAGTCGGTGGCCAACGATGACTTCGCGGCGATGTACGAGACGCTGTCGCGGCGCTTCCGGCGCGCGCGCGAGGAGGCCAAGGCGAACGCGGTCGACGGGGCGGGCGAGGGTGGCGGCGAGGGCAAGGCATCGAGGTGGGCGGCGCCGGATCTGGTGGTGATCGACGGCGGCAAGGGCCAGCTCGGCGTGGTGCTGGCGGCGCTGCGCGACGTCGGCATCGCGACCTCGGGGGACAAGGCGTTCGATGTGATCGCGCTGGCCAAGGAGCGCGTCCAGGAGATGGAGGACGCGCCGAGCACGAGCGCCAGCACGAGCACGAGCACGAGCACGAGCGCCAGCACGAGCACGAGCACGAGCACGAGCACGGCCGCGGAGGACGTCGCCGAGTACGGCAAGGTGCTCGAGCAGGTCAAGGAGGTCGACGAGGCGGCGATCGCGGCGGCCGAGGACGCCGCGCTGGCGGCCGCCGGCGGGACCGGGGACGCCGAGCCGGTGGAGAAGCCCAGGCGCAAGAGCAAGGGCCGCGCCAGGGGCAAGACCAAGGACGACGCCCGTGAGCGCATGCCCGACCGCGTCTTCCTGCCACGCGCCAAGGACGCCATCCGGCTGCGGCCCAACACCTCGGAGCTGTTCCTGCTCGCCCGCGTGCGTGACGAGGCGCATCGCTTCGCCAACACCTTCCACCGCCAGCAACGCAAGCAGAGCACGCTGCGCTCGGCGCTGGAGGACGTCCCCGGCGTGGGCGCCAAGCGGCAGCGCGAGCTCCTGCGCCGCTTCGGCAGCGTCGAGCGGCTGCGCCACGCCACGCTGCCCGAGCTGGCGGCGGCGCCCGGCATGACCCGCGCCTCGGCGCGCGCGGTCTACGAGTTCCTGCGTCGCGGCGCGCCGGCGCCAGCGCCCGCGGACCCGGTCGACGCGCCCGAAAACAGCGACGAATGAGCGCCCGCTCACGCCTGCCCGCCACCGTCATCGCGCTCGGCCTGGTCAGCCTGCTGACCGACGCCGCCAGCGAGATGATCATGCCGCTGCTGCCCATCTTCCTGACCACCGTGGTCGGCGCCGGCGCCGCCTTCGTCGGGCTGGTCGTCGGCGTGGCCGACACCACCGCGGCCTTCGTCAAGCTGGCCAGCGGCGCCGCGGTCGATCGCGCCCCGGCCAAGAAGCCCTTCGTCGTCCTCGGCTACACCCTGGCCAGCGCGGTGCGCCCGCTGATCGCGCTGGCCACCGCGCCCTGGCACGTGCTGGCGGTGCGCTTCACCGATCGCATCGGCAAGGGGCTGCGCTCGAGCCCTCGCGACGCCCTGCTCGCAGGCGCCGCCGACGAGGACCAGCGCGGGCGCGCCTTCGGCTTCCACCGCGCCATGGATCATGCCGGCGCGGTCGTGGGGCCGCTGGCGGCGCTCGTCTTGTTGCGCGTCGCCGGGGTGCCGCTGCGCACGGTGTTCGCGCTGGCCGCCATCCCGGGGGCGCTCGCGGTCGCCGTCGTGGTCCTCGGCGTGCACGAGACGCGCGCACCCGCCAAGGCCGCGCTGGCGCCGCCGAAGCGGCTCAGCGAGCGCCTCGGTCTGCGTGGCGCGCCGCTGTCGCCGCGCTTCCGGCGCTACCTGTTCGCGGTCGCCCTGTTCACGCTGGCGTCGTCGACCGACACCTTCCTCATCCTCAAGGCGCTGCAGGTCGGCATGGCGCCCTGGCTGGCACCGGTGCTGTGGGCTGCGCTGCACCTGGTGCGCGCCGCGATGTCGACCTGGGCGGGTGGCCTGTCCGACCGCATGGGGCGCGCCAGCGTCATCCGCATCGGCTGGGTGATCTATGGCGTCAGCTACGCCGCCTTCGCGTTCGCCAGCACCGAGCTGCAGGTCTGGCTGCTGGTCGCCATCTACGGCGGCGCCAGCGCGTTCCACGAGGGGGCCGAGAAGGCCCTGGTCGCCGATCTCGCCCCGGCCGACGCAAAGGGCCGTGCTTTTGGCCTGTTTCACTTCACAGTGGGTCTATGTGCCCTGCCGGCGTCGCTCGGCTTTGGCGCGCTGTGGCAGTTCGCGTCGGCGCGGGCGGCCTTCCTGACCAGCGGTGGCCTGGCCCTGGCCGCCGCGCTGCTGCTGGGCTGGGCGCTGCGCCCCGACGCCGTGGCATGACCCGCCCTCGCGCCGCCCTCGCCGTGCTGGGCACGCTCGCGCTGGGCTGTGGCAGCCGGGCCCGCCCCGCCGCGGCACCGACCGCCACCCCGTCACCAGCCGCGACCCCCAGCCCCGCCCTGGCGCGCCTGCCCGATCTCCCCACCGCGCGCGTCGTCGGCACGCCACGCTTCCTCAGCGCCGCCGCCTGCGATCGCTGCCACCTCGCGCTGCCCGGCGAGCCCGCCCTGCGCGACGCCGCCGGTCGCGACGTCTCGCCGCGCACCGCCTGGGCCGCCTCGATGATGGCGCTGGCCGCGCGCGAACCCTACTACCTGGCCGCCCTGTCGCGCGAGCTGGCCGCCCGCCCCGACGCCCAGGACACCATCGAGCGCACCTGTCTGCGCTGTCACGCCCCCGCCGGCGAGCTCGAGCGCGCCGCCACCGGCGCCACGCTGGGCCTCCCCGACCTCCTCAGCGGCACCTCCACGGTGGCCGAGCTGGCCCGCGAGGGTGTCGGCTGCACCCTGTGTCACGGCCTCGCCCCCGACGGCCTCGGCAGCGAGGCCAGCTTCACCGGCGGCTTCGCGCTCGCCGCCGGCCGGGTCCAGTTCGGCGTCCACGACGCGCCGCTCGCCATGCCCATGCAGATGATGACGAAGTACACCCCGGTGCCCTCCGCCCACCTGGGCCAGAGCGTCCTGTGCGCCCCTTGTCACACCGTGCTGACCCACGCCCTCGACGCCCGCGGCCAGCCCACGGGCCCCGAGCTGCCCGAGCAGACCACTTACCTCGAGTGGCAGAACTCCGACTTCGACGATCAGCGCCCCGCCGCCACTCGCAGCCCACGCGCCGCGCCCTGCCAGCGCTGCCACATGCCCGGCCATGACCGGGACGGCGCCGCCATCGTGACCGCGCTGTCGACCCGCCCGCCCGGCCTGCCCGCGCGCGCCGGCTACGGTCGCCACAGCTTCACCGGCGGCAACGTCTACATGCTGCGCCTGATGGCCGCCGACCCCGCAGCCCATGGCGGCGAGCCCACCGCCGCCGCGCTGCACGCCGCCGCCAGCGACGCCGCGGCCCTGCTGGCCGGCGCCGCGGCCATCACCGTCACCACGCCGGCCACGCCCACCACACCCGCCGGTCAGCGCGCGCTCGCCGTGCGCATCGACAACCTGACCGGCCACAAGTTGCCCACCGGCTACCCGACCCGGCGCATGTGGCTGCACCTCACGGTGCGCGACGCCGCCGGCCACGTCGTCTTCGAGTCGGGCGCACATCGCGCCGGCGCCCTGCATGCGCCCGCCGCACGTCGCTTCGGCGCCCCCGGCGCGCGCCTCGATCCCCCCGGCGCCATCCTGCCCCATCGCGACGTCATCACCGCACCCGACCAGGTCCAGGTCTGGGAGGCCGTCCCCACCGACGCCGCCGGGCGCCGCACCCACCTGCTGCTGGCCGCCACCGCCCTGGCCAAGGACGACCGCATCCTGCCCGCCGGCTACCGCACCGAGCACTCCAGCGCCGCGCGCACCCAGCCCCGTGGCGCCGGCCTCGCCGCCGACGCCGACTTCGTGGCCGGCAGCGACACCGTCACCTACCGCTTCGGCGCCCCCGCCGGCCCGCTGCGCGCCGACCTCGAGCTGCTCTACCAGAGCGTCACCCCCGACACCCTGGAGGACTACCGTCCGGTCGCCACCGCCGCGGCGCAGTCCTTCGTCCTGGCCACCACGGGTCGCCCGCCCGACCCGGTGGTGATGGCCCGCGCCAGCACCACGCTGCCCTGACCCGCGCTACTCCCAGGTCAGCCGCAGCGTACACACCGCATCGCCGCGCAACCGGCAGGTGGCCTCCTCCGACGTCAGCACCTTGCCACCCGACATCTCGACCGACTTCTCGGCCCATCCCAGCACCGACAGACAGTGCGACCGGTGCGGCGTCGCGAACTCGGTGATGACCAGATCGACCGTGTTGCCCGCGCCGTGCTTGACCACCATGTAGCCCGAGTCGTAGTAGGTCCGCCACACCGCGGCGGCGCGCTCGATGATCCACTTCACGCTGCCCAGCTTGTAGAACAGCCGGTAGATCGTCTTGAGATTGGCCTCGGCGCCATAGCGCCCGAGCTCGCGCGCCAGCGCCAGATCACCGCGCCCGAACACCCGGTCGATGCACACCGTCAGATCCACGAAGGTCTCGAACGGGTACCACGACGACTTCAGCACGTTGCCCTCGAGGATGGCCTTGGTCGACGGCGCCAGCTCGCCGCGCAGCCGCTTGAGGCCCGGCTCGCCCTGTGTCTCGCGCACCCAGGCCCACCGCGCGGTGATCGCGCTTCCCTTCACGTTGGGCATCCGCCACGCCTCCGGGCCCCATCTTACATGGGCGCGGCACCGCCGTCGCGGCCGCTACGGCGACTGCTTGCCGCTGGCGACGATCGACGGATAGACCTGATCGGGCGCGATCCCGGCCTGCACCGCGCGCTCGGCGTTGGCCAGCTCCTCGCGAATCAGCGCCTCGAAGCTGGCCACCGGCTGCGCGCCCGACAGGTGGCGCCCGTTGATGTAGAACGACGGCGTCGCGTTGACGCCCAGGCGCTTGGCCAGCGCCTTGTCGTCCTGGAAGTCGGCCTCGCACGCCGCGCTCTCACGGTCGGCCTTGAACTGGGCGCGATCCAGCCCCAGCGACTGGGCCAGATCGTCCAGCGCGTCGGGCTCCAGCGCGGCCAGGCGCTGCACGCTACCGGTGGGGTGAAACGCCGCCTTCCACAGGGCGTCCTGGTACTCGAAGAACTGGTTCTGCAGCCGCGCCGCGCACGCCGCGTGGGCCGCGATGGTGGCCTTCTGCGGGTGCACCACCAGGTTCTTCCACACGATGCGCAGCTTGGGGCCGAAGCTGGTGCGCAGCTCGGCCAGGGTGTGGTGCGCGCGCTCGCAGAACGGACAGGCGAACTCGCCGAACTCGACCAGCGTCACCAGCGCGCTGTCGCTGCCATCGACGGGATCGGTCGCGCGATCGACCGGCACCGAGAAGATGTCGTTGGGATCGATCTGCGCGCGCGGGTTGTGCACCCCGGCGTCGGGCCGCACCGGCCTCGGCGTCGGGGTCGGCGCCGGCACCACCGGCACCGGGGCCGGCTCGCGCTGGGTGGCCCTGCGCTCGTCACGCGCCTCGAGGCCCGCGCGCTGCTGTCGCCGCGAATACCACAAGGTGCCCCCGACGATGGCGGCGACCACCAGGCCGATCACGACCCAGGACAGCCACTCCCGCGAGGCGGGGGCGCCGACCGGCTCGGCGGCGCCCGCATACGATGCCGGGCGCCGGTCCTGTTCCCAACCCGCCGTGGTCAGCCGCCCTGCAGCTCGCCCTCGTCGAGCTTGGGCAGCTCGTCGACGTTGGGCATCACGATGATCTCGATGCGCCGGTTCTGCTGCCGCCCGCTCTCGTCGGTGTTGTCACCGATGGGATCGAACTCGCCGAAGCCAGCCGCCGATACGTGCGCGGACGCCATGCCGTTGTTGATCATGAAGCGCACGACCTCGACCGCGCGCGCGGTCGAAAGCTCCCAGTTGGAGGCGAACTTCTTCGACTTGATCGGGATGTTGTCGGTGTGGCCGGCGACCACGAAGTCGCGCCCCTCGACGCCCTTGAGCGCCTCGGTGACCTGCACGATGGCGGCCTGGCCCTCGGGCTTGAGCTCGGTCTTGCCGGGGTCGAACAGGATCTTGTCGCTCATCTTCACGATCATGCGGCCCTTGCGGACCTCGACCTTGATCTTGCCCGAGTCGATCATGGCGCGCAGCTTGGCGGCCAGCGCCTTGAACGCCGCCATGCGCTTCTCGGCCGCGGCGCGCGCCAGGCGCAGCTGCTCCAGCTCGGCCTGCGAGGCCGACAGCTTGCCGGTCAGCTGCTCGGTCTCGCCCTCGAGGCCCGAGACCTTGCCGCCCAGCGTGGTGACCTGGTCGGCCAGGGCCTGGTTCTGCGCCCGCAGCTTACCGATCGACTTGTCGCGTGCCGCCAGGTCGCTCTCGCACTTGGAGCGCGCGGTGGTGCAGGCGTTGAGGTCCTTGATGGCCTTCTTCTCGGCGTCCGACGGCCCGCACCCGGCGAGCAGCCCATACCCGACGCCCACCGACAGCGTCATCACCAGCCACATCGATCCACGCATTGGCTCTCTCCTTTGACGCGGCAGAGTAGGCAACGGGCTGAAAGATTTCAATGTTCCCTGGCCTGTGGATAAAATTTTGACCCTGCGGTAGGCGGATGTAGGATATGTCATCCAATGTCCGCCCGCGCCGCGCACTCGTCGAGAATTTCAGCGGAAAGGTCGTCCCGCTCACCGTCCCGTTCGTCTGGCCCTCGTGGCCGGGAGGTGATGGGGATCTTCCTGCTCGCTCTGGGCCTGTTCCTCGGGTTGGGGTTGGGGTCGTTGCAGTTCGGGCGGGGCAACCTGATGGGACCTTTCGGGCGCGCCGCGGCGTCGGCCCTGTATGGGCTGGTCGGGATGGCGGGCTACCTGGTGGCGGCAGGCCTGCTGGTGCTGCCGGTGCGCGCGCTGGCCGGCAAGCCGTACCGGATGGGCATGGCCGAGATCGCCGGCGGCGTGGTCGGCCTGCTGTCGCTGGCCATCCTGCTTCACCTGGGTGGGCGCGGCTATCGGGTCGCGCACCACGCCGCGGGCGGCCTGCTCGGCGAGTACGCCGGCGAGGTCTCGCGCGCCATGGTGTCGACCACGGGCACCGCGCTGATCGCGGTCGCCGGCCTGCTGGTGGCGGTGATCGCGGTGACGCCGCTCGACATGCGCCACATCCTGGGCGCGATGGCCTGGATGGCCGGGCTGATGCGGCGTGGCGCGGGCGCCTCGGTGCGCGGTGCGGGCGCCTCGGTGCGTGCGCTGTTCCCGGAGCGTCCGGCCAACGATGTCAAGGCGCCCAGCCCCGGTGGCGACGGCCGCGGGGGCGATGACGACGAGCCGGCGTTCGTGAAGGCCAAGCGCAAGAAGCCCGACAAGCCCGACAAGCCCGAGAAGTCCGAGAAGTCCGAGAAGGTGACTGCTGAGGTCGACGCCGACGCCGACGCCGACGCCGACGACGCTGCCGACGCCGCTGCCGCCAGCGCTGCCGCCGGCGACCCCGCCGACACCATCATCGATCTGCGCGCCGAGATGCAGGCCCGCGGCAAGAAGAAGCGGCGCAAGCAGGGCCCCGAGATCGAGGTCGACCTCTCGGGCGGCGCCGACACCGAGCCCGACGTCATCTCGAGCGTCGACGCCGACGCCGCCCCGGTCGCCGAGGCCGACGCCGGCGACACCACGCGCACCGAGGCCGCCGAGGTCCTGGCCATGGTCGCCGCCGAGCTGCCCGCCGCCGACAGCAGCGCCGAGCCGGTCATCATCGAGAACAAGTTCCTGGCCAAGGCGCCGCCCGAGCTGCCGGTCAAGAAGCCCAAGCAGGACTTCATCCGCGCCGACGGCGCCGGCAGCTGGGTGCTGCCGACCATCGAGCACCTCGACTACGACCCCGGGGTGCGCGGCGAGCTCGACAAGGACGCCATGCTCGAGCTGGCGGCGCGCCTGGAGAAGACGCTGGGCGACTATGGCGTCAAGGGCCGCGTCACCGAGATCCACCCCGGCCCGGTCGTCACCATGTACGAGTTCGTCCCGGTCGCCGGCACTCGCGTCAGCAAGATCGCCAACCTGGCCGACGATCTGGCGATGTCGCTGGCTGCGGTGCGGGTGCGCATCGTGGCCCCCATCCCGGGCAAGAACGCCATCGGCGTCGAGGTCCCCAACAAGCTGCGCGAGACGGTCTACCTCAAGGAGATCATCGCCGACGACGCCTTCAACAAGGTCAAGTCGAAGCTGACCATCGCGCTGGGCAAGGACATCGCGGGGCGCCCCACCGCGGTCGATCTGGCCAAGATGCCCCACCTGCTGGTCGCCGGCACCACCGGCGCCGGCAAGTCGGTCGCCATCAACTCGTTCATCGTCAGCCTGCTCTACAACGCGACGCCCGACGACGTCCGCCTCATCATGATCGATCCCAAGATGCTCGAGCTGCGCTGCTACGAGGGCATCCCGCACCTCTTGCTGCCGGTGGTCACCGATCCCAAGAAGGCCAACCTGGCGCTGCGCTGGGCGGTCGAGGAGATGGAGCGTCGCTACGAGCTGATCGCCGCCAGCGGCATGCGCGACATCGCCAGCTACAACAAGAAGCTGGAGAAGATCCTGGCCGACCAGGCCACGCGCGACGCCGCCGGCGACAGTGACGGCACGCCTGGCGAGAGCCTGGGCGGCACCCAGACCGGGCCCAACGGTCAGCTGCCGCTGCTGGCGCTGGCCGAGGCCTCGGGCGAGCCGCTCAAGAAGCTGCCCTACATCGTCGTCATCATCGACGAGTTCGCCGACCTCATGATGGTGGCCTCCAAGGAGGTCGAGACCTCGGTGGCGCGCATCGCCCAGAAGGCGCGCGCCGCCGGCATCCACCTCTTGCTGGCGACGCAGCGGCCGTCGGTCGACGTCATCACCGGCCTCATCAAGGCCAACTTCCCCTCGCGCATCGCGTTCCAGGTCGCGCAGAAGGTCGACTCGCGGACCATCCTCGACCAGCAGGGCGCCGAGAACCTGCTCGGCCAGGGCGACATGCTGTTCTCCGACCGCGGCGCGGCGCTGCGGCGCGTGCACGGCTGCCTGGTGACCGAGACCGAGATCGAGCGCGTGGTCACCTCGCTGCGCGCCCAGGGCAAGCCGGTCTATGACCTCGACATCCTCAAGCCGCGTGATGACGACGGCGAGGACGGTGACGCGCCGCCCGAGGAGGACATGAGCGACGCCATGTACGACCAGGCCGTCAAGCTGGTCGCCGAGACCCGGCAGGCGTCGATCTCGATGGTGCAGCGCCGCCTGCGCGTCGGCTATAACCGCGCCGCGCGCATGATCGAGCGCATGGAGCGGGAAGGTATCGTGGGCCCCGCGGATGGCCCCAACCGCCGGGAAGTGCTGGTCCAGCCGATGTAGGTCTGGGCTTGAATCGCCGGGTGGTTTCGTGCGTCTTTGAGTGCATGAACCTGCTCAGTCTGATGATGTCGGGATTCGCGGCGCTGGCGCAGCCGATGTCGGGCGTCGCCAAGGCTCCCCCGAAGGTGATCGCGCAGGCCAACCCGGGCACCCTGGCGGTGGCCGATGTGATCGCGAAGCTGCAGGCGTTCTATGCCACCACGGTGTCGATCCGCGGCGAGTTCCGCCAGGTCTTCACCAGCACCCTGTATGCCGATTCGACGCCGTCGGACGGCCGCTTCTGGATCAAGAAGCCGGGCAAGATGTACTGGCAGTACGACAAGCCCGACAAGAAGTACTTCATCTCCAACGGCAAGGACTTCTGGCTCTACGAGCCGAAGAACACCCAGGCCTTCCACCAGCCGCTGTCGGGCCAGTCGCTGCCCGACGCGGTGTCGTTCCTGAACGGCAAGGGCACGCTGGAGCGCGACTTCACCATCACCGACGCGCGCAAGGACAAGGCCGACAAGACCGCGAGCAAGTACGCCGAGGCCGGTGACTACACCCTGAAGCTGGTGCCCAAGAAGCCGCAGGCGGCCTACAAGTACCTGTATCTGATCGTCGACCCGAAGGACTTCCATGTGAAGCAGACCGTGATCGTCGAGTCGGGTGGCGACACCAACCAGATCAAGTTCATCAACGTCGAGAGCAACCCCAAGACGTTCATCACCGACAGCAAGTTCAACTTCACGCCGCCCAAGGGTGTGCGCGTGATCGAGCAGAGCGCGTCGCCCGCGCCGGCGACCACCATGGCGCCGGCTCCGGCGCCCGCGTCGCCCAAGCCGAGCGCGCCCGCGGTGGTGCCGGGGGCGCCTGCGGGCGGCGCGACCGCGCCCAAGCCGGCCGTGACCGCGTCGCCGTCGCCGTCCGTCAAGCCCAGCACGCCCGCCAAGCCGACCAAGTAGCCCCTGTCACAATCGGGTAGATTGCGCGGGTGACCAGCCCCGCCAGCGCAGCAGTCGATGTCGAAGGTGGTGCCCTGACACCGCGGGTGACGTCCGCGCGCGGGCTGCACCTGGATGCTGCGGGCACGGGTGACGACGGGCTGGGGTCGGCGCGTCAGCGGGTGGTCGAGGCCTTCGCGAAGGGGATCGGTCACGGCCTGCTGATGCTGGGGGCGACCGAGGTGGCGACGACGCTGTCGCCGGCGCTGGGCTTCCTGCGCGACCTCGGCAAGCTGTTCGTGACACGCCTGTGCGGCGTGCCCGACCTGGAGCAGCTGCGCGGCAAGGCCGTGGTCGAGCCGCCACAGGCCGAGCTGGTGGCGCTGGCGGCGGCGGTGCCGCCGATGGCGGGCGCCGAGTATGTCGACGTCGCGCTGCTGACGCAGTGGTGGGGCGACCTCGGCGCGGCGTTCGCGGCCGAGATCGGCGCCGCCGAGGGCGAGGTCCAGGACTGGCTGGCGCGGCAGAACGCGGCGTGGAACCTGGTCGGGCGGGTGTGCTTTCACCTGGCCGAGAACCGCGACGACGACGACTACCCGTTCGCCTTCCTGGCGACCTACACCGGGCGGCTGTCGAAGGGCGCCAAGGTGCAGCACGCACCGCTGCGCAAGGCGCTGGAGGCCTCGAGCGGGGATCGCGCCGCGCTGATCTCGCTGCTGACCCCGGTCACGCGCGCCGCCGCCGACAGCGCGCTGCTGGCCGAGCTGGTGGAGTCGGGCGCGATCTATGACCCGCTGGCATGGACGCCGGCCGAGGCGCACGCCTTCCTGCGCGACATCCCGGCCTTCGAGCGCGCGGGGGTCGTGGTGCGGGTGCCCGACTGGTGGCGCGCCAAGCGGCCGCCGCGGCCCGAGGTCAGCGTCACCGTGGGCGGCAAGGCCCCCGCCGGCGGCGTGGGCGCGGACGCGCTGCTCGACTTCAAGGTCGAGGTCACGCTGGAGGGCGAGAAGCTGAGCGCGCGCGAGCTGGCCGCGCTGATGGAGGCGGCCGACGGGCTGGCGCTGGTGCGCGGCAAGTGGGTCGAGCTGGATCGCGACAAGCTGGGTGCGGTGCTGGCGCACTGGAAGGTGGCGGAGCGCGCGGCGCGCAGCGGGCTGTCGTTCTTCGAGGGCATGCGCCTCCTGGCGGGGGCGCCCGCGGGAGGTGCGGCGGGCGAGGCGGGGGCGCAGCCGGCGGACCTGGCGGCGTTCACGCGGGTCGAGGCCGGCGACTGGCTGGCGCGCACGCTGGCCGGGCTGCGCGAGCCGGCGGCGCTGGCGGCGGCGGCGCCGGGGCCGGAGCTGAAGGCGACGCTGCGGCCGTACCAGGAGCTCGGCGTGCGCTGGCTGTGGTTCGCCAGCCGGCTGCGCCTGGGCGTGTGCCTGGCCGACGACATGGGCCTGGGCAAGACCGTGCAAGTGCTGGCCCTGCTGGCGCTGGACAAGCGCAAGGGGCGCAGCGCGCCGCACCTGCTGGTGGTGCCGGCCTCGCTGATCGGCAACTGGCAGGCCGAGATCGAGCGCTTCACGCCGGGGCTGCGCGTGCTGATCGCACACCCGTCGGCGCTGCCCATGAAGCAGCTGCAGGCGCTGCCCGCGAGTCGGCTCGACGAGGTCGACCTGTGCATCACCACCTATGGCTCGGTGGCGCGGCTGCCCTGGGTGCGCAGCACCGCGTGGGGGCTGGTGGTGCTCGACGAGGCGCAGGCCATCAAGAACCCGGGCGCGCAGCAAACCCGCGCGGTCAAGACGCTGCAGGCGCACAGCCGCATCGCGCTGACCGGCACGCCGGTGGAGAACCGCCTCGGCGATCTGTGGTCGCTGTTCGACTTCCTGAACCCGGGGCTGCTGGGCACGGCGCGCGCGTTCACGGCCTTCACCAAGCAGCTGGCGGCCAGGCCCGAGGTCGGCCATGCGCCGCTGCGCCGGCTGGTGGCGCCGTACCTCCTGCGTCGGCTCAAGAGTGATCGGTCGATCGTGGCCGACCTGCCCGACAAGACCGAGGTCAAGGCCTACTGCGGGCTGGCGCGGGCGCAGGCGGCGCTGTACCAGCGCGCGGTCGACGAGCTGGCGCGCGCACTGGCCGCGGGCTCGGCGGGCATCCAGCGCAAGGGGCTGGTGCTGTCGTATCTGCTGCGCTTCAAGCAGATCTGCAACCACCCGTCGCAGTTCCTGGCCGATGGGCGCTGGGACGAGCGCGACAGCGGCAAGCTCGGGCGCCTGCGCGAGCTCGCCGAGGCCATCGCGGCCAAGCAGGAGAAGGTGCTGGTGTTCACCCAGTTCCGCGAGCCGACCGCACCGCTGGCAGGGTTCCTCGCGCAGGTGTTCGGGCGCCCGGGACTGGTGCTGCACGGCGACACCGCGGTGCGTGAGCGCGGCGCGCTGGTCAAGCGCTTCCAGGACGACGACGACGTGCCCTTCTTCGTGCTGTCGCTGAAGGCTGGCGGCACCGGCCTGAACCTGACCGCGGCCTCGCACGTCATCCACTTCGATCGCTGGTGGAACCCGGCGGTCGAGGACCAGGCCACCGACCGCGCCTATCGCATCGGGCAGCGCAAGAACGTCCTGGTGCACAAGTTCGTCTGTCGCGGCACGGTGGAGGAGAAGATCGACGCGCTGATCGAGTCCAAGCAGGGGCTGGCGCGCGGCGTGCTGGGCAGCGGCGGCGCCGAGGTCAACCTGACCGAGCTGGGTGACGACGAGCTGATGGCCATGGTCGCGCTGGACCTCGGGCGCGCGGCGGCGGAGGCCTGAGGTGGCGCACTGGGGCCAGTTTCCCGCCTATGTGCCGGTCGCCGAGCGGCGCAAGGCGGCCGCGCGCGCCCTGGCCAAGCTGGAGCAGCAGCGCGGCCGGCCCGCGACGCCGGTCGTGATCGAGGGCCGCCACATCGCGACCACCTTCTGGGGCATGTCGTGGTGCCAGAACCTCGAGAACTACAGCGACTTCGCCACCCGCCTGCCGCGCGGGCGCAGCTATGCCCGCAACGGCTCGGTGGTCGACCTCGGCATCGAGCCCGGCAAGGTGCGCGCGCTGGTGCAGGGCTCGGCGCTGTACACCGTCGAGATCGACCTGGCGGCGCTGCCCGCCGAGCGCTGGAAGAAGGTCATCGCGGCGTGTGCCGGGCGCATCGGGTCGCTGCTGGGCCTCCTGCGCGGCGAGCTGTCGGGCGAGGTGCTGGCGGTGTTGACGCAGCCGAAGACCGGGCTGTTCCCGGCGCCGCGCGAGATCACGATGCGCTGCAGCTGCCCCGACTCGGCCGTGATGTGCAAGCACGTCGCTGCGGTGCTGTATGGCGTGGGCGCGCGGCTGGATCGCGCGCCCGAGCTATTCTTTACACTGCGCCAAGTCGATCAGGCGGAATTGATAGGTGCTGCAGACGCGCGCACCGTACTTGCCAGGGCGGGCTCGAGCGGTCGCAAGGTGCTCCCGGCGGGCAAGCTGGGCGCGCTGTTCGGCATCGAGCTCGGCGACGTCGAGCTGGCGCCGACTACAGCACCTCGGCCAGCTCGTCGGCGACCGCCGGCGGCATCAGCCCGAAAACCCCGCCGGTATGCAGGAAGATGACGCGCTCGCCGAAGGCACGTGGGTCGCGAGCCAGCTCGCTGCGCAGGGCGAAGAAGGCCTTGCCGGTGTAGACCGGGTCGAGGATGACGCCCTCGCTGCGCGCCAGCGCGACCAGCGAGGCCAGCTCGACCGGGCGTGACTGCGCATAGCCGCGCCCGACATAGCCATCGATGATCTCGACGTCGCGCTCGCGCGAGAATGCGGGGCCGGGCAGCTCGAGCTTCCAGCGCGCGATGGCGTCCTCGACGATCTCGCCGATGGCGCGCACGAAGTAGGCCCGGTCGTCACAGACGTTGACGCCCACGACCCGCACGTGGTCGAGGCCGAACAGCCGCTTGCCCAGCACCAGCCCGGCGCCAGTGCCGCCCGAGCCGGCGGCGTACACGATGGTGGTGGGCACGCCCAGCTCGGGTAGCAGCTCCTCGATGCAGCGCACGTAGCCCCACGAGCCCAGGGCGTTGGAGCCGCCCTCGGGGATGACATAGGGCCGACGCCCGGCGGCGCGCAGCGCGGCGCACTCGGCCTCGAAGCGGGCCGCGCGGTCGCGATACTCGGCCGGCGTGATCCACACGAGGTCGGCGCCGACCACGCGATCGAGCAGGATGTTGCCGGTGGCCGCCGGGGGCGACGCCGGGTCGGGCGTGCGCAGCAGCAGGCGGCTCGCCAGGCCCAGCTCGGCGGCGGCCACCGCGGTGGCGCGGCAGTGGTTGGACTGGGCGCCGCCGCAGGTCAGCACGATGTCGGCGTCCTGGGCGCGCGCGTCGGCGAACAGGAACTCCAGCTTGCGCACCTTGTTGCCCGACAGCGCGGCTCCGGTCAGATCGTCGCGCTTGCACAGCAGCTCGACGCCGAGCTCCGCGCTGGCGCGCGGTAGCGCCGACAGCGGCGTCGGGGTCTGGGCCAGGTGCAGGCGATGCGGATAGGGCGGGCGCGGCGGCGACATGCCGCGAGTCTACTCGCGGCCCCGCGGGCGGTCACGAGGTCGGCGGCGGCGACAGGTCGAAGTCGTAGTAGCGCGGGTTGCCCGGCTCGGCGGGGGCCAGCCGCATCGACCACAGACCGTCCTCGATGCAGGTGGTCGCGGCGCCGAACCCGCGCGTGGCGACGTCGATGATCTCGTCGCCGGTGATACCCAGCGTGACCTGGCCGCCGCTGCCCCGGCACGACCTGACCAGCTCGCGCACCTGCGGGCGCGGGCTGGCAGGGCCCGCGTGCGCGGTTCCGACCGTCAAGCCGCACCTGAAGTTGTTGACGTGGAGGCGCCCGTGGACCGGAACCCAGGGCACATCACGCGCCTCGGTCGCGACCACCAGCAGCGAGGTCGAGCCCGACAGCGCGCCCGCGAGGTTGGCGATCAGCTCGGGGTGCGCGCTCTCCGCATAGCTGTCGTCACCCACCGCGAGCGCTGGCAGGACGGCGGCCAGCGCCGGCGTCATGGGCACGAACTGGTCGATGCGCTCACCCCAGCGCCAGCCGCGCAGGCGCAGCGCGGGCGCTCCGGCGCTGCTCGGGGCCAGCCCGCTGACGCGCAGGCCGCTGCCCTCCTCGACGGTGCCCAGCTCCTCGGTGGTCTCCTCGCCCTCGGCGTCGCGACCCATGAGCAGGCTGACGCCATCCAGGCGCACCGGGCGCAGCAGCTCGATCGCGGCGCGCGCCAGGTCGTGGGGAGCTCCGCCCGCGAGGCGGATCGCCATGCCGCCCTGGGCATGCGCCAGGGTGGCGAGGTCGTGCTCCAGCAGTCGCGTGCGCTCGAAGCTGTTGCGGTCGTCGCTGCTGTCGCCGCGCTCGCGCAGCACCACGTGGATCAGGATGCCCGCCGGGATGACGAGCTTGGCGGCCGCCTCGAGCGTGTCGCGCCGCAGGTACCCATCGGTGAAGGCGATGATGCGGCGCTCGCCGGTCACGCCCGCCAGGCTGCGCACCGCGAGCGCGAGCCCGGCCAGGAGGTCGGAGCCGTTGTCCTCGGCCGACGGCGGCGCCACGGTGGGGAAGCGCGCGGCGGCCAGCAGGCCCGGCGTCAGCTGTTGCGCCTGGCGATCGAAGCCGACCAGCGCGAAGCGTGTGGTGGGCGCGGCCGTCAGATAGGCCTGTACCAGCGCGAGCTGCGCGCGCACGCCGGCGGCGCCCTCGCTGCGCGAGCGATCGATCACGAACACCACGCTGTGCGGCGATGGCGCTGTCGACAGGCGCAGCGGGGCGTCGACCTCGACGCGCCACAGCTGGCCACCGGCGACGTCGAGGCGCGCGCCGCGTGCAGTCAGCGTGCGCGGCGAGCCGGGGAAGCGCAGCACCCGCGACTCACCCACGATGGTGACCTCGAAGGTCTCGGCCCGGGGCACGTTCGCGAAGCGCGGCGCCAGCAACCGCGGCTGCGCCTCGACCGGGAAGACCAGCTGGCGCCGCCCGTCCACGCGCGCCAGCGGCGCGATCACGCTGTAGGCGACCTGCACGTCGCCCTGGGCGGGTACCCGGAAGAGCTCGAGCGTCACCGTCTCGCCGCGCAGGCTCATCAGCGCCGGTGTGCCCGCCGGCGCGCTGGCGTCATCGCCGGTCAGGTCGAGGTAGCGCTGCTTTGCTGCCGCCTCGTCGAGCAGCACCGCGCTGTGCCAGGCGCCCGGCCGGCCGACGCGCAGGCCGGTCACCGCGGCGCCCGCGGGCAGGTCGATGGCCAGCGTCACCTCGTCATCGAGCCGCGCCCCGTTCTCGAAGTGGCGCGTGACCTCGAGGAAGCTGACGTTGCCAGCCACCCGAACGGTGACCTCGTGCTCACGCTCGATCACGCCGACGCCAAGGGTCTTCAGCGAGTCCGCGCGCCCGCGTCCCGCCATCGCCCACAGCGCGGCGCCCACCAGGAGGGCCCGCTTCATGAGCCCACGGACACCCCCTGGCGCGGCGAAGTTCCCGCGAAAGATGCCTGGACCTGGCTGGTGGCTCGCTGATGCGAGCGAACCAGGCCAATCAGTCGCGGGGCGTGCGTCAGGCCATTCAGTTGCCCGGCGCGCGCCAGGCCGATCAGTTGCGGGGCGTGCGGCGGAAGATCCGCGCCAGCACACCACGGGCGGACGGCGGCGGCTCGGGCACCCGACGCGCCAGCGCCAGCATGGCCTCGTCGTCGGGTTGCAGCGTCAGGCCGAGCGCGATCTCGCGCGCTGCGGCGTCGGTCTGGCCCTGCGCCAGCGCCTCCTCGGCGCGGATGCGACAGACCAGGGCGCGCAGCTCGCGGCTGCGTGGTGCGGCCTGCAGCGCCCATGACGCGGCCAGTCGCGCAGCCACGAAGTCACGCGCGTTCATGCGCTCGACCGCGTGCATGTACAGCTGCTCGCGACCGGCGTGGGTCTGCGCCAGGGTGCGCTCGACCGCGGGTGCCGGGGCGGTGGTGGCGGTGAGGCGGGTCAGCTGGTCGAGGCGCTGTGTCACCGCGAGCGGCAGGGCGGTGAAGCGGATGCCGATGCGGTGGCGCGCGCTGGTGGCGCTGTCGCGCCTGGCCCAGGTGATGGTGCCGTGCAGCGAGGGCAGGCCGCCCGCAGGCATCGCAGCGGGCAGGCTCGCAGGATCCAGCAGCAGCGTCACCGCGGTGCCGGCGCGCAGGGCGGTGGGCACCGTGACCGCGGCGCCCTCCGGGGAGATGTCGAGCACCTCGCCCATGGCGTGGTTGTCACCGGCATAGCTGACCATGGCGGCCGACTTCCAGGCCCCGCGGCGGCTGCGACGAACGTACTCCATGGCGACTGCTCCCCCCTGGTGCGTGCTGCGTCGTCAGCCTTTGCCAGCGATGTGCCAGCGGTATCAATCAGTAAGATCAGGTATTTGGAATTGCAGAGCAGCTTCTATTGCCGGCCAGCTTGGTAGCCACATGACGCTTTTGGAGGCAGGTGAAGTCGCCGGTGGGCGTGCTCAGGGGCAGTTCGGGTAGCCAGGGCAACCAACGCCACAGTTGCTCCGGCTGCAGCTGCTGCCGCCCATGCCGCAGCAGGGCGAGCCAGGCGCGCCGCAACCACACTGGGTGTTCTGGCAGCGCCTGAGGACGTTGTAGAGCGAGTCGGGCTGGCCGAAGTTTTCGCTGTCCACGCACGCAGGCTCGGTCGAGATCATGGACTGTGAGCACTGCGAACACTCGGCGTCACCGCTGCACGCGCTGAGATCACTGCAGCACTTCTCCTGCACGCAGGCCATGCATCCCGGGATCCTGAAGCCCAGCTCGCCGAGGTTGACGTTGCCTGCCTCGCAGGAGCCACCCGAGGTGGCGCCGCCAGCAGGGTCACCGCCGCCGCCCGACGGATCGGTGGCTGGCTCTGGGCCTGGGCTCTGCGGCCCTGCCGCCTGGCGTGGCGCCGGGCAACCCGCCTGCAACCCGAGGCCGACGACCATCGTGCTCACGACCAGCAGCCGCCACAGCATGCGCTCCCCCCTCGCGGGGGCGTGCTCGCGAGGCGGCCTCTCCGCATCGCGCTCCCCCGTCGCCATGATGCCCGAAAGGCCGGGGTCGTGTCAGCCGTGCCAGGCCAGGACCACGAGCGCTCCCAGCTCGCACAGCTGCTCGGTGGCGCCCAGGAAGTCGCCGGTGACGCCGCCGACGCGGGCGCGGAAGCGCGCGCCCGCGAGCACGGTCAGCGCCGCCAGCACCGCCAGCATCGCGAAGGCGCGTCCTGCCGTGATGGGCGCCGGCGCCAGCGGCACGATGACCAGCAGCGCCAGCAAGAGCCACGCGGTGGCGACCCAGGCCTGCGTGGGCCCGGTGCCGGTGACGTCCTTGTTGCGCGCGACCTCGGGCGGCGTCGCATAGGGCAGGAGGCGCATCAGCCAGATCGGGAAGGTGCGCGCCGCGCACGCCACCAGCGGCAGCGCCCACAGCGCCCCGGCGCGCCCACGCATGGCGATGGTGGCCAGCAGCGCGGCGCGGCCCGCGATCGAGATGACCAGCGCGGCGGCGCCGTAGCTGCCGACCCGGCTGTCCTTGAGGATCTCCAGGGTGCGTGCGCGGGTGGTGCCGCCACCCAGGGCGTCGGCGCTGTCGGCCAGGCCGTCCTCGTGGAAGGCCCCGGTGATCAGCAGCTGCACGCCGATGGTCAGCAGCGCGGCGGCCAGCGGACCGACGCCCCACAGCAGGCGCAGCGTCAGCGCGGTCAGCGCGCCGATGGCCAGACCGACCAGCGGGAAGTGCGCCGCCGACCAGGCGCGATCGGCCGCCGAGTAGGGATGGCCGCCCAGCGGCAGCCGGGTCAGGAAGACGAAGGCGGCGCGCACGCCGCGCAGCTCGGGGCGCAGGAAGACGTCGCCTGGCTCGCCGTCGCGACCGCCGCGCTCGCGCCCGCGGTCGTCGCGGTCGCGGTCCCGGTCGTCGTCGTCGTGCTCCTCGGACAGCATCAGCGCTCGCTGACCCCCGCGGCCTCGAAGGTGGCCATCTCGGCCACCACGCGACACGCCGCCTCGCACAGCGCCATCGCCAGCGTCGCGCCCGAGCCCTCACCCAGGCGCATGCCCAGCGCCAGCAGCGGCGGCGGCACGTCCAGCGCCGCCAGCGCGATGGCGTGGCCTGGCTCGGGCGACAGGTGGCCCGCGATCAGGTAGCCGGTCAGCGCTGGCGCCAGCCGCGCCGCCACCAGCGCCGCCGCGGTCGAGATGACGCCGTCCATCACCACCGGCACGCGCACCGAGGCCGCGCCCAGCGCCAGCCCCGCCAGCGCGCACAGCTCGAAGCCGCCGACCGCCGCCAGCACACCCAGCGGATCGCCGAGGGCAGCGCGATTGACCGCCAGCGCCTGCTCCACCACGGCGACCTTGCGCGCCAGCCCGGCGTCATCGACCCCGGTGCCCCGCCCGGTCACCTCGGCCGCCGGGCGCCCGGTCAGCGCCGCGATCACCGCCGCGGCCACCGTGGAGTTGCCGATGCCCATCTCGCCCAGGGCCAGCAGATCCAGCCCCTCCTGCGCCAGCGCCAGCGCGATCGCGATGCCCGCCTGCACGCCCTGCGCGGCGGTCTCGCGCGCCATCGCCGGCCCCGCCGTGATCGACGCCGTGCCCTCACCGAGGGCCATGCGGATGACACCGTCGTTGTCGTCCACGGCGCCACCGCTTGCGCGCACCCCCATGTCGATGACCACCACGCGCGCTCCGACGTGACGCGCCAGCACCGACACCGCCGCGCCGCCGCCGGCGAAGTTCTTCACCATCTGCGCGGTGACCTCGGACGGGTACGCGCTGACACCCTCGCGCGCGACGCCGTGATCCGCCGCCGCCACCGCGACCACGCGGCGCGCCACGTCGGGCTGGGCGCGCCCCTGCGCCGCCGCCAGCCGCACCGCCAGCTCCTCGAGCCGCCCCAGGCTGCCGGGCGGCTTGGTCTTGCGGTCGAGCAGCCGTGCACACGCCGCGCCGGTGTCGGCGTCCAGCGCCGGCACCGCCTGCGCCACCGACCTGACCAGCGCCTCGGCGCCCAGCTCGCTCATGGCCGGGACGTTAGCTCATCCCCAGACGCCTGTCCCCCGGCGCGAACGCACCAGCAGGATCAGGAAGAACGGCCCACCCATCAGCGCCGTGATGACGCCGACCGGTAGCGCGCGCGGATACACCAGCGTGCGCGCCAGCACGTCGCACGCGACCACGAAGGCGCCGCCCGCGAAGGCCGACGCCGGCAAGAGCAGCCGGTGGTCCGGCCCCAGCAGCGCGCGCAGCACGTGGGGCACCAGCAGCCCGACGAAGCCGACCGGTCCCGCCAGCGCCACCGCCGCGGCGATGGCGATGGCCGCGCCGCCATACGCCAGCGACGTCGCGCGCAGCACCGAGACCCCGACCGACGCCGCGGTGTCCTCGTTGGCCGACAGCGCGTTCAGATCGCGCGCCACCGCGAACATCAGCCCCAGCCCCAGCGGCATCGCACAGGCGCTGGGCAGCACCTTGTCGAAGGTGGTGGCGTCGAGGCCGCCCATGAACCAGCGCGCCATCTTGTACGACTCGGTCCAGTCGGCGAAGGCCTGGATGACCATGATGAACGCCGAGCACATCAGCGACACCGTCACACCGGCCAGGAGCAGCGTGGCCGGCGGCAGGCTGCGCCCCACGCGCGCGAAGCGATACACCAGCGCCGCCGCCGCCGCCGCGCCGATGAAGGCCGCCAGCGGCGCCACCACCGCCAGCCCGACCTGGATGGTCAGCACCGCACCCAGCGAGGCGCCACCGGCGATGCCCAGCGTGTATGGATCGGCCAGCGGGTTGCGCACCAGCGCCTGCAGCGTGGTCCCGGCGGTCGCCAGGCCGGCGCCCGCGATGGCGGCGGCGACCGCGCGCGGCAGGCGCAGCGCCAGGATGCGGGCCTCGACGCCGTCCTGGCCCAGCGCGCGCCAGGGATCGATCCACGGCTTGCCCACGAAGGGCGCCACCAGGATGGCCACCGCGCACAGCACGACGCACACCGCCAGGCCGACCACCATGCGGGTGCGTGACAGCCGGATCACTCGGGCACCACGAAGGGGAGGCCCGAGGGCAGCGCGCCGGCGTGCATGCCGACGCCGAAGGCTGCGCGCGCGGCCGCGCCGGGCAGCACCTCGCGCGCGGGGCCGTCGGCGACCGCGCGACCGCTGGCCAGCACCACCACCCGATCGGCGAAGCGCGCCGCCAGGTTGAGATCGTGCGTCACCACCACGGTCGTGGTGCCCCGCGCCGCGGAGTCCTTGCGCAGCGTGGTCAGCACCGCGATGGCGTGCGCGGGGTCCAGCGCCGCGGTCGGCTCGTCGAGCAGCAGCAGCGGGGTGGCCTGGCAGAACGCCTGCGCCAGCAGCACGCGGCGCCGCTCGCCGCCCGACAGGGTGTCGAAGCGGCGCTCGCGCAGCGGCCACACGTCGGCGTCCTCCATCGCGCGCTGTGCCAGCGCGAGATCGTCGGCGCTCTCGAAGCGCCCGAAGCCGCGGTGGGGATAGCGCCCCATCAGGACCAGCTCGGCGACGCGGAACGGGAACGCTGGCGAGAATTCCTGCGGCACATAGGCCAGCGCGCGCGCCAGCTCGCGGCGCGGCAGGTCGTGCACCGGGGTTCCATCCAGGGTCGCGCGGCCCGCCAGCGGCGCCAGGATGCCGGCGGCGATGCGCAGCAGGGTGGACTTGCCGGCCCCGTTCGGCCCCACCATGCACACCAGCGTTCCAGCGTGAAAACGGAGGCTTACACCGGTGAGCACGTCGCCGTCGTCGCGCGCGGGGTAGCGAAACCCCACCGCGTCGAGCTCCAGGACCGGGTGCTTGTGCGTCACGCTTGCGTCGCTCCCAGCGGAAGACTACGCTCCGGGCCTCGAGGGACCCAGATTTTCACATGAAAACTGCGAAGTTTTGGCTGCTGTTGGGGCTGGCGCTGCTGGGGGCGGCGGGCGCTGGTTGTGCGAGCCCACGCCGGCCCGGCTGCAACGTGCAATCGGATTGCACCAACGGGACGTACTGCGCCGAGCCCGACAGCAGCGGCAACCGCTTCTGCAGCTTCGACTGCAAGGTCGCTGGCGACTGCATCGGCATGGCCGGCGCCATCTGCACCATGGATGGCCATTGCAAGCTGCCGGGGCCGGGGCCTGACGATGGCGGCACCATCGACGGTGACGCCCAGGTGCCCGACGTCGACGCTGCGATGTCGACCATCGACGCCGCCGTCGCGACCGACGCCGCCTTCACCTTCATGGACGCCGCCGCGCCCGACGCCTTCGTCTTCCAGGACGCCGCGGTCACCGATGCTCGCGTGACCGACGCCTTCGTCTTCCAGGACGCCGCCTTCACCTTCATGGATGCGGCCGTGGCCTGCACCCTGGTGGCGCCGCAGACGGGCTGCGTCGGCATGGCCTGCGACCTGGTCGGCGATCGCAACATGTGCCGCGCCAATGGCACCCAGCTGCACGGCCAGCCCTGCGGCGTCGGCGTCGACTGTGTCGCCGGTGCGACCTGCCTGAGCGACGACCGCTGCCACCAGTTCTGCGTCTCGGGCGGCGCCGCGTGCCCGAACAGCGGCACCTGCAGCATCAACGTCATCGGCTCGATGAGCCAGACCCTGGCCAACGCCTGCGCCGATCCGCGCCCAACGTGTGACGTGCTGACCCAGAACTGCGCCGTCGGCTCGGCCTGCTACATCGACAGCGCCTTCCACTGCTACACCACGGTGGGCACCCTGGCCGAGAACGCCGTGTGCAGCGCCGTCAACGACTGCCAGAAGCCGCTGTCGTGCCTCGCGGTGGGCACCGGCAGCACCGACTTCCGCTGCCGCAAGCCATGCGATCGCATGGCGGCCGCCGGCTCCAATGGCTGCCGCGCCGGCCAGACCTGCGGCGACGTCGGCCTGGGCGCCTTCGTCGGCATCTGCACGCCACCGATGCCCTAGCTCATGAAGGCCCTCATCACCGGCGGCGCCCGCAGCGGCAAGAGCCGCCACGCGCTGGCGCTGGCCGAGTCGCTGCACCCGACGCGGATCTTCCTGGCCACCGCCGAGGCGCTCGACGCCGAGATGGCGGTGCGCATCGACACCCACCAGCGCGAGCGCGGCCCCGAGTGGGTCACCATCGAGGAGCCGCTCGACCTCGCGCCGGTGCTGACGCGCCGCCACGGTCATGGTCACGGCGACGGCGGGGCCGTCATCGTGGTCGACTGCCTGACCCTGTGGCTGTCCAACCTGATGCAAGCCGAGCGCGACGTCCCGGCCGAGTTCGCCCGCCTGACCGCCGCCATCACCGCGGCGCAAAGCTCCGTCGTGCTGGTCACCAACGAGGTCGGCTTCGGCATCGTGCCCGACAGCGTGCTGGCGCGCAGCTACCGCGACCACCTGGGCTCGCTGTCGCAACAGGTGGCCGCGGTGTGCGACCGGGTCGTGCTGGTCTGCGCGGGCCTGCCGCTGACGCTCAAGTAGCGCGCGCGGCTCAGGGCGCAAACGCGATGCCGCCGGTGGTCGGCGCCTTGCCGATGTCGATCGGCGCGCTGGTCAGCTGGGTGCCGCTGGGCATGAACACGCGCACGCCGCGCGCGGTCGCGGCGCGATCTGCCGCCCACAGCGCGCCGCCGGGCGCCTGCTGCACGTCGACCAGGTTGAAGGTCGTGGTGCCGAACGGGGTGGTGGCCCCGGTGCTGACCGCGAACTTGACGATGTCGCCCTGGGTGAAGCTGAGCGCGACGGCCGCGAAGCCGTCGCTTCCGCCCACCGTCACGCCGCTGATGGTGCCGCCGAACGTCATGTCGGTGACCAGGCAGGCCTGCGCCGCGGCCGGGTTGGCGGTGACCAGCTGCAAGCAGCCGGTGCTGCCCGAGAAGTCACCCACGGTCGCCACCCAGGCGCCGCCGTTGCTGACCCGCATGGGGCCGAACGGGTTTGCCTTGTCGAGCGCGATGCCCTGTACGCCCCCGGTGCTGGCGTCGGTGTCGAGCAGCTGATCGGTCGCGGTATCGATGACCGCGACCATGCCGACCCCGGCCGGTGTGAAGGTGCCATCGAGGCGCTCCATCGAGACCAGGGCGCGACCGCCGACCACCACGACCGACTCCATCTCGGGCGGGCCGCCGCTGTCGAACGACGACAGATCCACCGTGCCGAGCTGCGCGCCGGTCAGCGGCTGCACCACCAGCAGCGCGGCCTCGTTGTAGCGCGCCACGTAGGCCTTGGTGGCCGACACCACGGCGAGGTCGTGCGGGTTCGAGCCGGCGCCGGTGCTGTACTGCTTGACCAGCGCGAGGTCGCTGGCGCGCAGCACCTGGATGTTGGAGTCGCTGTCGCGGTTGATGACGAAGACGCAGGTGCCGAACACGCGCACGATGGGATCCTTGCCCACGGTGGCGCGGTTCAGCGTGGCCACGCGCGTGGTCAGATCGATGCTGGCCAGGGTGCCCGGCGACGCGAAGTCGGTGCCGACCACGATGGCCTTGGTCGGCGCCGCGGTGGCGGTCGGATCGCAGCTCGGCGGGCCGGCGTCGGGCAGCGCGCCGTCGCCGGCGTCGACCGGGCTGCCGTCGCCGACCACGGCGGCGTCGGCGACCGCGCCGTCGCGGTGGCTGTCCTCGTCGTCGCCGCAGCCAGCGAGCAGGAGCGTGGACATGGACAGCATGACAACAATGCGAGAGGACTTCACGGCGTACTCCAGGCGAGGGTGACGAACAGAGCGCGGCCGGGCAGGGGTTGCCCCAGGACGTCCGCGACGGCGACAGGGATCGAGGTCAGGTCGGGGCCGGGCGCCGGGTCGGGGCGCACGGTGGCGACGCGCGCGTCGCCCAGGTTCTTGGCGTCGATGGTCAGCTCGAAGCCGCGCCCGGGACGCAGCGCCAGCTGGGCGCCGTGCAGCACGCGCGCGGGCACCGGGTTGAAGTTGGCGGCGTCGAGGTAGTCACCCGCCAGCGCGGCGACGTCATAGCGCAGCCCCAGCGAGCGCCCGCCGCGCCGCAGCACCAGCTCGGCGCGCGCGTACAGCTCGTGCGCGGGGCGTCCGGGCAGCCGCTTGCCGGCGTCACCCGCGGGCGGGCCGCGGTTCTCGGCGTCGACATAGGTGTAGTTCGACGACAGCGTCAGCCGACGCCACAGCCGCGCCGCGGCCGACAGCTCGAGGCCGCGGATGCGGGCGTCGCCCAGGTTCTGCGCCAGCGCCACCCGGGTCACCGGCAACAGCACGATGGTGTCGTGGGGGCGGCTCTCGAACAGCGCGGCCTCGCACAGCAGCCGATCCACCACGACGCCGCTGCCCTTGCGCGGCCGCGGCGCCAGCACCAGGCCAACGTCGCCAGCCAGCCCGGTCTCGGCGCGCAGCTCGGGGTTGCCCACGGTGGCGCCGCGATCGCCGAACAGCTCGATGAAGCTGGGCGCGCGCACATAGCGGCCGAAATTGGCCTTGGCGTACAGCTCCCCCGCGATGCGCACCTTGGCGCCTGCTCGTGGCGACAGCCAGGCGTCGCGCACGGTCGGGCGCTCGTCACGCAGGAACGCCGGTCGCGGCAGCGAGCCCTCGCGCGGCTCGGTCAGCATGAGGTCGCTGCGCAGCGAGGCCTCCAGCACGGCGCGGCCCAGCGTGACCTCCTCGCGCGCGGCCAGCACCGCGGCCCAGCGCTGCGCGCCGCCGCGGGTGCCCCCGGCGGCCAGGTCCTCCTCGCTGAACCACTCGGTGCGCAGCTCCTGCGCCAGAGTCAGGCGCTGGCGCGGCGTGGTCCAGCCCAGCTGGCCCGAGACCCCGCCGCCCAGCGAGGTGTAGCGCCGGTCCTGGGTGCCCACGCCGACCGTGTTGTCGCCATCCACATAGTGCTCGCGCGCGGCCAGCCCGAACGCCGACGCGCTCAGCGCCAGCGCGCCGGCGCGCTCGACGCGGGCGTCATAGATCACGCGCGTGGTGTCGAGCGCGGCGCCCGCGCCAGGCAGGCTGGAGGTCGGCGGCAGCCCCTGCGCCTTGACCAGCGCGCGCGCGCCCAGCTGGGCCCTGGTGCGGCGCTCGCCCCAGCGCAGCCGCAGCGCGCCCTCGCCCGGGTCATAGGCGTTGCCCTCGCGCGCGCGCCAGGCGTCGTCGTCCAGGTTGTACGGCGTGCCGCCGTCGTCGAAGTAGGTGAAGTCGCCGCGCGCGCCCGCGTACACCGCGGTGGCCGACCAGTCGAGGCCGCCGCTGCGTGCCCGCTGCGCCGCCACCACGCGCCGCGCGCCGAACGAGCCCAGCGACGCCGACGCCAGCGTGCGCGCGCGCCCGGGCGCCCTGGTCACCAGGTTGAGTGCCCCGCCCAGCGCGCCCCCCATCTCGAGCGGCACCGCGCCGCGATAGATCTCGACGTGATCGATGGTCTCCAGCGCGATGTCGCCGAGGTCGACCCCGGTCGCGACGTCGCGCGACAGCGGCACGCCATCGAGGTAGATCGCGATCTGCCCGGGTGCCGCGCCGCGCACCGAGACCGACGAGAACGCGCCCAGGCCGCCCAGCGAGCGCACGTGCACGCCCACGCTGGCGGCCAGCACCTCGGCCAGATCGGTGACCTCCTCGGCCGCGTGCGAGGCGTCGAGCACGGTGACGAAGCCGGTGCGCTTGCGCGCCGCCGCGGCGGTGGCGTCCAGCGACGACACCTCGGCGTCGCGGTCCGCGGTCACGGTGGTCTGGTAGCCGCTACTGCCGCTGCCGCCGCTACCGCCGCTGCTGGCGTCGTCGCCACGCGCGACACCCGCCGCCGCGCACAGCAGCAGCGCGCCCATCACCAGCCACTTCCCATGTCTCCGCGTGGTCAACATGACGCCGGGCCCAGTCCATGGGGAACGGCGCCGGGCGTCTGACTGACGCGTGAGCGGCCGTTCCTCTACCCCGAGGACGGTTCCGAAAGCACGCGGGCAGGTCTCCTGGCTATCGCCGGGTCATCCTACTCGCGAGTCTTCCCGGGCTATCCCAGTGCTCTCGCTTTCGTCGCCGGCTATACAGTGGCGGGGGCCGCGCCGGTGTTTCACCGGCTTCCCTCTTCGCGTACCGTCAACGACCAAGCCACGTGATGCAGTCGTCTCGGTACGAACCCGTGCGCATATGGGAAGTGTTGGGCGCTACCTCCTGTCGTCGGACCGGCGACTCGGCCGAAGCCCTCGGGTAGCACGAAGCCCGCGCCGCGCGCAAGCGCCGGCCTATTTCGGGTGCAGTGCCGCGGCGATGCGCTTGACCACGGCGCCGAGGCGCGGCCCCGGCGTGACCACCGCGCGATCGGCGAACACGATGACGCGGCCGGCCTTGACCGCGGGCACCGTGGTCAGCGCGCTCCAGTCGGCCACCGCGTGCGCGACATCATCGGTGTGCACGGCGTCCAGGATGACGTCGGGCGCGCGCTCGACCACCAGCTCGGGGGCGATGCGGATGTAGCCGCCGCTGGCGTCATCGATCACATTGGCGCCGCCCGCGCGCGTCAGCAGATCGTCGAGGTAGCTGGTCGGCCCCGCGACCACCATGCTGGCCAGGCCGCCGAGCTCGCGATCCACCACCAGCAGCGCGCGCGGCCGCGGCCCGCTGCCGGCCAGCTGCGCGGCCTCGGCCAGCTCACCCTCGAGGCGTGCATTCAGCGCCAGCGCGGCGTCCTCCGCGTGCAGCTCGCGACCCACCATCGTGATCGCCGCGTGCACGTCATCCACCGTCAACACCGGCAGCGCGACGGCGTGCACACCGACGCTCTCCAGCGCGCGCCGGGCGTCGCTCTGCACCGCATCGAGCAGCACCACGTCGGGTGCCGCCGCGGTGATGGCCTCCACGTTGGGGGTCAGGAAGCTGCCCATGCGCGGCAGCTGGCTGGCCTCGGGCGGATAGTCGCTGTACTGATCGACCCCGACGAGCTCGCCACCCCGCCCCAGCGCGAACACGATCTCGGTGAACGATGGCGTCAGCGTGATGATGCGCAGCCGGGCTCCCGCCGGCTTGGGCGCGGCCTGCTTCGCGACCCGCTTGCAGCCCAGCGCGACCATCGCCGCGCAGCTGATCGCGGCTGTGAGCGAAATTCGGAAAATGGGTCGCCGGGGCACGGGGCAGACAACAAAAAAGATCGACCCCTGTCAAGGCGACCACGCCTTCTCACAGTGTGGGCAAGCCACCCGGCCCGAACTGAACACATGGATAATCCCGAGTCGTTGCGGCAACCTCGCCGATCGCATCCCGAGGCCATCCCCAAGTTCTCCACAACCCGCCACCAGCTACTGCACATTGTGTGTTGGAAAGTTGCGGCCTACTAGCGCTTGTGTTTTACTGATTGACAGTACGACCGAGCCGGGGTAGATCAGGCTTTACCGAATTTGACTCCAGTCCTGTCTGTGTATCGCTCACCAACACCTACCTGACCGCTCTTTAGGGGGGCTTCCAGGAAGGGTGGAGCGAAGCGAAAGCGGCGACCGGTGGTTCTCCCGACGCGACCCCAGCGGATCGTCGGGCGATACCCAGGCGGGACCGAAGCCAGCAGAAACGGGTAAGCGCGAGGTCCTCACGGGCGGTCGGGTTGATCTACCCATCGCTCGCGGGAGGAAGGGGTGCGTCCAATGGATCGTCACGTGAATGATCGGGTGAATGGTTCCACCAAGTCGTCGCTCAAGGCCAAGGCCGAGGCGACGGGCCATTCGAGTCCCGCTGGCCACAGCCAGCATGGGAGCCACAAGAAGAAGGCCGCTGCAGCGCCGGGACTGAAGATTCCGCGCTACTTCACACGCCCGAACATCGATCCGTTCGACGAAGTCGAGTGGGAGCTGCGCACCGCGGCCATCACCGGCGAGACCGGCAAGGTCTACTTCGAGCAGAAGGACGTCGAGATTCCGAAGGCCTGGAGCCAGACCGCGACCAACGTGGTGGTCCAGAAGTATTTTCGGGGCATCCTCGGCTCGCCCACGCGCGAGCGCTCGGTGCGCCAGCTGATCAGCCGCGTCGCCAACACCATCCACAAGTGGGGCGTCGCCACCAACTACTTCGCGTCGCCCGCCGATGCCGAGTCGTTCCGCTCCGAGCTGGTGCACCTGCTGGTGCAGCAGAAGATGGCGTTCAACTCGCCGGTCTGGTTCAACGTCGGCAGCGAGGCCGAGCCGCAGGCGTCGGCCTGCTTCATCAATTCGGTCCAGGATTCGATGGACTCGATCCTGACCCTGGCCAAGACCGAGGGCATGCTGTTCAAGTGGGGCTCCGGCGCGGGCTCCAACCTGTCCAACCTGCGCAGCTCGCGTGAGCACCTCAACGGTGGCGGCACGGCCTCGGGCCCGGTGTCGTTCATGCGCGGCTTCGACTCGTTCGCGGGCGCCATCAAGTCGGGCGGCAAGACGCGTCGCGCGGCCAAGATGGTCATCCTCAACATCGACCATGGCGACATCGTCGACTTCATCGAGTGCAAGGCGCGCGAGGAGCGCAAGGCCTGGGCGCTGATCGACGCGGGCTACGACGGCGGCTTCAACGTCGTCGGCGACGCCTACGATTCGGTCGGTTACCAGAACGCCAACCACTCGGTGCGCGTGACCGACGAGTTCATGGAGGCGGTGCTGCGCGACGGCGAGTGGCACACCCGCTCGACCTGCGACGGCCGCGTGATGGACACCTATCGCGCGCGTGACCTGATGCGGCGCATCTCGGAGGCGGCGCACCAGTGCGGCGACCTCGGCATGCAGTTCGACACCACCATCAACAGCTGGCACACCTCGCCGGCGTCGGGCCGCATCAACGCCTCGAACCCGTGCTCCGAGTACATGTTCCTCGATGACTCGGCGTGCAACCTGGCGTCGCTGAACTTGATGAAGTTCGTCAACGCCGAGGGTGAGCTGGACGTCGAGGCCTTCAAGCGCGCCGTCGAGATCACCATCCTGGCGCAGGAGATCATCGTCGATAACGCGAAGTATCCCACCGAGCTGATCGGGAAGAACTCGCACGACTTCCGTCCCCTGGGCCTGGGCTTCGCCAACCTGGGCGCGCTGCTGATGTCGCGCGGCCTGCCCTACGACAGCGAGCCGGGCCGCGCCTACGCGGCGGCCGTGACTGCCCTGATGTGCGGCCACGCCTACGCGACCTCGGCCAAGATCTCTCGCGACGCCACCGGGCCGTACCCCTGCTACGAGCCCAACCGTCAGGCCTTCGTGGGCGTGATGGAGAAGCATCGCCGCCACGTCGATCACATCGACTCGGCGCTGGTGCCCTACGCCCTGATGACCGCGGCGCGTGACTCGTGGGACGACACCCTCAAGGTCGGCCGCGAGCACGGCTTCCGCAACGGCCAGGTCACGGTGCTGGCCCCGACCGGCACCATCGGCTTCATGATGGACTGCGACACCACCGGCATCGAGCCCGACATCGCGCTGGTCAAGTACAAGCGCCTGGTCGGCGGCGGCATGCTCAAGCTGGTCAACGGCACGGTGCCCGAGGCGCTGACCAAGCTGGGCTACGACCCCAGCGAGATCACGACCATCCAGGAGCACATCGCGGAGCATGACACCATCGAGGGTGCCCCCGCGCTGAAGCCCGAGCATCTGCCGGTGTTCGACTGTGCGTTCCGCGCCCAGAACGGCACCCGGTCGATCCACTACATGGGCCACATCCGCATGATGGGCGCGTGCCAGCCCTTCCTGTCGGGCGCCATCTCGAAGACGGTCAACCTGCCCACCGACTGCTCGGTGCAGGACATCGAGCAGGCCTACATCGAGTCGTGGCGCCTGGGCCTGAAGGCGGTCGCGGTGTATCGCGACGGCTGCAAGCGCACCCAGCCGCTGTCCACCGGGCGCACGCCCGACAAGGGCTCGGGCGCCAGCACGTCGGTCGCGGCGGTCAGCGCGCCGGCAACGGTGTCGCTGATGGGCCCGCCGACCGCGGTGCGCCGCAAGCTGCCCGACGAGCGTGCGTCGCTGACGCACAAGTTCTCGCTCGCCGGTCACGAGGGCTACATCACGGTCGGCCTGTACGAGGACGGCACGCCGGGCGAGATCTTCGTGCGCATGGCCAAGCAGGGCTCGACCGTCGCGGGTCTCATGGACTCGTTCGGTCTGGCCATCTCGCTGGCGCTGCAGCACGGGGTCCCGCTGCAGACCCTGTGCGAGAAGTTCTCGCACATGCGCTTCGAGCCGTCAGGCTTCACCGGCAACCCCGACGTGCCGCGCGCGACGTCGATCATGGACTACATCTTCCGCTGGCTGTCGGTGAAGTTCCCGGCCCGCGCCGAGGGCAGCGAGCTGCCCGAGCCGGACGCCGACGGCATGACCGCGGTCATCGAGGCCGCGACGTCGGTGGCGGCGCTGTCGGTGGTGGCGCAGGTGGCCAAGGCCACCAACGGCAACGGGCGCCACACCCGCACCGAGGTCGTGGTCGAGAACAAGACGTCCTGGAAGCAGGAGTCGGATGCTCCGCCATGCCACGAGTGCGGCGCCATCATGGTGCGCTCGGGTGCCTGCCACAAGTGCCTGAACTGCGGCTCGACCAGCGGCTGCTCGTAACAGCGTAGAGATCAGCCGGGCCCTCCAGGTGGGGGGCCCGGCTGTTTGATTTGGGGGCGGCGGGATGGAACCCAAGGGTGCTCGGTGCGACGCGGAAGCGGCATGACCCCGAAGCAGCTCCTCGAGGCGGAGGAGGAGGTCGAGTGGTACCGGCTGCAGCTGCGGTCGCCGCTCATCGTGCCCTCGCCAGTGCCGGTGCCGGTCGCGGCCGGCTCCAGAGCCGGGGCGCGCGTGGCCAACCCGGTGCCAGCGCCGGCCACACCACGGGCCTTCACCTATGTCGCCGAGGGCACGACCTCAGGTCCGGGTGGCCAGGTGCTCGCGCAGGCTACTCATGAGGTCGCCCCACCACAGGCCGGTGTTGCGGATGAAGGTGGGCACGTCGTCGCCGTGACGGGCGGGGTGATCGGGCCGAATACTGGCCCAGCCGCGGTGGATCAGGGTCAGGCTGGTGGCGCTGCCGTGCTTGATGGGGTCGAAGCGGACCTCGACCTCGGTCTGCTCGCCGGCCACGAAGTTGGCCGCGCGCCAGATGAAGACCAGGCGTGACGGCGGCTGCCACACGGTGACGCGGCCGACCTCGGCCAGGCGCGTGCCGGCCACGGTGTCATAGCTCTCGAACAGGCGGCCGCCGACGCGCGGCTCGAGCTGCAGCGCGCCGGGGCGGCGGCCGGCGACGCGGAACTTCACGCCGCGGCGCCACCAGCGATCGATCTCGGTGGTGAAGACCTCGAAGGCGACCGCGGGCTCCACCGCGACGTGCAGGTTGACGATGGCCTGATCGCCGGGCAGCGCGCTGGCGGTCACTTGCCGGCGCGCCTTCCGCGCGTGCGCTCGACGTGCTCCTTGAAGCCGGCCAGCTGCTCGGTCCAGAAGCCGAGGGCCTCGTCGGCCCAGCTGCGCAGCCCCTCGAAGGGGGCCGCGCGCAGCCGGTACATGCGCACCCGGGCGTCGTCGGCGTCACCCTCGCCCTCCTCGATGAGGCCGGAGCGACGCAGCACGCGCAGGTGGCGGCTCATCGCCGGGGCGGACATGTCGAGGGCGGCGGCCAGCTCGCCGGCGCGGCGGGGGCGCTTGCTCAGCAGGTCGACCACGTGACGGCGCGTGGGATCGGCCAGCGCCGCCAGGGTGTCGTCGAGGGCGGACATCAGGCCTGGGTCGCCCCGGCGCCGGTCTTGATGCGCTCGACGAACCACCAGTGGTGGCCCTCGAGGTCGCGCGCCTCGTAGCTGCGGTCGACCCAGAAGTCGTCGCCATAGTCGCTGGTCTGCGGCTCGTAGGTGATGACCGCGCCCGCGGCCCTGGCGTGGGCGCAGTGGGCGTCGGCGCTGCCGACATAGAGCATGGCGTTCTGGGTGTTGGCGCCGCCCACGGTCCCGGGCGCGGCGGGGTGGCTGGCGCCGCGGCGCGCCTTGGCCTCGACCTCCCCGGCGACCATGATCATGGCCTCGCCATAGGTGATCTCGGAGTGCTCGAGGCGGCCACCCTCGCCCAGGATCTTGAGGCGGACCTCGAAGCCGAAGGCCTCGCACAGCCAGTCGATGGCCTTGATGGGGTCCTTGTAATAGAGGGCGATGGACAGGCGGGGCCAACCGGGCGGCGTGGGCTTCATGGCGATCTCCTCGTGGCGCGCGAGACGATAGTTGCGCGAATGAGGAAATAGTTAACGCATGAGTGAATGATATGCAAGGCCCGTTTCAGGGCGACCGCGGGTAGCCCAGCCAGCTCCAGTGCTGCACCAGCAGCAGACAGCCCGCCGCGATGGCCAGGAACAGCGCCGGCCAGCCCAGGTAGCGCAGGCGCGCGGCCCAGAGGCGCGGCCCCAGCGGCGGCTTGCCCCCGCCGATGACCAGCAGTGACTCCTCACCGCCGGCGCGGAGCAGCCACTGCTCGCCCTCGCGCACCGGGCGGCCGATGACCCGAGCGGCGTCGTCCTTGCGCAGCTGGTGGCGCAGGACCAGCTTGCTGGAGACGGTGCGCTCGTCCCAGCTCACGGTCAGGGTGTGATAGTCGGCGCCGTCGGTCTCGACCAGGAGGTCGCCGCTCGGCGTGGTCAGGGTGAAGCGTGGGCTGCGCATCGGGCTGGGGTTGCTGGTCCACCAGTGGCGCGTCGATTCCTGCGCCACCTGGTTGCCGTTGCTGTCGCTGACCATGCGCGTGTAGGACTCGCTGTGGCGGGTGAAGGTCGTCTGCATGCCCAGCGCGACACCGGACGAGGTGATGACGCCCTCGTGTGCGGCGAAGCGGCCCTCCTGGGGGGCGGCCACCGGGGTGCCCGAGGTCAGGCCGAGGAAGCGCCACTCGTCGTAGCGCGAGACCAGCAGCACGAGGGCGATCAGGGCGGCCTCGGCCGCGATGGGCAGGAAGGCCAGCCGCACGATGGCGGCCTCGCGCACCGCGCCCGCGAGCGGCAGCACGAACAGGGCCACGAGCACCGGGATGCCGGTGCCGCCAAACGCGGTCGGGAAACGCGGCGGCGGGCCACCCTTGCGCTTGCCGTCGCCCTTGCCCTTGCTGGCGCGCGCGCCGTGGACCCCGCGTGGGTACTGCGTGGCCCAGATGGCCAGCGCGTGCAGCCCCAGCAGCACCGCGAAGGCAATGGCGCTGATGCGCCAGGGCGCCACCCGGCCGCGGGCGTCGGGGCCAGCCTCGAACAGGTGGCCGGCCATGATGGCGACGGCGGCCAGGCCGAGGACGATGACGGGCCAGTCGCCATACGGGGCGGTGCGCTTGCTGGGTGGCGGCTTGGGCCTGGCCGGGGCTGCTGCCTTCGGGGTCGCCGCCGCGCGCGCGGCGCGGGCCTGCGTGGCCTCGGCGACATCGAGGGCGCTGCGTGCGGCGGCCTCGTCGGCGCCCACCGCGATGCGGAGGGCGCGCACGCGCGTCGGGACCGCCTCGCGATAGCCCGCCTCGGGGGCGCGCTCGTCGGTGACCTCGCAGCTGATGGCGAGGAGGTCGCCAGGGCAGACGAAGTGGCCGCTGAGCGCGACCTCGACGTGATCACCGGGCGCATGGCTGGTGAACAGCTTGGCCAGGCGATCGTCCTGCAGCTTGCCCCAGGAGCCAGTGCGCTCGAGGCGCAGCTCGCCGGCCAGGGCGTCGGCGTCGGCCTCGACCTCGAGCCTGCGCTCGGAGTTGACCAGCGCAAGGGTGAAGGCCTGCTCGCGCTGCTCGTTGTGGATGCGCTTGCCGACCTTCAGCCTGGCGCGCACCAGCACGAAGCCCTCGGCGTCGGCCTTGCCGCCAACCCGACCGACCACGATGATGCGCTCGCCGAGCGCCATGCTACTCGTGGCGCAGGCAGTAGACGTCCGACTTCACGATGAGCTCGGTCTCGGTCGAGGTGTTCTTGTAGTCGCAGCGCCAGCGCGCGGGCTGCTTGGGGTCGGTCACCCCGGCGGGGGCGCTGGTGGTCAGCACGCCCAGCCAGGACGGATCGGCGCTGCAGCCGCCGGTGATCAGCAGATCGGCGGCGCGATCACAGCGCGCCACCGCGCTGCCCGACAGCCCCGGCGCCAGGCGGACGTCGCCGGTGCGCAGGTAGAGGTCGTCCTTGGCGGAGTAGCCGCCGGGCTTGCCGGGCGGGCCTGCGTTGCCCTGCGGGCCCTGCGGGCCTTGGAGCCCTTGCGGGCCTTGCAGCCCCTGGACGCCCTGCGCACCGGGCGGACCCGGCGGGCCGGGGTCGCCCTTGATGCCGAGCGGACCCTCGGGGCCTGCGGGCCCGGCGGGGCCGATGGGGCCGATGGGGCCGATGGGGCCGGGCGGGCCGGGCGAGCCATAGGGGCCGACCGGGCCAGGTGGGCCGGTCAGGCCGCCGTCGGCGTACTCGGCCAGCGCCTGGGCCAGACGATCGGCGTCCGGGCGGGTGCCGCGCTTCTCGATGTCGTTGATGCGCGCGGTCAGCTTGCCGAGCGCGCCCTGGACGTCGTCGGCGCCGAGGCGGGTCGCGTTGTCGTCATAGGGCAGGGCGCCGGCGGTCAGCTGCTGCCTGGGTGGCGACTTCTTGCCGCACCCGGCGAGCGCGGCGCCGGCCCCGGTGAGCGCGACGGCCGCGAGGCAGCACAGCAGGGCAGAGCGGGCGCGCATGGCGCCCCATCCTAACCCGGTGCTGTCTGCCCTGCTATGATCCGACGCTCCAGGAGGGTCGTCATGTGGGTGTCGAGCTCGACCGGGTACAGACGTTGGCTGGGGCGGTGCTTGCTGGTGGCGGTGGCGTTCGCGGGCGGCGCCGTCGTCACGCGGCTGGCCTCGGCCGGGCCCGAGCCCGCGGCGGCCTCGTCGTTCAAGCGGCTGCGCGTGCTGTCGCGCGCACTGGCCTACATCGAGTCGTCGTATGTCGAGCCGGTCGGTGAGCAGAAGCTGGTCTATGGCGCCGTGCGCGGCATGCTGCAGAGCCTGGATCCGCACAGCATGTTCCTGTCGCCGCAGGAGTTCCGCGAGCTGCGCGAGGACACCGAGGGCGAGTTCACCGGGGTCGGCATCGAGATCGAGGTGCAAGACGGCCTCTTGACGGTGATCGCACCCATCGAGGGCAGCCCGGCGGCGGCCGCGGGCATCAAGTCGGGCGACAAGATCGTCAAGATCAACGGCGTCGACGCCGAGGGCTTCAGCATCCTGGACTCGGCCAAGCGGCTGCGCGGCAAGCCGGGCACCGACGTGACCCTGACCATCGAGCGCAAGGGCTGGAAGGAGCCACGCGACTTCAAGCTGACCCGGGCGCACATCAAGCTGAACACGGTGGAGGGGCGCCTGGTCGCGCCGGGCTATGGCGTGGTGCGGCTGCGCCAGTTCGTCGAGGGCGCGGCGACCGAGACCGCGGCGGCGGTGCGCAAGCTGGAGGCGGAGAACAAGGCGCCGCTGGCCGGCCTGGTGCTGGATCTGCGCGACAACCCGGGCGGCCTGCTCGACGAGGGCACCGGGGTGGCCGATCTGTTCCTGTCCGATGGCCAGGTGGTGTCGACACGCGGGCGCGGCGGCATGATGCTGGACGACGTGCGCGCAGGGTCCAGCGAGGACGTCGCGGTCGGGGTCCCGCTGGTGGTGCTGATCAATGAGGGCTCGGCGTCGGCGTCGGAGATCGTGGCCGGCGCGCTGCAGGATCGGGGGCGCGCGGCGGTGCTGGGCACCCAGAGTTTCGGCAAGGGCTCGGTGCAGACGGTCATCCCGCTGGACGACGGTTCGGCGCTCAAGCTGACCATCGCGCGCTACTACACGCCGTCGGGGCGGTCGATCCAGGGCCGCGGGATCACGCCAGACATGGTGGTGGAGCAGCTCGACGCCGACGCCCTCAAGAAGGCGCGGCTGGGCAAGTCGCGCGGGGTGGCGGAGGCGGACCTGCCCCACTCGCTCAAGCCTGAAAGCGCGCCTGGCAGTGGGGCCGGCGCATCCTCGGGTGTGGCAACTCGTAATATCGACGCTGACTTCCAGCTCAAGACCGCGGTCGACCACCTGAAGGCGGCGCGGGTGCTGGCCAATCCTCGCAAGCCGTGAGTGTCTGACCATTCCAGGCAGGCGACTTCTTGACGGTGCCCCGGCCGCGCAGGTACGCTCGTAGCGCTGCGAAAGTCCTCAGGGGCCACACCCGGTAGGGGCCAATGTACAAGCTCATCATCCAGGACGACGAGGGTAAGACGACGGTCGTTCCGCTGATCCGTGACGAGATCACGATCGGACGGAAAGAGGGCAACACGATCCGCCTCACCGAGCGGAACGTGTCGCGTCGTCATGCTCGCATCCTCAAGCAAAACGGCCACATCTACGTCGAGGACTTCGACAGCTACAACGGCATCCGGGTCAACGGGTCGCGCATCCAGGGTCGCGTAGCGGTCAACGAGGCCGACCGCATCCAGATCGGCGACTACCTGCTCGAGCTCAAGCTGGAGCGCGCGCAGCAGCCGGTCGGCCATGGCGGCGATCCCTTCGGTGACGTGCGCACGGCGCCCATCGAGCGCCCCGATCCGTCGCTCCCGCCCCAGATGGCGGGGGCCTCGGGCGCCGGCATCCCGCAGGCGCGGCCCAACGAGCCCACCGTGCCGTACCCGGCCTCGCCGGCCGCGATGGGGCTGATGGCTGCGGCCGGTGCGCCCACTGCGTCACTGCCCCCGCAGGCTCCCGCGGTGGCGGCCATGGCGCCCGCGGCGGCGCCGTCGGCGGCGACCCCGGCGCGCCTCTTCGTGGTGTCGTCGAACTTCGCCGGGCGCGAGTATGTGCTCGACAAGCCGGCGCTGGTGATCGGGCGCACCAAGGACAACGACATCGTGATCGACCACCGGTCGATCTCGCGCCACCACGCCAAGATCGTCCACGAGGGCGGCCACTACAACATCGTCGACCTGCAGAGCTCGAACGGTGTGCGCGTCAACGGCGAGGACTACGGCAAGGTCGAGCTGCGCAAGGGCGACCTCATCGATCTCGGCCATGTGCGCATGCGCTTCGTCGAGCCGGGCGAGGACTTCGTGTTCGCCCGCGACGCCCAGATCGTCGACGCCGGCGAGGGGCCGGGCGGCGGCGGCAAGGGCAAGTGGATCGCCATCGCGGGTGTGCTGCTGGTCGGTGGCGCGGTGGCCATCTTCCTGTCGATGGGGGGCAAGAAGAAGAAGCCCGACGGCGGCTCGGCGCTGGCGTCGGCCAGCCCCAGCACTTCGGCCAGCCCGTCGGCGTCGGGGTCGCCCGCGACCTCGCCGGCGGCGTCGCCGTCGGCCACGGCCGATCCCACGCCGGGCCCTGGTGGACGGGCGCAGCCCAACATCGATCAGGCCAAGCAGGCCATGACCGACGAGAAGTGGTCGGACGCCATGGGCTTCGCGGTGCAGGCGCTGGCCGCCGAGCCGGGTAACGCCGAGGCCACCGAGATCAAGCAGCGCGCCGAGAGCGAGCTACGCGCCCAGGTCACCTACGAGAACCTGAAGAAGAAGGCCAAGGTCAAGGACGCCGAGGCCGTGCTCGAGGCCTACAACGACCTCGACGCAGCCAGCGTGTATCGCGAGAAGGCCAAGGACGACTACAACGCCGCGCGCCAGGCCTTCCTGGGCACCACCGGCAAGCAGATCGAGAAGTTCAACAAGGGCCACAAGTGCTCGGAGTCGATGTCGGTGGCCGAGCGCGCCGGGGAGCTGGTGCCCGACGACCTGGCCGAGCTGACCGCCGCAGCCAAGCAGTGCAAGGCCGAGGTGGCGTCGGTCGACAAGACGCCGTCGCCGTCGCCGAGCAAGACCGCGTCGCCGAGTCCGTCGCCGTCGCCGAGCAAGACCGCGTCGCCCAGCCCGTCGCCCAGCACCCCCGCGGGTGGCGGTGGCGCCGATGCGCTGGTGGCCGAGGCCCGCGATGCCCTGCGCAAGGGGCAGTGGGCGGCGGCGTATCGCAAGGCGGATCAGGCCCTGGGTGAGTCGCCCGGCAACGTCGATGCGCTGTCACTGGCGGCGATGGCGTCGTGCAAGCTGGGCAAGGTCGACAAGGCGACCTCGTACCTGGGCAAGATCAAGGGGCAGCGCCAGATGATGGTGCGCCAGTTCTGCGGTAACGCCGGCGTCACCCTGCCGTAGTCCTGGCCTGGTCGGGCCCTGTCTGGCTCAGGCGTCGGGCTTCGCGGGCTTGACGAAGGTGGTGCGCAGGGAGTCGAGGCCGGCGCGCAGCTCGGCGTCGGTGAAGCCGTCGCTGGTGTTGATGACGGCGTAGAGGTCGTCACCGTCGCGGCGGCCTTCGAGCAGGCGCCTGGCCAGGGCGCGGTAGCCGAGCTCGCCGAGGCCGGGGGGCAGGCCGCGGCGTGGCCCGGAGGCGTCAGCGAGGGACACCCCCACGGTGTCGGCGGCGTGCAGGTCCAGCCAGGCGCCAGGGTCGAAGCTGCCCGCGGTCCACGCGGTGTGACCGGCGCCAGCGTCGAGCCAGGGGCGCAGGGGGGCGCCGCGGAACTCGGCGCGCAGGGCGCCGAGCTCCAGGGTGCTGGGGACCTGGTGGAAGCGGGCGCGGTTGGGGATGGCCATGGTCAGCCCCATCGAGGTGGCCCGGGCCAGCAGGGGGTCGAGGCAGAAGCGCACGTTGTCGAGGACGCGCTCGGTGATGGCCGAGCGCTCGGTGAGCAAGCGCTCGGGCAGGGGCTCGCCGCGGGCCAGCAGCCGGGCCATGCGCGGCCAGTCGGGGCTGGTCGCCTCGCCCAGGGAGACGATGACCACGGGGGCGCCGACGTCGGCGGCGGCCGCGAAGGTATCGAGAGTTGCAGCGATCGCGAGCTGGCGCTCCTCGCGATCAGGTGAACAGAGGCGCAGGGCGTCGACCGCAGAGGACAGGGTCGAGGCCGGCGGCGCGGGGGCGTAGTTGGACAGCGCCAGCACCGGCAAGCGGGAGCGCTCGCGGTGCAGCAGCTCGAGCAGCCCGGCCAGCAGGGGGCGTGGCAGCCCGGCGTGGACCGCGACCGCGGGCGCCTCCAGGCGCAGCAGGCCGTCGATGACCAGGGCGGGGTCGGGCCGAGGGCCGAAGCTGCGGGTCGAGATCGCCAGCTGTAACCGGAATCCACCCACGGGCCACGTTACTAGTACAACGAAGTGAAAGTTGATATAGGTTGCGTCGCTGGGGTAGGAAGTTCGCGGATCTGCGGCTGTCACTGGTCGTTTCTACGTTTGCCGGAGCGTGCTGGCGCTCCGCTGGGAGGTCTGGATGTCCGGGCATAGGCACCTTCACCTGCGACTGGTCGCCATCGCGGCCGCGCTGATCGCAGTGGCCGCCGCCGGCACGCGCGCCGAGGCGCAGAACAAGGTCGGCGCCGGGATCGACCTGCAACACTTCCGTCCTGCCATCGACTCCAAGGGGCTGATCACCGTCAACGCGTCGCAGACCCTGGGCAAGAACGAGGTCTCGATCGGCCTGGTGACGAACTATGGCCGCAACGTGCTGGACATGAAGACCAGCGGCGTGCCCTGCCAGAAGCGCGATGGCGAGGTCTTCGTCGCCGGCACCTGCGACACCCGCTTCGCGGTGACCGACATCATCACGCCGGTGCTGATGGCGGCGTACGGCCTGCCGCCCATCGGCAAGCTGGGCCTCGAGATCGGCGTGTCGGCGCCGGTGCACGTCATCACTGGCGATCGCGATCCCAACTTCACCGGCCCGGGCCCGTCGAGCGACACCAACAACGACAGCGGCATGGGCTTCTCGCACCAGGGCATCGGTGACATCGGGCTCCACGCCAAGCTGCGCTTCCTCGACACCTCGCACAACAAGTTCGGCGTCGCGGCGCTGGTCTCGGCCTACATGCCGAGCGGCGACGACAAGAAGTTCGCCGGCAGCGGCGACGTCGTCGTCCACCCGCAGCTGATCATCGACACCGACCCGTCGCGCGGTCGCCTCAAGCTGGCCGCCAACGTCGGCGCGCGCATCCACGGCAAGAAGAACTTCGTCGACGATCAGCGCCCCGACAAGCTGGAGCGCAGTCCCGAGGTGTTCGACTTCAACATGGGCGAGACCCCGGCCACCGGGAAGACGCTGAGCATCGGCACCGAGGTCACCTACAGCGTCGGCATGGCGTACGCCATCACCAAGCGCAAGGTCGACTTCATCCTGGAGGGCTTCGGCACCGCGGCGCTGGGCGGCGACAACAGCGACTTCAACTTCCCGGTGGAGGGCATCGCCGGCCTCAAGGTCTACCTGGCGGCCAACTCGTTCCTGGAGTTCGGCGGCGGCTTCGGCATCCCCGGCATGTATGGCGCCGCGCAGCCGCGCCTGTTCCTGGGCATCATCTTCGAGCCCACCGTCGGCGATCGCGACAACGACGGCTTCAAGGACGACGTCGACCAGTGCCCGGATGATCCCGAGGACTTCGACGACTTCAAGGACAAGGACGGCTGCCCCGAGCCGGACAACGATCGTGACGGCATCCTCGACGTCGATGACGACTGCCCGCTGGATCCCGAGGACAAGGACGGCAACGAGGACGAGGACGGCTGCCCCGAGGGCGAGGATCTCGATCGCGACCGCGACGGCCTCAAGGACTCGGTCGACAAGTGCCCCGACGATCCCGAGGACAAGGACAACTTCGAGGACGAGGACGGCTGCCCGGATCCGGACAACGACCAGGACGGCATCCTCGACGTCGATGACCTGTGCCCGAACGATCCCGAGGACAAGGACGGCTTCGAGGACGAGGACGGCTGCCCGGACAACGACAACGACAAGGACCGCATCCTCGACAAGGACGACTCGTGCCCGAACGAGCCGGAGACCTACAACGGCAACGAGGACGAGGACGGCTGCCCGGATCGTGGTCGCGTCATCGTGAACCAGGGCAACCTGGAGATCCTCGACAAGATCTACTTCGAGACCGCGAAGGCGATCATCAAGCCGGAGTCGTTCCCCATCCTGGACGCCGTGGCGGCGACCATGAAGGGTAACCCGCAGATCTCGTTGATCGAGATCCAGGGCCACGCCGACGAACGTGGCGACGACGACTACAACCTGCGCCTGACCGACGACCGCGCGCACTCGGTCAAGCGCTACCTCATCGAGCACGGGGTCGAGGAGTCGCGGCTGACCGCGAAGGGCTATGGCGAGACGCGGCCGATCTCGCCCGGTCACAACGAGGCGGCGTGGTCGAAGAACCGTCGCGTCGAGTTCGTCATCCTGGGTCGCTCGGATTCTCCGTAACGCAGTCGTTGCGGCTGTGATGCTGGTGCTGGGTGTCGCCGAGGTTGGCGACGCCCAGCGCTTGCGTTCGGGGCGCATCACCGGGACGGTGCGCGTACGCGTGATCGACCGGTCGTCGGGCAAGCCGCGCTATCGCGAGGCCGAGACGGCGGCCGGGATCGCGGTGTACGTGCCCGACTTCGCGACCCGGATAGCGCGCGAGCCCGACGAGGCGCCGGTGCTGGCGCTGCGCGAGGAGGGCCCGTGGCCGGTGCTGCTGCCGGTGCAGGTGGGCGACACGGTCGAGCTCACGAACCTGGATGCGCGCGCGCACGAGCCGTTCTCGCCGTCGCCGACGCGCCGCTTCGACCTGGGCTGGCTGGCGCCGCACGAGTCGGCGCGGGTCAAGTTCGAGCGGCCCGGGCTGGTCCAGGTGTTCTGCAACGCGCACGCGGACGAGGTCGCCTATGTGCTGGTGACGCCGAGCCCGGCGGCGGTGGTGACCCGCGACGACGGCGCCTTCGTGCTGTCGGGGGTGCCGGCGGGGCGTCACCGCGTGGTGGCCTGGGCGCCGCGGTCCCGGCCGGTGGTGCGCACGGTGGAGGTCCCGGCGGCGGGGCAGGTCAACCTGGCCCTGACGGTCGACCTGACGCTGGAGCTGGGGCCGCATCGTGACAAGCATGGGCTGCGCTACCCGGGGGAGATCGAGCGCGACCGTTGAAGTCCTGACGGGATCGGGGCAGGGTGGGCGTGGAAGCGGCTGGAATGTGGGCGCGGTGGCATGGCCTCTGACTTGCTGACGAGAGGCGAGGCGAGGAGATGTGATGGCCCGGTTCGACAGGAGCACGTGGCTGAGGCTGGCGCGGTGGGGGCTTGCAGCGACACTGCTGCTGGCGCTGGCGCGCGGGGCTGTCGCCGAGGAGCGCCACGCCCTGGTGGTCGCCATCGACGGCGATGACGTGCTGGTGGATGCTGGCAAGCCGGCCGGTCTGCTGCGCGGCGCGCCAGTGCAGGTGTTCCATCTGGTCATCGCCAAGCACCCGACCACGGGCAAGCCGGTCAAGGCGGCGTTCCCCATCGGTGGGGCCACGGTGCTGGAGGCGGGCACGGCGCTGTCGCTGCTGTCGATCGGGGATCCCGCGCTGCGGGCGCGGCTGGTGGTCGGGGACGAGGTGCGCTTCCAGCCGCGGACGGCGGACGAGCCGGGACCAGGGCCGCAGCCAGGGCCGGGACCGGGGCCGGGACCGGGGCCGGCCGAGCCGACGGACGAGCCGGTGCCGTCGCCCTCACCGGCGGGGACGGGGCCGGTCGCGAGCGCTGACGCCGAGGCGCTGGAGACGCAGGCGCGACAGGCGCTGGTCAACGGACAGTATGCCGAGGCGCTGGCGCGCGCGGCGGCCGCGGTGGAGAAGGATCCACGCCGGCCGCAGGCGCTGCAGATCGCGGGCGTCGCGGCCTGCTACGTGGGGCGTGTCGATCTGGCGGCGCGCTATGCGGCGCGGCTGGTGATGGCGCGGCAGACCGTGGTGCGCCAGGTCTGCATGCGGCGCGGGACGCCGCTGCCGACCACGCTGGCGGCGGGCGAGGTGCCGAGCGTGGGCAGCGCGACGCCAGGGCCGGGGCCGGCGCCGGCCGCGCGGCCCGATCCGCAGCTGCTCGAGGAGCTGGCGGCGACCTTCGGGGCCGCCGCGGGACAGTCGCAGGAGCAGGCCTACCGGGTCTGGCAGCAGTATCTCGAGCGCCATCCTGACTCGCCGTTCGCGCCGCGGGTGCGCCAGGAGCTGGCGCAGCGTGTGGCGGAGGCGGGCGGGCCGACGCCGGCGCTGAACACGCCTGCGCGCGGCTATCACCACCAGCCGGCGACGCGCATCGAGGCCGGCCATCCGCTGGCGGTGGCCATCGCCATCGGCGTCGACGAGCGGCCGCGCGAGGTCTGGCTGCACCACCGTCGCGCCGGCGCCAGCACCTGGCAGCGGCGCACGCTGGAGCGCGACGGCGACGGCTACCTGCGCACCACGGTGCCCGCGGCCGAGGTGCAGGCGCCAGGCCTGGAGTACTTCGTCGAGGCGCGCACCGGAGACGACGCCGTCAGCTCGGTGGTCGCGGACGAGGCGGCGCCCATCGAGGTCGAGGTCACCGAGACGGTGGCGCTCACGGCGCCGCGGCGGCGCGGGCTGTCGCGGGTCAGCGCGCTGGTCGAGCACGTCGACTTCAACAGCTTCGGCGCCGCCGCCCCCGACAGGTACACCATGATCGAGGTCGACTTCGCCTATCGCTTCAAGGGGCCGGTGTATGCCATGCGGGTCGGCCTGGGCACGCTGCAGGGCCAGGGCGGCGCGCTGGACGCGTATGGCGGCGCCGACAACACCGAGGACTGCCCCAACCGGGAGGAGTGTCGCGAGCGCACCTTCACCTACGCCTACAGCGAGCTGGAGTTTCGTGCCCAGAAGAACCTGTCGGTGTCGGGCCGCGTGTACGCCGGAGGGCTGCAGAAGCCCCGCGTCGGGTCGTCCGACGAGGTCAGGCGCAGCGCCTTCGGTTTCATGGGCGCGGTGCGGATCGGTGAGGAGCGTGGCACCAACCTGTCGCTGGGCATCGCCAACGTGAACGACTTCGGGACCACCGGCGAGCTCAAGCTGCAGTGGGGCAAGGTGGCGCGGCTGCCGCTGACCGGGATCGTGCAGGCGACCAACCTGCCTTCGGGCGAGGAGCTGGGCGTTCGTCTGGCCATCGAGGCCGGCTACAAGGCGACGTCGTGGTTCTATCCGACCCTGCGCATCAGCTACAACGCGCGAACCATCAACCATGCCGGTCTGGGCGCGGGTCTCGCGATGGTGTTCGATTGGTGAGGTCAGACGTCATGCGCGGAGTGACTGGCTGGTTCGCGATGGTCGCAGGGCTGCTGTGGGTGGGGCGCGCGCAGGGCGAGACCGTCCCGCCAGCCGCGGCAGCAGTGGTGGCGTCGTCGGCGGCTGGCGCGGCGGCGCCGGTGGCGGGCGCCGCCGGGGCGACCTCGGCCGGAGCGGGCGCGCGGGTGTTTCACCAGCCGCCCAGCGCGGTGCCCGAGGGCCAGGCGGTGCGCATCGACGCCGCCATCAGCGACGCCTGGCAGGAGCCGTCGATCGAGGTGCGCTACCGCGCGCTGGGCGGCGTCGAGTACGAGGCGGCGCCGTTCGAGCGCTCGACCGCGGGTGGCTATCGGGCGTCGATCCCGGCGCTGGCGCTGGCCACCGGCGGGGTCGAGTACTACATCGTGGGCACCGACCGCAGCGGCGGCGAGCATGCCCACTTCGCCAGCGCCGAGGCGCCGCATCGCGTGCTGGCCACGGCGTCGGCCTCGGACGCGCGCGCCGATCTGGAGCGCCGGCTGGTGGGCGGGCGGCTGTCGCTGTTCAGGCTGCGCACCACGGTGCTGAACTTCGGGCGCACCAGGGCCAGCAAGCGGCCCGACTATCTGTACCGGGTCGAGGCCGACTACACCTATCGCTTCCTGCGCGCGCTGTACTCGATCCGCATGGGCTATGGCGTGGTGCGCTCGCAAGGGCCCGTGCGCGAGGGTGGCACCGACTCGGTGCCGCTGTTCAAGCTCGACGCGTCGCGCGAGGCCGGGGTCGACTATGGCTTCGCCGAGCTGCGCTTTCGGGTCAATCCGCAGCTGGATCTCGACGCGCGCGCCATCCTGGGCGCCAGCGACACCGAGGTGGTGCTGGGTGGCGGGGGGCGGGTGCGGCTGGGGCGCGAGCTGGGCGCGCACGTGGCGGCGGGCATCGAGGTCATCCCGACCCTGGGCTACAACGCCACGCTGCGGCTGCAGTGGGACACCGTGCCGCACGTGCTGATGGCGGCGACGCTGATGACGACGTCATGGCCGCGCACGGATCGCGGCGATGGCACCGGCATCATGCTGGAGACGCTGGTGCCACTGGGTGACCACTGGCGCGCGGGGGTCGAGGTCGGGTATGCGGGGCGGCAGGACGCGCGCGGGTCGGTGGCGGCCAGCGGGAGCATCGCCTTCGAGTACTGAACCGGACAAACAGGCGACAGGGAACAGGCGACAGGCAACAGGCCACGGGGAATGGACGAGGTGGGTCAGTCGGCGCCGGCGTCTCGAGGGGGGGAGGGGGGAGCGCTGGGGGACGGCGTGGGCGCTGGGGCGGCGTTGGGCGGATGCGCTTTTGCCCAGGCGTCCCACTCGGCCATCAGCAGGCGGCCGTTCTCGTTGCCGGGGTGGATGCTGCGCTTCTTGACCTCGACGGTGAAGCGGTAGACCAGGTCGTCCTGGGGCGGGCGCGGCACGCTGTAGGAGACGTCGACGATGCTGGCGCAGCCCGAGCGCACGTCGGTGTCCCAGGTCGCGCCGTGAACCTCGGGGTGCTTGACCTCGGCCAGGTAGCGGCCGATCGACCAGCCGTTGTACTGGTAGCGCGACTTGACCAGCGCCTTGGCCTTGTCGCGATCGCCGCGATCGAAGAAGCCCTCGAGCATCAGCATCGAGCCCGCCACCAGCATGAAGGCGACCGCCAGCGTGGCGGGCCGGGTCTGCCAGGCCGGGGCGCTCACAGGCCGGCGTCGGGGCTGGGGGTGCGGGGGCGGTGCCGGGGCGCGCTGCCGACGGCGGCGTCGTCCTCGCGCAGCAGCTCGGCGACGTCCTTCTTGACCTCGCGCGCCTTCTTGGCGACGCCGTCGCGCGCGTCCTTGCCCTCGGGGCTGTCCCAGATGGCGCGCACATGGCCGAACGCGGTGCGCTTGCCGAGCTTCACCGTCGAGCCGCACCAGATCATGCCGCCCAGGATGACGATGCCGATCAGCAGCCGAATCAGGCCAAACACGCGCTCACCCTAGCACCCGGAGGCGGGTGCGGCAAAAACCCCGCAGCGGGGTGCGGGTATTCCCGCGACGCCAGACGCCAGACGTCAGCCGTCGGACGCCTTGATGTCCTTGCGCTCGTCGATGACCAGCAGGACGCGGGGGCCGCGAGCGCTGACGGCGGCGATGATGGCGGCGGTGCGCGCGGCCTCGTCGGTCAGGACGACGCGGCTGACCTCGAGGCCGGACGCGGTCAGCTGCTGGGTCAGGGCGTCGTCGCCCAGCTGGGGCAGGCGGATGCCCCCGGTCATCTCGGAGCGCCGGTTGACCAGGATGACGTGCAGGACGTCGCGGCCGCGGATGCCGTTCTCCATCACGCCGAGGATCTCGGAGTGGTAGTAGTTGCTGTCGCCGATGACGGCGATGGCCAGCGGGCGGCCGGGGTTGTCGGCGATGCGGTCGGCACGCGCCAGGGCGGCGGCGGCGGGAGCGGCGCTGCCCATGTGCCACTTGACGTCGACCAGGCCCTCGCCGATGCCGAGCACGCCGGTGTTGCCAGGGTCGGCGACCACGATCGACGGGCGCCCCAGGCGGGCGGCCTCGACGCGCAGGGTGCTGAGCAGCTGGCGGCGCGGGTCGCGCTCGGGGAAGCGCTTCATGTCGCCGCGCGCGGCCTGGAAGGCGTCGGCCCAGGGCCGATCGTCGAGCGCCTGCGCGGGCAGCTCGGCCAGCGCGCCGGCGACGTCGAGCGCGGGGGCGTCGCTGCGGCTGCGCTCGCCGGTGGGGGCGGACATCGCGATGTCGTCGAGCACCAGGTCGACCGCGCCGCCGCCGGTGATGACCTGCGAGTGCAGGGTGGCGCGGGTGCCGGGGCCAGCGGTGGCGGCCAGGAAGGCGATCCAGGGGCCCAGGTAGGCCTGCGACTCCTCCAGGATGTGGACCTCCTGCAGGGCGCCCAGGAAGTCGAGGATGGCGGGGATGGGCGGCGGATAGGCGGCGCCCAGGCGCAGCGAGGCCAGGCCGCGCGCGCGGGCGGCCGAGGCGGCGACGCGACCGAGCTGGCCGGCCACGATGACACCGCGGCGCGCGCCCTTGGGGAGGTCGGCGGCGGCCAGGTGCGACAGTGACGGGAAGCTGCGCTCGTGGGCCTCGATGCGCTGATCGAGGTGCGTCGCCCAGGTCGCGGCGGTGACCACGATGGGGGCGCCGGGCAGGAAGAAGCGTGCCTCGTCGGCGGGCACGTCGGGCGGCGCCAGCGGGACCTCGCCGTCGTCGTCGAGCACGCGCCCGGCGATGCGCACCACCACCGGGGAGCGCATGGCCTCCGACAGGCGATAGGCGTAGCGGGTCAGGGCGTAACACTCGGCGGGATCGCCGGGCTCGAGCAGCGGCAGGTTGCTCAGCGAGGCCAGCGCGGCGCGGTTGTCCTGGGCGTTCTGCGACGATTTCGGCAGCGGATCCAGCCCCTCGATGAGGACCATGCCGGAGCGCAGCAGCGAGTGCGCGGCGCCGGTGGCCAGGCCGTCGAGGGCGACGTTGATGCCGACGTGCTTGCACAGGAAGGCGGTGCGGTGGCCCTCGAGCAGCGCGCCGGCCAGCGCCATGGTGACGCCGACGTGCTCGGACACCGAGAACTCGTGCTGCGGGGCCTTGCCGCGATCGAGATCGATCTCGAGGTGCGTCAGCGGCGAGCCCGGGAACGACCAGGCGGCGCGGACGCCGGCATCGACGAGGGCGCGGGCGATGGCATCGGCTCCGGTCATGCGAGTTCGAACTCCTTGCAGAACAGCAGCCAGCGCATGTCGTCGCGGGCGACGGTGGCGTCACGGTGCGCGCCGCCGGGCAGGCCGCCCGGCCACTCGTGCGCGCAGCTGTCGGTGCCCGGGTCGTGGTAGACGCAGGCCTCGCAGGTGAAGCGGAACGCCAGCGCGGCGCGCTCGTCTGCGAAGTGGGCGTCCACGGCGACCTTCATGGCGCGCAACATACCTCGGATCATCGCCTGGCGCAGATCCCGAGCGTTTCGCGATAACATCGGGGCAGTGCTGGACGACCACATGATCCGCGCCGTGACCGCCGACGGGGCGCTGCGCGTGATCGCCTGCGTGACCACCGCGACCGCGCGCGAGGGCTCGCGGCGGCATGGCTGTGTCGGCGCCGCCTCGGTGGCGCTGGGCCGCGGGTTGACCGCGGGCCTCATGCTGGCGACGCTGACCAAGGGCGGCGAGAAGGTGCAGCTGCAGATCCTGGGCGATGGCCCCCTGGGCGGCGTCACCGTCAGCGCCACCGACGCCGGCGACGCCCGCGGCTACGTGCACAAGGCGACGGTGTTCGCGGCCGCTGGCGGCGAACAGCGGGTGCGGCTGGCCGACGCCATGGGGCGCGCCGGCGCGGTCAACGTGCTGCGCGATCTCGGCATGAAGGAGCAGTACACCGGGCAGTGCCCACTGGTGACCGGCGAGATCGACGAGGACGTCGAGGCCTACCTGCGCGTGTCGGAGCAGATCACCAGCGCCATGGGCTGCGAGGTCGTGCTGTCGGACGCCTTCGAGATCCGCGTCTCGGCGGGCGTGCTGGTGCAGACGCTGCCGGGGCGCGACGCCGAGGCGCGCGTGCGCGAGGTGCAGCACCGGCTGCGCACCGGCGCGCTGTTCGAGGCGCTGCGCGGCGAGGCCACCGCCGAGGACGTCGCGCGTGAGCTGCTCGGCATGCCGGGCGCCGAGCTGGATGTGCTGGATTTGCGGCCGGTGCGCTTCAAGTGCACCTGCTCGCAGGAACGGGTGACCGCGATGCTGGGCTTGCTGGGACCGGACGAGCTGGCCGAGATGATCTCGGAGGGCAAGGACGCCGAGGTGTTCTGCAACTTCTGCAACGAGCGCTATGTGGCGTCGCAGGAGCGCCTGCGCCGGATTCGTGACGAGCTGACGCGCTCGCACGGGCAGGCCTGATGACGGCGGTGGCGGGCTTGACCGGGCTCCGGATCGCGACCGAGATCGCCAGCGCGGTGGCGGCGGGCGGGCCGGTGGTCGCGCTGGAGTCGACCATCGTGGCGCACGGGCTGCCCTTCCCGGACAACCTGGAGGTCGCGCGCGCGTGCGAGGCGGCGGTGCGCGCGGCGGGCGCGCTGCCGGCCACGGTGGCGGTGGTCGCGGGGGAGGTCGTGGTCGGGCTGGCGGCGGCGGAGCTGGAGGCGCTGGCGCGGCGCGGTCGCGAGGTGCCCAAGGTGGGCGCCGCGGATCTGGCGGTGGCGGTCGGCCTCAGCGGCGACGGCGCGACCACGGTGAGCGCGACGACCTGGGCCGCGGCGCGCGCCGGCATTCGCGTGTTCGCGACCGGTGGCATCGGCGGCGTGCATCGCGGCGACGACGCCGACGTGTCGAGCGATCTGCGCGTGATGGCCGACGAGCAGGTCTGCGTGGTCAGCGCGGGCGCCAAGGCGATCCTGGATCTGCCGCGGACGCTGGAGCGGCTGGAGACCCTGGGAGTGCTGGTGCTGGGCTTCGGCTGTGCGGAGTTTCCGGCGTTCTATACCCGCTCGTCGGGGCTGCCGCTCGAGCACCATGTCGACACTCCGTCGCAGGTGGCGCGCGTGCTGGATGCGCGCTGGCGGCGGCTGGGCATGAAGGGCGGCGTGCTGCTGGCCAACCCGATCCCGGAGGCCGCGGCGCTGGACCGGGCGGAGATCGACGCCGCCATCGAGGCCGCGCTGGAGGCGGCCAGTCAGGGTGGTGTCAAGGGCAAGGCGCTGACGCCGTTCCTGCTGGCCGAGCTGGCGCGCACCACCGGGTCGCGCAGCGTGGTCGCCAACCGCGCGCTGGCGGTGCACAACTGCAGCGTCGCGGGGGCGGTGGCCAGCGAGCTCGGCAAGCTGGCGCTGCTGGCCAGGAAGGCGAAGCTGTCGCGGTGAAGCTGCGCGCGGTGACCTTCGACTTCGGCTGGACGCTGGCGGAGCTCGACACCGTGATGCTGGCGGGGCGGCTGGTCGAGATCGGCGCCGTGTCAGGTGGCGCGGCCGAGGTCGAGGCGCTGGCGGGGCGGCTGGACGCGGGGGGCGCCGACGCCGTGCGCGCGTACAGCATGGCCATCAAGGCGGGGCATGGCGGCCATCCCTGGAAGCTCTTGATGACGCACCTGCTGGGCGGCGCGGGCGTGACGGCCGGGGAGGTGGCGCGGGCGGTCGACTTCCTGTGGCAGCAGCAGCCGACGCGGAACCTGTGGCGGCGCCCGGTCCCGGGCATGATCGAGCTGGTGCAGGAGCTGCGCGGGTGCGGCGTGCCGGTGGGGGTGATCTCGAACTCGGAGGGTCACCTGGCCGAGCTGGCGCGCGAGCTCGGCTGGCTGCAGCTGTTCGATGCGTTCGCGGACTCGGGCAAGCTGGGCATGGAGAAGCCGGGGCGCGAGATCTTCGAGTGGACCGCGGAGCGGCTGGGCGTGAAGGTGGCCGAGACGGTGCACGTGGGCGACGCCTGGGCGGCGGATGTCGAGGGCGCGCTGGGGGCGGGGGCGCACGCGGTGTGGTTCGGGGGCGACGCCGAGGCCGAGGGCCGGGTGGTGCCGGAGCGGGTCAGGGTGTGCAGGGACGCGCCGGCGGTGCGGCGGGTCCTGGTGGGGTGGGGCGTGATCGAGGGGTAGCAAGCCGGAAACCGGGCGCCGGACGAACAGGCGACAGGCGACAGGGGACAGGCGACAGGCGACAGGCAACAGGAATGAAGAGGGATCAGCGGGGGCGGCGAGCACGAGCAGGAGCAGGAGCACTAGTACGAGTACGAGTACGAGTACGAGCACGAGCACGGGTGGCGAGGGCGAGGCCGAGGGCGGCGAGGCTGAAGAGGGCGAGGATGGGCTGGCTGGTGCTGCGCTTGCCGGTGTTGCAGGCGCACGAGCCGTCGGGGTCGTCGCCGGGGGGCATGCCGCTGTCGTCGCTGGCGGGGGCGCCGTCGGTGGTGGTGATGGCGGCGTCGGGCAGGCCGCCGTCGGGGCTGGGGCCGCCGCCGAGGCAGAGCGAGCGGTGCACCGGGCGCCGGTTGGCGCAGCTGGTCGGGGTCGCGCAGGCGGGCTCGCTCAGCGCGGGTGGGCGGGTGCCGCTGCCGATCTCGCCCAGCATGGGGAAGGCGAGCGCGACCGCGGTGCCATAGTCGGGGCTGGTGGGAAACTCGATCCAGCCGAAGACCTTCTCCTGGTACGGCGCTGCGGCGCCCGAGGTCGGCTGCCAGGGGCCGCGGGTCGCGCTGTAGATCGGGTTGGTCGGGTTGTTCTTGTAGGCCAGGCCGTTGTAGGCCCAGGTCGCGGTGTACCAGTCCTCGACCAGGTCGGGGTCGTTGTCACCGACGCACTCGGTGGCGCGCCACTTGTCGGCCAGGATGCGGGTGCCGGTGGCCAGGTTGTAGGTCGGATCGTTGGTGACGCGGATGGGATCGAAGCTGGGCGTGGGATCGGCCACGCGCATGCCGCTGGTGACCTGGCCGACGCCATAGCCGCAGTCGAAGCTGATGATGGTGCGCGAGGGCTGACCGACCGCGCTGGCGGGCGTGCTGGGGCGGCAGAAGTGCTTCCAGCCCGACTCCTGGCGCGCGATCCCCTTGAGCAGCTCGCACGGGAAGTGCGGCGCCACCTGCATCGACGGCCGCGGCTTGCCGCAGCCGGAGCCGATGTTGGGCACGCTGGGGCCACGGGTGCCCCAGGCCGACGGCCCCTTGGAGACGAGGTCGAAGATGGGCTGCCACTCGGCCAGGGTCGGGTTGGTACCTGCAACTGGGTTGTATTTACAGGTGGGCTCGTCGGCCGGCGTGTAGCTCGGGCAATAGCCCTGCGCGGCCGCGACGCCGCTGGCCAGCGCGACCAGCACCAGCGCCAGAAGGCGCCTCACTGGACGAACCCCACCAGCTCGACGCGCTCGCCGGCTGGCATGGCCACGCGCAGGCGCGCGCCGGTGGTCGTGTCGAGCACCCAGGGCACCGGGAACTGCTGCTGGGCCCCCGGCGGCGCCCAGCGCAGGAAGCCCAGCCAGCGACCATCCGCCGAGCCCAGCTCGAAGTCGTCCTGCCCGGGCCCGAGCACGGTCCGCGCCGCCGCGACCGCGGCCCGCGCGGCCACCCGATCACCTGCGGGAGCGACCCCGTCATCGACCCCTGCGTTGACCCACAGCCGGCCGCCCACCATCACGGGCGCCATGCCGTAGTGCGCCGACGACCACAGCCGCGTGCGCGCGCCGGTCGCGATCTCGACGCGCTCGATCACCCACAGCGCGGCGTCGCGGTCGTCGCGGTCGAGGTACACCAGCGCCCCGCCGTCGACGCGGAAGTCGCGCGCCATCGGGAACACACGCGCGACCTCGCGGACCTGGCCTGCGGCCTTGCCCGCGCGGGTGACGGCCAGCAGCGCGGCGCCATCGGGGCCGACGCGGTACAGCACGGCCTCGCCCCCGACCACGCCGACCGGCAGCGCCAGCCAGCCCTGGCCGCGCCACAGCTCGCGGCTCTTGCCGCTGGCGACGTCGATCTCGTCGACCGCCAGCGCGTCCACGCGCACGTCGCGCTCCAGCGCCGGCCCGGCGGCGCCGCGCGCCACCAGCACCGCGCCGCCTGCGACCACCGGCCAGCTGCCCGAGTAGACCCCGCGCGCCAGCGTGGTGACCTGCCCGCCGGTCAGCCGCACCAGGTGTGCGGCCCACGAGCCGTCACCGCGCACCCTGTCGACGTCCAGCACCGCGACGACCCCCGCAGGGGTCAGCCGCGCGCGCACCACGGCGTCGCCGTCGCGCATGCGCAGGCGGCCCAGCTCCTTGCCGGTGGCGTCACCGCCGACCGGCAGGCGCAGCACCCGCGCGACCCCGCTGCCGGGCACGCTGGCCAGCACGACCACGTCGGGGCGCGCGCTGCTGGGCGCGGCGTCGCTGACCGGCGTGACCGCGGCGCTGGCCGCGACCGCGGCCACGACCACGACAGCCAGTACCCCAGGCCCCCGCCACCTCGCCCAGGCACTGCTGCTCGGCTTCATCCCGCCATTCTACCGGCGCGACGCGGGTCCGTCACCCGGCGCCTACCCGGGCACGAAGGTGCCATGAAAGGTCAGCGGAATGTGGTGGTCGAAGTGCACGCGCGCCAGCGGGCCGGCGGCCAGGTCGCGCCCGTCGAGCACCGCGACGTGGCTGCTGTCACTGGCCGGGTCATAGATCAGGGACAGCACCCAGCCGTCGTCCTCGCGGTCCGGGGCGGCGCCGGGGCGTGGCACGAAGATGGGCTCGCTGGGCAGCTGGCCGCCGCCGGGCTGCCACGACACCTGGTGGTCGCGCTCCAGCTCCAGGCGGGCCAGGCCGTCGGGCAGCCCCGAGCGCGCGGCGGCGGCGGGCGAGGTCTCGGCGACCCAGGCGACCTCGGCGCGGCGCCCCTCACGCGCCGGGGCCACGCGCGGGAACTCGCACAGCAGGGTGCTGCGCTGTTCGAAGCGCACCCGCGCGCGGGTGGGGGCGATCCAGGCACGGTGGCAAGTGCCATAGCTGCCGCCGTGGGGCTGCGCGCCGGCGACCGTGCCCAGCCAGGCGTTCGATGCGAAGTCGGGGTAGCGCACCAGGTCGACCACCAGCTCGTCACCGTGCTCGTGGGCGTTGATGAAGTGCCAGGTGAAGAAGGGTTCGACCGCGAAGCGGGTCACCCGGGTGGGGTCGTCGATGGGGACGATGATGACCTCGCCGCCCAGCTCGGGGCGCCAGGCCAGGTTCTGCGCCAGCGAGCCGAAACCCATCAGCAGGCGCAGCGCACGCAAGCGCAGCGGCGGCAGGAAGAAGAGCAGGTGGCGGTCGGTGGCCACGAAGTCGTGCACCATGGTCATCGGGATGGGCAGCGTCGTGAGCAGGCGCGTGGTGCCGCCGTGCATGGCGAAGACGTCGAGCTGGCAGCGTCGCCCGTAGCGCACGCCGAAGTTGTAGACCGCGTTGCGCGCGGGCACCGCGTGCGGGTGCGCCGAGAAGGTCGCCGGGATGACCCCGAGGTCGCGCTCGCCCAGGGTGGACAGATCGTCGGCCGAGAGCTCGGTGGGCAGGCCGGCCTCGAACAGCGCCAGCACGCGCCCGTCCAGCGCCAGCATCGCGGTGTTGGCGGCGTTCTTGACGCGTGGGAAGAAGCGCCGCAGCCCGGGCGCCACGCTGCCATAGCCGCCATACAGCGCGCGCCGGGCGGCGCGCTCCTCGAGCAGCGCCTTGCTTTGCACCAGCTTGACGGCGCCCCTGGCGCGGCCGCCAGCGAAGCGCACCGCGGACACCGCGCCGTCGCCGTCGAACCAGTGCGCGTAGGGGCGTCCGAAGCTGGAGAACAGGGCGGGACCGGTGCGATACAGGGTGCCGGCCAGCGCCTCGGGCAGGCGACCCTCGAGGCGCAGCGGCTCGAAGCCGTGCTCGCGGGTGAGGTCGCGAAACGGGGTGGCCGCGGCAGGTGGGGCCGAGGTGGCCGGGGCGACGGCGGCAGCGGCGGTCATGGTGGACTCCTCATGTGGACGGTGTTAACATGGATGCACGATCAATGTTGTCCATGTCAACATCGAAGTTGACGGCGTAAACATTCGTGCCCTCGCGCCGTCCCAGAGTCGCGCGCAAGCCGACGTACCATCACGGCAATCTGCGCGAGGCGCTGCTCGCCGCCGCGGTCGACCTCATCGCCGAGGTCGGTCCCGAAGCGGCCAGCCTGCGCGAGGTCGCGCGCCGCGCCGGGGTCTCGCAGGCGGCGCCCTACCGCCACTTCGCCGACAAGGCCGCCCTGCTGGCCGCGGTGGCCGAGCAGGGCTTTCGCACCATGACCGCCGAGATGCGCGCCGCCAGCGCCGGGATCACCGACGCGGCCAGCCACCTGCGCGCCACCGGCGTGGCCTACGTGCTGTTCGCGTGCGGCCACCCCGCGCACTTCCGGGTCATGTTCGGTTCGGCGCGTGGCGAGGGCTGCGACCCCGCGCTGACCGCGGCGGCGCAGGAGAACTACGCCCTGCTCGAGGCCGGCATCGCGGCCTGCCAGCGCGCCGGCGTGGTGCGCGACGACGAGCCCCAGCGCATCGCGCTGTTCGCCTGGACCGTGGTGCACGGCCTGGCCTCGCTGCTGGTGGACCGCCAGCTCGCGGGACCGCTGGCCGGCAGCAGCGCGCGCACGCTGGCCGAGACGGTGCTGCTGCAGTCGTTCGAGGGGCTGCGACCGCTCGGGCGGTCGAGATCGTCAGGTGGGCGTTGAAGTCGAAGCTGAGGTGAGGTGGCGGACGAGGTGTGACCGGGTGCGAGCAGAGCCTCGCCAGCACCGAGGCGCGAATCGTCAGAGGGGCTAGCGACGACGCAGGCGGCGCAGGAGGCCGCGCGCCTCGGGCACACCCAGCATCATGGTGCCGGCCAGATACAGCGCGCCGTACAGGCCCAGCACCACGGCCGCCACCAGCACGGGCTGGTGCAGCGGCAGCACCCGGCGCACGCCGAAGGCGGCCGCGCCCGCGACCAGCGCCGCGGCCAGCGCGCGCAGCTGGGTGGCGCCGGCCATGGGGACGCGGCCGATGCGGCGGCCCAGCGCGCGCCTGAGCAGCACCAGCTCGGCCCAGCCCGCGAGGCCGGCGGCCGCCGCCAGCCCGGCGGCGCCGTAGGCCATCGGCCAGTCCAGCGCCTCGCGCAGCGGCATCGCCGCCAGGTAGCCGAGGATCGCGGTCAGCGACACGTCGACGATGGCAAAGCGCAGCGGCGTCCTGGCGTCACCCAGCGCGAAGAACGCCGACGAGCACAGCCGCGCCTGCGTCGCCGCCAGCATGCCCAGCGACGACCCGCCCAGGATCAGCCAGACCAGCTCGGTGTCCCTGGCTCCGAACCTCCCGGTCTGGAACACCGCGGACACCACCACGTCGCCCAGCGCGACGAAGGCCACCGCCGACGGGATGACGAAGAAGGACACCCGGCCCATGGCGCCGCGCAGGCGGTCACGCAGCTTGGCCGCGACCTCCTCGTCGGTGCCCAGCGCGCTCGACATCTCGGGCAGCTCGGCCGCCGTGATGGCCATGCCGAACAGGGAGATCGGCAGCAGATACAGCGTCTGCGCATAGAACATGCCCGACACCGCGGCGGGGCCCAGGTAGCTGGCCAGCACCTGATCGATGTAGGCCGACAGCTGCACCACGCCCCGGCTGATGACCACCGGCACGAAGTTGCCGAGCACCTTGCGCACCGAGCCGGCCGCTGGCCCGCCGCGCACCCCGGGCCGGAAGCGCCCCACCAGCCGCAGCGCCAGCGGCAGCTGGGACAAGAGCTGCAGCGCGGCGCCCGCCACGGTGGCCCAGGCGACCCACTCGACCAGCTCCATCTGCCCGGCGCGCGAGCTGAGGGCGCGCCCACCGACCGCGATGAGGACCACGATCTGCGCCAGGTTCCACAGCACCGGCGCCACATAGGAGAGGAAGAAGCGCCGGTGGCTGTTGAGGACGCCGAGGCACCAGGCCGACAGCACCAGCAGACCGATGCCTGCGAACATGACGCGCACCAGCAAGACGGTCAGCTCGCGGACATCGCCGTGGTAGCCGGGAGCGATGACGTCGATGAGCCAGCGCGCCGCCAGGGTGCCGACCAGGACCAGCACGCCGGTCGCCAGCGCCAGCAGGGAGGCGACCACGCTGGCCACCCGCGCGGCCTCGTCGCGCTTGCCCTCGGCCAGCAGGCGGGCATAGACCGGGATGAAGGAGGCTGACAGCACGCCCTCGCCGAACAGGTTCTGCAGCAGGTTGGGGATGCGCAGCGCGGCCTTGAAGGCGCCGGCGGCGTCGGAGTTGCCGAGGTAGTGCGCGAAGACGCGCTCGCGCACCAGGCCGGTCAGGCGCGACAGCAGGATGCCGGCGCCGACGGCCAGCGCGGCCGCGGGTTTGCGCCGCGGTGCCGGGCTTGCCGGCGCGCTGGGCACAGGGGCGGGCGCGGGCGCGGCGGGCGGCTCGGCGGGGTCCATGGTCGCGCCGAGCTTGGCATGGCGGCTCTGCGCGGGCGAAAAAACGTGGCGCGCGGAAGCTTTGTTCCCGGGGGCCGTAGGGCTCACTTCGGAGGTCGCAGCATGATCGACGACCCGCGCACCGCGATCCCCGCGCTGCTGACCGAAGGCCGCGCGCGGGCCGCGTGGCGGTCGGTTGCGCTGGGCGCCGGGCTGGTGCTGGTGGCGGCGGCGGCGATCGGGCTGGCGCGCTGGCGTTCGCGCAGCGGCGGTGAGCGGCGCGCGGGCGTGGCCTGGGCGGAGCTGTCGAACTGTCTGCTGGCGCCGGCGCCGGCGGGGGCGTCTCTGGCGCAGCTGGGCGCGCCCGAGCGGCTGCGGCTGACCGCGCTGTCGGTGCTGCATCGTCCGCAGAGAGGGGCGCCGTGGCCGGGGCGCTGTGCGCGGCATGCGCGCGCGCTGCGCGAGGCGCTGCGGGGGCTGGCGCCTGACCGCTCCAGCATGCGCTACGGCCTCTTCGAGGAGGCCACCGACGCCTACCTGCTGCTGTCGAAGGGGCTCCTGCCGCGCACCGCGGGGCGGCTCTTCACCGCGGCGGCGGGGGCCGAGCTGCCAGGGGCGCGACCCGGCGGGCCGGCGCCCCCGGTGGCGCAGCGCCCGCTGGAGAAGCAGCAGCTGCGGCCGCTGTGGGGGGCAGGGGAGCGCAGGACGGTGGCGGCGACCAGCGGCAGCTTCCTGACCGGGCTGCGCTTCGTGACGGTGCCGGTCGAGGGCGAGGGCACGGCGAGCACGAGCACGAGCACGGGGCCGAGCCCGAGCACGAGCACGAGCACGAGCACGAGCACGAGCACGAGCACCAGGCGCCGCCTGTGCGAGCTCGCCTCCGATGGCCACCTCGTCTGCACCGACCTGTCGGCTGAGATCCCCCTGGTCCCCGGTGATCCACTGGTCCTGCTCGATCCTCCGCATGGCCAGCTGCTGGCGCTCGACGACGCCCGGGTGCTGGCCAGCGTGGGGTCTGCGCGCGGGGTCTATCGTGGCCGCGACGGCGCCCTGCTGGCGGCCGGAGGCGACGTCCTGTTCGCCGGCAACGGCGCCGCCTTTCTCGAGGGCTTTGCCGTCGTGGCCTGGTCCAGCGCCGGCAACGGCCTCATCACCGAGGCTGGCCCGGCCGCGCTGCCCGAGCTCGCCGGCGCCCGTCATGTCGCGCAGTACGGCGAGCTGGTGCTCTGGGTCGCCGGTCCCGCGCTGCACGCCATGCTGCTGCAGGCGGGGCCCGGCCATCGCGGCCCGGTCGCCGAGGTGGCCCAGATCCAGGGCGGCGACCCACGTCCGCGCCTGGGCTGCCGCACCGCCGCGGCCACCCTGGTGCGCTTCGACGACGACGACCGCCTGACCCTCCTGGTGTTCGACGCCGCCTCGCGCGGCTTCACCCCGGTCACGCCCGACACCCGGGTGCCGGCCAGCGCGCTGATGACCTGCCGCGACCGCGAGGCCACCTTCACCTGGCGGGACCGTGCCGGCATCCACCAGGTGCGCTGCAACCCGAACGGCTGTCTGACCGGCGTCGCGCGCGGTGATGGCCTGCCGCGCAGCGCCCGCCTGGCCGACCTCGACGGTCGGCTGCTCGCGGTGTGGACCGCCGCGGGCCAGCTGTGGATGCGCCACGCCGCGCTGGCCGAGGTCGACGGCGCGCCCGACAGCCTCATCCTCGACGACGCCGCGCACGGCGGCCCTGGTGCCAGCATCGCCGGCGTGTTCGCCCACCAGCGCCGCGCCACCATCCTGCTGCGCGCCGGTGACGCCGCCTACCTGGTCACGCTGGGCCCCGACGGCCTGCCCCAGCCGACGCGCTGACCTGCGCCGGCGCGCGCGCAGGCCGGCGTCGCCTTGACGCCGGTCAAGTGCGAGATTTGGATGACATGGTATCAGTGACTCGATGTCATCGAAAAAGACCGCGAAGGATGCCAGCGCCAGCCGCGCCCTGACGACGGCGACGGCGACGGCGACAGCGACAGCGCCAGCGGCGGCGCCCGGCGTGCGGCAGCAGCGCAAGGCCGAGACCCGGGCGCAGCTCAAGCAGGCGGCGCGGGCGCTGTTCGCCGAGCGCGGCTTCGCGGCCACCCAGGTCGCGGACATCACGCGCCGGGTCGGGGCCGCCTACGGCACCTTCTACGTGCACTTCGCCGACAAGGACGTGCTGCTCGACGAGCTGCTCGCCGAGTACAACGCAGCGCTGCTCGGGCGACTCGAGCGCGCGTTCGACCCTGCGCAGGCGCTGTCCGATCCCGTCGCGGCGGCGCGCCGGCTGGCCGAGGCCTGCCTGGAGCACTGGCGGCGCGAGCGCGGGCTGGTCACCGCCTTCGTGCAGCGCGCGGGGCTCGACGGCAGCATCGCCGGCCTGCGCGACGGCCTCAGCCCCCCGGCGGCGCAGTTCCTGGCCACGCGGCTCGGCGCGCTGGCGCGCGCGCTCGGCAGCGCTCTCGGCCCCGAGGACGCCGAGCTGGTGGCGCACGCCGTGCTCGGCATGTGGTCGCGCATCGGGCTGCGCTACCTGTTCGGCGCCGGCCTCGGGCGCGCCCGCGCCGCCGACCTGCTCGCCACCATGACCATCGGCGCCCTGCGCGCCGCCATCCCCGAGCTCCAGGAGGCCGCGCGATGAACCCGAGCTGTCCGCCACCCGTACCCTCACCCCCGTCTGCCAGCCCCACGCCCGACGCCGCCGCGCAGCTGACCGCGCTGGGTGTGCGCCGCCAGCGCCGCGCCAGCGCCAGCGCCGGGACCGTGGTGCCCGCGTCGCTGCCCGAGTTCCGGCGCTATCGCCCGCGCGCCGGCCACCCCGATTGGCCACGGCTGGCGGCCGAGGCCGAGGCGCTCGCGCGCGCGCTGGAGCCGCGCCTGGCGCGCCCCGCGGGTGGCCTCGCTTCGCTGCGCCGCCGCGCCGCCAGCCTGCGCACGGGGGCCCAGAACTACCTCGAGAACCGGCGCCGCACCCGCGCCGGACGCCACGATCTGCTGCCGCTGTACTTCATCTGGACCACGCTGCGACCGTGCAACTTCCGCTGCACCTACTGCGACGACCACCAGGGTGGGCGCTACCCCGAGCTCGACGGCAGGGGCAAGCTCGACACCGCGGCCGGGCGCCGCCTGCTCGAGATCATGCGCACCCGCGCGCCCAGCGTGTACTTCGCCGGCGGTGAGCCGACGCTGCGCAAGGATCTGCCGGCGCTGACCCGCGCCGCGCGCGAGCTCGACTACTTCCCCATCGTGACCAACAGCAACGGCAGCCTGTTCGATCGCCAGCTCGCGCGTCCCGAGTGGGCCAGCTTCCTGGCCGACACCGACATCCTGGTCATCTCGCTCGACGGCCTCGATCTGGCCACGCTGGCGCGCATGTGGGTGACCGACGCGCCCGAGGATGTGGTGCGCAACCTCTTGCTGCTGCGCAACCTGCAGCGCACCCAGGGCTTCAAGTTGATGGTCAACTGTGTCATCCAGCCCGGGCTGACGGACGAGGCGCGCGCGGTGCTCGACCTGTGCGATGACCTCGGGATCTGGTTCTGTCCGGTGCCGCGCAACGTCGGCCCGCGCATCGATCCCGCGGTGCCGGCCGATCCCGGCTACCCGGCGCTGGTCGCCGAGATCCTGGCGCGCCGGCGCGCCGGGCGACGCATCTCGGGCTCGCTGCGCATGAACCGCCGGCTGCTCGGGGGCGCGCCGCTCGACTGCCGCAACACCCTCAAGCCGCACGTGGACCATGACGGTCACCTGATCTGGCCCTGCAAGGCCAGCGTCAACGTGGCCCCGGTGCGGGTCAACGTCCTCGACTTCGAGCATGTCGACGCGCTGTGGGCGCACTGCAGCCGGCTGATCGATGCGACGGCCTTTCACGGCCCCGCCGCCAACCAGTGCGGCGCCGACTGCAACTGGGCCCAGAACTACACCACCGACGCCTATGTCGACGGCCTGCGCCACCCGCTGGCGCTGCTCCGCGACGTGGTCGACTTCGCGCGCGCATGAGGACCACCGATCGCGCCTTCGGGCTCGACGCCGGGACCATCGTGGCGGTCAGCACCGCCATCTGCCTGGCCTCGCGGCACGCGCTGGTGATGGATGTCGTGGTCGCCCTGGTGCTGGGCCTGCGCTGCGCCCTGTGGCTGGCGTTGCCGCGCGCGCAGCGCAGCGCCGCGTGGCTCGAGCTGCTGCTGTTCGCGCTGTGTCTCGGGGTCGGCGCGTTCAACGACTGGAACAGCGTGACCCGGCGCCGGGTCTACGACTACGCGGTGCCGCTGGAGGCACCGGCGCTGTCGCTGGTGCCGCTGTGGATGCTGCTCTACTGGGGCATGATCGTGCGCTTCATGATCAGCCTGCTGACCTGGTCACGGCTGGGCCTCGAGGCGCGACGGCCGCGCGCGGCCACCCTGGCGGCGCTGCTGGTCCTGGTCGCGGTGACGCGGCAGACGATCTATCGCCTGTACCAGGACCCGCTGTGGTCGTGGCTGCCGTTCCTGGCGGCGCTCGCGCTGGCGCTGGTCGTGCTGCGCCCCGATCGGCGTCGCCTGGCCCTGCTCGGCGCGACCCTGCTGCTGGGGCCCGCGGTCGAGGCCCTGTACATCCAGGTCGGCCACCTGCATGTCTACCGGCTGGGCTGGCTGGGCGGCGTGCCGGTGTGGATCGCGCTGTGGTGGGTGCTCGCCGTGCTGGTGCTCGACGCCCTGCTGGGCGCCCTGGCCTTGCGCCTCCAGCCCGAGCCGGGGCGCGCTGTGCAGCAGCCTCTGCGCTGACCCGGTGTACACTGGCCGGGTGCGGCTGGTCGCGATCTCCTGGCCCTGGTGCTGCTCGGCTGTGGTCGCCGACCCCGACTGGAACCGGATCGTGCGCTTCACCCTGCGCTGACAGCCGCGGCCCGAGTCGTCAGCTCTCGCCGCGGTCGAGGTCGTTGCCGATCACCACGTCGTACAGCGCATAGGCCATCGACAGCACGTGGCGCATCGCCCGCGAGCGCGTCGCCATCTGCACCTCGCGCACGATCCAGCGGATGGTGTCGGCCGTGGGCAGCGGGTGCGCGAGCAGGTAGTCGCGGTACCAGGCCACCACCGCCAGCGCCGCAGCGATCTCGCCCAGGGCATCGACCGGGCTGACATCCACGGTGTCGGTGCTGCCCATCAGCATGGGCGAGTGCACCACCTTGTACAGCTGCGGCAGCGAGTGGCGCTGGAACGCCGCCAGCGCCGCGCCGGCGACCTCGCGGTACACGCGCACGTGCGAGCGCTGGTCGCTGTCGGCGATGTGCAGCGTCGGATCGGTGGCCACCGGGGCCCAGTCCTCGGGCATCACCGGCGCATCGCTGCCGCGCATGCGGGTCCACACCAGCTGCAGGTCGCCGCACAGGCGCGCCACGTCGAGCAGGAAGTAGTACAGCTCCAGCACGAAGCCGGGCTGCTCCTGCTCGCTGGGCCGCTGCAGCGCCGCGAGCACGAAGCCGTCGCGCAGCGACAGCGCCTCCACGGTGCCCCACCACACCGAGACCACGTCCTCGGGCGGCGCCGGCTCCAGGGCGGCGAAGAACGACTGTGGCGGGACGCGCACGCCTCAATATACGCCCCCGGTTTGACTCCCGCGGCAACGTGCCTTACACCGGCAGCATGAACACCCGGCGCAACTGGATGGTGGGGGCGGCCGCTGCCCTGGTTTCGATGGCCACCGCGGTGGCCCTGGCGGCCCCGGCCAGGAAGGCGCCCGCGCCGCTGCCGCCGCACAAGCGTCCGGCGCCGACACCGATCGGGCTCACCCTGCAGCTCAAGCTCGGCGCCACCGACGGCTTCTTCGATGACGCCATCGCCTTCTCGCGCGACGGCACGCGCTTCGCGGTGGTGCACACCGATGGCCAGACCTACAACCGCGTCGAGATCTTCGACATCGCCGCCGCCAGCGCGGCCGGCACGGCGACCCCGCCGCCGACGCGCACCATCGATCTCAGCCCGTTCACCCAGCAGCCCGCCGAGCTGGCCTTCCTGGCCGACGGACAGACCCTGTTCGTCAAGGAGCGCCTGGTGGTGGACGGGGCGCCGCAGCCGGCGCGCGCCCAGCTGTACAAGCCCGACGGCACCGTGCTGCGCGCGTATGGCCCGGTCACCGACCTGGCGCTGACCGAGATCGCCGGCGTCGAGGCGGTGGTCACCTACAAGGAGAAGCCCGGCAAGAAGGGCATCAGCTACGAGATCGTCGCCACCCGCGCCGACAACGGCAAGAACATCGTCAAGCGCGCGCTGGTCGCCGACGCCGAGGACTTCGTCAAGTCGGCCGACCTGCGCATCAGCTTCTTCTCCCACCACTACCTCCAGGTCCACGGCCGCCAGAAGGGCGCCTTCGACAAGGCCAAGGACATGCGGCTGCCCGATCGCGCCGCCACCTATGACGTGGTCGCCGGCAAGATCACCGCCAGCGCCGACATCGGCGATCTGCGCGAGGCGCAGCGCCTGATGCTGCTGCGCAAGAACGCCCCCGACGTCGCCGCCTTCGTGCGGGTGGCCGACGACCTGTCGCACGTCGAGCTCATCACGGCCGCCGACCGCGCCACCCCGGTCACGCTGGCCGACGACATGGTCAAGTACGACCCGCGCTCGGCGCGCGATCAGCTCAGCCCCGATCAGAAGCAGATCTACTTCAGCCTGACCATCGACCCGGTCAACCTGGTCGCGGTCGACAAGAAGATCGCCGACATCGAGTACATTGATCTCTACCGTGCAGACGCGGAGTCTGGCGCGGCGACCCGCCTGGGTCGGCTGCCCGCCCTGGGTCGGCCGTTCGGCTGGCGCGTCTCGGGCGATCAGTGGGCCGTGCTGCGCAAGCACAAAGGCTTCAGCCGCGGCGGCCCCGATCTGGAGCTGTACAAAGTCACCGCCAAGTAGGCGATACTGTCCGCCTCGGGGGGACCAGTGACGCCATCGGGGACAGCCGCGGTCCATGCGCTTCCACGCGGCGGCACCATCGTCGACACCAGCGCGGGCGCCATCCAGTTCGGTGCGCCGCCCGAGACCATCAAGGACGCCCTGGGGCTCAGCCTGCAGGTGCCCGAGCACTGGGTGCCGCTGCGCGACTGGTTCGACAAGCGCCGGGGGCAGTCCCTGGTCGAGCTGGAGTTCCCCGCCTACTTCAACTACTTCGTCCTGAACCGCCGCATCAACGTGGTGGTCGACGGCCCCGGCCGCCGGCGCATCGAGGCGGTCATGCGCGAGTCGTTCTTCGGTCCCGAGCGGCCCGATCCGCACGACTGGGCGCCCACGGTGCCGCCCGCGCAGCGCGTCGACCTGGCGCGCGAGTGCACCTACTTCGCGCGCAACAACGAGACCCCGTCGCGCCAGATCCGCCTCGATGATCTTGTGTCGTTCACCGCGCTGGAGGGCGGCGTGGCGCGCCTGGGCGCGGTCGAGATCCGGCAGGTGCCGGGCGCCTTCCTGGTGCGCGACGGCGGGCGCGAGCTGTGCACCGTGCCCGACACCATGGAGCGGCCGCCGCCCGAGCGCGGCTCGTCGCCGGTGCGCCTGTTCGAGCCGCCGTCGTTCGGCCTGACCGTGCTGGGCAGTAGCCACGGCTTCGATCCCAGCGGCAAGACCACCGGCTTCGTGCTGTGGGTGCACCGGCGCGGCGTGCTGGTCGACCCGCCGGTCGACGCCAACCAGGTGCTGCGCGACGCCGGGGTGTCCCCCAAGGCCATCGACACCGTCATCCTGACGCACTGCCACGCCGATCACGACAGCGGCCTGATGCAGAAGATCCTCGAGGAGGGCTGCGTCACGGTGCACACCACGCCCACCATCCTGGGCAGCTTCCTGCGCAAGTACGTGGCGCTGACCGGCGAGAGCGAGCAGCTCCTGCGCCGGCTGTTCCGCTTCCGCCCCGTGGTCCTGGGCCAGCCGTCGCGCATCCATGGCGCCGAGTTCCGCTTCTTCTATGCGCTGCACTCGATCCCGACCATCGGCTTCGAGGCCTTCTTCGGCGGGCGTTCGTTCGTGTACTCGTCGGACACGCTGTACGACCCGGCGCGCATCGAGGCGCTGGCCGCCGAGGGCGTGCTGTCGCCGTCGCGCAAGACCGCGCTGCTCAACTTCCCCTGGCACCACTCGTTCGTGCTGCACGAGGCCGGGGTGCCGCCGATCCACACCCCGGTGGCGCGCCTCGCCGAGCTGCCCGACGAGGTCAAGCAGCGCATGCGCCTCATCCACATCGCCGAGGCTGACGTGCCGACCGGCTCGGGGCTGGAGATGGCGCGGGTCGGCCTCGATCACACCATCACCTTCCCGGTCGAGGTGCCGCCGTACTCCGAGGCGCTGGAGATGCTCGACACCCTGGCGCGCATCGACCTGTTCGCGGACCTCAACGTGGAGCGCTGCCGCGAGTTCCTGACCGTGGCGCGGCGGCTGGACTTCCCGGCCGGCGCGCTGGTCATCCGCGAGGGCCAGGCCGGCGACATCTTCTACATCGTGGTCGACGGCGAGGCCGAGGTCACCCGCGGTGGCGTCGCGGTCAAGGTGCACGGCCCGGGCGACTTCTTCGGCGAGACCGCGCTGGTGACCGGGGCGCCGCGCTCGGCCGACGTGCGCGCGCGCACCGCGCTGCGCCTGCTGGCCATCGACAAGGTCGACTTCCTGGCCCTGGTGCGCGGCACCGAGCTGGTCGACGCGCTGCTGCGCCTGGCCAAGAACCGCGAGCTGCGCTCGTGGGACGTCATCAACCAGAACCTGCAGCTGATGATGCTGACCAGCACGCAGAAGACCGAGCTGCAGGCCTTCTTCCACCACACGCGGCTGGAGAAGGGCGACCGCCTGTCGGTGCCCGGGCAGGGCGTCGAGGCGGCCTACCTGCTGGACACCGCCGAGGTGGTGCTGCACGCGCGCAGCGGCGAGGCGGTGCTCAAGCTGGGGCCGGGCACCTTCCTGGTCGACGTCGACGGCATGATGCGCGGCGACCCCGTGCTGGGGCTGATCGAGGTCGTCGAGGCCGGCGACGCCTTCCGCATCGACAAGGTCGACCTCTTGGCCTTCCTGGAGCGCGCGCCCGGGCTGATGCTGGCCATCGCGGGCGTGCCCTTCATCGAGTGAGGCGCGGCCGCCGCGGCGGCCGCGTGGCTGGCGTGGCTGGCGATGAGCGCGTCCTTGTCGGCGCGTGACAGCTGCTTGATGGCGTGCTCGCGGCGCAGGGCGCCGCCGCGGCTGAGGCGGCGCTGCACGAAGACGACGCGCAGCGGGCCGCGCCCGCGGGTGTAGCGCGCGCCGCGACCGGCCTGGTGCGCGGCGACGCGGGCCTCGAGGTCGGTGGTGACGCCGGTGTACAGCGTGCCGTCGCCACACGCGAGCACGTAGACCAGCCAGCCCCGCGCTCCTGCCGCCATGCCTCACGGTACCCGAGCCGCACCGAGTCGTCGATTTTTCCGAGCTGGTATCGCGAAAAGATCGGCTGGCGCAGTGGTCCCGGGGTGCACACCTTGATCGACACTGGAGGCTGGATGGAAGCAGAGCTACCGATGACCTGGACGCGGCGCGCCAAGCAGGTCGCCATCATCATGGGCGGCACCACCTTGCTGCTGATCGGGGCCGCGCTGCTGGTGCTGCCGGGACCCGGGATCCCGGTCGTGATCGCGGGGTTCGCGCTGCTCGGGCTGGAGTTTGCCTGGGCGCGCCGGTTCAATCGCAGGATGCGCGCGCGGGCCCGGCTGGCGATGCGCAAGATTCGTCGGCGGAAGCAGCTGCCACCAGGGTAGGCTCATGCGGCCGTGAGCCAGGACGAGAAGCCCGTCGTACCTGCCGCCGCCAGCGAGACGTCGACGCCGGCCGCGCCTGCCGCGTCCGCTGCGGCTGCCGCGCCCAGCGCGCCTGCTGCTGTGACCGAGGCGGGGCCGCCGCGCTGGACCAAGCTGGTCAACTGGATCTTCTTTGGCGTCGCCATCGCGGCGCTGGCCTGGATGATCCGCTCGGTCGGGCCGCGCAAGGTGGTCGACCTGGTCAGATCCATCGGCGGCGGCTGGTTCGCGATCTTGATGCTGCTCGAGCTCGGGTCGTACGCGTGCGACGCCGCGGCCATCAAGGCCTTCATGCGGCCGGAGTCGCGCATGATCGACTATCTGCGCGTGTTCGCGGCGCAGCTGTCGGGCGCGGCGATCAACCTCCTGATGCCCACCGGCAAGGTCGGCGAGGCCAGCAAGGTCACGCTGATGGTGCGGCGCGCCCCGAGAGGCCGCGTGGTGTCGTCGGTGTTGCTCTACAACCTGTGGGGGTTCTTCTTGAACGTCGGCATCGTCGTGCTCGGCATCCCGATCACGGCGCTGTTTTATCACCTGCCCAAGAAGCTGGAGGTCGCCATCTGGCTGGCGGCGGGGATCCTGCTGGTGCTGGCGCTGCTGCTGCTCTGGCTGGTGACGCGCGGGATCGGGTCGTCGCTGGTCGGCTTCCTGCGCCTGGTGCACGTCATCTCGCCCGAGCGGCGCGCGCGCTGGCGGGCCCGGCTGGTCAAGCTCGACGGGCAGCTCAAGCCGACCGGGCCCGAGGCCTCACACGGCACCGGCGCCGGCATCGGCTGGATGCTGCTGTCGCGCGTGGTGGGCTGGGTCCAGGCCGCCATCGTGATCCATCTGGTGGTCGGCGACCTCGACGTCATGTTCCTGATCGCGACCCTGTCGGCCGGCCTGGTCATCGCATGGGTCGCCGCCATCGTGCCCATGGGCATCGGCGTGTCGGAGGGCGGCAGCTACCTCATCTACGAGGTGCTGGGCGCGACCGCGACCGCCGGCCTGGGCGTGGCGCTGATCCGGCGCGTGCGCCAGGTCATCATCGCGGTGCTCGGTCTGGCGCTGATGCTGATCCTGCAGGCGCTGGATCGCGCGCCGCCGCCCATCCGCAAGGCCAACCCCGGGTACTGACCAGCCAGGCCGGTCAGAACCGGCGTACCAGCTCCAGCCCTTCGAGGATGACGGTGGGGCCGGTGCCGATGAGGGCGTCGGCGAACAGGCCGACGCGCAGCTGCGGGGCGATCATCCAGCCGATGCCGCCGCCCAGGAGCGCCGCGGGGCCGTCGCTGGCGGCCAGCGCGGAGGCCTCCACGAAGGGCTCCCAGGCGCCGATGGTGAAGCTCTTGCGGGCGCCGGCGCCGAAGGCGTGCGAGGGTGCGTCGTCGTCGACCAGATCGATGAGCGGCAACAGGGTCGCCATGGCCTCGAAGCCGGAGGTGAAGCGCCAGCCGACGCGGACCACGCCGGCGGTGCCGACGCTACCGGTGGCCGAGGTGTCATGCGCCGGGCCGGCGGCCACGCTGAGCGACAGCCCCTGCTCGGCGCGCGCGACGGTGGCCCCCGTCACCAGTACAGCTGCCATCACGAACCATCGAAGCGCCTTCATGCGTCCCTGTCCTCTCGTCCCCTGCGATGCGTTCGCCCAGCCTTCGTTTCAAGTCGCGGGCCAACGCCCAACCCGGCGGATTCGGTCAATAGCACAGTGTCCGCGCAGTGTCCGCCCGGACGTCTGTGTCACGTTCCGGACGGCTGTCCGCCGGAAAATTGTGAAGAAGTGTGACTACGGAGGGGGAGTCCACGGTGGGGCGACCAGGCGGCGTCTGCCCTCGATACGGTCGCCGGCGCCGGCTGGATCGAGGCGATCCCAGAGCTGGCAGGTCACCTTCTTGTGCTGCTGGTCGAGCGCCTCGCAGTAGTTGGTCAGCTTGCAGCGGCGCACCTCGGCGCCGCGGCCGAGGCGGAGCTTGAGGAACCAGTCGGGGTCGGCCAGCGACTGGCGCGCGGCGGCCACGATGTCGGCGTCGCCGTCGGCCAGCGCGCGCTCGGCCAGGGTGAAGGAGTTGATGCCGCCGGCGGCGACCACCGGCGTGGTGAAGCCTGCGGCGCGCACGGCGGCGCGCACGGCGCGGGCCAGCGCCAGGTTGCGCCCGAACGGGCCGCGCGCGTCGGAGCGCACCGTGGGCATGCACTCGTGGCCGGACGGGCCGGTGTAGGGGTAGGCGGCGGCGCCGATGGCGGGCTGGCGGGCGTCCTCGAACTTGCCGCCCTTGGACAGCGACAGGAAGTCGAGGCCGGCGCGCGCGAAGGCGACGCCGAAGTACGCCGCGTCGTCGACGCCGCTGCCGCCGGCGATGACCTCGTCGCCCAGGTAGCGACAGCCGACCACGAAGTCGGGAGGCACCGCGGCGCGCACGCGGGCGAAGACCTCGAGCGGCAGGCGCACACGCTGCTCGCGCGGGCCGCCATAGCCGTCGTCGCGCGTGTTCAGCGCCGACAGGAAGGACGCCATGGTGTAGGCGTGGGCGTAGTGCAGCTCGACGCCGTCGAAGCCGGCGGCGTGGGCGCGCACGGCGGCGGCGGCGAACAGGTCGGGCAGCACGCGCGGCAGCTCGCGGATGTGCGGACGCTCGGTGTCGGTGATGCGCTCGCGGGCGCCCATGCGCAGGTCGTCGAGCTCGCGCGCGGTCAGCACGGCGTTCAGCGCGGCGTCGTCCAGGGTGGCCAGGTGGGCGCGCACGGCGGCCTCGGGGGCGGACCGCCAGGGGCCGCCGAGGCGGGCGCGGTGGGCGTCGGAGACGGCCAGAAACTGGCTGAAATAGCGCGCCGGCTCGGGGCGGCGCCGGATCGACAGGAAGTCGATGAGCTGCAAGAGGAGGCGGGTCTCGCCGTGCGAGCGCTCGCGCACCACGCGCACCAGCTCGGCCAGGCCGGGGATGAAGCGGTCGTGCCCGGCGCGCAGCAGCGGGCCGCTGGGCACGTCGCGGATGCCGGTGGCCTCGACCACGAGGACGCCGGGGCGGCCCTCGGCGAAGCGGCCGTACCAGTCGAGCACGTCGCGCGTGACCTCGCCGTCCGCGGTGGCACGCCACGGCACCATCGCGGGCACCCAGGTGCGCGTGGCGGCGACCAGGCTGCGCCCGAGCTGCACGGGCTGGAACCAGCGCGCGCGCGCGGCCTCGTCGCGGGTCGGCCAGACCTCGTCGGGGATGGCGTGCTTGATGACGCGCAGGCTGACCGGGGGCTTGGCCACACGGCTTCCTAGCACGCGCCAGACAGGCCGTCAGCGCGGAGTCAGGCCGTGGCGACCCAGCAGGCGGTACAGGTACACGCGGGTGATGCCGGCGGCGCGCGCGGCGGCCGAGACGTTGCCCTTGTGCAGGCGCAGCAGGGCCTCGACATAGGCGCGCTCGAAGGCCTCGATGGCGCCGTCGCGGGCGTCGGCGTAGGGCTGGGCGGCGTCGACCTGGGGCGTTGCGGCGGCGGCGCCGGGGCTGGCGGGGGCGCCGTCCAGCGGCAGCGGCTCCTCCAGGACGACGCAGCGCTCGAGGTAGTTGCGCAGCTCGCGCACGTTGCCGGGCCAGGCGGCGTGGGCCAGACGGGCGGTGAGCTCGGGGGTCAGAAGCTCGCGCGCGCGCGGGTGGCGGGCGCCGAAACCGGTCAGGATCTGCTCGGCGATGGCGGGCAGATCCTCGGGGCGCTGGCGCAGCGCGGGCATGGTCACGCGCAGCACGGCGAGGCGGAAGTAGAGGTCGGCGCGGAAGCGGCCGGCGTTGACCTCGGCGCGCAGGTCGCGGTGGGTGGCGGCGATGACGCGCACGTCGACGGTCCGGTAGGCGTTCTGACCCAGGCGACGGATCTCTCGCGACTCCAGCACGCGCAGCAACTTCGGCTGCAATTCGGCGGGCAGCTCGCCGATCTCGTCGAGGAAGATGGTGCCGCCGTCGGCCTCCTCGAAGGCGCCCACGCGGCGGGTGTCGGCGCCGGTGAAGGCGCCGCGCTCGTGGCCGAAAAGCTCGCTCTCCAGCAGCGGGGCCGGCAGCGCCGCGCAGTCGACGACCAGGAAGGGGGCGGCGGCGCGCGCGCCGTTGTGGTGGATGGCCTCGGCGGCGGCGCCCTTGCCGGTGCCGGTCTCGCCCTCGAGCAGCACGGTGGCGTCGCTGCCGGCGGCGCGCTCGAGCAGGGCGAAGGCGGCGCGCATGGGCACCGAGGTGCCGACCAGGGCGCCGAAGCGCGTCGCGGCGGACAGCCGGGGCCGGTGGGTGTCGGCGGCCAGATCGAAGCGCAGCTGCGGGCGCCCCATGCGCAGCAGCGAGCCGCCCTTGAGGAAGGCCTCGAGCACGCGGGTGCCGTCGACGAAGGTGCCGTTGCGGCTGCCCAGGTCGCGCACGCGGGCGCCGCGCGCGTCGACGCGGAGCTCGCAGTGGTAGCGCGACAGCGTGGGGTCCTCGATGACGACGTCGTTGTTGCTGGCCGAGCCGATCGAACAGCGCTCGGCGCTGATGGCGAAGCTCTTCGGAGCGCCCGCGCCGGAGCCGGCGTCGGCGTCGACCACCGTGAGCGTGAAGCCATGCAGCGGGGCTGCGCCGCCGGTGCCGAAATCCTCGGTCAAGGTCGCGTCAACCGTGTTGTCGCTCATCCCGCACTCGACCGTAGCATGGCACCGGGACGTATACTCGCGCGGTGCCGGAGAAGGACGCCGAGGCAGCTCCGCCGGATGGCCGCACCCTGGACACGGTGTCCTGGGTCGAGCCGTCGGAGCCGAGGGTGGCTCCGGCGCGCACGGGCAGCGCCGCGGCCGCGACGGCAGCCGATGAGGCGGCCGCGACTGCCAGCACCGGCCTCGGGCGCTACCAGCTCGGGCGCGAGCTGGGGCGCGGCGCCACCGCGGTGGTGCACGAGGCGGTCGACCACAAGCTCGGGCGCAAGGTCGCGCTGAAGCTGCTGCAGCCCGGCGCCAGCGCGCAGCTGGCCAGCGCGGCGCGCCTGATGGAGGAGGCCCGCGCGCTGGCGCGGCTCGAGCATCCCAACGTGGTCTCGGTGCACGACGTCGGCATCGCGGGCGAGCAGATCTTCCTGGTCATGGAGCTGTGCCCGGGCCAATCGCTGCGCAGGTGGCTGGAGACGCGGCGGCCCTGGCGCGACAGCGCGCGCGGGCTGGCGGCCGCCGGTCGCGGCCTCATGGCGGCGCACCAGGCTGGCCTGGTGCATCGCGACTTCAAGCCCGACAACGTCATCATCGGCGACGACGGCGCGGTGCGCGTGGTCGACTTCGGCCTGGCGCTGCCGCTGGAGCAGGCCGGCGCCGCCGGGCTGGCCGGTACCGCGGCCTACCTGTCCCCCGAGCTGATCGCGGGCGGCGCGCCGGGCCCGGCCGCGGATCAGTGGGCCTTCGCGGTCACCGCCTACGAGGCGCTGTTCGGGCAGCGCCCCTTCCGTGGCGCCACCCTGGCGGCGCTGGCGGCGGCGGCGGCGCGCGGGGCGCCGGTGCCGGAGGAGCGGCGCGGGGTGCCGCGGGCGCTCGAGCGGGCGCTGCTGCGGGCGCTGGGGCCGACCGCCCAGCGCCCGTCCACGCTGGACGACCTCCTGGCGCGGCTCGCGCCGGCGCCACGCCGGCCCTGGCTTGTGGTCGCGGCGCTGGCCCTGCTGGCGGCGCTCGCCGTCGCCGGGGTGGTGGTGCTGCGGCCGCGCGCCACCGCGCGCTGTGTCGGCCTGGACGCGGCGCTGCGCGGACGCTGGGACGGCGCCCGGCGCGCCGCGCTGCTGCGGGCCTTCGCGGCCATCGACGTGCCCGGCGCCGCCGCCGCCGGCGAACGGGTCGCGCGCGAGCTCGATGGTTGGAGCGGACGCTGGCTGGCGGCGCGCAAGGCGGCCTGCGTGGCGGCACCGCGTGAGGCGCCCACGCTGGCCGCGCTACGCGTCAGCTGCCTCGACGAGCGCGCGCGCGCGCTGGGCACCGTGGTCGAGCTGCTCTCGCAGGGCGACCCCGCGATGCTCGATCGCTCGGCCACGGTGGTCGCCGAGCTACCCGGCGCGGGCGACTGCCAGCAGCCGGCCTCGCTGGCGGCCCGCACCGGGGCGCCAGCCGGCGCCGAGGCCGGCGTGCGGCTGGGCGAGGTCAGTCGCCAGCTCGCCGCCGGTGACGCCCTGCTGCGCGCCGGCCTGGGCACGCGCGCGCGCCCCGAGGCGGAGGCCGCCCTGACCGCGGCGCGCGCGCTGGGCTGGGCGCCGCTGGAGGCCGAGGCGCTGCTGCTGATGGGGCGCGTGCACGATGACCTGGGCGATGGTCGCGGCGCCGAGCAGACGCTGCGCGAGGCACTGCTGGTCGCCGAGCGCTGCCACCACGATCTGGTCTTCGTGCGCGCCGTCAGCCTGCTGGCCATCCAGCTCGGGCGGCGGCTGCAGCGCGGTGACGAGGCGGCGCACTGGGCCGGCCTGGCCGAAGCCGCACTCGGCCGTCTCGGCCCCGACAGCGAGCAGGTCGGCCTGGTGCACTACTCGATCGGCCTGACCCTCTTCGGCGCTGGCGACTTCGCGGGCGCCGCGCAGCGCTACCTGCGTGCGCTGGCCGCCGACCTCGCGCACTTCCCCGCCAGCCACCCCAAGATCAGCAACGTCCTGAACGGGCTGTCGGGCGCGCTGCGTCGCCTCGGCCACGCCGACCAGGCCTTCGGCTACCTGCTGCTGGCGCGGCAGCTGGGCGATCACTTCTACGGCCCGACTCCACGCCCCGATGCCGTCACGACCAACATCGCGCGGGCGCTGGCCCGACGCGGGGACCTCGCGGGTGCCCGCAAGGTGCTCGACGAGGCCACCGCCGCCCTGCATGTCGGCAGCAGCCCGGAGCGCGCCGCCGATGTCCACCTGGCGCGCGCTGACCTCGAGAGCGGGGCCGGCGACAGCGACGCCGGGCTGGCCGCGCTGGAGAGAGCGCGCGCGGTGCTGGAGGCCGGCTTCGGCCCTGACCACCCACGCCTGGCCAGCGTGCTCGAGCGCCGCGGCTACCTGGAGGCGGCGCAGGGCCGGAGCGACGCCGCGCAGGCCACCTTCGAGCGCGTGCTGGCCATCCGCGAGGCCGCCGAGGGCCCCGATGCGCCCGGGCTGATCGGCCCGCTGGGTATGCTGGCCACGCTCGCGGGCCAGCGCGGGGACGCCGTGAACGCCGAGGCGACGGCCCGTCGCGCCGTCAACCTGGGCGAGAGGGCGCTGTCCAGCGACGACGTCAACCTGGTCCAGCCGATGCTGCAGCTGGCCGCGCTGCTGGTCGATAGCGAGCGCCTCACCGAGGGCGAGCAGCGCGCACGCGAGGCCATGCGCCGGCTCCTGAAGGTAGGGGCCTCGCCGCAGACCGCCAGCAACCTGGTGGTGGCGCGCTACCTGGTCGGCCGCGCCGCGCTGGCCCGGGGCGCCGACGCCGAGGCGGCGCCGCTGCTGGCCGAGGCGCTGCAGCAGGCCCTGGCGCTGCCCCAGCCGCCCATCGCGGTGCCCCGGCTGCGCATGGCGCTGGCCAACGCGCTGTGGGTGCTGCCGCGCCAGCGCCCCGCCGCGCGCGAGCAGGTCGAGCTGGCGATCAAGGAGCTGGCCACGATGCCGCCCACCGACTGGGGGCCCGGCGTGCTGCGCGAGGCCCGGGCCTTCCTGAAGCGCCCCTGAGGCCGCCGGAATCCTGATGAGCGACACCTCACGTGAGTGCTAGGGTGCCCTCGCCGAGGGAGCCACACGCCATGCCAGATGCCCTGCACGACGCTGCGCCCGAGCTGCCGCACGACTTCAACCTGGCCGACTACTTCCTGTTCGCGCGCCTGCGCGAGGGCCGCGCCGCCAAGGTCGCCATCATCACCGACCACGAACGCGTCACCTATGGCGAGTGCGCCGAGCGCACCGCGCGCCTGGCCTCGCGCCTGATCGCGGCCGGCGTCGGCATGGAGGACCGCGTCCTCATCGCGCTGCCCGACGTGCCCGAGTTCGCCTACGCCTTCTTCGCCGTGCTGCACGCGGGCGCCGTGGTCACCATGGTCAACCCCGAGCTGCCCGACGACGACTACGCCTACTACGTCGACTACACCCGGGCCCGCGCCATCGTGATCGACGCGCCGCTGCTGGCGCGCATCGCGCCCGCGCTGGCGGCGTCGCGTCACCTGCGCGCGGTGTTCGTGCGCGGCGCGGCCGCCACGCTGGCGCTGCCGCCCGCCCTGGCCGGGCGCGTGTTCGTGCTGGCCGACGAGATCGCCGCCGGCGATCCCGCGTGCGCCGCGGCGCCGACCAGCAAGGACGACGTCGCGGTGTGGCTGTTCACCTCGGGCTCGACCGGCAAGCCCAAGGGCGCGGTGCACATGCACCACGACTTCGCGTGGAACACCGAGCGCTACGCCAAGCAGGTGCTGCGCATGACCGAGGCCGACATCACCTGCGGCGTGCCCAAGCTGTTCTTCGGCTACGCCACCGGCACCAACCTCATGTTCCCCTTCGCGGTCGGCGCCACCACGGTGCTGTTCCCCGAGCGCAGCACCCCCGAGCGGCTGTTCGACGTCATCGAGCGCCACCAGCCCACCATGCTGACCTCGGTGCCGACGACCATCGCCAAGATGCTGGCCGCCGATCCCGAGGGCCGCCGCAAGCTGGGCTCGCTGCGCGTCACCCTGAGCGCGGGCGAGGCCCTGCCCGAGGAGCTGTACACGCGCTGGAAGCAGGCCTACGGCGTCGAGATCCTCGACGGCATCGGCTCGGCCGAGATGTTCCACATCTACATCTCGAACCGCCCGGGCGACGTCACCCCGGGGTCGCTGGGCAAGCTGGTGCCGGGCTACCAGGCGCGCATCGTCGGCCCCGACGGCGCCGAGCTGCCCGACGGCGAGGTCGGCACGCTGCACATCCGCGGCGACTCCGCGGCGCTGTGCTACTGGGGCGCGCACGAGCAGTCCAAGCAGACGCTGCGCGGCGACTGGGTCGTCACCGGCGACCAGTTCAGGCGCGATGGCGAGGGCCGCTTCTGGTACGCCGGGCGCGCCGACGACATGCTCAAGGTGGGCGGCATCTGGGTATCGCCGCAGGAGGTCGAGAACGTGCTGCTCGGCCACGCCGCGGTGCTGGAGTGCGTGGTGCTGGGCTACGAGGAGGCCGGGCTGACCCTGCCGCGCGCGGTGGTCGTGGTGTGCGCCGGGGTGGTGACGGGGGACGCCCTGGCCGCCGAGCTCATCGAGCACGCGCGCGGCAAGCTGGCGCACTACAAGGCGCCGCGCCGGGTCGAGTTCGCCAGCGAGCTACCGCGCAGTGATCGCGGCAAGGTGCTGCGCAGGACGCTGAAATAGGCCGATCTGACGCCTCGTGGCCTGTTTATCACTTGACCAAGATCAAGTGAATGGGCTAACACGGCGGCCATGGTGACCAAGCTCGGCGCGACGCGGGTGCTGGGGCTGACCCTGGCGGTGCTGCTGGCAGGTTGTGGTGGCGACGGTGGGGGCGATGGCGCCGGCGACGGCGGCGACACCACGCAGCCGCCGAGGGACTACACCGGCCACGGCCCGTTCGTCGCCGGCGTGACCACCTACACGGTGAACGGCAACCTGGTCGAGGTCTGGTACCCCGCCGACAAGGGCGCCGAGGCAGGCAAGCCCAAGGACAGCTACGACATGCGCGACTGGCTGCCCGACGCCGAGCGCTCGAAGATCCCCGACGCCGATGCGCCGCGCTACCCGACCGACGCCTACCGCGACATCGTGGCCAGCCGGGTGCGCCGCTTCCCGGTGGTGCTGTTCAGCCACGGCCTCGGCGGCTATCGGCTGCAGTCGACCTTCCTGATGACCTCGCTGGCCGAGTGGGGCTTCGTGGTCGCCTCGCCCGAGCACGCCGGGCGCGGCCTGAAGCTGCTCATCGGCGGCATGTTCCCCAGCGCCGACGACAGCCCGGCCCAGCTGCGCGACGCGCTGGCCCACCTGCGCAGCGAGGACGCCCGCGCCGGCGGCCCGCTGGAGGGTCGCATGGACTTCGCGCACATCGCCGCGACCGGTCACTCGGCGGGCGGCGCCACTGCCTACAACGTGGCCAAGGATCCCGGCATCACGCTGTGGGCGCAGTACGCCGCCGGCAACGGCAACACCGACGCGCCCGCGGTGCCCGCGCTGGTGATGGGCGGCACCGGCGACGAGATCGCCAACATCGGCACCGCGATGGACAACTTCGCCAAGCTGCCCGAGGGCGTGGGCAAGCGCTTCGTCGGCATCAAGGACGCCGGCCACCTGGCCTTCGCGGACATCTGCGCCATCGGGCGCGACCAGGGCGGCGTGCTGAAGATCGCCGCCGATCACGGGATCATGGTGCCGCAGATCCTGATCACGCTGGGCAGCGACGGCTGCCGCCCCGAGGATCTGCCGGTCGAGATGGCGTGGCCGCTGATCCGGCACTACACCATCGCGCATCTGCGCCTGGCCTTCGGGCTGGACGCCGCGCCGGGCCTGCTGCTGGACGACGCCGGCGGCGTCGCCAAGTTCGGCGACCGCCTCTTCATGTACAAGCACGAATAGGCTCGCGAGCAGCGTCCGCGCACGCCCCGTGGTAAGAGGGGGGCGTGGTGAAGCGCCTCAGCGAGCTGACCTACCCCGAGGCCGAGGCCGCGCGCGCGCAGCCGGGCGTCATCGCGCTGTTGCCCATCGGGTCGACCGAGGCGCACGGGCCGCACCTGCCGCTGGCGACCGACGCCATCATCAGTGACGAGCTGGCGCTGCGGGCCGGGCGGGCGCTGGCGGCGCGTGGACGCCCGGTGGTGCTGCTGCCGACCATCAGCTTCGCGGTGACGGAGTTCGCGCGCCCGTTCGCGGGTACGCTGTCGATCCGCCCCGAGACCGCGACCGCGCTGGTGGCCGACGTGTGCGTCGCCGCCATCGAGCAGGGCTTCCAGCGCGTGTGCCTGGTCAACAGCCACCTCGAGCCGGCCCACGTGGCGACGCTGGCCGCGGCGGTCGCCGACGCCGGGCAGCGCAGCGGCCACCCGGTGGCGTTCGCCAACAACCTGGAGCGCCGCTTCGCGCGCACGCTGTCGGACGAGTTCAAGCGCGGCGCCTGCCACGCCGGGTCGTACGAGACCTCGCTGGTGCTGGCCGCGGGGCGCAGCGTGGGCGAGGTGCGGCGCAGCCTGCCGCCCCTGATGATCGAGCTGCACAAGCAGATGCAGGCCGGGGTGCGCGACTTCCGCGCCGCCGGGGCCGCGGACGCCTACTTCGGCGATCCCGCGGCGGCGTCGGTCGCCGAGGGCGAGGCGCAGTTTGCGCTGCTGGTCGACATGGTGGTGACGGTGGCGCTGGAGACCTGGCCGTGATGCGCGCGCGCGGGCGTCAACGCGTGGTGGCGACGGTCGCGCTGGCGACGCTGGCGCTCGCGGTGGCCCTGGCGGCCCCCGGCTGCAAGCGCAAGCCGCGCACGGGCAAGCCCGGTGCCCCCACGCGCCACGGCAGCGTCGACGATCAGCTGTCGCGCAAGCGCAGCCGCGTCCTCATCCGGGTGCGCTTCGACGATCCCGCCGCCACCGCGGTGGTCGGCTTCTTGCCCACGCCGTTCGCGACCATCCTGAACGGCTGCAAGGTCGACATCGGCACCGAGCTGGGGCGCTTCGAGGTCGAGGTCGCCGGCCCCTTGATGGTCCGCATCGAGCTGAGCGGCCCGCTGCCCAGGGAGAAGGCCGAGTGCACCATGGCCGCGGTGCTGCCCCCCGGGGTGCGCGCCGGTGTGGCCCCGCGCGCCGGCGGCGGCCTGGTCATCACCACGCCGCAGATGCTGCTGGGCGACGAGGCCACGCGCACCCGCCTGGAGGCCCGAGCGGCCGACGCGCCGGCCGAGATGCCCTTCGTGATGGTGATCCTGTCCGGCCCGCGCGCCAGCACCGAGACGCTGGTGGTGGGCGGCGTCCTGACCACCGAGCTGCGCATCCGCTACCTCGACGAGGTGGTGGCCAAGGCCGCGGGCGAGCGCCTGCGCAAGAACATGACCGAGTGGGGCTTCACCGAGACCCCGCCGATGGTGGTCAAGGGGCGCGAGCTGACGCTGGGGCCGACCTTGCTCTTGCAGCTGGCCGACGTCGCGCAGAAGACCACCATCGTCAGCGTCGACGTCACCCAGGACGATCTCGGCCCCGACCTGCAGCGCGGCGACTCGGTGTTCGCGGTGCGCGGGCCGTACTTCGATCCCGCCAGCGTGGGCGTCGGCGACGTGGTCGCGTTCGCGTGCCTGAAGGATCCCCTGCAGTGGTGCCTGGGCAAGGTCGCCGAGGCCGACGATGGCGGCGTGGCGCTGCCGGTGCCGCGCGAGAAGCTGCTCGGGCGTGTGGCGCTGGTATGGTGGTCGGTGGCGATCTCGGGGGTGCGCTGGGATCGGGTCTGGAAGCTGGTGAACTGAGATCGGGAGAGTGCGATGGCGAAGCAGACCCTGAGCGACCGCGTGTTTGCGCTGCTGGATGACGACCGCGTCGAGGTGCGCTGCGCCGCCGCCGTGGTGCTGGGCGCGGCTGGCAAGGGCGACGCCGCGGTCGAGCGCGCGCTGGCGCGCAAGCTCGACGACGGGAACCCGCTGATGCGCCGCTTCGCGCTGGAGGCGCTGGAGGCGGTCGGCGCGCGCAAGCTGGGCGCCGAGCTGATCCCGCTGCTGGGCTCCAGCGACGAGGACACCCGCAACCGGGCGCTGCGCCTGCTGGCGGCGCAGGGGGCCGCGGCGGAGCGGCCGCTGGCGCGCGCGCTGGGCGAGGGGCCCCCGGCGGGGCGGCGCCAGGCCGCCAAGCTGCTCATCGAGCTGGGCACCGCGGGCGCGCTGGATGCGCTGTTCGGCGCGCTGGGCGAGCCCGAGCTGGGCGACCACGTGCTGCACCTCCTGCGCACCGAGATCGACAAGGGCGAGGCCCGCGTCATCAAGCTGGTGCAGGCGCGCGCGCTGGCCGGGATCGCGCGGCTCGGCAAGGCGGCCAAGCTGACAGGCAAGGGCGCCAAGGCGACCCGCACCATGGCCGAGGCCGACGCCGCGCGGCTGGCCATCCTGCTGCGTGTGGCCGGCTATGCCGCCGATCCTGCGCAGGCGCGCGCGCTGGCCGAGCACGCCCAGCCGAGCTGGCCCACCGTGGTGCGCGTGGGCGCGCTGGCCGCGCTGCGCCGCATCGTCGCCGCCGGCTCGGGCGCCGGTGACGCCGTGGTCGACGCCCTGATCGATCACGCCGACGACGCCGACCCCCAGGTCGCGCGCGCCGCCATCGACACCCTGCGCGGCGCCCACGTGCCCGAGAAGCTGGTCAAGCGCTTCCGCGAGCTGACGCACGCGAAGAACCCCGATGCCCAGCGGCTGGCCGCCGAGCGCCTGGCGGCGCTGGCGGGGCGCTCGGCCATCCCGACCTTGATCGAGAACCTGCTCAGCAGCGATCACGCGCTGCGCGAGGCCTCGGCGCGCTCGCTGGCGGGCGCCCCCGAGGCCGCCGGGCCGCTGGCCCGCGCGCTGGCCGACGTCGGCTCCAGCGACGTCGACGCCGAGGCGGCGCGCCGGCTGGTGCAGGCCCTGCGCCCGCACGCCGAGCGGGTGCCCAGACCTGCCGTGGAGCACCTGGTCGAGCGCGCGCGCAAGCGCCTGCTCGACCCGCGCGACCGCGCCGAGCCCGCGCTGCTGCAGGCGCTGACCTTCCTGGCCCCCGACGCCCACGCCGAGGTCCTGTTCGAGCGCGCCGACAAGCTGCGCCGCGCCGGTCGCCACGCCGACGCCTTCGCGTCGCTGCGCCCGCTGGCCCAGGCCGGCGCCCGCCTCAGCGACGAGCAGCGCTTCGTCATCGGCGTGCTCGGGCTCAAGACCTCGTCGAGCGCGCTGCTGCGCTCGGCGCGCGGGGTCGACCCGGTGCTGATGCAGTTCGCCCAGCTGGTCGCCGCCGGCTACCCGGTGGCGCAGAAGCTCGGCAAGCAGAAGGACCTGGAGCTCGACGACCTGTTCACCCTCGGCTTCAACTTCATCGAGTCCGACGACGAGAACGAGCGCGCCCTCGGCGAGGAGCTGCTCGAGCACGTGCGTGACAAGCAGCCCCGCGGCAAGCTCGGGCTGGCCGCGCGCAACAAGCTGAAGCTGGCCGGCGCCGACCTGTGATCGGCGAGGCCTGACCGGGCGCTACGGCGTGCCCGGCTCGGGCGCGCCGCCACCATCCTCGGGCGGCGTGCCATCGGGCGGCGGCGTCCCATCCGGCGGCGTCGTCCCATCCGGCGGCGTCGTGCCGTCCGGGGCCACACCGTCATCGGGCGGCGCCGTGGTGCCGCCGCCGAACACGCCGGGCAGCGACGCCTCGGGCGACAGGTACGGGTTGCGGATGCTGCTGCCGCTGCGCGCGCCACCCAGCTCGGCGAACGAGAAGCGCAGCCCCACGCCGATCACGAACGAGCTGGCCGCGAACTTGCCCTCGTTGACCACGTTCAGCGCGGGCGGCGGCGCCGGGTAGCTCTCGACCGGGAGCAGCGGGTTGACCTTGCCCTTGCCGACCTCCACCGTGGGCGCGAAGTTCTGCACGAAGGCCGCCGACAGATCGAAGGTCACGCCGCGGGTGGTGAACGACCCGCCGGCGCCCCCGGTCAGCTTGGCCCACGAGTCACCATCCAGGCGCGAGTACTCGGTCGGCGACGCCGCGGTGTCGAACGCCACGCCCGCGCGCGCGTTGACCTTGCCCAGCATGTAGCTGCCACCCAGGCGCACCCCGAAGGTGTTCTTGTACTGGTGCTCGACGCGCTGGTCCTCGACCACGATCGGCGTGGTGCCATCGGTGTGCACCTCGTAGGCGTCGAACACGTTCCACAGCTCGAGGCCGACATCCAGCTCGACGTCGCCCTTCTCGCGGCCCCAGCCGTCGCGCAGGATGTAGCGCGCGCCGGCGCGGATGACGGGCGGCAGCTCGGTCGCGATGTCGGTGCACGCGGTGTCGGGCTTGGCGGCCTCGTCGATGGTGCACGGCGAGCGCGGGCGCAGCTTGGTGCCGACCGCGTCGAGGGTGGGGCCGAAGTCGGCCTTGACCTCGCCGAAGGCGTGGATCTTGGCGCCCATGCGGAACATGCCGCCGACCTCCAGCTTGGGCGACGGCCGGAACAGCACGCCCAGGTTGAAGGTGGGGATGAACATGTCGTCGGCCTCGAGGTCGACGATGGAGTCGTTGCCCGGCTCCTCGTTCGGGTTGCGGGTACCCCAGGCGACGCTCTTGTTCTTGAACAGGCCGATGCCCCACATGAAGCCGGCGCCGACGTCCAGCTTGGGCGAGACCCGGTAGGCCGCCGAGATGGTCGGGAAGAACACCAGGGTCTCGGCCTTGATGACGTCATAGCGCTGCGGCGCTGGGGCGGTCACGCCGTTGACTGTGACCTCGGAGGGGTACTCCTTGGCGCCGACCGCGCTGGGGCCACCGACCGCCAGTGACAGCGTCAGCTTGTCGCCGATCCCCGCGGTGAACGCGCCCATCGGCGCCGGGAAGAAGTTGCTCGACTCGACCTTGGGGTACTCTTGGCCCTCGTAGGCCGGGCCGCCGATGGTGGTCGGATAGGTCCCGCTGCGATCGAAGCTCTGCTTGGCGAACGACAGGTTGCTCGACAGGTAGAGCTGATAGCCCGCCAGCTTGGCCAGACCGGCCGGATTGTTCCACCACGCCGAGGCGTCGTCGGCCTTGGCCACGAAGGCGCCACCGCGGCCCAAGGCCTGAGCGCCGTTCTCGGGGTATTCGAGGCCACCCGCGTGTGCCGCCGCTGCGGCGCAGACCAGGGTGAGGGACACGAGCCGGGCCAGGCGAGTCACGCTCATGGCGGCCACCCTACCGCGGCGCGGGCTGCCCGCCAAGCTGGACAGAGGCTCACGCCCCCGGTTTTGTCGCGGTCCGACCACGCCGGCGGCGCTCCGCCGCGGTGTGCACCAGCAGCACCGAGATGGCCGCCGGGGTCACGCCCGGGATGCGCGCGGCCTGCCCGACCGAGGTCGGGCGCACGCGCTCGAGCTTCTCGCGCGCCTCGCGCGACAGGCCGGCCAGCGCACTGTAGTCGAGATCGCCGAGGTGCACATGCTCGAGCTCGCGCTGGCGCTGGGCCTCGGTGGCCTCGCGCGCCAGGTAGCCCTGGTACTTGAGGTCGACCTCGAGCCGCTCGGCGTCGGCGGCGCCCAGCTCGGGCAGCCGCACCCCGGCGGCGTCGGCGACCCGGGCCAGCGCGGCGAAGTCCAGCTCGGGCCGGCGCAGCAGCTCCAGCAGCGAGGCCGGCTCGCGCAGCGCGCTGGTGCCGTGCGCGCCCAGCACGTCGGCGACCGCGCCCGACACCGCGACCCGCGTCGCCGCCAGCGCCGCCAGGGCCCCGGCGCGCGCGGCCTGCCCGGCTTCCAGCGCCCGCCAGCGCGCGTCGGGGCACAGCCCCAGCGCCCGGGCCCGCGGCAGCAGCCGCTCGTCGACGTTGTGTTCACGCAGCGACAGCCGGTACTCGGCGCGCGCGGTCATGATGCGATAGGGCTCCTCGGTGCCGCGCGTGCAGAGGTCGTCGACCAGTACGCCGCCGTAGGCCTCGTCGCGCGCCAGCACGAACGGCTCGGGCCGGACCGCCCCGGGCGCGGTCGCCAGCGCGGCGTTGATGCCCGCCAGCTGGCCCTGCGCGGCGGCCTCCTCGTAGCCCGAGGTGCCGTTGAGCTGCCCGGCGTGGAACAGGCCGGCCACGCGGCGCGTCTCCAGCCAGGGCTCGAGCTCGGTCGGGTTCACGAAGTCATACTCGACGGCATACCCGGGGCGCAGAAGCTCGACGCGCTCCAGGCCGCCGATCGAGCGCATGAAGGCCAGCTGGACCTCGTAGGGCAGGCTGGTCGACACCCCGTTGGGATAGACCTCGTGGGTGTCGATGCCCTCGGGCTCGAGGAAGATCTGGTGGCGCTCCTTGTCGGCGAAGCGCACCACCTTGTCCTCGATCGACGGGCAGTAGCGCGGCCCGACGCCCTCGATGCGCCCAGCATACAGCGGCGAGCGGTGCAGGTTGTCGCGGATGATCTGGTGCGTGCGCTCCGACGTGTAAGTCACCCAGCACACCACCTGCGGCAGCGGCGGCGCGCTGGCCGGATCGGTCCACCACGAGAAGCGCGGCGGCGGCGTGTCCCCCGCCTGCACCTCCAGCCCGGTCCGATCGATGGTCCGCCCATCCAGTCGACACGGCGTCCCCGTCTTCAGCCGCGCCAGCGGAAACCCCAGCCGCAGCAGCGACGCCGACAGCGACGCCGCCGGTGCCTCCCCGGCGCGCCCGCCCGCGCGCGACTCCTCGCCGACGTGGATGACGCCGCGCAGGAACGTCCCCGTGGTCAGCACCACCGCGCGCGCGCGAAACGTCACGCCACCCTGGGTCTCGACCCCGACCACGCGCGGCCGCGCCGCCCGCGTGCCGGCCGCGCCCGACAGTGTGACCGGCCCCGCTTCGGTGCACAGCGCCGTGACCTCGGCCTGCTTGAGCGAGATCCCCGCCTCGGCCTCCAGCGCGCGGCGCATGCGCGCGCGGTAGCGCAGCTTGTCGGCCTGGGCCCGGGTCGACCGCACCGCCGGCCCCTTGTTGGTGTTGAGCCGGCGAAAGTGGATGCCGGTGTCGTCGATGGCGCGCGCCATCTCGCCGCCCAGGGCGTCGATCTCGCGCACCAGGTGGCCCTTGGCGACCCCGCCGATGGCGGGGTTGCAGCTCATGTGCGCGATGGTCTCGAGGTTGCCGGTCAGCACCAGCACGCGCCGCCCCAGGCGGGCCGCCGCCAGCGCCGCCTCGCAGCCGGCGTGGCCGGCGCCGACCACGATGACGTCGTGGTCGATCGGATAGACGAAACTCACTTGTTGTTCTGGCACTCCGGCGCGCCCGGCGCGAAGCGCGGCGCGAACGGGTACACGTCGAGCTGGAAGCGCAGATCGACCTGCCCGGCGTTGGCCTCGTCGCCGCCGCGGTCGACGCTGTACTCGATGTTCCTGATCTTGGTCGACCCGCAGGGATCCTTCAGGTTGCCGCTCAGGCCCGAGGCGTTCTCGCGCCAGTCGCGCAGCCCCGCCGCCGAGCACGGCCGGTCACCGCCACAGGCGAACTCGAAGGTGTCGTACCACCACGGCCCCTTGGGCGCCGCCGAGTACTCCCGGATGGCCAGCCGGGCGTGCACGCCCTCGCCCTGGGTCTCGGCCTGGCCGCGGTAGCTGACCGAGGTCTTCTGTCCGTTGCGCAGATCGACATAGAAGCAGACCTCGCCGCCGCCGCTGTCGCTGGCGCGGTACAGGGTGCCCACCCCGGCGACCCCGACCCAGGTCGGCTGGGTGGTCGGGCCCACGCGCAGCTCGAAGCGCTTCATGCCCGGGGCCGGCGGCGACTGCTCGGCCTGGTCGGCGGCGGCGTCGAGGTTGCGACAGGTGCAGCCCTCGGGGGCGCAGCGCGACCCGGCCAGCGCGGCGCTGGTGCGCTTCTCGCCGCCGACGCGCACCGTGCTCGGGTTGACCTTGCCGCCACAGCTGGCCAGCGCCAGCCCCATCACCACCGTCACCGCCGTCCACAGGGTCCGGGAAATCGTCGCCATGGCGCATGATAGTCGGGCATCCCCGCGCCCGCCAGGCCGGTCCGACCTCGTTGACTTCGCGGAAGCCGCCGCGTATACGAGAGGAACCCCATGAAAGGACTTGGACTCGGGACGCTGGTGACGGTCCTCGCGCTGGCCGTGCTGCCGGCCTGCGGACCCCGCAGCGCGGATGGCTCCGGCCCAGTGTCCTACAAGGACTCGGCGCGCGAGAACTACGAGAAGGGCATGAAGGCCCTCAAGGACGACGAGTACATCGCCGCCGCCAAGTACTTCGTCTACACCAAGACGCGCTTCCCGTTCTCGCAGTACTCGGTGCTGGCCGAGCTGCGCCTGGCCGACGCCGACATGGAGTCCGGCCACAACGTCGAGGCCGCCGACGGCTACCGCCAGTTCGCCAAGGCGCACCCCAACCACGAGATGGTCATCAACGGCTACGCCCAGTTCCGCGTCGGTGAGGCCGCCTACAAGCAGATCCCCGAGGACTTCTGGCTGACCCCGCCGGCCTACGAGAAGGATCAGTCGGGCACCGTGGACGCGGTGCGCGAGCTGGGCATCTTCCTCGATCGTTACCCGTCGTCGCCCTACGCCGCCAAGGGGCGCGAGAAGCGCGCCCGCGCCATCAAGATGCTGGCCCAGTCCGAGATGATGGTGGCCCGCTTCTACTGGCGTCGCGATCGTCCGCGCGGGACCATCCTCAGGCTGGAGTCGCTGATCCGGAAGTTCCCCGGCAACGCCCTGGAGGAGGACGCGCTGATGCTGCTGGCGCGCGCCTACCTGGCGCTGGAGCGGCCCGATCACGCCCAGCGCGCCTACCTGCTCGTGATCTCCAAGTACCCCGAAGGTTCCGCGGCCGCACAGGCGCGCGGCCGTCTGCCCGAGGTCGAGCGCGCGGTCGAGCAGTGGAAGCTCCAGCAAGAGCAGCGCAAGCAGCAGCAGAAGCAGCCATAACGCAGCCCGCGTGCGCGGGCCGGAAAGGCCGCATGGATAGCCGCCTGAAGAACCTGCTGACGCTGGGCAAGGAGCACTACGCCAGTCACGAGTACGAGCAGGCGGAGAAGTACCTCACCGAGGTGCTGACGCTGCACCGTGGCTTCGCCGACGTCTTCAACATGCTGGGCGTGATCCAGCATGATCAGGGCCACTTCCGGCAGGCGCAGGAGTACTTCGAGGAGGCCCTGCGCATCAACCAGAACTACACCGAGGCCGCGCTCAACCTGGCCGTGACCTACAACGATCTCGGCAAGTATGACGCCGCCAAGGCGGTCTACGCGCGCGCCATCCAGCGCAGCAAGCAGTCGCCGTCCAAGCTGGATCCGTTCGCGCTGGGCAAGCTGGCCAACATGCACGCCGAGACCGGCAGCGCCTACATCGGCTGCGGCCTGTACGACGACGGTATCCGCGAGTTCCGCCGCGCGCTCGACCTGCGCCCCACCTTCGTCGACATCCGCACCAAGCTGGCCAAGGCGCTGCGCGAGGCCGGCGACCTCGAGGGCGCGCTGCGCGAGCTCGAGATCGTGCGCGAGACCAACCCGAGCTACATCGCCGGGCGCATCCACCTCGGCATCGCGTACTTCTCGGCCAATCGCCGCGAGGACGCCGTCAAGGAGCTGGAGGCGGTGCTCTCGCTGGAGCCCGACAACAAGAACGCGGCCGTCTACCTGCACATGGTGCGCGACGAGTCGGTCACCCCGGCGGCGGCGCCCGAGGCCGTGCTCCCGCCCGAGGTCGAGCCCGACCGTCGTTAACGCTGGCGGAATCGTGATGATGGTGAAGGGCCCCGTCTGCGTGCTGCTGGTGCTGAGCGTCGCGCCGGCGACCGCGGCGGCGCAGCCGTCGATGCTGTCGCCGCGCATGGGCTATGCGCTGGAGCAGGTCGCCGAGGGTGATCTGGTGCGCGCCGGGCTGGCGCTGCACGACGTCGCCACCGGCAAGTCGCCCGACGGCCGCGCGGTGCGCGAGCGCGCGCAGTACGAGCTCGGCAAGGTGCTGTTCAAGATGGGCCTGATGAGCGTGTCGGCGGCGATGTTCGATCGCGTGCTGAACGCGCCGCGCCACCCCTACCGGCATGGCGCGCTGGGCTGGCTGGTCGCGCTGGCGCGACACCCGGGCGCCCGCGAGGCCGCGCTGGGCCTGCTGGCGCAGGTGCCGGCGAGCGACCTGCCCGCGGCGCTGGAGTGGCCCACGGTGGCGCCGCTGGCCGACGAGGCGCGCTACCGGCGCGGGCTGGCCCTGCGCGGCCGCGCCGACGAGGAGGCGGTGCAGCTGTTCCGCGCCGTCGACAGCGACGCCTACTACCTGGACGCGCGGCTGGCCGAGGCCGGCGTCAGCTGGGCGCGCGGGGACACCGCGGCGGCGCGCGCGGTGCTGAGCGACGCGCTGGCGCTGGCCAGCGATGCACGCGCGGGGCGGCGCTTCCCGGCCGCGGCGCGGGCGCGGGTGCGCGGCGCGGCGGCGCTGGCGCTGGCGCGCATCGCGCTGCTGGAGGAGCGCTGGGACGAGGCCCAGCGCTGGGCGGCGCTGGTGCCGGCAGCGGCGCCCGAGCGTGCGGCAGCGCTGCTGGAGGCCTCGCTGGCCGACCTGGCGCGCCGTGGTCGCGAGGGCGGGCGCGCCGAGCTGCGCGCGCTGCAGACGGTGGAGCTGGACGAGCGCCTGGCGCCAGCGCCCGACGTGCTGGGCGCGCTGGTCTACCTGGGCTGGTGCGGCCCGCTGGCGCAGCAGGCGCCGGCCGACGACGCGCTGGCCAGCGCGCGTCGCAGCGTCAGCAAGCTGGCGGCGCGCATCGCGCGCCTGCGCCGGGTCAGCGAGGACGACTCCAGCGAGGTCGCGCGCGGCATCATGGCGCTGCGCGCGGCCCTGGCCACGGGGCGCTCGATCGACGAGGCCGACCGCCTGCTGGTGGCGCTGACCGACGGCCCCGAGCTGGCCGAGGGCTACGCCCGGATGGCGGCCTACCAGGTCGAGGGCGGGCGCCTGCGTGTGCTGCCGCGGGTCTGGCAGCACAGCGAGCTCGGCAGCGATGCCCTGCAGGAGCTGGAGCTGATGAAGTCGCTGGCCGAGGCCGAGCTGGGCCAGCTGATCGAACGTCGCCTGAGCAAGGTGCGCCTGCTGCTCGACGATTTTCGCGGCTTCGCGGTGGCGCGGGTGGACGTCGGGAGCGCAGGCGGTGGTGGCGGTGCGGCGGGCCCGTCAGCGCGTGCGGGGCTGTGGCTGACCCGGTCGGGCTGCGCGCGCTTTCACCCGCCCGCACCGCCGAAGCTGCCGCCCGCGTCGCGTGGGGAGCCGGCGCGCGAGCTGGTGGCGCCGCAGCCGGTCGGCTAGCGGCTGGTGCTCTTGCGTGCGCGCCGGGTTCGCGCCTGCGTCCCGGACTTGCTGCGCTGCCGGGGCGGCTGCGAATCCTGTCGCCGCGGCGGCCCGGCCCCGCGCGCGATCAGATAGTCGCGCAGCCGCGCCGCCGAGCCACGCTCGATGACCACGAAGCCGACCGCGAACCCCGGCTGCCCGGGCTCCGCCGACGACGCCGCCGCCTTGCCGTCGTACAGCACGACGCCCTGGACCTCGACCCGGCTGCCATCTTCCAGCGACAGCACCACCTCCAGCGGCGTCCCCGCGGTCTGGTGGCGGTTGGAGCGCACGAAGCAGCCGCCCATCGACAGCTCGACCGCATAGCTCAAGGTGACGTCACAGCAGTCGACCCCCGAGCGCACCTCGACCGGGCAACGGCATGGCACACGCGGTACGAGACGACGTTCCTTCATGCGCTTCTTGATCGAATCGTAGGGTGCCTATCGCAAAAGTGCAACAAACCCCCCGCAAAACTCCGCAACGCACTGCGGCATCCGCTGCGGCGGGAATGCCGCCGTACGCTGGCAGGAGCCGACCGGCCGCTTGGCGGGCGCTTCGGCCGTGTCGTATGGTCCCGCCATGTCGGCTTCGGGGTCCAGGTGGTGTCTGCTGTCGCTGGGCCTCGCCGTGTCGGTCGCCGCGGGCTGTGGCGGGTCGCCCCGCAAGGTCGAAGGGCTGCCCACGGCGCGGGCACCGTCGGGGCCGCCGGCGTTCCCGTCCACATGCGCCCGCAAGGGCCGCGCGACGTTCGTCATGGGCCAGTCGGTCGATGCCATCTCCATCGAAGAGGTTGCCAGCCATTTTCGCGACGTCTACCACGTGGACGTCGACGTGCTGCCCAGCTTCCCGGAGTCGGTGTTCGAGGGGGTCTTCGACCCGGTCGAGAAGCAAGTCCTGGTCGAGGCCGCACTGCGCGCGCTGGTCGGCCACCTCGGCCCGATCCCGACGGGGACCTGGCTGTTCGCGGTCACCGATCTCGACCTGCGCATCGAGAGCCGGCCCGACTGGGGCTGGGCCTTCGCGGGCCGCGTGGGCAACGCCAGCCTGATATCGATCGAGCGCATGCGTGAGCCCGTCGGCGAGATCACGCCTGCGCAGCTGCACGCGCGGATCTTCAAGCTGATCGCCCGCCAGCTCGGTGACGTCTACTGTGGGCTGCCGCGCACCGGACCTGACAGCAGTGTGATGCGGCGCGAGATCCTCTCTCTCGACGATCTCGACGCCATCGACGAATCCGACTGGCGCGTCAAGGAGTAGCTGCCGGGGCTGGCGACGCCTGAGTCATCCGCGCTTGCGGCGGCGGCGCAGCGTGATGGCGACGCCGACGCCGAGCAGCAGCAGGGGCAGGCCGGCGGGGCCGGTGCCGCCCAGCGAGATGGCGCACATGCCGGGGTCGGCGTCGGGGCTGCCAGGGAAGGTGCCGCGCTCGCGCTCGGTGCGGTCGTCGATGCCGTTGTTGTTGGTGTCGTTGGCACACACCAGGCTGGCCGGGCGGTTGAGCTCGCGGGTGGCGGTCAGCTGGGGCAGGACCCAGCCGGTCTCGGCGCTGGGGCCGAGCTCGATGTCCTCGTCGAGGTGCTCGACCAGGGCGCGGGTGCGCAGGCGGGTCACGAAGGGGTTGCGGATGTTGCGACCGGCGAACTCGGCCTCCTCGAGGGCGCGCACCGGCGGCGGCGCCACCGCGGCGTCGGGGCCGAAGCTGAAGCCGCTGCCGTTGAAGAAGAACAGGCTCGACCAGTTCTGGGCGTACTCGACGACCCAGCCGCGGCCGCCGCCCGACTCGACGGCCTCGTTGAAGCGGGTGGTGTAGTCGGAGGTGTTGGTGGCCCAGTCCCACGACAGCGTGGCCGGGTCGATGCGCACGGTGGGGTAGTTCATGGCCTGGTAGCGCTGCTCGGCGATGACCCACAGGGTCAAGGACAGCGCGCCGTCGGCGCCGGCGCCGACCATCTTGAGCGGGAAGCTCGACATGAACCCGGGGAAGCTCACGCGCACCGGCTGCATCTGGGTCACGTTGGCGCCCGGGCGCAGGCGCAGGGCCATGAACTTGCTCTTCTTGGCCACGTAGTAGGCGATGGTCGGGATGGTGTCGGCCGGGACCTGGTAGTTGTGCGCGACCAGCCAGGCCTGCAGCGCGTCAGCGTCCTCGGAGCCGATCAGCACGGTCTCGTAGGGGCCGACGACCTCCTCGCGGTAGACGTTGACGCTACCGTCGGACACGCCGGCGTCCACGAACTGGGTGCCGGGCGGGAAGTAGACCGGACAGGACAGGCGCGGGCGGTTGGCCGGAGGCAGCACGCGCGGCGAGGTCTGGTTGTCGAGCTGGTCGAAGAAGGTCGAGTCGGACAGCTCGAGGCGGGCCTCCTCCGATGGCACCGGCAGGACCCAGACGAACTCGGCCGGCCGACCCCGGAAGCGGATCTGGTCCCACAGGGTGCTCTCGGTGGGCGACAGCGACACGACCATGCGGTGGCTGTCGGCCGCGATCACGACCTGGCCGCCACCCCCACCGTTGTCGCAGAACATCCCGCCACAAGCGTCTGCGGCCCCGCTGGCGCCGAGCAACCCGACGGTCAGCGCCATCCCGACCCAGGTTCGTTTGCTCCCGACCCAGGTTCGTTTGCTGCCCCAGGTTCGTTTGCTGCCCCGACCGTCGACCCAGGTTCGTTCATCGTCGCGCATGCCGCCTGCCTGAGCAAGGTGCATGCCCGCGCGCAGAAACGGGATTTCAGCCCCTTGCGCCCTCGGTCACGCGGCGGCGCCCGATTTCCAGGGCAGCGCCGTCAGGGTCAGTCGGCGCCGAGCAGGCCGTTCAGGAAGTCGTTCAGCTTGACGATCTGCTCGACCTCGAGCCCCAGGAAGCGCACGCCCATGCCGCGCAAGGCGTCGTCTTCGTTCTCGTGGGTCCAGCGCACCTCGGCGGCGCACACCAGCGGCTGGCCGTCGAGATCGACGGTCACCTCCAGCCGGGTGCCGCGCGCCAGCGGCTCGTCCACCACGAGGAAGGCGCCGCCCACCCCGAGGTTCTTGGTGTAGCAGGGCCCCGCCGGGCCGAGCCCGCCGCCAGCCTCTTGTTGCCGCACCGTCACCGCCACGCGACGCCCATGCCGGGGCTTGCCCCGGTAGTGCGCCTGCTTGCCCCCGGTCGTCGCAACACCCGCCATCTCCACAGAATAGCTTGAACTTCCCTCAACCCGCAACTGCGGCTGCCCCTGGTTGCCATCGCCGCCCCACACTGCTAGCTTGCGCCCCGCGTGAAGGTGCACCTCATCGCCATCTGCGGGACCGGCATGGGCTCGCTGGCCGGACTGCTCAAGGCAGCCGGACACGACGTCCGTGGCTCGGACGAACACGTGTATCCGCCGATGAGCACCCAGCTGCGCGAGCAAGGGATCGAGATCATGGAGGGCTTCGCCCCCGGCAATCTCGACTGGGGCCCCGACCGCGTGGTGGTCGGCAACGTGTGCCGCCGCGATCATGTCGAGGCCGTCGCCGCCGCCGAGCGCAGCCTGCCGCTGACCTCGTTCCCGGCCCTGCTCGAGGAGCTCTTCCTCGCCGACGCCGCTCCGCAGCGGCGCCGCGCCATCGTGGTCGCCGGCACCCACGGCAAGACCACGACGTCGTCGCTGCTGGCCCACGTGCTGACCGACGCCGGGCGCGATCCCTCCTTCCTCATCGGCGGCGTGCCGTTGAACTTCTCGCGCGGCTTCCGCCTCGGCGCCGGCCCCGACATGGTCCTCGAGGGTGACGAGTACGACACCGCCTTCTTCGACAAGAAGTCCAAGTTCCTGCACTACCGCCCGCACACCGCGATCCTGACCTCGGTCGAGCTCGACCACGTCGACATCTTCGCCGACTACGCCGCGGTCGAGGCCGCCTTCATCGAGTTCGTGCGCCTCATCCCCGCCGACGGCAACCTGGTCGTGGCGGCCAGCTCGCCCGGCGCCCTCGCGGTGGCTCGCCACGCGCGCTGCCAGATCCACACCTACGGCCGCGCCGGCACCGCCGCCGCCGCGGAGTGGGTCGGCACCGCTGGCGACCTGGTCGGTGGCCGCGCCCGCTTCACGATCACCCGCGCCGGCCAGCCCGTCCTCGAGGGCGACAGCCTGCTGCTCGGCGAGCACAACCTGGAGAACTTGACCGGGGTGTGCGCCACCGCCACCGCGCTGGGGCTGCAGCCGCCCGAGATCGCCCGCGCGCTGCGCCGCTTCGCCGGGGTGCGCCGTCGCCAGGACGTGCGCGGCGTGGCCCAGGGCGTCGCCGTGATCGACGACTTCGCGCACCACCCCACCGCGGTGCGCGAGACCCTGGCCGCCCTGCGCCGGCAGTACGGCCGCGGCAAGCTGCTGGCCATCTACGAGCCGCGCAGCGCCACCGCGCGCCGCGCCGTCTTCCAGCATGACTTCGCCGACGCCTTCGCCGGCGCCGACGAGGTCGTGGTCGCGCAGCTGCACGATCCCTCGCGCATCCCCGAGGCCGAGCGCTTCGACCCCGAGCTCCTGGCCGCCGACCTGCGCGGCCGTGGCATCCCGGCCAAGGTCGCCCCCGACGTCGCCGCCATCGTCGACCACATCGAGGCGCGGGTGCAGCCCGGCGACGCCGTCGTCGTGATGTCCTCGGGCGCCTTCGGCGGCCTCATCGACAAGCTGCTCGACAAGCTGGGAGACGCCGTCAGCCCCTCCGAACCCGCCGAGCTCGGCGCCACCAAGGCGCTGCTCGACCGCGTCGGCCTGCCACACCCGCAGCTCGAGAAGCGCTTCGACGACTACCTGCTGCTGCGCGACGAGGGCAAGGTGGTCGGCTGCGTCGCCCTCGAGCTCTATGACGAGTCCGCCGTGCTGCGCTCGCTGGCGGTGTCGCCGGATCGCCGCGGCCAGGGCCTGGGCTGGCTGCTGGCCGACGCCGCCATCGCGCGCGCGCGCCAGCGCGGTGTGCGCCGGGTGTATCTCCTGACCGAGTCGGCGTCCGACTTCTTCGCCGAAAAGCTGGGCTTCAAGCAGGTCGAGCGCGCCCAGGTCGACGATCTCGCGCTGACCTCTCCCGAGTTCCAGTTCGCGCGCAAGCGGGACGCCGTGTGCATGAGGCTGGATCTGAAGTGACCGCGCGCGCCGCTGCGCGGGTCGCCGGCGCGATCCTGGCGGGCGGCCTGGGCACGCGCATGGGCGGGCTCAGCAAGGCCGCGCTCGAGGTCGGCGGCGTGCGCATCATCGATCGCCAGCTGGCAGTGCTGCGGCCCCTGTGTGACGAGCTGGTCCTGGTCGGCGGCGAGCCGGCGCTGGCGGCCAGCCTGGGGCTGCCGCTGGTGGTCGATGCGCCTGGCCCGGCGGGCCCGCTGCGCGCCCTGGCGGGGGCGCTGGCGGCGACCAGCGCGCCGGTGCTGCTGCTGCTGGCGTGCGATCTCCCGTTCCTGGCCGAGGCGCCGCTGCGCGCGCTGCTGGCCCGCGCACCTGGCCATGACGCGGTGGCGCCGCGGCATGGTGGCCACCCCGAGCCGCTACACGCGCTGTATGCCCGCAGCTGCCTGACACCCGCGCACGCGCTGCTGGCGGCGGGGCAGGGCAGGATGGGCGCGCTGCTGGAGCAGGTCGACACCGCGTGGCTCGAGGGCGACGCGCTGACCGGGCTGGATCCCGCGCTGCGCTTCCTGACCAACGTCAACACCCCCGAGGAGCTCGCGGCCGCGCTGGCGACCGCCCGCTGAGCACGCGCTTCGCGAGGTCCAGCGTGCGCTGTATGATGGCCGCCTGACCTGGAGGCGCCCTTGGCTCGCACGCCGCTGCTGTCGCATCTGTCTCGCGCACTGCGCACCATCCGCAAGGCCCGCAGCGCCGGGGTCCCCGTCCTCGAGTACGCCGAGGCCGAAGCCGAGCGCCGCCGGCAGGGCGTCAGCCGGCGCGGCTTCCTGGCCGGCAGCGCGGGCGCCGCTGCGGCGCTGACCCTGCCGCTCGGCCTGGGCCTCTCGACCAGCGGCTGCGGCGGCGACGGTGGCACCGGCAAGGACACCGACGTGGCCATCGTCGGCGGCGGCATCGCCGGCCTGCACTGCGCGCACCGCCTGCGCAAGATCGGCATTCGCCCGCGCCTGTACGACGCCCAGACGCGCCTCGGCGGTCGCATGCTGTCGGACCGCGTCACGTTCGCCAGCCCCGACGCCCAGCTGTGCGAGCTCGGCGGCGAGCTGATCGACACCGGCCACATGACCATGCGCGATCTCGCCACCGAGCTCGGGCTGGCGCTCGACGACTTCGACACCGACGACGGCACGCTCGACAAGGTGGTCGCCTACATCGGCGGTCGCAAGCTGACCAGCGCCGAGATCCTCACCGGCTTCGGCCCCATCGCCATGAAGATCGACCAGGCGCTGGCCACGCTGACCGACCAGGAGGACCTCTTCGTCTACTACGACAAGCCCAACGGCGGGCAGGCCCTCGACGCCATGTCGATCAAGGGCTGGCTCGACTCCATCGGCGCCAGCGGCCCGGTGCGCACCCTGCTCGAGGTCGCCTACAACATCGAGTACGGCCTCGAGGTCGAGCAGCAGAACTGCCTCAACATGCTGTTCCTGATCTCGACCGACACCGCCAAGCTCGACCTGTTCGGCGACTCCGACGAGCGCTACCACACCAAGCTGGGCAACGACTCGTACATCAGCAAGCTCAGCGCCGGCCTGGATCCCGCGGCGGTCTTCATGGATCACAAGCTGACGCGGATCGCGCCGCGCTCGGGCGGCGGCTACACCCTGACCTTCATGCAGGGCGCCACCCCGGTCGAGGCCAACGCGGCGCACGTCGTGCTGGCGCTGCCGTTCAGCATCCTGCGCGAGGTCGAGATCCTGGTCGACCTGCCCGCGGCCAAGAAGAAGGCCATCGCCGAGGTCGGCTATGGCACCAACTCCAAGCTGATGGCCGGCTTCTCGTCGCGGCCCTGGCGCACCACGCACCGGTCCAACGGCGAGACCTTCACCGATCTGCCCTTCCAGGCCACCTGGGAGACCAGCCGCCTGCAGGCCGGCACCTCGGGCATCATCACCAACTTCACCGGCGGCCTGCGCGGCGTCAGCATCGGCGACGGCACGCCCGACGCCCAGCTGGCGACCTTCCTGGGCCAGTTCGACATGCTCTTCCCGGGCGCCATGGCGGCCGGCAACGGCAAGGTGGCGCGCTTCCACTGGCCCACGCACCCCTTCGTCAAGGGCAGCTACACCGCCTACAAGGTCGGCCAGTACACCGCCTTCGCGGGCGCCGAGATCGAGCGCGTCGGCAACCTGCACTTCTGCGGTGAGCACACCAGCCTCGACGCCCAGGGCTACATGGAGGGCGGCGCCCTGACCGGCGCCATGGCGGCCGACGAGATCGCCGACGACGCCGGCCTGGCCAGCGCGTCGCAGTCGTCGCGCGCGGCGTGGTCGCCGTCCGCGGCGGTCGACCCGGTGGCGGCGGAGGCGCGCATCATGTCGCGCGCCCGCCTGGCCCGCGCGCGTCGGCGCTGGCTGCGCGGCGCCCTGGTCCGGTGAGGCCGGGCTGGTCCTGACCCACGAGCCCGACCAGCCCGCCATGAGCGCGAGCTGGTCGGCGGCGCCGGCTACAAGATGAAGATGGAGCTGTCGCCCTCGGCGCGCGCGTAGCCGTCGGTCACCAGGGCGGCGGCCAGCTCGCGGCTCAGCGGGGCCTCGCGCGAGCGGTGCACCACCTCGGTGTCGAGCTTGCTGATGGGGATGGTGGTGCCGCCATGGCGCAGGAAGATGTCCTCGAGATCGAGCGGCCCGATGTAACGCTTGTGCTCGCCGTGGCCGACCACGTAGCCGACGCCGGGATCGCCGCTGAGCTCGAAGGCCTCGCCGCTGGGCAGCGCCAGCTCGCGCTGGGTCAGGCTGCTGCCCTTCATGCGCAGCTCGAACGAGTGCAGCAGGCCGCGGTTGAGCTTGAGGTTCGACTCCCAGCCCAGCTTGACCTTGAGGTCGGTGCGCAGCTTGCGACCGAAGGCCGACCAGTAGGCGAACAGCTTGAGGCGCGGGAACCAGTTGCGCGGCGCCTGCTCCTGCTCGGCCCAGCGCTGGTAGTCGTCGACGTCGCGCCAGCTCTGCGGCAGCGCGGCGACCAGGTCGACCTCGGAGTCGACGTCGAGCTGCGCCACCGTGCGATCGAGCTTGGAGAAGCGCATCGAGCGCGCGGCGGCCTCGTCGATCGGCCACACCAGGCGCGGCGAGCGCAGGTGGCACAGCCAGGCCGCGTCGAGCACCCGGTGCGGCCCCAGCGCGGCCAGCAGCGCGCTGCGCAGCGCGGCCAGGCCGGCGCCGTCGTGCGGGGCGCGACCGGTCGCCAGCGCGGGGGCGGCGGCCGCGGCGGCCTGCTCCAGCGGACGCGGCAGGGCGCCCTCGCCGGCGCGACCGCTGCGCTGGGCCCGGAAGGCCAGGGCGGCGCGCACGTCGGCGGCGGCGACCGCCTCGTTGCTGAAGACCCCGAGCAGGCGCTCGTACTCGGCGAGCGGCTGGTGCGGGGGCTGGAAGGGCGATGCGTACTCGTCGATGCGGGAGTAGTCCACGGTCTATCCAGCTCCGGTGCGAAGGGGGGACTGCATACTACTTCACAAGTGCGCGCACCTCGGCGGCCTTGCTGCGCACCTCGGCCTCGTCGCTGGTCTCCTCGAGGAAGCGCAGCTGGGCGGCCAGCGCGCGGCCGCGCCGGGGCTGCTCCTTGCGCAGCATGCCCCCGAGGCGCTCCAGCGCATAGGTGACGCGGGCGTCGTCGCGGTGCTCGAGCAGCCGGGTCAGCAGCTCGAAGTCGTCGGGGATGGGGAAGCGCGCGGCCAGCGCCTCGGTGGCGCGGGTGATGGCGTCGCGGCCCTCGGCGTCGCGCAGCTTGGCGATCAGCTTGAGGCGGGTCTCGGCGTCGCCCGCGGTGACGGCGTCGCCGGCCGCGGCTGGCAGGGGCAGGGCGGCGCGGCGGGCGCTGATCGATGGCGTCGGTGTGGCCTCGTCGGCGCTGACGGGCGCGGCCGCCGCGGGGGTGCTGGGCAGCGCGCTGGCGCCCGACTCGGCGCGGGCGATGGCGCGCGCCAGCTCGGCGCCGAGGCCGGCGCGTGACTCGCGCTGGCGGTCGTCGGCCGCGGTGCCGCCGCTGGGCTGGTTGCGCAGCACCTTGCCGGTGCTGACCGTGACCTGGGGGGGCGTACCCGCGGGGGCGCCGCTCGTCGAGGCGAAGGCGCGCGCCTTCTCGGTGCTGGCGACCAGCTCGCCGATCTTGCCGCTCTCGAACAGGCGATCGAGCTGGGCGCGGTAGCTCTTCTGCGAGCGCGACTGGCCTGCACCGCCGCCGCCGCCGGAGCCGCCCGAGCCAGACCCGGTCGACCGTCCACCATCCCGCCCGCGATCCCGATCTCGATCGCGAGGGCCGTCGCCTCCGCGGCCGCGTCCGTTGTGAGCCATGACCACTCTTCTTGCTGGGGGTGCCGGCGCGCGCCGCGCGCCTGGAGGGGAAACGCCTGAAGCCCGATTCTACTCGAAATCTCCGCCGCGCTCAGCGCTCTCGAGATCCTGGGTGGTGTCGATCTCGCGCCAGCGGCCATCGATGAAGACCGGGGCCATGGCGGTGCCCTGATCGACCAGGTGCTGCAGAAGATCGGTGAGATACGCGACCTGGAAGCGGGGCGCACGCACGAACGGCTGCCCGGGGTCGACCTCGCCCTGCAGGCGGGTGTAGGTGTCACGGAGCAGCCGCGCCGCGGCACGCGAGAAGCGTGCCAGCCCGATGAACTCGCCCACCGCGTCGGCCGGGTCGGGCACCGAGCCCTTGCCCAGCGCGGCGATGCGCCCGGCGGCGTCGAGGCGCACCAGCTCGGCCTCGCTGATCGGGTGCAGCGTGCGCCCGACATAGGTGCGCGCCCAGCCGCGGTCGACGATCAGCGCGTGGTCGGCGGGGCTGGCCAGCAGCTCCTCGACCACGCCGGGGTGGAACACGATGTCGGCGTAGCTGATCACCACGTCGTCATCCAGCTCGTGCGCGGCGCACATCAGCGAGGCCAGGATGTTGTTGCTGCGAAAGTCGGGGTTGTCGACGAAGCGCACGCCCGGCTCGGTGATGCGGTCGCCGAGGTAGCCGCGCACCACCACGATGTCCTCGATGCCGGCGGCGCGATAGGCCGCGAGCTGGCGCCCCAGGATGGTGCGACCGCGGATGGGCACCATGGTCTTGGGTCGATCATCGGTGTACGGCTGCAGGCGCCGGCCCATGCCGGCAGCGACCACGATGGCCTTCACGGCGCGGCTCCTTGGCTTGGCTTGCGCTCGAAGCGGCCCAGCTTGACCAGGATGACCAGCGACGAGCGCGCGAAGTACAGCGCGTTGACGCCGGCGTAGGCCCAGAAGAACAGGTCCAGCCGGTTGAAGGCCGCGACGAGCACGACATATTGCGGGTAGTGCACCACCTGGCGGCCGGCCCACTCGACCAGGCCGATGGCGCGCCCGAGCAGCGAGGTGCGCCCGGCCCGCGTGTTGACCTCGACGCCGTCGCTGCCCTTGGCGGTCTGGCCGGTGTACTCGGGCCGGCGCATGAAGCTGGTCAGGCTGATGCCCGAGGCCAGGCAGCACAGCCCACCCAGGCCGACCAGGAGCAGGCGCACGTCGCCCCACTCGTGCCAGATCCGCACCGTCAGCGCGCCATACACGAAGAAGGCCTTGATCTCGTCCATCAGGAAGTCGAGGTGATGACCGATGGCCGACATCGTCCCGCGGATGCGCGCCAGCTGGCCATCGGCGCAGTCGACCACGAACGACGCGAACAGCGCCAGCGCGCCCAGCAGCCCGCCCAGCCAGCCTGGCATCGCGAGCCACAGCGCGGCCCCGCCCAGCGCCAGCACCACCGACAGGAAGGTGACCTGGTTGGGCGAGATCGGCGTGTTCTTGAGGAGCACCACCATCGCGGCCGCCGGTGGGCGCGCGATGTACGTGTTGAACGGGTGATCGTTCTTCTTCTTCGTCTTGCGCCAGACCTCGAGCACGCCCATCGCCCCGGACTCTAGTGCAGCCAGCGCGAAACGGCGAGAAACTGTCAGCGAAAAGGGCCCGGCGCGTCAGGCAGCAGAGCAGCCAGGTCGACCGGCGCGGGGAGGCGCGGCGCCAGGGCCCGGGCTCGCGCTCGCGTTCATCGCGAGGGGCCTGCCAGCGCGGCCTTCCAGCGGTTGGCCATGCGCGCGGCGAACTGCTCGGGGGACACCGCGATGGCGTCGCGGATGGGGCCGCTGGCGATGGCCTTGCGGGTGCGCGCGGGCAGGCGGTCCTCCAGGGTGCGCAGGCCGCCAGCGTGGCTCCGCGCCAGGCCGGCGATGGCGCGCAGATAGCCGGCGCGACCGGGATCCTGCGCGTGGCCCTCCATCAGGGCGGCCAGCACGTCGCCGCGATCCTCGCGCGTGAGGCCGCGGTGTCGCGCCACGGTGGCGCCCCAGCCGTCCAGGAACGGCCCCATCGGCAGCAGCAGCTCGCGCGAGCAGCGCAGCGCACGCGGCGCGCGCAGCGGCAGGTAGCGGTGGTTGTCGTGCGCCATGCAGGCCTTGTTGACGTGGCCCGCCAGCATGAAGGCGCCGCCATGACGGCTGCCGTCGCCGTCGGGGTGGCCGAGGCGCGAGTAGCGCGCCTGCAGCGCCGCCGCCGCCGGCCCGGTGGCCGGCCACTCGTCGACCACGCGCGACAGGTCGCCCATGTTGTGGGCCAGCACGGTGGCGGTCATCATGCCGACGGTCGCGTCGCCGCGCTTTGCGGCCATCATCGCGGCCGCCTCGCGCGTCAGCTCGGCGTCGATGGTTGCGCTGAGCCGGTCGACCTCGGTGGCGGCGCCCAGCTCCAGCGCGCGCGACAGCGCCCCGGCGCGCACCGACAGCCACTCGCCATCGTGGCCCGACAGCGGGCTGCCGTCGGCCAGCGTCAGCACCCGCGCCGACACCGGGCGCGGATCCCACGCCGCGGCGCGATCGATGACGTCGCACGCCGCGGCCAGCTCGGCCGGGTCGCTGATCTCGCGCCACACATGATGACGGATCTGGGCGTCGACGTCGGTCGGGACGAAGGTGCCCACGGTGCAAAAGTGCGCCGCCAGCATGGTCTCGAGGCGGGTCAGCCGCCCCGCCGGGGCGAACCACGCCGCGTCCTCCAGCGGCGGCGCCGTCAGCACCGCGCGCCAGCCCTCGCGCGCACCCTCCAGCGCCCACGCCGCCGTGTTGGCGACCTGCATCAGCAGCAGCTTCGGTGCGATCCCGCGCGACACGTGCCGGTGTGTACAACACCCAGCCCCCGCCCGCTACTCGTCCTCGTCCTCCCCCTCGTCGTCCCCCTCGTCGTCCCCCTCGTCGTCCCCCTCGTCCTCGTCCTCGTCCTCGTCCTCGTCCCGCCGCTCATCATCGATCCCCACCGCCGAGCCATGCTCCCCCGCCAGCTCCCACAGCATGAACGAGTGCAGATCCGGTCGCGCGAACGGCGGCGGCCCGCCGCCAAACCGCCGCGCCACCTGCAACACCTCCCCGGGCTCGCGCAGCGTGGTGAGGTACATCGCGCGCAGGTGCATCGGCAGCGCCGTCCCGAAGCGCTGCCACCCGATCACCGGCGCCAGCTGGCAGCGCGCGATCACCTGCAGCAGCGCCTCCATGACCTCGTACTCGCGGAAACGCGCCGCCTCGGCCATGGGCCGGTCCATCAGCTGCACCGACTCGATGGTGAAGTGATACCCGACGCGCGTGCCATAGCGCAGCTTGTCGATGCCATACGGCGTGCCGTCGCGCGCCAGCGGCGTGGGGAACAGCGCCTCCTTGCCGGGCGCCTTGAACAGGCCGGCCCAGCCCTCCCGCAGCGCCTCGACCAGCGTCCGCCGCACCTGCTCGGCGCGCCCGTCGCCCTCCAGGTCGACCTGCTCGAAGCCGCGCGGGATCCCCCACGCCACGCGCACGCCCGGGAAGAACAGCGGCATGCCGCGATACTCCACGGTCAGCTCGTCGTCCCGGTTGCGCGTCCAGCCGCCCACCAGCATCATGGCGTCCTCGCTGACCGGCGGCGCAGCCCCCGGATTCCACAGCTGATCCAGGAACGCTCGCGTGCTCTTGAACCACGGCTCCTCCAGGGGAGCCCGCGGATCCCGCGCCGGCCGCCGCACCTCGTCGTCGCCCAGGCTCCAGCGCGCCAGGTAGACCTCCTGCACCTGCGCGCCGAGCGCCCCGATGTCCTGGAACAGCTCCCACAGCTGTTCGCGCGGCTGCACCAGGTTGCCCAGCATCATGTGCATCTGGCGCGAGTTGATGCCGGGCTCGAAGGCGTTGATGCGCTCGCCGCCGTTCCTCAGCATGGCCCGCTTGCACCACGCGATCAGCGCGCCCGCCAGCGCGTCCGGCGAGACCGGCTGCGCGAACGACAGCGTCACGATGACCTGATCGTCCACCCCCATACCCGCGAACACCGGATGCTCCAGCCCTTCCCTGGGAACCATGCGCGTCATCTGCTCGTCCTCCTCGCCGCCCTGCCTTGGAAGATCCGCGCCACCCGCAAGCCGTCCAGATCACACGCGGTCGTCAACCGCCAGTCGACGCTGGCCGGGCTCGCCGTCAACCCCCAGGCGACAGCTCGCCGTGAACCCCCTCGGTCATGTGACCAGCCACTGACAAACGCACGTCATCCTTGTGGTTCTGCTTGATCGCCCCGTTTTCCGCGGGTACCCTCCCGCCCGGCATGGCTACTCAAGCGATTCCGAATCAACTCATCGAGCGGCTGAAGGCGGGTCGCGTGGCGCTGGTGGTCGGAGCCGGGCTCGGCACCGCCGCCGGACGGCCGTCGTGGAAGAAGCTGTTCGAGAAGCTGGCTCAGCACCTCGAGCAGTCGGGCGCCAAGTCGGAGGCAGCCGATGTCACCGCGCTGCTCAAGCGCGGGCGCAAGGCCACCGTGGCCGGCTTCCTGGAGCGCCGCCTCGGCCCCGCCACGTGCGCCAAGGTCCTGGGCGACGCGCTGGCCGACAAGGTGGAGTCGCCCGAGGTCATGAAGCTGCTCGCGCGCCTGCCGGTGCGCGCCTTCCTGTCGACCTCGCCAGGGCCGCTCTTGCCGCAGACGCTGGCCGAGCATGCCCCCGCCGGTGTGGACGCGCCGCTGGTGGTCACCGGCAGCGAAATCGATGGCCCCATCAAGCGCAAGCGCTTCGTGCTCAAGGCGCTGGGCGACGTCAGCAAGCCCGACTCGATCACGCTGTCGCCGCGCACTTCGCGCAAGCTGGTCGCCGAGCGCGCCGCGCTGCGCGCCATGGCCGAGGATCTGTGGCGCAACTGGACCCTGCTGTTCGTCGGGTTTCGCGGCGGCGACGCCGATCTCGGCGTGCTGCTCGACGGCTTCTTCGCCAGCGCGTCGGCCGGCGGCACCGCGCAGAAGCACGTCATCGTGGCGCCAGGCCTGGGCCCCATCGAGGTCGACGAGCTGACCTCGATGTACGGCGCCGAGCCGATCTCGCTGGACGGCGATGGCTCCGACGAGAAGCACGAGGCGCTGACCGAGTGGCTGAAGTCGCTGGCCGAGAGCTGCACCTCCGAGGGCCTGATCCTGACCGCGGCCGCCATCGCGCGCCCGTCGGACGATGACCTCGAGGGCTGGCTGGCGCGCTTCCTGGAAGACACCGAGGACTCCGACGCGCGCGACGCCCTCGACGCCCTGGAGCGCAAGTACCGCGAGGCCGCCGATTACGAGCGCCTGGTCGAGCTCTTGCTCGGTCGCCTCGACGGCACCCCCGGCGGCGCCCAGCGCGCCGGCCTGCTGCGCCAGGTCGCGCTGGTGTTCGAGCACGAGATCGGCGACCTGCAGAAGGCCTTCACCGCGCTGTCCTCGGCGCTGTCCGAGGAGCCGGCGTCCGACGAGATCGCCGGCGAGCTGGAGCGCCTGGCCGGCGCCGCCGACCTGTGGTCCGAGCTGGTCGCCGACGTCGCCGCGCTGGTGGCGCAGGTCGAGTCGACGCCCGAGGGCAAGAAGATCGCGGCCCGCCACTGCGCCCGCCTGGGCACCTGGTACATCGAGCGGCTGCGCCACCGCGACTACGCCATCTCGGCCTTCGAGCAGGCGCTGCGCCTGGATCCCACCACCACCAAGGCGCGCGAGGGGTTGCACGATCTCTACCGCCAGAGCCGGCGCTGGGACGAGCTGGCCGACTCGCTGCGCGCGGGCGTCGAGCACGAGCCCGACACCGACAAGAAGGTCGACGCCCACCTCGCCCTGGGCGACATCTTCGAGACCGAGCTCAAGGACACCAAGAAGGCGGTCGACGCCTTCAAGCAGGCGCTGACGCTGGATCCCGACAACCAGGACGCGCTGGCCGCGCTGGAGCGCCTGTACCGCAAGGACTCGCGCTGGGAGGATCTGGCCCAGGTCCTCGGTCGTCGCGCCGAGCTGGTCGCCGACGCCTCGCGCTCGGCCTCGATGCGGCGCGAGATCGGCGACCTCCTGCTCGATCGCCTGGGCGACGTCGAGGGCGCCATCACGCGCTACGAGCACGTGCTCGAGACCGAGCCGGCCAACATCGACGCCCTGCGCGCGCTCGAGAAGCTGTACGACCGCGTCGGCAAGAACGACAAGTACCTGTCCACGCTGGAGCACCTGGCCGACGCCCTGCCCGGTGACGCCGACAAGGTGCAGATCTGGCGCCGCCTGGCCGCCGAGTACGAGGAGGACGAGGGCCGCTGGACCCGCGCCGCCGAGTTCCTGGAGAAGATCCTGGCGGTGCAGACCAGCGACGACGACGCCTACCGTGCGCTGGCGCGCCTGTACAAGAACCAGAAGAAGTTCGAGCAGTCGGTCGACGTCATGATGCGCCACGTCGCCTCGTCGCACGCGACCGCCACCCGCATCGAGCTGTGGGCCGCCTGCGGTCGCACCCAGGAGGAGCTGCTGTCGGATCCGCACCGCGCCATCGAGGCGTGGTCGAACGTGCTCGATCTCGACGGCGCGCACCGCGACGCCCTGACCGCGCTGGGGCGCCTGTACAAGCGCATCGACAGCTGGGATCGCGCCGCCGCCATGATGGTCAAGAACGCCGAGGCCGCGCAGGGCAAGCCGGCCGTCGAGCTGTGGCACGAGGCCGGCGAGCTGGCCGCCAGCAAGCTCAATGACGAGGCCGCCGCCGAGTCGCGCTTCGTCAAGGCGCTGGAGCTGGATCCGCAGCACGTGGCCTCGATGCTGTCCCTGGTCGAGCTGTACCGCCGTCGCGGCGAGCACCTGCGCGCCGCCCGCCTGATGGTCGAGGCCGAGGGCGCGACCACGAACCGCATCCAGAAGGTCAAGCTGCTGCACGACGCTGGCACGCTGTACGAGGATCACCTCGACAACCGCGGCCGCGCCGCCGAGCTGTACGCCAAGGCGCTCAGCCAGGATCCCGAGCACGTCGAGGCCGCCGCCCGCCTGGCCGACATCTGGTCGACCGAGCAGCGTTGGGCCGACGTCGAGCCCATCCTCGACATGCTGGTCAAGAAGATCGACCGCACGGATCGCCACGAGTTCGGCAAGCGCGAGCGCCAGCTGGCCGTCGCCTGCGAGAACCTGGGCAACCACGACAAGGCCGCCAAGCACTACCGCAGCGCGGTCGAGGCCGAGCCCGACGACGTCGGCGCCATCCGCGGCCTGGCCGACATCCTGTTCGTCAAGCAGGAGTACGAGGAGGCCGACAAGCGCTACCGCGCCCTGCTGGCGCTGCACCGCGCCGCGCTGGCCGAGGGCGAGGTGGTCGAGCTGTACTACCGCCTCGGCGTCGGCTCACGCCACCGCGGCGACGACGCCCGCGCGCGCGAGTCGTTCCAGAAGGCGCTCGCCATCGAGCCCGGCCACAAGAAGACGCTGGCCGCGATGATGGAGTTCGCGCAGGCCCAGGGCGACGTCAGCGCCATCATCGACGCCAAGCGCGCCCTGCTCGAGGGCGCCGGGGCCGACGAGCGCTTCAAGCTGTACGGCGAGATCGGCGATCTCTACGCCGAGAAACAGGAGGATCCGGTCAGCGCGCTGTCGGCCTACCTGGAGGCACTCAAGATCCGCCCCAGCTCGCACCAGCTCCTGCACAAGGTGCTCGAGCTGTACGTCGAGCAGAAGGCCTGGAAGCACGCCGTCGACACCCTGGGCAAGCTCAGCGAGCAGGAGCACGACGCCGGCCGCCGCGCCAAGTACAACTACACCGCCGGCGTCATCTGCCGCGACGAGCTCAAGGCCATCGACGACGCCGTCGAGCGCTTCCACGCCACCCTCGACGACACCCCCGAGGACGAGCGCTCGTTCGAGGCCATCCGCGAGCTGCTCACCGCCAAGCAGGACTGGAAGGCGCTGGCCAAGAGCTACCGCAAGCAGCTCAAGCGGCTGCCCCCGCAGACCAAGCCCGAGGCCAAGCTGCGCTACTGGACCGCGCTGGCCGACCTGGCGCTCGACAAGCTCGAAGACCGCGAGTCCGGCATCGCCGCCCTCGAGGTGGCGACCACGCTGGAGGAGAACGCCGATCGCCGCGCGCGCCTGGCCGCGCTGTACCTGCAGGCCGGCCCGAGCTACCTCGACAAGGCCATCGTCGAGCAGCAGCGCCTGCTCAAGCTGACCCCCGACAAGCTCGACCTGTACCGCAACCTCGACCGCCTGTATCGCGAGACCAAGGCGTTCGACAAGGCCTGGTGCCTGGCCGCGGCGCTGTGCTTCCTCGGCGGCGGCGACGACGAGGACAAGAAGCTGTTCGAGCAGTACCGCCCCAAGGGCCTCATCCCCGCGCGCCACCGCCTGACCGAGGAGCTGTGGCAGAAGGCCATCATCCACCCGCGCGAGGATCGCTACCTGTCGGGCATGTTCGCCGCGCTGGCGCCCGCCATCATCGCGACCACCGCGCAGCCGCACCAGACCTATGGCCTCAGCCGCAAGCAGGCGACCGATCCAGCCAAGGACGATCGCATGGTGGCCAAGATCTTCCGCTATGTGGTCAACACCCTGGGCGTGGCCCCGCCAGAGCTGTACTTCCGCCCCGAGCAGAAGGAGTCCATCCAGGTCGCCAACACCCACGACAAGGGGATCTTGACCCCGTCGTTCGTGGTCGGTGCCCCGGTCATCGCGGCCAAGAACGAGCGCGAGCTGGCCTTCGAGATGGCCAAGCGGATCGCCTTCCTGCGCCCCGAGCGCTATGTGCGCTACGCCCTGCCGACCTCGCTGGCGATGGCCAACGCTTATGACGCCGCCGTCATCGCCTCGGGCGCCGGCCACCTGACCGATCGCGGCCCCGAGGTCGACAAGCTGACCGCGCACTTCAAGAAGACGGTGGCGCAGCCGGTGCTCGACCAGGTCGCCTCGTTCGCCAAGAAGATCCCGGCCAGCGTCAACGGCATGGCGGTCACCAGCTGGCTCAGTGCGGCAGATCTCACAGCCAACCGTGTCGGCTTCATCGTGGTCGGAGATCTGGAGTCCGCGGCGACGCAGGTCTCCAAGGAGCCGCTGGGCCTGACCACGCTGTCCACCAAGGATCGGCTGAAGGACCTGCTAGCGTATAGTGTCAGCGAAGAGTATTTCTCGGTGAGGCGGCACCTCGGCCTCGAGATCAACGTAGGAACGGGAGCTTAGCTTGATGATGAAGTGGAAAACCGGCGCGCTCGGGCTGGGCGCGGCGTTGTTTGCTGGCGCGCTCGTGGGCCGCGTGCTGCCGGGTTGCGGTGGCGACAGCTCGGGACCGACCTGCGGCAACGGCGAGGTCGAGACCGGCGAGTTCTGCGACGACGGCAACCTGTCGAACGACGACAACTGCTCGGCCTCGTGCACCGTGCTGGCGACCACGTCGCTGACGCTGAAGTGGCCGATCAACCAGGGCAAGTTCCAGGATCCGACCGACATCGACTCCTGCGTCGAGGTCGGCGGCACCCACGTCGTGGTGACCCTCAAGGGTGGCACGCCGCCGGCCGGCGGGCTGCCGGTCGATCGTCGCCTCGAGCTGGGCTGCGACCTCGGCAGCACCAAGCTGCTCAACGTGCCGTCGGCGCCGCTGTACCCGGGCAGCTACGAGGCCAAGGTCAAGCTGATCAAGCGCGTGGCCGCCAACGACGCCGGCGTGGCCTCGGGCGACACCGACCTGACCCGCGAGCTGACGCTCAACTTCACCCTGGCCGACCGCACCGCGACCACGCAGACGGCGGACTTCCAGATCCCCGACTTCCTGATGGGCTACACCGGCGGGCTGCAGTTCAAGACCCGCTGGGCCAGCGCCAACACCTGCGCCAGCGCCACTCCGCCGGTGACGCAGCAGGTGCTGCTGCTCAAGAAGCGCAACGGCACCGTCATCTCCAAGATGACCTTCGACAGCCCGCTGACCACGACGGTCAACGAGGCCATGCCGACCGACGGCAGCGCGCCCGGCGTGTGTGTCGACTTCTCGGCCAGCACCTCGCAGCAGATCTTCGGCCTCGACTGGGGCGACTACGACATCGGCATCAAGGGCATGTCGAACGGCATGCCGGCCTACTGCCAGACCTTCCCGGTCTTCGTCGGGGCCCAGGCCCCGGGCACCACCAATCCGTCTTACACCTTGATGGTGCCTGCGCTGATGGGGATGATGACGGCCGATGCCAGCGTCGGCGATGGCGGCGTCCCGGATGGCGGGATGTCGATCGTTTGCTTCTAGTGCGTTGCCCGGGGCCGCTGTGCGGCCTCCAGAGTGCGGTAATGTCACTGGAGTACCAGGGATGAGGGACCGCATGCGGTCGTGGGGGCTGCTGATCGCCGCTGGGATGCTGGCCGTCGGCTGCGGCGGGGGTGGTGCGACGCGCAAGCGTGAGCGGCCGCTGCCGGTGCCGCCGGCGCCCCGCTTCAACAGCGGCCCCGCCGCGGGGCCCGAGCCGGTGCTGCCGCTGGACAAGCCGCACCGGGCCTGGCTGAGCGACGTCGGCGACCTGCTGCGCTCGCCGTGGTCGGCATTCGTGGACCAGGCCAGCGGGCAGCTGCCCCCCGATCACGAGCTCAACCGGGCCGACCTCGAGGTCGTGGTCGAGCTGGAGCTGTCGGCGCGCGGACAGCGCCTGGGCGCCAGGGTCGCCAAGGAGTCGGGCAGCCAGGACTTCGACGACGCCGCGCTGGAGATCGTGACCAGCCTGCCGGCGCTGCCGCCACCACCCGCCGACGCCATCTCGGACGATGGCCGCTGCCGGCTGCGCTGGAGGTTCGCCCGCGATGCCCGTCGCGCCGCGCCCGCCGGGGCCGAGGTCGAGGTGCGCGAGTTCGACGTCGCCACCGCGACGCGCAAGTTCCTCGAGGTCGGTCGGCTGCGTGACGCCGTGGGCCGGCTGTCGCGCGCGCTGGACAGCGGCGCGGCGACAGTCGACAGCGGGCCCGGCCTGGTGGCCTCGCGCATGCTGGCGACCGCGGTGCTGGCCTCGCGCATCCAGGTCGACGCCGGTCCGCGCTGCATCGGCGAGGGCTGCGCGGCCCGGCCCGATCTGTTCGCGGTCGCCAGCGCGGTGCGCGATCTCGGCGAGGGCGGCGCCATGGACGCGGCCCCGCTGATCGCCAGGCACATCGACGGCGCCGCGGCGCTGCGCAGCTTCGCCATCGAGGCGCTGGGGCGCCTCTCGTACCAGGCCGCACAGCCGCGCCTCGTCGAGCTGCTGCCCGACGCCACGCTGGGGCCGACCGCGGCGCGCGCGCTGGCCCGGCTGGGCGCCGAGGCATCCGACGCGGGTGTGAGATATCTGGAGCCGTACGTCATGCGCAAGGCGTCGGCGCGCCTGATCGAGACGCTGGGCGCGCTGGAGTCGAAGGCCGCGGTAGCGCAGCTGCTGGCGGCGATCAAGAGCGGCAGCGTGATGCGCATCGCGGCCTGGCAGGGGCTGACCGCGCCGCTGTATGCGCCGGTCACCGATGCAGACGAGCCGCTGCGCAAGGCCATGCTGGCGGGGGCCGCCGACGGCGACGCCAAGGTGCGCGTCGCCGTGCTGGGCGCCATCCAGCGCTGGGGCGCCGCCGAGCGCATCCCCAAGGGCGCCGTCAATCTGGTCATCAGCGCCCTGGGGGACAAGGACGCCAGCGTGCGCGCCGCCGCCGTGGGCGCCCTGATGGAGGTCGGCTCCAGCAAGTGGCTGGGCGAGCTGGGCCGCGCCTCGCGCGACAAGTCGCCGCTGCCCGCGCGCGCGCTGGCGGCCGCGCTGGCGCGCAGGCCCGGACGTGCCGCCGACGCCAACCTCTGGCTGACCAAGCTGGCGGCCAGCGCGGACGCCGAGACCAAGCGCCAGGCCCGCGCGGCCCAGGTGCTGGCCGGCGTGGTGTCCCTGGCCGATGCGCTGACGGCCACCGCCGACGACGCCGAGGCGACGCGCGTGCTGCTGAGCGCGCTGGCGGCGGCGCAGGCGTCGGGGCAGAAGGTGGTGTTCGCGGCCGAGGCCGCGGCGGCGGTGCTGACGCGCGCGGATGTCGAGCTGCGCGGCCTCGGCATCGAGGTGCTGGCGCGCGGCAATGCGCGGCGCCTGGCTGCCGACGCGCTGCTCGGCGAGCTGCTCAGCGGCGCGGCCGACCCGGCGGCGGCGGCGGCGGCCTGGCTGAGGGCGACCAAGTGACGCGCGCGCGCGGCTGGCTGCGCGCGTGCGGGGCGGCGCTGCTGCTCGGCCTTCTGGCCTTCGCGGTCACGGTCGGGGCCGCCGGCTGCGATGAGCTGGGGACGTCGACCACGGGCGGGTGCAGCAAGAACGCCGACTGTCTGCCCGAGCACAAGTGTGTGGTGCCGGCGGGGGTCTGCGTGGGCTTCACGACGCCGCTGGAAGCTGCGCGAGACGGCGGCTGAACGCGCGCTACACTGAGGGTGTGAGGGTGCTCGGGCAGGTGCGCGCGCTGAAGCTGGGGGTCGCGGTGCTCATCGCGGTCGCGGTCACCGTCGACCTCGACGTCAAGGTGGTCAGGGCCGGCGCCGAGGCGCCCGCGCACAGCGGCAAGATCGACGTCGTCTACCGCGGCCACGACATGGTCAAGGTGCCCCGTGGCAGCTTTCGCATCGGGTCGACCGCGGCGCAGCTGGAGCGCGCTCTCGACCTGTGCGCGCGCGAGGTCGGCGAGCGCTTCGAGGAGCTGGCCTGCCAGAGCCAGTTCTTCGAGGACGAGCTGACCCCACCGCGCCCCATCACGCTGTTCGGCTTCCTGATGGATCGCTTCGAGGTCACGGTGGGCGAGTACCGCGCCTGCGTCGCCGCCGGCGGCTGCGCCATCGATCCGCTGCTGGTCGCCGCGCCCGAGCCCGCCCCGGCCGCTGCCATCCGCGACGCCCTGGCCGATGATCTGCCCATGGTCGGCGTGACCTGGTACGAGGCCGCCGCCTACTGCAAGCGCGCCGGCAAGCGCCTGCCCACCGAGGCCGAGTGGGAGTACGCCGCGCGTGGCGCCACGGCTCGGACCTGGCCGTTCGGCAGCCGCCTGTACCCCACCCTGATGAACCACGGCCAGATCGCCCCCGAGTCGATCGCCGCCACCCAGACGCTGCCGCTGTTCGCGGTCGACGAGCGTGACGGGCAACGCTATCGCGCCCCGGTCGGGTCCTACCCCCATGGCAAGAGCCCCTTCGGCGTCGAGGATCTCGCCGGCAACGTCGCCGAGTGGGTGTCCGACTGGTACGCCGCCGGGGGCTACGCGCGCATCGAGTCGCTGGCACCGCGCGGCCCCGCCAGCGGCGTCTTCAAGGTCCTGCGCGGCGGCAGCTACCTCAGCCCGGCCTACCGCACCCGCAGCGCCTCGCGCGAGGGCCTGCCCCCCGGCGAACGCGCCGCCTGGCTGGGCTTCCGCTGTGTGCGCGACCTGCCGCCATAGCTTGTCCCCCCTCACTTATGTTAGAAGGAAGCCCGACATGACGATCTTGCGGCGAGTCTTCGCGGTCCTGGCGCTGCTCAGCGTCTTCGCTTTCGGCGCGGCCGGCTGCAAGCAGAGCAAGGGTGAGCGCTGTCAGCTGGCCAGCGACTGCGAGTGCGGAGAGTGCGTCATCGTCTCCGGCCTCGAGGGGCTGTGCTGCGAGGGTGTCGCGGTCACCGACGGCGCCGTCGCCGACGCGCCGATGTCGACCATCGACGCCCAGGTGCCCGACGCCATGATGTCGGTCGCCGACGGCGCCTCGACCGACTGAGCGTGCCGTGCGTCTGCTGACCGCGCACAAGGTGACCATCGGGACCGCGATGGCCGGCTGTCTGGCCTTCGCGGTCTGGGGCATCAACGAGTATCGGAGCAGCGGCGCCCTGCTGCCCCTGGTGCTGGCCCCCGCCGCGCTGGTGCTGTGCGTGCTCCTCGGCCTGTATCTGCGCAACTTCTCTCGCAAACACCGCCGCCCCGCTGCTCCGCCCCGGTCCTGAACCCCCGTCCGCGCCAGCTTGTACAAACTGTCCTTCCATGCCATGACAATTTGGCAATGCGACCCGACCAGCCCGCGCCCGCGCCCTCACTCAAGCATTTGATCCCAAAAGGAAAATGCTCAGGAATGGCGACCGCCGGGCTGGCATTGGTCTTGTACCAGCCCTGGGAGGCCCCATGACCGATCCCGTCACCACTCCCGCGCAGGCGCCCTTCACGGTCCTCGTGGTGGACGACGAGCGCGGCATCGTCGACTCCCTGGCCACCATCCTGGAGCGCGAGGGGCTGACCGCGCTCAAGACCACCGACCCCAAGCAGGCGCTCGAGATCCTGCGCAAGCAGCGCATCTCGGTCCTCATCACCGACCTCATGATGCCGGGCATGTCGGGCATGGACCTGCTCAAGGCCGCGCGCGCCATCGCCTCCGAGACCGAGGTCATCGTGATGACCGCCTATGGCACGGTCGAGAACGCCGTCGACGCCATGAAGGAGGGCGCCTACGACTTCCTGACCAAGCCGCTCAAGCGCGCCAGCGTGGTCCGCATCATCAAGAAGGCGCTGGAGAAGCAGAGCCTGGTGCTGGAGAACCGCTCGCTGCGCGCCGAGCTCGAGCGCGCGCGCAAGCGCAGCATCGTGGGCTCCAGCCTGGCCATGCGCCGCGTGCTCGAGGTGGTCTCGCAGGCCGCGCCGTCCACCGCGACGGTGCTCCTGCTGGGCGAGAGCGGCACCGGCAAGGAGCTCCTGGCGCGCGCCATCCATGACAGGTCGCCGCGCGCCGGCAAGCCCTTCGTGCCGGTCAACTGCGCCGCCATCCCCGAGGGCATCCTGGAGGCCGAGCTGTTCGGCTATGACCGCGGCGCCTTCACCGGCGCGGTGGCGCGGCGCGACGGCCGCTTCATCTCGGCCGACGGCGGCACCCTGTTCCTCGACGAGATCGGCGAGATCCCCTCGCACATCCAGGTCAAGCTGCTGCGCGTGCTGCAGGAGGGCGAGGTCGAGCGCCTGGGCGGCCGCAGCCAGCGCGTCGATCTGCGCCTGGTCGCGGCCACCAACAAGGATCTGGCGCGCGCCGTGCGCGAGGGCCGCTTCCGCGAGGATCTGTACTACCGCTTGAACGTCATCGCGCTGACGGTGCCGCCGCTGCGCGATCGCAAGGACGACGTGCCGCTGCTGGTCGAGCACTTCCTGCAGGTCTTCCGCGCCCGCAACGGCAAGGCCATCGCCGGGCTGTCGCGCGGCGCGCTCGATCTGCTGCAGTCGTACGACTGGCCGGGCAACGTGCGCGAGCTGGAGAACGCCATCGAGCGCGCGGTGGTGCTGTGCAAGGGCACGTCGATCGACTCCGACGACCTGCCGCTGGAGGTGCGTGGCGGCGGCGGGGCCGGCTTGGGCCTGGGCGGCGCCAGCGGCGCGCGCGTGATCTCGTTCCCGACCGGCACCCCGCTGGAGGAGATCGAGCGCCGCGCCATCCACGAGACGCTCAAGCACGCCAAGGGTGACAAGCGGCTGGCGGCGCAGCTGCTGGGTATCGCGACGCGGACGATCTATCGCAAGCTGGAGGCCGAGGGCATCGCCTCCGACGCCGCCGACGCCGCCGACGCCGGCGCCGGCGCCGGCGAGGACGCCGACCGCGACAGCGCCGACGTGGCCGCGGCCGACAGCGACTCCGACACCGACAGCGGCGTCGATGCCAGCATGGGCGTGCGATGAGCGTCGAGCACTACATCAAGCGCTACTTCTGGGTGTTCTGGCTGCTGGTCATCGCGGTCGCCGCGTACCTGATGGCGCGCACCACCAACCACCTCATCGAGAAGAGCTTCCTCATCAAGAAGCAGCCCGCCAGCCGGCCGCGCTCGCAGCGCGCCGTCATCCCGTCGTCGTCGGCGCCTCGGCACCTCAAGGACATCGACAACGTGATGGCGCACAACGTGTTCTGCTCGAGCTGCCCCACCTGGGTCAAGCCGTCGGACAAGCCCATCACGGCCGAGCCGGTGGCGCCGCCGCCGTCCGACCCCAACAACCCGCAGAAGTCGCAGCTGCCGCTGGCGCTGCTGGCGACGCAGCTGTCGACCAGCCGGGTGTCCTACCACCGCGCCGTCATCCGCGACGTCACCAACACCAAGACCGCGACCTACGGGGTCGCCGACACGCTGCCCGGCGGCCCCGTCATGTACGCCATTCTCGACAAGCGCGTCATCTTCAAGAACGGGCCGACCTACGAGTACCTCGATCTCGAGAACTACACCGGCCCGGTCCCGGTCGCGACCGCGGTGGCGCCGCCGCCCGTCATCGACACCCCGTCGGAGCCGCCGCCGCCCGAGGGCTCGCTGGAGGCCGACCTCGACAAGGGCATCAAGCGCAACAGCGAGACCGACTATGTCATCGACCGCGGCCTGCTCGACAAGCTGCTGGGTGACACCTCGGCGCTGGCGCGCTCGGCGCGCATCGTGCCCTCGGTGAAGGACAACAAGCCCAACGGCTTCAAGCTGTACGCGATCCGCCCGGGCAGCGTGTACGCCAAGATCGGGCTGGTCAACGGCGACACCATCCAGGCCATCAACGGCTACGACATGTCGACTCCAGCGATGGCGCTGGAGGTCTACACCAAGCTGCGCACGGCGCCGAACCTGTCGGTCAGCATCCTGCGCCGCGGCGAGACCAAGTCCATGAACTACACCATCAAGTGAGCATGAGAGTGACGACAGTGACGACGACCCGCCTCCGCATCCGCACTGCAGCACTCGCCGCGCTCGCACTCGCGGTCGCGCTCGCGACCACGGCCGGCGTCGCCCGCGCCCAGGCGCCGGCGCCCGCCAGCGCCGCCAAGGCCACCAAGTGCAAGCCGCAGCGCGGCAGCTTCCTGCTCACCCTCAAGCCCGAGTCCGAGCTCAAGGACTATGTCGAGTGGATCCAGGCCATCACCTGCAAGCGCTTCATCTACCCGGTCAACCTGTCGGGGCGCTCGACCAAGATCACCATCTACTCGCAGGCGCCGGTCACCGCGGACGAGGCCTGGCGGCTGTTCCTGACCGTGATGCAGCAGATGCAGCTGACCGTGGTGCCCAACGGCGGTGGCTATTACAAGCTCACCGAGTCGCTCCGAGCCAAGGACGAGCTGCCGCCCATCTTCAGGAACCCCGGCAGCGTGCCTGGCTCCGATCAGGTGGTGACCGCGCTCATCCGCACCAACTATGTCAGCCCTGACGAGCTCAGCCAGCTGCTGTCCGGTCTGAAGTCGAACGTCGGCATCATCTCGACCTACGCGCCCGGCAACCTGCTCATCATCACTGACTTCGGGTCGTCCATCCGCCGCCTGGTCAAGGTCGTGCGCGAGGTCGATCTGCCGGCCGCCAACGAGGGCATCTTCGTGGTCCAGCTCAACAAGGTGCCGGCCAGCGAGATGGTGCAGCGCCTCAACGAGATCTTCCAGCAGCAGCAGCAGGGGGGTCGCGGCGGCAGCGGCAACACCCGGCGCGCGCCCAGCCCGCGCATCAACGAGACCATCGACGACGGCAGCGGCCCCATCCCGGTCAGCGCCAGCGACGTGCAGGCCACCAAGATCCTCGGCGACGAGCGCACCAACTCCGTCATCATCGTGTCGAGCCCGGCCAGCTACCAGCGCATCCTGGCCGTCATCAAGGTGCTCGACCGCGAGATCAACGGCGCCGGGCAGGGCCGCATCCACGTCTACCCGCTGGAGAACGCCGACGCCGAGCCGCTGGCCAACACGCTGAACGCCATCGTCAGCGGCAACCAGCGCGGCGGCCGCCAGCCCGCGGCGGCTTCCAGCGACGGCCCCTTCGAGGGCCAGGTCCGCATCTCCCCGCACAAGGAGACCAACAGCCTCATCATCGTCAGCTCGCAGCAGGACTTCCTGGCCCTGCGCGACAGCATCCGCCGCCTCGATCTGCCGCGACGTCAGGTCTTCGTCGAGGCCGTCATCCTCGAGGTCTCGGTCGACAAGATCCGCAAGCTGGGCGTGTCGTTCCACGGCGGCGGCCTGCTCGGCATCGGCGGCAAGGACGCGCTGGCCTTCGGCGGCGTGCAGAACGGCGACCTGTCGTCGCTGCTGCTCAACCCGGCCGCGCTCAGCGGCCTGGCCGCCGGCGTCATCGGCCCCGAGATCGAGGGCTCCGACAAGTTCATCAAGATCCAGGGCGCCGGGGTGTCGATCCCGGCCTTCGGCATCGTGCTGCAGGCGCTGCAGACCACCACCGACGTCAACGTGCTGTCGTCGCCGCACATCCTGACCACCGACAACGAGCAGGCCGAGATCTCGGTCGGCGAGAACGTGCCGTTCCAGTCCAGCCCGGGCGGCGCCCAGGCCGGTGCCGGCTTCCTCCCCATCATCCCGCAGATCCAGCGCCAGGACGTGGCGCTGAAGCTCAGCATCAAGCCGCACGTCAACGACTCCGACATGGTGCGCCTGGAGATCAAGCAGGAGGTCTCGCGCATCACGGCCGAGAACTTCAACCAGACCGGCTCGCCCAAGACCTCGAAGTCGACCTTGGAGACCATGGTCGTGGTGCGCGACCAGCAGCCCGTCGTGCTCGGCGGCCTGATGACCGACCGCGTGGCGCTGGAGGAGGCCAAGGTGCCGCTGCTCGGCGACCTGCCCATCCTGGGCTACTTCTTCCGGCAGCGGAAGCGGGTCACCCAGAAGGCCAACCTGCTCATCTTCCTGACCCCGTACGTCATCAAGAACCAGGGTGATCTGCGCCGGATCTACGAGAAGAAGCTGCGCGAGCGCCGCGAGTTCATCGAGACCTACACCGCCTTCAAGGATCGCGAGTTCGAGGCCAACATCGACTACCGCCGCAAGCGCGGCCTGATCGAGGAGATCAACCAGGCCGTCATGCAGTCCGAGGAGGACGACCGCCTGCTGCGCGAGGCCGAGGAGTCGCTGCGCTCGACCGAGTTCCGCGGCCCGGTGCAGCTGCCCGCCAACGATCCCGGCAACGACCCCGATGGTGACGGCAGCACCGGCGAGCCCGACGGCGCCGGCGGTGGCTCCGACGAAGGTGACCTCGACGGCGACGGCGCCAAGCCGTCCCCCAGTCCGTCACCAACCCCTGCAGCCCCGGCAGCCCCCAAGAAGAAGACGGAGACGCCTGCCCCGGCAGGTGGCAAGCCCTGATGGCACCCGACGAGTACGAGCTGCCGACGCTGGAGCCTGACGAGGTGACCGACGTGCGCTTGCCGCAGGTCGGCGCCGGCGTTTTCGGGGCCGGCCCGCAGCAGCCCACGCTGCTCGGCGTGCCCGCGCCCGGCGCTGGCCCCGGAGGTGTGCGCGAGGAGGGCCTGCTGGGCTGGCACCTCCTGCAGTCGACCCCGATGAAGCGCCAGGAGCTCGACGACGCGCTGGCCACCCAGCGCATCGAGGGTGGCCGCATCGGCGAGATCCTGCTGCGCATGCGCGCCATCACCGAGGAGCAGCTCTTGCGCGCGCTGAGCACCCAGCTCGGCTATGGCTTCGACGGCGCGCTGACCGCCGAGAAGGTCGACGCCACGCTGCTCGAGCAGGTGCCCATCAACTTCGCCAAGCAGCACCAGGTGCTGCCGCTGACGCGCGCGGTCGAGGACCCCGGCCTGGTCTACGTGGCGTGCGGCGATCCGCTCGACATCTACGCCCTCGACGAGGTGCGCGGCCTGCTCGGCGCCAGCGAGCTTCTGCCGGTCATCGCCTCCGCCGGCACCATCGTCGACATCATCAACAAGGTCTACGCGCGCCAGTCCGGCGGCGAGCTGGCCAAGACCGAGGGCGGCGAGACCGACGAGGAGGGCGCCCAGGCCGAGGAGCTGGTCGACATCCTCGACCTGACCGACGAGGCGCCCATCATCCGCTGGGTCAACTCGCTGATGTTCCAGGCCGTCAAGGACCACGCCTCCGACATCCACATCGAGCCCGGCGAGAAGGAGGTCACCGTCCGCTACCGCATGGACGGCGAGCTCTACTTCAAGAATCGCGCGCCCAAGCAGTTCATGCCGTCGATCATCTCGCGCGTGAAGATCATGGCCGGCCTCAACATCGCCGAGAAGCGCATGCCGCAGGACGGCCGCATTCGCCGCAAGATCGCCGGCAAGGACATCGACATGCGCGTCGCGACCATCCCCATCGCGGCGGGTGGCGGCGGCGAGCGCATCACCATCCGACTGCTCGATCGCACCGCGGTCCTGCTCGACATGGCCGACATCGGCTTCTCGCCCGATCACCAGCGCGCCATGGAGGATCTCATCCGGCGCCCGCACGGCATCCTGCTGGTCACCGGCCCCACCGGCTCGGGCAAGACCACCACGCTGTACTCGGCGCTGACCAAGATCAACTCGCCCAACCTCAACATCCTCACCATCGAGGACCCGGTCGAGTACCAGCTCGAGGGCGTCAGCCAGACCCAGGTCAACCCCAAGATCGAGCTGACCTTCGCGGCCGGCCTGCGCTCCTTCTTGCGCCACGATCCCGACGTCATCATGGTCGGCGAGATCCGCGACGTGGAGACCGCCGAGATCGCCATCCAGGCCTCGCTGACCGGCCACCTGGTGTTCTCGACCATCCACACCAACGACGCCGCGGGCGGCGTGACCCGCCTGGTCGAGATGGGCGTCGAGCCCTTCCTGGTGGCGTCGTCGCTGATCGGCCTGCTGGCGCAGCGCCTGGTGCGCCGTGTGTGCAAGGAGTGTCGCGAGCCGTACCGACCGCTGGAGGACGAGGTGCGCCGCCTGGGCATCGACTGGGACGCCTTCCAGGCCGGCAACGTGCGCGCGCAGGGCTTCAAGAACTCGCAGCCGCCGCCGCCCGGGATGCTGTACCGCGCCAAGGGCTGCGCGCGCTGCCTGGGCACCGGCTACGCGGGTCGCACGGGGATCTACGAGCTCTTGCTGATGAACGACGACATCCGCACCCTGGCGCTGAAGAACGCCGACTCCGGCCAGCTCAAGCGCGCCGCCGTCGCCAAGGGCATGAAGACGCTGCGTGACGATGGCGCCGCCAAGGTGATCGCCGGCATGACCACCGCCGAGGAGGTCATGATGGCCACCGCGGAGGATCGGGGCTGACCATGCCGGTCTTCGCCTTCAACGGCATCGACGCCACCGGCAAGCCCACCAAGGGCGTGCGCGAGGCCGACTCGCCCAAGGCCCTGCGCGGCGTGCTGCGTCGCGAGGGCATCTTCGTCAGCGACGTCAAGGAGGACCGCTCCGGCGCCGGCATCACCAAGGGCAAGGGGCTGTCGCGCGAGTTCTCCTGGAACAACCTGCTCGGGCCAGCGCGCGTCACGCGCAAGGATCTGTCGCTGATGACGCGGCAGCTGGCCACGCTGCTGCGCGCCGGCATCACGCTGTCGGAGTCGCTGGCCGCGCTGTTCGATCAGACCGACCACCGCGCGCTGAAGTCGATCATCGGCGACGTCAAGACCCGGGTGAACGAGGGCTCGACGCTGGCCGACGCGCTGCTCAACCAGAAGCAGGCCCGCGCGCTGGCCGGCCGCGGCCTCGCGGTGGTCATGCAGATCCTGGTGCGCAAGGCCAAGGGCGAGGATCCCTTCACCGAGAAGGTGTTCTCCGAGCTCTACATCAACATGGTCCGCGCCGGCGAGACCGCCGGCAACCTGGAGCAGGTGCTGGCCCGCCTGGCCGACTTCATGGAGGCCGACCTCAAGCTGCGCAGCAAGGTCCAGGCCGCCATGGTCTACCCCATCATCATGGCGGTGGTCGGCGTCGCCATCGTGGCCATCCTGATGATCGCGGTCATCCCGAAGATCACCGAGATCTTCGCCGACAACGAGCAGTCGCTGCCGTGGAACACCGAGTTTCTGATCTGGTCGTCGCACATCGTCGGCAAGTGGTACTGGCTGCTCACGCTGCTGGCCCTGGTCGGCGTGGTCGCCTTCGCGGCCTGGAGCAGCAAGCCCGCGGGCAAGCGGCAGTGGCACGCCTTCGTCCTCAAGCTGCCGCTGGTCGGCAACCTGGTGCGCATGGTGGTCGTGGCGCGCTTCACGCGCACACTTGGGACCATGCTGGCCTCGGGCGTGAACCTGCTCAAGTCGCTCGACATCGCCAAGGACATCCTCGGCAACGTCATCCTGGTCGAGGCGGTCGAGAAGGCGCGCGAGGCCATCAAGGAGGGCGAGTCGATCGCCGTGACCCTGAAGAAGTCGGGCCACTTCCCGCCCATCGTCACCCACATGATCGCGGTCGGCGAGAAGGCCGGCCAGCTCGAGGTCATGCTGGAGACCATCGCCATCAACTACGAGGACGAGGTCGACGCCAGCCTGACCCGGCTGACGTCGATGCTGGAGCCGCTGATGCTGGTGCTGATGGGCGGCGCCATCGCGTTCGTCGTGTTCTCGATCTTGATGCCCATCATGGACATGCAGAGTCTGGCAACCCAGTAGAGGAGGCGTTCGATGTCGGCAGTCGCAACCACCAAGAGCACTCGTGAGATCACCAAGGCGCTGCGCCGGGGCCAGGGCCAGGCCGGCATGACCCTGCTCGAGATCATGATCGTGCTGGCGATCCTGGGCCTCCTGATGGGCGTCCTGGTCGGTCCGCGCATCTTCCGCGCGCTGTCGGGCGCCAAGAAGGACACCGGCATCGAGGTCGTGCGCCAGTTCTCGCAGGGCTACATCGAGTACGAGCGCGCCCACGAGAACGACCAGACCACGTGCCCCGAGGATCTCGGCCAGGCCATGATCCGCGAGAAGTTCGTGAACTGGAAGAAGGTCGACAAGAACGGCGACCCCAAGGACACCTGGAACGTGCCGCTGCGCATCGTGTGCCCGGGCACCGAGGACAAGGACGGCATCGACGTGTCGTCGGCCGGCCCCGACAAGAAGTGGGACACCGCCGACGACATCCTGAGCTGGAAGCTGTAGCCGCCCAGCCGGCTGGCCCTGCATGCGCGAACGCGGCTTCACCCTCCTCGAGATGCTGATCGTCCTGGCGATCGTGGGGGGACTCGCGTTCGCGGGCGGCAACGCGCTGCAGAAGATGCGCGGCAGCCGCCTGCGCGACAGCACCACCGAGGTGGCGTCGTCGCTGCGCTGGGCCTTCGATCGCTCGCTGGCGATCGGCAAGCATCACCGCGTCGCCATCCGCCTGGGCTCGAACAAGTGGTGGGTCGAGCGCTGCGAGCGCCGCCTGCCGCTGCGCCGCGGCACCGACCCCGAGGAGGAGCGCGAGCGCGAGGAGAAGGCCGAGGAGGAGCGCCTGAAGCGCGCGGCCGAGGCGCTGGCGCACGTGGAGGCGCCCATCGAGGAGAGCGCCAAGCGTGATCGCGAGGCCGCCGAGGCCGCCGAGGAGGGCCAGCCGCCGCCGCCCTGGTGCGCCGACGAAGCTCCGGGCGCCGCCCCCGAGGGGGCCGAGACCGACGCCGCCACGCCGCCGTGCTGCCGCCCCAAGGGCGCCGGCAAGATCCGCACGCTCAAGAAGGGGATCTCGTTCGAGTCGGTCGACATCGCGCACCTCAGCGAGCCGGTCATCAAGGGCGAGGCCAAGATCAACTTCTTCTCGGTCGGCTACGCCGAGAAGTCGGTCATCCTGCTCAGGGACAGCGACGCCGACAAGACCTGGGCGGTGACGCTGGAGCCGCTGACCGGCCGCGTGCGCGTGATGACGCGACCGCCGCGGGACGACGAGGGCGCCGCGGTGCGCCACGACGCCGCCGGCAAGGAGGCGCCGGAGAAATGACCGCCCGCGCGCGCCACGGCCGGCAGGCCGGCTTCACGCTGCTCGAGATCATGATCTCGCTCGCCATCCTGTTCGGCGCGCTGGGCATGTACCTCGGCGGCATCAGCCAGGCGCGCACCCAGGTCGACAACGCCAAGATGCTCAGCATCGCGACCAACCTGGCGCGCTTGCAGATGGTGGAGCTCGAGGCCCACGTGCGCGACGAGGGCTTCGGCCTCAACGACGACGAGAAGGACTGCGGCGACTTCGAGGACTACGGCTACCCCGAGAAGAAGTGGAGCTATTGCTGGGTCTCGGAGAAGGTCGAGCTGCCGCCGGCGCAGGAGATGACCGAGGCCGCGGGCGCGACGGCTGGTGAGATGGGGGCGGGCAGCGGCTCGTCGGCGTCGTCCGGCGGCGGCGGCCTCGGCGCGATGGCGCTGTTCGGCCAGGTCGACATGGTCAAGAACGTGCTCGAGCAGTCGATCCGGCGCGTGACGCTGACGGTGACCTACCCGATGCGCGGCGCCGAGGAGCGCAAGGGCAAGCTGATCGTGGTCGCCTACTTCACCGACCCCAAGGTGGTCGACGCGACCATCCAGATGGGCGCCATCAAGGACACCGGGCCATGAGGGCGACGGCGACAGCCGCGCGCACGCGACCGGCCAGCGCTCGTGGCCAGGCCGGCTTCACCTTGCTCGAGGTGATGATCGCGATGGGCCTGCTGGTCACCATCCTGTTCATCGTCTGGGGCAGCACCGACCAGGTGTCGCGCCTGTCGCGCAAGAGCGAGACCGTCGAGGAGCTGTACCGCGGCGTGCGCCTGAGCACCACGCGCATGGTGCACGACATCTCGCAGGCCTATGTGTCGCAGAACGAGGACACCCTGACGGTCGACAAGCGCACCTTCTTCGTGCTGGAGGACAACTCGGGCAGCGACGAGCTCAGCTTCACCACGACCAACCACATGCGCCTGTACCAGGACGCCAACGAGTCGGATCAGACCGTGGTGAAGTACTTCCTCGACAACGATCCCGACAAGCCCGAGCAGCAGAACCTGATGCGCTTCGAGGCGCGTCGCCTGGACGCCAAGCCCATCGAGCGGCTCGACGGCGAGACCAACATCCTGCTGCGTGGCGTCACCGGCCTCGACTTCACGGTGTATGACCCGCGCGCCAAGGAGTGGAAGCAGGACTGGAACACCACCAGCGCCGACGGCCAGCCCTACCGCGTGCCCGAGCGCGTGCGCCTCAAGCTGACCATCAAGGACGAGTACGGCAAGGACCTGGTCATCACCACCGAGACCTTCGTGTACATGCAGGAAGCGCTCAACCTGTCGGCCAACTGATGAAGCTCAGCGAACCCATGACGCGGATCTGGCGACGGCTGATGCAGCCGGCGTTTCCGCGCGCCGCCAGCGCCGGCCCGGCGACCCGCCGCCAGCGCAACGCCCAGCGTGGCGTGGCCCTGCTGATCGTCACCGCCGGGCTGACCGTGCTGGGCGCGCTGCAGCTGTCGTATCGCAAGCGCAGCGAGACCGACATCCAGTCGGCGCTCAACACGCGCGACGATCTGCGCGCGCACTACCTGGCGCGCTCGGGCATCAACCTGTCGCGCCTGGTCATCAAGGTGCAGCAGTCGGTGATGGACAAGTTCCGCAAGCAGATCGGCGACATCCAGCTGGCCGAGTTCGTGCCCACGATGATCCGCGCATTCTCCGGGCAAAAAGACGAGGTCGAGGGGCTGGCCTCGCTGATGGGGCCGATCGACACCTCGAAGATCAAGGGCCTCGGCCTCAAGGGCAAGCAGGACTTCTCGCTGGAGATGGACACCGACGACGGCCGCATCAACCTGAACTGCGCCGGCGGCTCGACCGCCAGCCAGCAGGCGCTGGAGGGCAAGCTGGCCGCGCTGGTGCTGTCACCCGAGTACGACCGCTTCTTCCTGACCGAGGGCCCCGACGGTCAGCTGACCGATCGCGCCACCATGGTGCACGCCATCCTCGACTACATCGATCGCGACGAGTCGATGTTCGGCGCGCCCGGCCAGGGCGAGCAGTACGGCTACGATCAGACCAACGAGCCCTACCTGGCCAAGAACAACTACATCGACACCGTGGAGGAGCTGCAGCTGGTGCGCGGCATCGGCGACGACTTCATGGACAAGTTCCGCTCGTCGTTCACCGTGTACGGCGGCTGCAAGGTCAACCTGGCCGCGCTGGATCCGCGCAGCGCGCCGGTGTTCGCCATGCTGATCTACCAGGCCGCCAAGAACCCGTCGGACCCCGTGCTGACCGACCCGGTGAAGTTCCTCAAGCTGGTGCAGGCGGTGACCCAGGTGCGCCAGCTGTGGGGCACGCCCTTCACGGTGCAGACCTTCGTCAGCACCGTGAAGGAGCCCGGCGAGGCGCTGGTCAAGCCGGGCGGCGGCATCCTGGGCAACCTGCTCGGCGGCGGCGGTGGCAGCGGCAGCGGCGACCCGGCTGGCGGTCAGACCCAGGCACCACCCGATATCGATGGCATCGAGCTCGACACCGGCAAGCTGAACCAGCTGGTCATCGACGGCCCGCGGCGCACCTACCGCGTCGAGTCGACCGCCACGGTCGGCCGCGTCACCAAGCGGATCTTCGGCATCTTCGACACGCAGCACGTCAACCAGAACAACATCGACCCCCAGTACCGCACCGGTACCTGGGTCTACTGGCGCGAGGACTAGGACGGATGGCGCACAAGGTACTGGGCGTGGACCTCGGGTCCCACACCGTCAAGGTGGTCGAGCTGACGCTCGGCTTCCGCACCGTGCAGGCCACGGCGTTCTACAGCGCCCCCGTGGGCCCTGGCGACGAGCCGGTGGCCGAGCGGGCCATGCGCGCGCTGGCCCAGCTCATCGTGCAGAAGGGGCTGCACGGCGAGCAGCGCTTCGAGGCGCTGGGCGGCGACGGCCTGATGATCCGCCTGCTGTCGCTGCCGTTCTCGGACGCCAAGAAGATCGACATGGTGGTCGGCAACGAGCTGGAGGCCCAGATCGCGCGCGACGTCGACGAGGTGGTGTTCGACCACCGCATCCTGGCCGCGCTGGAGGATCCGGCGCCGCACGCTTCGGCCGAGGCTGCGGCGGCGGGGACGCCAGGTGCGCCGGGCGCGGCGGGCGGTGCCGGGGCGGGTGGTGGCGCTGGTGGCGCCGGTCAGGCCGCGACGCCGGCCGCCAGCAACCAGCCCGCGCCAGGCTCGCCCCCGGGCGCGGTGGCCCCCACGCCGGGCACCAGGCCGACCCGCGTGCTGGTCGCTGCCGCCCTGCGCAGCGCCATCAAGGCCCACCTCGAGCGCAGCGCCGCCGCCACCGGCAGCGAGCCGCGCGCCCTGCTGGCCGCGCCGCTGGTGCTGGGCCAGGTCGTCAAGAGCGACGCCCCGGTCGGCATCCTCGACATGGGCCACTCGCAGACCACGCTGTCGGTGGTGCTGGGCGGTGTGACCCTGATGTCGCGCACGCTGCCACGCGGTGGTCGCCACGTGTCGGCCGCGGTGGCCAAGCGCTGGCAGATCCACCCCAGCCGCGCCGACGAGGTCAAGCACGGCTCGGCCTTCGTGGCGCCGCGCGCGCAGCTGGGCGGGCTGACGCCGGAGCAGCGCGCCGTGCACGACCTGTGCGTGGGCGAGCTGTCGCCGCTGGTGCGCGATCTGCGCCAGACCCTGGCGGCGTTCCGCGCCTCGTTCGGCGTGGCGCCGAGCGGGCTGCAGGTGTGCGGCGGCGCGTCGCGGCTGCAGGGCGTGGTGCCCTGGCTGGGCGAGGCGCTGGATCTGCCGGTCGAGGCCCTGCGCCTGGCGCCCACGCCCGAGCTGGCCCCGCTGGCCGCCGCGCTGGACCTCGGCGGCGCCGCGCCCGAGCTGGCGCTGGTGCTGGGCATCGGCCTGGAGGGCGCCTCGGGCCGCGCGGCCTACGACTTCCGCCAGGAGGAGTTCGCCTACAAGGTCGACTACTCCTTCCTGCGCCAGCGCGCGGTGGCCATCGCCTCGGCGTCGCTGACGCTGATCGCGCTGGCCGCGGTGATGGCCTGGTCGGAGCTCAGCAAGCTCAAGAAGGAGGAGCGCATCCTCAGCGATCGCTTCGACAGCATCTCGATGGAGGTGCTGAGCCGGCCCATCGATCCCGAGGACGCCGAGACCGAGATCCGCCCCGGCAAGGCGGCCGACTCGCCGCTGCCGCGGCTGTCGGCCTACGATCTGCTCGACGACATCAGCCGCGCCCTGCCCGAGCGCGACAAGATCAAGCTCGACATCACCGAGCTCGAGATCAAGGCCAAGAAGATCTCGCTCAAGGCCACGGTCGCCAGCGCCAAGGAGCTGGAGACGCTGGAGGCCGCGCTGAAGACCTTGAAGTGCATCGGCGACATCCAGAAGGGCAAGATGACCGCCGGCGTGGGCCCCGACGAGAAGCAGTTCACCATGACCATCGCCCACTCGTGCATGTGAGGACCCGGCGCTAAGATGACACGCACACAGAAGCAGGCACAGACCAGCGCCCTGGGACGCTGGTGGGACAACCTGGCGGTGCGCGAGCGCCGCATGGTGATGGTGCTCGGCGTCAGCGTCACCGTGGTCGCGCTGCTGGCGGTGGCCTGGGTCATCAGGAGCGGCCTCGACAAGCGGCGCCAGCGCAACCATCTGCTCAGCGAGGCCATCCGCACCATCGACCGCGGCCGCGACGCCGTGGCCGCGCGCAAGCGGCGTGACGAGGAGCTGATGGCCATCATCGGGCCCACCGCGCCGGTGCTGTCGACCTACCTGGAGGCGGCGGCGGCCAAGGCCGGGGTCAGCATCCCGGAGCAAACCGACCGCACCCCGCAGCCGCGCGGCAAGTTCGTCGAGAAGTCGGTCGACATGAAGCTGCGCGGCGTGACCCTCGAGCAGCTGGGCAATTTCCTGAAGAACGTCGAGGAGTCACAGGTCGTGGTGGTACAGCGGCTGCAAGTGAAGACATACTTCAACCAGCATGAACGCCTGGACGTGGAGCTGACCGTGGCGACCTTCGAACGCGCCAAGGAGGCTCCCAAGAAGCCGAGCAAGCCAGGCGACAAGGGCAAGGGCGACGGCGCCGGGGACGACAAGGAGATCACTGGATGACGGCCTTCAAGCTCCCGTTCTCGCTGAGCGACCGCCAGAAGAAGATCCTGATGTGGGTCGGCTACCCGGTGTTCGGCCTCTTCATGTTCCTGGTCTTCCTGTACGCGACCCTGCCGGTGGAGCGCTTCAAGGAGATGGCCATCACCGGCGCCGCGCGCGCCGGCTGGGATCTCGAGATCGGCAAGATCTCGCTGGGCTTCTTCCCCGGCCGCGCCACCCTGTCGGACGTCGTGCTGCAGAGCCGGCCCAAGACCGCGACCGAGAAGACGGTGCGCATCCCCATCGACGAGGTCGGCGTCAACGTGCAGCTCATGAAGCTGCGCAAGAAGCAGGTCGACCTGAGCTTCTACGCCAAGGTGCCCGACGGCAAGCTCAGCGGGCGCTACCAGTCGAGCAAGGCCGAGGATCGCATCGCCGCCAGCGGCACGCTGCCGATGGAGTTTCTGCCCTGGCTGTCGCAGAACGTGCAGAACCTGCCGCTCGCGGGCGGGCTGGGGTTGAAGCTGGACCTGACGCTGCCCGGCCACAAGTGGGCCAAGGCACAGGGCAGCATCACGCTGAAGTGCGAGACCGGCGACTGCACCCTGGGCAATGACAAGGCGCTCACCGGCACGACGATCCGGATGGGCAAGCTGTCGGCCACGCTGCCCATCACCAAGGGCGTGGCGACGTTCAAGAACTTCAAGGCGTCGTCGCCCGACGGCGAGCTGGAGATCGTGGGCCGCATCGAGTTCGCCGACCCGGTGGCCAACTCCGAGGTCAAGCTGTGCGTGCGCTTCAAGCTCGACGAGGAGCTGATGCAGCGTGCCGATCGCATGCGCTCGTTCCTGGGCTTCGCGTACGCCGGCAAGCTGCCCGACGGACGCTACCTGAACCGGCTCGAGGGTCAGTTCGGGCGCATCCGCGGGATCTGGACGCAGAACTGCCCGTTCGACCCCACCCCCGCGCCGATGGCCGCCAACGTGAACCCGGTCGCCGGTGGCGCCGGCGGGCTGGGTGGCGCGGCCGCGGTGGCGCCGCCGCCGCCCCCGCTGGCGCCGCCGCCGCCCCCGGTCGCGGCTGCGCCGCCGGCGCCCGAGGTGCCGCGTCCGCCGCTGCCGACGCCGCAGAACGAGGCGGTCGCGCTGGACAGCAACCCACCGGTGCCGACGCCAGCGGGGAGCGACCAGATCGTGCTGGAGAATCCGCCGCCGTATCCGGTGGCCAAGCGCGGCTTCAAGCCGTTCCCGATCGATGACCCGCAGCCCGGGCAGGAGAACTTCAACCCCAAGCGCGACGGGGTGGTGAAGCGCGACAAGGACAAGGGCAGCGGGGACGAGCTCGAGAAGGAACACGTCCAGGACGGCGACAAGACCGAGCACCCCAGCGTCGAGGACAAGAGCGACAAGGTCCCCGAGTCGGACTGAGGGTCGAGGTGCCGGGCGGCGGTCCGTGACCGTCGAGGCGAGGGGGCTCAGGGCTTGCGGTGCTTGACCCCGAGCCGGCGCATGCGGTCGGCCAGGGTCGACTTGGGCATGCCCAGGCGGGCGGCGGCGTCGCGGATGGAGCCGGCGTCGACCAGGGTCTGCATGTAGAGGTCGCGGCAGTGGTCGTCGAAGCTGCGCTGGCGCTCGACGCGGGCGGCCTCGTCGGAGCCGGCGCCGTCGATGACCACGGGGGCGGCGTCGTCGCGGCTGAAGCCGCGGCGCGGGCGCTCGGGCAGGGCGCTGACGCCGGCCATCAGCTCGGCCGAGGTGATGACGCTGTCACTCAGGGTGGCGGCGCGCATGATGGCGTTGCGCAGCTCGCGCACGTTGCCGGGCCAGTGATAGCTGCGCATGGCCAGGAACACGTCGGGGGCGAACTGGCGTGGGCCGACGTCGGCCTCCTCGGCGGCCAGGAAGTGGCGCGCCAGTGGCTCCAGGTCGTCGGGGCGGTCGCGCAGCGGCGGCACCACCAGGCTCAGCATCGACAGCCGGTGGTACAGGTCGAGGCGGAAGCGCCCGGCCTCGACCTCGGCGGCGAGATCACGGTGGGTGGCCGCGACCACGCGCACGTCGACCTCGCGTTCACCTTCGCTGCTGCCCACCGGCCGCACGCGCCGCGTCTCCAGCACGCGCAGCAGACGCGGCTGCTGGGCCAGCGGCAGCTCGCCGATCTCGTCGAGGAACAGGGTGCCCTTGTCGGCCAGCTCGAACACGCCGGCGCGGCGCTCGGTGGCGCCGGTGAAGGCGCCGCGCTCGTGGCCGAAGAACTCGCTCTCGACCAGCTCGCGCGGGATGGCGCCGCAGTTGACGACCACGAAGGGCTGCCGTGCGCGTGGAGACGACTCGTGCAGCATGCGCGCGACCAGCTCCTTGCCGGTGCCGCTCTCGCCCTGGATGAGGACGTGCGCGCGCGACGGCGCCGCCCGCACCACCAGGTCGATGGTGCGCGCCAGCCCGCGCGAGCGCCCGATCATGCGCCACGCCGCGCCGCCGCTGACGTCCTCCGCCGCCGCCAGGGTGCCGCCGCCACGTTCGTCGACCGCGCTGTCGACGACCACGATGTTCGACCGCCCGATGCGCAGGCGTGCCCCGCGCTCGACCTCGACCGCGATGGCGCGCGCGCCGTTGACGAAGCTGCCATTGGTCGACTTGAGATCGTGCAGCACCATGCGCCCGTCGTCGCACTCGAGATAGGCGTGGAAGGCGGACGCATAGGGATCGTCCAGCGCCAGATCATTGGAGGGGTCGCCCCCCAGGTTGAAGCGGCCATGCCTGGGCAGCCGCGCCATCTCCCGTCGCCCCCCCAGCACCCGCAGCGCCAGCCTCGCCCCGGCCGTCCGCACCCTGTCCCCGAGCACCCTCGTCGCACGCTTCATGTCCGCCCTCCGTGGTTGCAGAGGGTCTCGGCCCGAGGTGCCCGCGGTTGCGCGGAAATCTCACAAGTCGCGGATCTCAGGCCGTTCTTTTCCGGCTGGCGGTCGGTGCCCGGTCGGTGCAGAGTCTCCGCGTGCCCCCGAAGGACCCTGGATCCCCGATGACGGGGGATGTGCACCGGATGATCGGTGACGCGTACCGGATGACCGGCAATGCGCACCGGATGACCGGCGAAGCACACCGGATGACCGGCGCTGCGCACCGCATGACGGAGCCAGTCAACCGCGGAACAGCAACTCTCATCGCGGCGACGAAGCCTCGGACCTACGGCGCCGGGCCCGACCTCGACCGCTTCCTTTCGAACCTGAGGAAACTGGAAGACGCGGCTGCGTCCGACGGCTACACCTTTTCACAGCGCGTGAGTGCGCTGCGGAAGATCTTCTACGACGGCCCCGGGTGGGACCGCATCATCGCCTCGGCGGCCGCGACGAGGCCCCCTCCCAGCTGGGCGGCTTCACCGCAGCTGCGAGCAGTGCGCGCCGAGCTGGACGCCGCCAAACCCGTGGCGATCGGAGGCGGAGCGGTAGACCTCGGGCACGTGCTCGCCGGCCTGGATGCCCGGCTGCACCGTGGGGAGGTCGACATCTCCCGTATGGGACTGAGCCTCACCAGGATCGCCGACAACCATGCAGCCGCCACCTATGCGGGGGATCTGGGCAGCGTCGTCTCGCACTTCATCGAGACATCGCGTCTGCCGGTCGGGAGGCTCCTCGAAGGTTGGCCACCAGGCCTCGAGAGCGCGGTGGGTGAGTCCGCCTCCGGCGAGGATCTGCGCGGTGACATCGATTCGTACTTGATCGCGCTCGACCAGGAGGCGGGCCTCGTGGTGAGTGTCGGGAGGTACTACGCCGCTGCGCGACAGCTTCGACGCTGGTCCTCGTTTGCGAGACTTCAGGGGCTCGACGGCGGGGCGCCCGGTACCGTGATCGCCCGGACCTCCGTCATCAGTAGAGACGTGCTGGGCATGGCGGTCGCGCTGACTGGACGGAGGTCAAGGGGAAGGGCTCTCGAGTTCTTTGCTGGCATCAGCGTGGGCGTTCCCGACGAGTCGGGCCTCGTGGTGTGGAAGGCCTACCATCACATCTCCCAGCAGGTCGCACGGTATTTCGTCGCGCTGTTGCAGGCACGGGCAGCGGCTGGACAATGACGCCCCGGAGGTGGCCGGTGGCAGCGGTCGTCGCGCTCGTTCTGGGGTGTAGCCGGCTCCTGCCCGAACAGAACGTGGTCGAGCGCGACCTCGACCGAGACCGGATCGAAGCACGCACCGGGATCATCCTACCGACGAGCGCGACGGCGATACGCGGAGAGTGGAACGAGAACCTCCCGCACGGAACGACGTGGTTGCGGTTCGAGGTGCCCGCAGAGCGGGTCGATGACATTCTCGGGAGCGTTGGCCCCCTGAGGTCACTCTCTCCGGGCCCCCTGCCCGCCCGCCTCGGCGCACGGGAGTATGGGAGACCGGCGTGGTTCACTCCCAACAAGGCGGGAGCCTCGCTCGTGGGGACGTGCCGCGTGACGTCCCGGTGCGCGGTCCTCATCGACACCACCAACCCTCGCGCATACCTGGTGTTCATGCGGGTCGGGTGGTGAAAAGATCTGGCTACGGCCCCATGCCGACCCACACCGCGCCGTCGTCGCCGAACTCCTTCTTCCAGATCGGGGCGCGCTCCTTGAGGCGGTCGATGACCGCGCGACAGGCGGTGAAGGCCTCGGCGCGATGGGCCGCCGCCGCCGCGATGACCACCGCGAGATCCCCGATGGCCAGCTTGCCGATGCGGTGCAGCACCGCGATGCGCGCCCCGGTCTCGGCCTCGACCTCGTCGACCAGCGCGCGGATGACCTTCTCGGCCATCTCGACATAGGCCTCGTACTCGAGGCGCTCGACGCGCTTGCCCTGGCTGCTGTCGCGCACGACGCCAGTGAAGGTCACGACGCCGCCGAGGCCCGGCCCGCCGACCGCGCGCACCACCTCGTCCAGCGACAGCGCCGCGTCCTGGACCCGCACCAGCGCGCCCGCCCCGCCCGCCACCGGCGGGATCAGCGCCACCTCGTCACCGTCCGCGACCACGTGGTCGTCCGCGACGAAGTCCTGGTTCACCGCCACGCGCAGGTGCGCCCGCATCGCCGCCAGCCCCGGATGCCGCGCGCACAGCGCATCCATCACCGCGCGCACCGGCGCCCCCGCCGCGAGGTCGAGCGCCTCCTGCTCCAGCTTCAACCGCTCACGCGCCACCGCGAAATACCGCACGGAGATCCGCATCCGCGAACCATATCCCATCAGCGCCCCGGCGCACGCCCCTGGATCCGCCGCGCGATGTCCCGGGCGCTCTTGCGCGAGACGCCGCTGTCCGCCGCCAAGCTGGGCCAGCGCGCCAGCGCGCCCCGGACCTGGTCGACGCAGCCAGCCAGCCAGCGCGGGCTGACGCTGACCTGGCGCGCGACCTCGGTCAGGTGCGCGAGCCCTGGGGCCGCGCCCTCCCCGGCGACATCCAGCGCATGCTCGCCTCCGGGGCCCGACGAGAAGGTGACGTCGAACGCCGGCGAACAGCGCCATGCACCGTCAGCGTCCATCAGGAAGGCGTGGTTCTTGGTGTGGTCGTCACGGTTGTGGGCCAGCACGTTGAAGATCATGCGGCGGAACATGCGCTCGACCTCGAGCTGGCTCCTGGTCAGGAGTCGTGTCGCGTTGAGCAACGCGACGTAGCCGATGCTGGGCAGCCGGTGGTCCGCGTGCAGCAGGCCGCACGCGCTGTGCACGTGGATACGACGGTCGCGCTCGCGGTCGAAGCGCGCGGTGCCGAAGTAGCCTGGGCCGGTCCTCGCGGGGAACAGGTGGGTTTCGGCCATGTCGATGCCCGCGGCGCGGGCCATCTCGGCGTAGGCGTGTTCGATGGCCCCGGCGTCGGGCGGATCGGTGGCGGCGCGGAACTTCACCAGCCAGTGGGTCATCCCGCGCTTGAGCCTGGCTGAACCGGCGACCAGCCGCTTGCGGTCTGCGCTGCAGGCCACCTGTACCTTGGGGCGGGCACCGCCCGACGAGCCCGCCAGGTCGAGCAGGTGCTCGAGCAGGTCGCCGGCATCGCCCGCGACGACGGCGCGCACCTCGCTGGCGAGCTGATCGAGGTCGAGCCGCGCGCCCGAGCGGGCGCGTCGCGTCGAGTGGGCCGGCCGGTAGCACAACGCTCCTGGTCCGCGCCGCCCCACGTGGGCGAGGCGATCGAGGGGCGTCAGCGCCGCGGGCAGGACGCCGAGCTTGGCCAGGCTGCGCTCCAGCAGCAGGCGCCCCCAGCCGTCGGGCAGGCTGTCATTGAAGAGGCCGAAGAGACCGTCGAAGGGCTCGGGCCCCGCGACCAGCACCCCGGGTCCAGCTGGCAGCCGCAAGGGCGACAGCGGCAGCGCGCGCTCGAGGAAGGCCGGCTCGTACTCGAACAGCACGCGCCCCCGCTGCCAGGCCAGCCGCCCGACCGGTCGCATGCCCCGCGGCTCGGCGAGCTCGACGTGCAGCAACCTGATCGGGTCGAGCCGTGCCCGCGCCGCTGTCATCAGCGCCGCCGCCCGCGCACGCGCCTGGGCGGTGTGGCCAGCATCTCATCGAGCGTGCGCAGCTCCTTCGCGGCCAGCACGGCTGCGAAGCCCTCACCCAGCCCCAGCGCCACCGCGATACGGATGAGCCCCTGGAGCGACACCGCCCCGGTGCGCTCGAAGCGCTTCAGGCTCCCGAGGCTGATCCCGGCGCGCGTGGCCAGCCCTTGCTGCGTGAGGTTGGCCTCCAGCCGCCGCGCCCGCGCCCGCGCCGCCAGGTCCGCCGCGATCGCAGCGGGAGAGACGCTATCAAGGGCCAATATATGAGCCATTGTATGTGAATAGCGCATGTAGTAGCTCATATAGTAGCGGTTCACGGTCAATCCGTCGAGCCGAGCCGGCTCTTCGCCGCTGCTGCCGGACTCCGACGGCTCACCCTGCGCCCGTCACTCCGCCGGCTCCGCCCCACGCTTGCGTCCCCGCAACGGCCGCCCTTCGGGCGACACCAGGCTGGTCGCACCGGGCGCCGAGCGCGCCCCCCGCAGCCGCGGCACGCGCTCGAGCAGGTGCTCCGGCAGCCCCAGCCGGTCGTCCTCCGGCCGCGCGTCCTTGCGCAGCTCGTCGAGCACCAGCGCCACGCCCAGCCGCACGATGCTGGCCTCGACCACCCGCCGCGCACGCGCCTGCTCCCGCAGCTCCTGCCGCAACGCGGGCGGCAACCGGATCCGAAGGCTGTCCTGCCGACCTGCTGACTTGCGCATACCCGGTCATCGGCACCGCCGCCGTGCTGTTGCGCCGGGAGGCCGACAAAGGCCGACAAATTTGCCGCACCTGATGCGGCCCCCACTATTTGCGTGCGAGACGACGATTCAGGGGCGGGTACCGGGGTGTCGCGTCCATGCTCCCCCAGTGGCCAAGGTCGGCGACGCAACAACCGCACCCTCCTGACGAAGACCGCCGCATGAACCGAAGCGAGCCCATGTTCGAAGACGCGCGCGGTGGCGTGGCTGCGCGGTCGAACGGAGTCCCTCACGCCCGCCGGGGCTGGTAGACGCGGCGTGGCCGGGCGGCGACAGCGCGAGCGCGATGACTACGGCGGGCACCAGGTCGACGAGTATGGCCGTGCGAGCGGGGGCGGCGACCGTGACGACTACGGCCAGGCCTGGGACTCGGGCTACGGCATGGTGCAGCCGGGCGCGGACGGAGGTCGGTGGCCGGGCCGCCGCGCGCTCACGGACGGGATGGAGCGGTCGGTCATCCCCAGGATGGAGCAGGCTTTCGGGCAGTCTTTCGGCGATGTGCGCGTGCGCACCGACGAGGCGGCAGCGGACAAGGCCGACCGCATGGGGGCGCGAGCCTGGGCCGAGGCCGACGAGATCGGCTTCGCACGCGGCGAGTTTCGCCCCGACACGCGCGAAGGGCTGCACACCATCGCGCACGAGTTCGCGCACATCGCGCAGGGGCGCGGCGGGACCGGTGGCGAGCTTGGGCCGGTGTCGCTCGGCGCAGCGCGCGGGCGCGCCCGCGATGGCGCCAGCGCCGACGCCGTCGAGGCCGACGCAGATCGCGCCGCGGACGCCGTGGTCAGCGGCGAGCGCGCCGTGGTCGCCCCCGTCGAGCTGTCGTTCGCGCGCCGCAAGGCGGTCGCCGCTGCCAGCGCCGGCCCCGAGCCACCACCGCGCGGCAGCGTCTTCATCTCACCCGTCGGCAACGGCTGGATGATGGTGTGGAACGGGGACGACGTGCGGCGCTGGACCGGCGACGCCCGGGTGCGCGTGCTCGGCGAGCTGGCGCGGACGGTGTTCCCGGGCGCCTCCGAGGCCGTCATCGCCGCGTTCGTGGCCTCGCCCCGCGGCGTGGTCGAGTGGGGCAGCGGGGCCTTCGACGCGCGCGCCTACCGCGAGCGCGTCCTGCTGGTGCACATCCTGCCCGAGCTGCACGCCGGCATGCTCGACTGGATGGAGGACAACCACCCCGAGCTGGCCGCGGCCGCGATCAGCCCTGGTTTTCGGCCCGTCGGGGGCGCGGGCGGACGCAAGGGCAGCCGGGGCAAGGCGCTGGAGGAAGGCGGCGCGGGCAAGGCGGGCGAGCGCCCGGGCGTGGCCAGCAGCGGCCGTGTGGGGCCCGAGACCCGCGCCGGCAGCAGCCCCGGGGGCGTCGAGGAGGGTGGCAGCAGCGCTGTCGATGCCGCGGAGACTTTCCCGCCCGCCGCGCGCCTGCTGGGGCCCGAGCCCGGCTCGATCCACGTCGCGGGCGCCAAGGTGCGCTTCGAGGTGCAGCACGACTTCGACGACCCACGCTACCCGAAGCGCTGGCTGCTCCACGTCCCTGGCCATGCCAGCTATCACTGGAAGATCAGTGTGGCGGGGCGGCCAGCGCCGCTCGAGGTCGACACCCCGGACCGCGTCGTGCACCTGCCGCTGGTGTTCGGCCCGGGCCGCTACGTCTTCGCGGTGACGCCCCGCAGCCGCCACTTCGGGACCTACCCCGAGCTGATCCTGACCCACGCTGTGGAGGTTCACAGCGAGAAGGCGCGCGACCGCGAGGTCTTCGACGCGTCGCTGCCGGGGTCGCCGTTCGAGCGCAGCGGTGACACGCTGGGTGCACGCGAGGGCGCAGCGGCGCCTACGCCCGAGCGTGAGATCGCCGGGCTGCGCCACGAGCTGGACGAGGTCGCGGGGGCGGCGAGCGAGCTGTCGCCCGAGGTGCTGAAGCTGTACCGGGCGCAGACCGAGCGCCAGATCAGGGCGCAGCAGAGGATCGCGAAGCAGCACCAGGGCCAGCAGCCCTACCTTGTGCACGGCACCTTCCTGAGCCGCGAGAACTCGACCTCGGTGCAGCTGAAGCTGTCGATGTATGCCCAGTTTCGCCAGCTGGACAGCGCGCCGTCGGACAAGACCGCGTGCGTGGTGACGGTGCACGACTCGACCCTGAGTCCGGGGGAGCCGAAACAGGCCGTAGGCTACGCGATCTCGCACGCGCGTGACCCCGAGGTCGCGCAGGCGGCCGCCGAGGTCGCCGCCCTCGATGAGCTGAAGGCGCAGTGGCGTAGCCACAACGACTACCCGAACGGCACCCTGCACCTGGCCGTCCAGCTGCAGCACGGCGACCACGCAGTGCGCGAGCTCAGCTTCGACACGAGCAGCACCTTGCGCACGGTGCGCAGCGTGCTCGGGACGGTCGCGAGCGCGGCGGGGCTGGCGCTGCTGGTGCTGCCCGGCGGCGGGGTGCTGTCGGCGGGCCTGCTGATCGTCAGCGGCGCCGCGGGCACCGCGAGCACGCTGCTGTCCTTGCAGCACCGCGCAGAGACCGAGGGCGGCCTGCGCGCCGACGGCAAGCTGGCGCTGGACTTGCTGTCGCTGGCGACCAACTTCGCCAGCGTGGGTGGCTTCACGCAGACCATCCAGCGCGGCTCGGGGCTGGTGCGCGGCATGTACTACGGCTCGATGGCGGGCCTGGCCGGCGCTCAGGGCTACCTGATCGCGGCCGAGACCAAGGCCGCGGTCGCCGACCTGGAGGCGCAGTTCGCGGTCCAGATCGCGCGCGCCCCGGAGGCCGAGCGCGAGTCGCTACGCAAGCAGCGCGACCACGCCGTCGCCAGCGCCATCGGCGACGCCATCATCAGCGGCGGCTTCCTGCTGGTGTCGGTCGCCGGCATCATCAAGGACTCGCTGGCGCGCCGCGGCAGCGACGTGCGCCCCTACGTCGAGGAGGCCGCCCTCAGCGCCTCCCCCGAGCGCATCGCCGAGCTGCTGCGCAACGACGCCAAGGGCAAGGCCCCGCTGACCGCCGGCGAACGCCGGCTGCTGGAGTCGGTGGCGGGGACGCCGGGGACGCGGACGGCGGACGGCACGGAGACCTGGCCGGCGACGAAGCAGCCCCCTCCAGAACCTGCGCCGGGGCAGACGTCAGGCCAGGGCACGGGCAGGGTCGAGGAGCGGGTGCCGGGGCTCTACGAGTCGATCGACCCGGATGCGGTGCCAGAAGGATGGAGGGTGGTAGACGATCCTCCCCACGGCACCAACAAGAACGGCAGGATCCGCACTGACTTCTGGGCTCCGGACGGGACCACCGGCTTCGTCGAGCGCAGGTTCGATCCGACGACAGGGGAGATCACGATGCTGAATGCATTCTTCGACGACAAGCTGCCGCGCTGGGTCAGCAAGGGCATGCCCCTCAAGCCCGGCCAGGGCACGCCCACACAAGCCTTCTTCACGCTCCGACAGATGCGCCGCGCGGGGTTTGCCCTGGGGGCGACGAAGAGGGTGAAGATGAGCACGATCCAGAACATCAAGGCCGTACTTCAACTCCATGTGCTGATGAAGAAGGGCGTGCCGTTGAACGAGGCGGTGACCCAGACCCACTCGTTCACCTACGCACAGACCGCAATGCAACAGGCGGGTAGCATCATGAAGGTCGGAAGTGTCGAGGTCCGGGGAGGCAAGCGCACGCCTCTTCAGGAGCTGCTCGAGTGGTCCGAGCGGGGATACACCCGCCGCGGAGAGCTCGAACCGGAGATCGTCCGGAAGCACAATGCGATGCTGTCGGAGCACGGGCTCTCGAGGTCTGACGTGGTCTTGTGGGACTATGACATCATGGTTGATGTCTCCAGCGACACCCCCACCTCGGGGACGCCGTGATGGAGCGTGCTATCACGATCCTGCGGGACCGGGAGAGCACCAATCCGGCCTATCTCGCTCGCCTGGCGAATGAGCTGACGTTGGCGGGGTGGGCGACAAGCGTGGTGGACGCATGGGGCGAAGATGTGCTTGGCGGGGGCTTTCTCCTCGTCGAAGGTTGGCCTCCCAGCATTCGCGAACTGTTCGAGGCGGGCCGTCTGACCGAGCCCAGCCGAGTGGTGGCGCTCGGCATCGACCGCTTCGACTTCTCTCTCCTTGAGGAGTACGGCTTGGCCGGAGCGATCGACCACACGCAGGAGTACGCCTGGTTTGTGACCCCAGAGAAAGGGGGGCACCACTATGTCTACGGCCACCGCTACGTGGCCGCGCATGCAAAGGCCACAGATGGCAACGACAAGCCGCCATTCGCCAGCGAGCGCTACACCATCATGGAGTTCGGGGGCGACAGCTGGCCCAAGGAGTTGGCGCGTTACCTTGACGAGCTACGCGCGCTGGAAGGCGCCGGCCGCGGGCCGCCGGCTGGCTGAGGCATGCGGCGAGGGGGCATCCCCGCCTGGAGCACGGTGCGCGACCGCATCCTGCGGGACTCCGCAAGCCGTAGCAGCATGCTGCCGCTATGAAGGCGCCCCGACGACTGGTTCGGCCCGCTCGCTGAGAGGCTGCGCGAAAAATAGTGGGGGCCGCATCCACGGGCGACTTCCCCAAGTCCATGTGATCACTCACCACGCCAGGCTAGCTGCGGCAAAAATGCGCCCGCATCTGCGCCGCACATCACTTGTTTCCCCTCACAGATTCCGCTACTTGTTCGATTCCTCGCGTCGGGACGCAACCGCGGAGCGGATGTGGCGATAGCCCATTCGTGACCTCACTGGGGAGAACGAAGCGATGATGACGAAGTCGAAGCTGTGGTTGGCGGTGGTGGCGGGGATGGCGGCGGCCTGGGCGGGGTGTACCAAGAAGAACCCGCACAAATGCAACGCGGAGGAGCCTTGCACCCTGGTGGAGGCGCCCTTCTGCGACATCGACGGTACCATCGGCGGCACTCCGTACCGCTGCGTCGCGCTGCCGATGTCGGACGGTGGCCCCGGTGCGCTGGCTGTCGACCGCGGCACCCAGGACTTCGGCGCCCTCCCGGTCGGGCAGACCAGCTCGCCGTCGACCCTGACCATCACCAACACGGGATCGGTCGCCACCGGCACGCTGGCCACGTCCATCGGGGGCGCCCAGTCCACCGCGTTCGTCGCCAGCGCCGACACCTGCATGGGCCAGCCGCTGGCGCCGGCCGCGACCTGCACCGTCACGCTGACCTTCACGCCCGCCGCGGGTGGCGCCGCCGCCGGCACGCTGACCGTCGCCGGGGTGCCCGGGGGCGCCGTGATGGTGACGCTGACCGGCTCGGGCGTGGCCCCCGGCGCGGTGTCGCTGACCCCGCCGAGCGCCGACTTCGGCTCGGTCGTCGTGGCCAACTCGAGCGCCACGACCACCTTCACGGTCGCCAACCCGGGCGCCGCCCCGACGGGCATGCTGTCCACCGCGCTGGGCGGCGCTGACGCCGCGCACTTCATGATCACCAGCGACGGCTGCGCCGGGCAGGTCCTGGCCGGCGGCGCCAGCTGCACGCTGACCGCGCGCTTCAGCCCGACCAACCCGGGCAGCAAGAACGCCACCCTGACGGTGACCCCGACCGGCGCCAGCTCGACCACGGCCACGCTGACCGGCATGGGCCTGATCCCCGGCGAGATCTCGATCTCGCCGGCGGCACGCGATTTCGGCTCGCTGCCGCAGGGGGACACCACCGGCACGCCGTTCACGTTCACCGTCACCAACGGCGGCCAGTCGCCCACCGGGTCGCTGACGGTGTCGCTGACCGGCGGCGACGCCAGCCAGTTCTCGATCACCAGCAACGGCTGCATGGGCATGATGGTGCCGGCCGCGGGCACCTGCACGGTCGCGGTGCGCTTCAACCCGACCACAGCGGGCGCCAAGAGCGCCTCGCTCACCATCACGGGGACCCCTGGCGGCAGCGTCACCGCCCCGCTCAGTGGCACGGGGCTGTCGCCGCCGGCGCTGTCGCTGTCCCCCGGCACGCAGAACTTCGGCGACGTCATCACCGGCAACAACTCGACCCAGGTCTTCACGTTGACCAACACCGGCGGCGTGGCCAGCGGCGTGCCCGCGGCGTCGCTGGGCGGCGCCGACATGGGCATGTTCAGCGTCAGCTCCAACACCTGCACCACCACGCTGGCTCCGGCGGCGAGCTGCAACATCGGCGTGCGCTTCCAGCCGACCTCGACCGGCGCCAAGGTCGGCACGCTGAACATCAGCGCGACCCCCGGCGGCGCGGCGCTGGCGATGCTGTCGGGCAACGGCATCCCGCCCAGCGCGCTGACCTTCACGCCGGCCAACCTCGACCTCGGCAACCAGCTGCAGGGCACCAGCGGCACGCCGATGCGGCTGACGGTGACCAACACCGGCGGCGCGACCAGCGGCGCGGTCACGGTGGCCCTCGGCGGCACCGCGGCGGGCGAGTTCGCCATCGCGGCGCAGACCTGCAACGGAATGACGCTGGCGCCGGCCGGGACCTGCACGGTCGACATCTCGTTCCGCCCGACCTCGCGCGGCTCGAAGAACGCGTCGCTGAACCTGACGGCGTCGCCGGGCGGTCCGGCCGCGGCGTCGCTGATGGGCACCGGCCAGTCGCCCGCGCTGCTGGCGGTGCTGCCGACCTCGAACGCCTTCGGCAACGTGCCCACCGGCTCGAGCAGCTCGGCCGCCACCTTCACCATCACCAACTCGGGCGACGTCAACTCGGGCGTCCCGGCGGTGACCCTGGGCGGCACCCACATGAACCAGTTCTCGACCAGCGCCAACGGCTGCACCACGGCGCTGGCGCCCGGCGGCATGTGCACCGTGCGCGTGACCTTCAGCCCGACGTCGCTCGGCGCCAAGAGCGCCAACCTGACCATCACGGCCAGCCCGGGCGGCGCCCCGGCCGCGTCGCTGGACGGCACCGGAGTGATGCCGGGTCTGCTGGCGTTCTCGCCTTCGACCTACAACTTCACCTCCACGGTCGCCGGCACCCAGAGCGCGACCCACATGTTCACGCTGTCGAACGGCGGCGGCGCCGCGACTGGCGCCATCTCGACCAGCATCACGGGGACTCAGGCCAACCAGTTCACCATCGTCACCGACGGCTGCACCGGCATGACCCTGCCCGCCGCGGGCAGCTGCAACATCGTGGCGCGCTTCGACCCCACCGGTAGCGGCGCCAAGAGCGCCAGCCTGAGCGCCACCGCCAGCCCCGGCGGCACCATCAACTCGACGCTGAACGGCACCGGCCTCGCGCAGGCGGTGCTGTCGCTGTCACCGCCGTCGCAGGGCTTCGGCAGCGTCCCCATCGGCTCGAGCAGCGCGCCCATCACCTTCACGGTGACCAACAACGGCGAGGTCGTCAGCGGCTCCCCGGTTGTCTCGAAGTCCGGCACAGACGCGGCGGCGTTCACCATCAGTAACAACAACTGCACCAGCGGCATCGCCGCCAGCAGCTCCTGCACGTTCCAGGTCACCTTCAACTCCACCGGCAGCGCCGGCAGCCGCAGCGCCTCGGTGACGGTGACGGCCTCGCCCGGCGGCGCCCCGAGCTCGACGCTGTCGGCGATGGCGGTCGCCCCAGGCCTGCTGGTGATGTCGCCGACGAGCAGCGATTTCGGCTCGTCGCTGATCGGCGCCACCAACCAGACCCGCATGTTCACGCTGACCAACAACGGCGGCGCCCCGACCACGGCGATCGGCCTCAGCATCACGCCCGCCGGCCAGTTCAGCATCGTCAGCGGCATGGACACCTGCAGCGGCGCCGTCCTGGCCGCCAGCGGCACCTGCACGGTGACGCTGCGCTTCTCGCCGACCAGCGCGGGGGCGAAGACCGCCACCTTCACCGCGACCGCGAGCACCGGCGGCACCGACTCGTCGAACCTGACCGGCCTGGGCCAGAACCCCGCCCAGCTGGCGGTCAACCCGCTGTCCTTCGGCTACGGCAACGTCACGGTCAACACCACCGCGACCCAGACCTTCACGGTGTCGAACACCGGTGACGTCCCCACCGGCGCCCCCAGCGTCAGCGTGACCGGCACCGGCTTCACCCTGATGACCAACAACTGCACCCTCGCTATCCCGGCCAGCCCCGGCTCGTGCACGGTCGTGGTCGCCTTCACCCCCACGGTCGCGATGGCCTACAGCGGCAACCTCAACCTGAGCGCCACCCCCGGCGGCGGCGCTCTCCCAGCCGTCGCCCTCAGCGGCACCGGCCTGACCGCGGGTGCGCTTTCGATCAACCCGACCTCGAAGGCCTACGCCAGCACGGTGATCAACACCGCCTCGGCCGCGCAGTCGTTCACCGTCACCAACACTGGCGGTTCGACCACCCCGGCGATCACGGTGTCGATCACCGGCTCCGACCAGAGCCAGTTCATCAAGGGCGCCGACACCTGCAACGGCAACACCCTCGGCGCCGGCCTGACCTGCACCATCTCGGTCCCCTTCAACCCCACCAGCGTCGGCGCCAAGTCGGCATCGCTGACCGCCAGCCTGGGCGCCACCAGCGCAACCGCGAGCCTGAGCGGCACCGGCCTCACCCAGGCGGTGCTGTCGATGTCCTCGCCCACGCAGGACTTCGGCAACATCCCCCTCGGCTCGACCAGCGCGCCGATCGTGGTCACCGTGACCAACAGCGGCCAGGTCGTGAGCGGCACTCCAGTGGTCTCCAAGAGCGGCACAGACGCCACCCAGTTCACCATCACCAACAACAACTGCACGACAGGCGTCGCCGCTGGCAGCACCTGCACCTTCCAGGTCACCTTGACTCCGACCGGCGCCGTGGGCAGCCGCACCGTCACCCTGACGACGACCGCGAGCCCGGGCGGTGCCCCCAGCATGGCGCTCTCCGGCGCGGCGGTCGAGCCGGGCCAGTTGGTGATGTCGCCAACGAGCCGCGACTTCGGCTCGTCCCTGATCGGCGCCACCGACCAGACCCGCACCTTCACCCTGACCAACATGGGCGGGGCCCCGACGACCGCGATCAGTCTCAGCATCACGCCCTCGACTGAGTTCAGCATCGTCAGTGGCATGGACGCCTGCAGCGGCCAGACCCTCGCTGGCGCCGGCACCTGCATGGTCACGTTGCGCTTCAACCCGACGAGCGCTGGCACCAAGAACGCCACCTTCTCGGCCACCGCGACGACCGGCGGCACCGACTCCTCCACGCTCACCGGCGTGGGCCAGAAGCTCGCACAGCTCGCCGTGAATCCGTCGTCCTTTGGCTTCCCGAGCATTACGGTCAACAACACCAGCACGCAGACGTTCACGGTCTCGAACACCGGCGATGTCCCGACCGGTACACCCAGCGTCAGCGTGAGTGGCGCCCCCTTCAGCGTCATGACCAACAACTGCACCGCCGCCATCCCTGCCAGCCCCGGCTCGTGCACGGTGGTCGTCGCCTTCACCCCCACGGCCGCGACGTCCTACAGCGGTAGCCTCAACCTGAGCGCCACCCCCGGCGGCGGCGCCCTCCCGGCGGTCGCCCTCACCGGCACCGGCCTCAGCGTCGGCGTGCTGTCAATCAACCCGACATCGAAGACCTTTGACACGACGGTGATCAACAACGTGTCGGCCGCACAGTCCTTCACCGTCACCAACACCGGCGGCTCCACCACGCCCGTCATCGCGGTCTCCCTCACCGGCTCCGACCAAGGCCAGTTCACCATCGGCACTGACACCTGCAACGGCAACACCCTCGGCGCCGGCCTCACCTGCACCATCTCGGTGACCTTCAACCCCACCAGCCCCGTCGGCTCCAAGTCCGCCTCATTGTCCGCCAGCCTGGGCGCCACCAGCGCGATCGCGACCCTTGGCGGTCAGGCGATCCAGTGCACGACCAACAGCCATTGCCCTGGGGCAACCCCCATCTGCAGCGCCTCGAACACCTGCGGAGCATGTACGGCCGACGCCCAATGCACCGACTCGCTGATCTGTCTAGAGGGAAGCGGGGCGTGCCAGCCTGAGCCGGAGACGATCTACCTTGCGACCTCGGGCGTGGATGGGACCTGTAACGCCTCCCGCCTGAGCCCGTGTCGCACGCTTGCCAAGGCGAAGACCTTTGTCACTCCGACTCGGAAGATGTTCTACCTCAGCGGTGGCGTCTATCCCGAGTTCTTCGACTGGCCAAACACCGCAGGGGTCACGATGGTCGCCTACGGCGCGACCCTCTCGCCCGGCGCATCCCAGAATCGTTCTGCGATCGTGATTTCAGCCGGTAACGGCCCGGCGCAGATCGAGGGCCTCACCATTACGGGGGCAACTGGTGGGACCGACTCCCATGGTTTGCAGGTGACAGACACGGGCCTTACCCTCACCGACGTGACCATCCGGGGCAACGGGGGGGGCGGCATCGTGGCGACGAATCCTCCAAACGTCATTGGTACCCGCGTCAACCTTGAGAACAACGACTTCGGCTTGTACGCGTCTGACGTTAATCTTGGAGGTGTTGTCTCCCTTAGCCAGGGCCGCATTACCGGGAATGCACGCGACGCGGTGTACTCCGTTGGCTCTGCGATCGGACTCGATCGGATGCTCGTGCAGTCCAACGGTACGGGGCTCTTCGTGAAGAACGCCTGGTACATGGGCCTTACGCACTCATTTGTCGTGCAGAACGGCACTGGTACATCCGGCATCGGCGGACTCTACCTGCAGAACGACCCAGGATTTGGCACCTCTGGTAACATCGCGTTCTCCACAGTGGCGGCCAACATCGCATCCGGGACCAACAACGGGGGGATCGTCTGCATCAACGTGGGCGGTATTGGTAGCTTTGTTGTTTCGAATAGTATCGTCTATTCGAACACCGGGGCTGTTCAGGTTGGCAATGAGTGCCCTGTATTCAACTCCGACGTCAAGGGTCGCGGGGGAGAGAACGGTAGCATCGACGCTGACCCCCAGTTCGTTGCACCGGCCTCAGGTTTCTTTACAATCCAGTCGACGTCTCCCTGTCGGAGCACGGCGAGCGGGGGGGAGGGCACCCGTGACTACTACGGCACGATCCGACCGCAGGGCCCCGGTCCAGACATGGGCGCCCACGAAATCCCGTAGGTCCCCCGTGCCATCGACAGCGAAGCGTAGATCGCCTCTGCCCCCCCCGCCAGCCGATCAAAGCTCCGAGCAGGTCGATCGGCTCGGGCCCCACAAATACGATCCACCCCGTGCAAGATCACCGGACGCTCCCCGGCTGGCCAGCATGTCGAGCGTAACCTCTCGCGCTACCCCGTCGTGACAGCGGGCGCGTGACGTGGCAGGTGGCCGCGGCCGGCCAGGGCGCCGCGGCTACGGCGGCGCAGGTGCGCGGTGCTCTCGGTGACGCGGCGGCCGCGGCCCCAGCGGACCTGCGAAGGCGCAGCGGCGCGAGCCGCGCGGACGATTCAGCGCTGGCACTGCCAGGGCAGCAGGACCTCGCCGCGGTCGGCGGCGAGGACGGCGGCGCGCAGGTACGCGGCCACGGGCACGTCGTGCAGCTTGGCAGTCTCGAGCACGGTGTACAGCGTCGCCGAGGCCCAGGTGCCGTTGCGCGACTTCGAGCCGTAGTGGTTCTTGCGGCCGACCACCAGGCCGCGGATGGCGCGCTCGGTGGCGTTGTTGTCGAGTGGAATGCGCGCATCGCTGACGAAGCGCGTCAGACGCTGCCAGTTGCCGATGGCGTAGGCCTCGGCCTTGCCGATGGACAGCGTCTTGAGCACGGCCTGGCTCCACAGCCAGGCTTCGAGCTTGGCCAGCACGGCGGGGTAAGCGTCCAGCGAACCCCATCCTGTACCCGGAGCCAGGGCCGTGGCAGGGCCGGCGGTTCAGGCTCAGCGCGAGGTCGGGATGCGGGCGGAGTCGGGCGCGGTCTTGGCCCAGTTGGGCGGGAGCAGTTCGTCGAGGCGTGACCAAGGCCAGCGCTGGGTCTCGAGCTTGCGCAGGACGTCGGTGAGGTAGGCGCGGGGGTCGACGCCGGCCATGGCGCAGGTGCCGAGCAGGGTGTACATGCTGGCGGCGCGCTCGGCCCGGGCGTCGCTGCCGCAGAAGAGGTAGTTCTTGCGGCCGGTGGCGATGGGCCTGAGGCGACGCTCGGTCAGGGTGTTGTCGATGGGCAGCAGGCCGTCCTCGAGGAAGCGGCGCAGCGCGCCGTTCTGGTTGATGACGTAGCCGGCGGCCTTGGCCAGCGGGTCGCTCGGTGGATGCTGCTGGCGCGCCGTGATGCAGGCCGCCGTGATGGCGTCGACCAGCGGCAGCGACTCGCGCTGGCGTCGCGCCTGGCGCTCCTCGGGTGACACGCCGTCCAGGCGAGCGCACTCCTCGATCTCGTAGAGCTTGCGCACGAGCTCGATCACCGGCGCTGCGCGCGCGTCACCGCCGAGCGCCAGCTCAGCGAACGGCCGCCGCGCGTGCGCCCAGCATGCGACCTCGACCGGGGTCGCGCCCGGCCGCGTGAACAACCCGTCATAGCCCTTGTAGGCGTCGGCGACGAGCCAGCCGCGCCGCGCCGCCAGGTACGACTGCGGCCCTTCCTTGCGCCAGTCGGGCGTGTGCGTGAACGACGCCCAGGTCGCATCACCGACGTAGCACCACAGGTGGCCGCGCTTGGCGCCGCCCGGCGCGTCCTGGTCGAGCACATTGATCCCGGTGTCGTCCGCCTGCAGCACGTGCGACACGATGGCGTGCTCGCCAATCCGCACGCACAGCGGCGCGATGGTCGAGTGCACCGCCGTGACCCAGTCGGTCAGCGTCGACACCGGCAGCTCGACGCCCTCGCGCAGGTAGAGCGTGCGCTGCCGAGTCAGCGGCAGGTGGTCGGCGTACTTGGCCACCACGACCTGCGCCGGCAGGCCGGGGCCCGGGCGCCCCTTCTCGATCACCTTGTCGGGCGCGGGCGCCGTGGCCACGCCCTCGGCGCAAGCGCTGCACGCCAGCTTCTCGCGCTTGTGCACCTCAACCTTGAAGCTGGCCGGCACGAACTCCAGCACCTCGCTCTGCTCGTGGCCGATGCAGGCGCGTGCGCCGCCGCAGGTCGGGCAGGCGCGCTCCGCCTCGGGCACGGTGTGGATGATCTCCACGCGCGGCAGGTGCTCGGGCAGCGCGCGGCGGCCATGGCCCTTCTTGCGCTTGGGCGTGTGGGTCTCGGGCAGCTCGACCTCGGGCGGCGCCAGCGTCGCCTCGGCCACTGCGGCGTCGTCGCTCGGCTCGCCGAGCAGCTGCTTGAGCAGGCTGAGCTGCTGCGGGCTGATCTTCTCGCTGGTGCGCCCGAGGTGCTTGCGCAGCAGACGCTCCTGCTCCAGCTCGAGGTGCGCATTGCGATCGCCGATCTGCCTGAGCATCTGGAGCACCAGCTCGATGGCCTCAGGGCCCCGCTCGGCGGCGAGCATCTCCAGCAGGAGCGCCCGCACTGCGCTGAGATCCAGGGGCTAGCAGGCTGTTGATAAACGGTAGTTTGCAGGCCTGATCCTGCTGTCTTCGTGTACCCACGTGGGTAGCGCGGCCGAGTGGCCGCCGCGGTGACCCAGCTGATGCTGGGAGCGCGGCGGGCGACGGGGCGCGCAGCGCCCGATCATGCTGGCGCCGGCAGCAGCTTGGCCATCCGCACCAGGTTGTAGGCCGCGCCGACGAAGTACGAAGCCAGCCGCGTGCGCTGTTGGCCCCTGAAGCGCGTCCGCCGGAAGTTCCCGATGGTCTTGGTCCAGCCGAAGATCTCCTCGACGCGTTTCCGGATGCGCTGGCTGATGGCGTAGCCCGCATGGCGAGTGGTGCGTTCGTCGATGCGCGAGCTGCGGCGGCTGGTGTTCTGCGCGACGTGCGGCGTGATGTTGCGCTGACGGCAGGCTGAGACGAAGGCCTCCGAGTCGTAGCCCTTGTCGCCTGCGACAGTGATTCGCGCGGCGCCGGGCAGGTTGTCCTCGAGCATCTCGATCGCCGTCAGTGGCTCGGCGAAGCCGTGCGCTTCCTCGAGCCGGAGGTCGACCAGCAGGCCGTTGCGGTTCTCCATCAGCGCGTGCTGCGAGTACGACAGCTTCGACTCCTTGCCATCGCCCTTGCGGGCCAGCTTGGACTCGGGGTCGGTGGTCGACTCGTGGGTCTCGTTGCTGCGCTTCTCGCCGCGGAAGTTCACGGTCGGATTGCCGGGGTCATCGGGCGGCTCGCTGTCCTTGGCGCCCTTCTTCTTGAAGCTCTTCAGCGACGCCCACGCCTGGATGAGCGTGCCGTCGACCGTGAAGTGCTCTGCGCTCATGAGGCCAGCGTCGCGGGCTTGCTTCACGATCAGCTTGAAGAACTGGTGCGCGACGTCGTGTGTCAGCAGCCGCTCGCGGTTTCGGGAGAACGTGCTGTGGTCGAAGCTCGGCTCGTCCACGCTCATGTCGAGGAACCAGCGGAAAAGCAGGTTGTAGTCGAGCTGCTCGCAGAACATCCGCTCGCTGCGCACCGTGTAGAAGGCCATCAGCAGGCTCGACTTGAGCAGCCGCTCCGGCGGGATCGATGGCCGCCCCACTGCGCTGTACATCTCGTCGAAGGTCGCCGTCAGCCCAGACAGCGCTGCGTCGGCCAGCTGCTTCACGCGCCGAAGCGGGTGGTCCACTGGAACCCGCTTTTCGGCCGAAACCACGCTGAACAGCGTGCTCTGCTTCTCGTCTCGCCCTCGCACCACGCAACTCTACCGACCCCGCCGCGCGCTTGTCGATCCCCGATCAGCTCAGGTTTATCAACAGCCTGCTAGAGCCGCGCCAAACGCACTCCTCCATAGATCACGCGCGTGATCCCGAAACAAGGAAAATCGTCCTGGATTTGTGACTTTGCGCTACGGGCGAGGTGTCGTCGCGGCCGGCGCCGCGCCTGGCGTCCAGCGCGGCCGCAGCCGCGCGCCACGGAGGTCGATCCCCTCCAGCACGAGCTGCAGCTCGGCGGCCTCCATCTCGAGGCGCTGGCCTCCTGGCTCGGCCAGGCGCGGCAGCCGGAAGCGCCCTAGCTCGAGGCGCTTGTAGAACAGGCAGTAACCGCTGCGGGTCCAGAGCAGGATCTTGGCGCGGTCGGCGCGACGATTGAAGAACACGAACAGGTGGCCCGACAGCGGGTCTCCCGCGAGCACCTCGCGGACCAGGCAGGCCAGGCGGCCGAAGCCGCCGCGCAGATCGACGGGCGCGGTCGCGGCGTACACGCGGACCGTCGGCGGCAAGCTCAGCACAGCGCCTCCAGCGCCGCGACGATGCGCGCCAGCGCGGCCTCGTCGACGTCGGCCCCCACGCGGACGGCGCGCCCGCCGCGCAGCAACACCTCGATCGTCGAGGCCGCGCTGGGCACCGCCGCGCTGATGATGTCGACCGGCGCCACCGGAGCGCTGACGCTGCCGCGCGGCCCGGCGGTCTGGCCCAGCCGCTCCTGCCACCAGGTCAGGCGTCGTCTCGTGAGCCCGTGCTTGGCCGCAAATGCGCCCGCCGTCATCCCCTGTCACGCCCGAAACGAAAAGAAGGGGGAGCAGCACGCTCCCCCTTCTCAAGAACGATGGGGTGGGACTACGGGGTGGTGTCGATGAACGCCTGGCCCTGGCCGGCGGCGACGAGCGTCTTGTTGGGGTTCGTCGAGGCAGGTGTGGTCGGCGCGATGCCGCCCGTTCCGATCAGGGTCACACGAACGACGCGCGCAGTGGTGGTGCCTGCAGTGGCCCCAACCAGGCCTGTGGCGTTGAAGGTCTGCATGAAGGCTGCGGGCAGAACGGAGATCGTGCGGTTTGCGGCGGCTGCGCACGTGATGAGGGCCTGCTTGGTGGTGTTGCAGTGACCAAGCGTTGGGAAGGACGCGTCTGCAGCAGTGCAGTCAGCCTGCGTGCCCGCCAGGGCCGGATTCCCGTCCGTTGCTTCGATGCGAAGGATGGCAACGCCTGGCGCCGCAGTCACACCGGCGGCCGTGCCAATGGTTGCGGTGAAGCCCTCTGAGCCGTCCCACTTCTGGGTGGTGAGCGCGGTTGCGGTGGCGGCGTCGAACGTCACGTCGCTGAAGTACGTCGGCATGGACGAGAACGCGGGGAAGTGCGCTCCGCCAGCGGCAGCGATTGTCAGCTTGGAAGGCGTGGCGCCGGTGTTGTCGTCCTTGAGGAACTCGACAACTGGGCCGGCGGGGCCGTTGCAGGTGTAGGAGAAGAAGGGGCTAGCTCCACGGGTACAGGTAATCGTCTGTGCAGCGCAGCCGGCAACTCCGGCAATGGGCGTGCATCCGCCAGCCGGAGAGAATTCGTGACCGGTGATCGTGATGCTACCCGCGTCGCCCCCATTTCCTGGTGGTGCGGCGAGGCCCGCGCCAAAGGCGAAACCAACACACTTCCCGACCGGAGACGTGAGGGCCGGATTGGAGTCATAACGTCCACCTTGGCTGGCCATGGTGGCGTCACTGAAGGTGAGTGAGGTCGACGCGGTGTCGAACGCATTGGCCCCAGTAATTGCATTGGGAAGCACCCGGACTTCGGACACGACGATTGTGCCGCTGTGCGATGCCATCGCCGCGTCGGCCATCTGGGCGTCGATCGCGGCGTCCACCATCATGCCGGTGTCGGCCATGGCTGCGTCGATGACGCGGGCGTCAATGCCGGGGCCGTCGTCGTCGTCGCCGCAGCCGGCGGCGAACGTTGCGAGAGCGGTCGCGCTCAATACTGTTGCTAGCCATTTCTTCCGCATGAAATCTCCTCCCAAAGTGAAGCCAACCTCGTCCTTGAGCGCGCACGAAGCCGCATGAGCGCGGCCCCGCATCCGCCTCGTGAATGTCGGATGGAGCGAGCTTACGAGAAAATGTCACCTCTTTGCAACAACCTTGCGCGAAACCAAGGGTTTCCTACGCCGCTGCGCCATACTGCTCAGGTGTTTGCATGTGGATAATTTGATCCCGCGCACCAGAGCGCGATAGCATTTTATTCCAGAGCAGGGACCGCCCCCGACGACCTCGAGCGTCGCCGATGAGGGTCGATCCCAATGTCAGAGGTTCAGGATAGACTTCTCGGGAGGGCTTTTTTGGCCGGCTTCCAACAGACTTCGTTTGCCTTCGGCCCGTCGCCGTCCCCCCAGGACGACCGGCCCGACGCCCAGGCGCCCGCGCCGCAGGCGCCTGCCCCCCAGGCGACCACCGTCCTGGTCCGCAAGTCCACCCGTCCCGCGCGCCGCGCCGCCGAGCGCGCCGTCCAGCTGGACCTCAACGACCTCCTCGCCGACGCCGACCCGGTCGCCGCCCGTCGCCGCGCCGCCGCCCGCCTGGGCCAGCACCTCGAGCGCCAGCTGCCCGGGCCGCTGCACCTCGGCATCACCGAGAACCGCTCCACCATGATCTCGGTCAAGCGCGACCCCGGCCCGGCCTACCGCGTCCGCCTGCACCACCTCTTCCTGGAGGCCGACGCCACCATCATCCAGGCGCTGGCGCGCTACATCGCCGACAACGACGCCGCGGCGTCCGAGCTGCTGGGCGATCACATCGACGCCAACACCGACCGCATCGTGCGCGTGCGCCGCGCCGACGCGCTGCACACCGCGGGCGAGGTCTACGACCTCGGCGAGCTCTACGCCAGCCTGAACGCGCGCTACTTCGGCGGCCGCATCGACGCCCGCATCGGCTGGGGCCGCCGCGGCGGCAAGCGCAAGCGGCGCTCGTCCATCAAGATGGGCTCGTACATCGTGGAAGAGCGGCTGATCCGCATCCACCCCACGCTCGACCGCCCCTTCGTGCCGCGCTACTTCATCGAGTGGATCGTCTTCCACGAGATGCTGCACCAGGTCCACGACATCCCCACCGTCGACGGCCGGCGCCAGTTCCACACCCCCGAGTTCCTCGCCGAGGAGCGCAAGTTCGAGCACTACGCGGTGGCGCGCCGCTGGGAACGCGACAACCTGGGCCGCATCCTCAACTTCTGACGGCGAAGACCGGCGGGTGGTGGTGGGGGTTGAGCGGGCTCAGCCCCAGCCGATCGGGTCGACCAGCGGGATGCCACCCGATATCGCGCACACCATGTTGACGACGACCAGGACCAGGAGCAGGACGAAGATACGCCGTGGCCAGCGCCCGGGATGGATCTTGTCGTCGATGAGCGTCGGGCGCCCAGGCAAGGTCTCCACCACCAGCGCGAGCGTGTGATCGACGGGGTGGTAGACGACCTGCGCGGGCGCGCCAACGGGTTCGTCGTAGTCGCGATACACGCGCGTGCTGCAGGTGTGCTCGTCCCCGCGGTCGTCTTCGTACGCGTGTGAGACGAAGCGCCATCGCGGCTCGACGATACCGCCGGACGCGCTGGCCGCCGGGTCGCCCGTCGGCATCCACGGCCACTCGTACCGGCGCACCGACGCCCTGGTGGCCACGCGACCATGCGTGAGCAGATGCATCTGTCGCCGCTGGTGCCACCAGCCGGTGACGAAGAGGCCAAGCGCGATCAGCCCGGGGATGCCGGCCATCGCCACGATCCAGCCGGAGTACTGGGTCTCCTCCAGCCCCACGATGCGCGAGCGCCGCGGATCATCCGCCTGGTACTCGATATCGTAGGTCAACCCCGCCTGATCGCTTGCGCTGCCATGGTACGAAGTCCCGCGGTAGGTCCGCCCATCCGGGGTGGTGAAGTGATAGTGCACATCGCGGGTCTTCGGGCCGCCGAACCCCGGGCCCACGTCGACGCCGTCAGCCTGACCCCAGGTGGTCTCGCGTGGTCCACTGATGGTCGCTCTGATGAGTGGGCTGTTGGCCGCCACGTGCCACGCCAGCAGCGACGTCACCACGAGGACGACCCACGCGCTGAGCGCCCACATGTTGCCGAGCACCATGCGTGCGCGCAGCGAGAGCGGCAGTGCACGACGCGGCGGCTGAGGCGACCGGGGCCGCCCGCGATAGGGTCCGGCGCTGGTCACGGGTGGCAACATAGCGCGCCTGAGTCTCTCGCGTGAACCCCAACAGTCTGCCGGAGTTCGCCCACTCCCCGGAGCTTCTCTTCCCGGGTGGACGTTGGTGGACGGTTCTCGCGCAACAACTCGCCCATGCCCTCGATGACGGGATCGAGGAGCCGATCCCATGGGCACACCAAGCACTCGCAGCTGCGGCAATACGCCACACTCACTCGAGATCACACCGAGCACCCTGCTGCGCCGTGGTAGCCAGGTCTGACGGTGGGCGGCCGGCGCTGGAAAGACAGTGGGGACTTCGCCAGCGGCTACCGCCCGGCGGTCGCTCACGAGGAGGACCCACCGCGCGAGGACGACCCGGCCGAGCATGAACGGCCGCCCGGCAAGCGGACTCTCACCCAGTTCATCCATCGCAGTGTCCGCAGCAGCACGGACAGGCGCGAGACCATGCGGGCCGGCCGGCCGGGTGCCTTCACCCTGGTGATGAACGCGCTGTCTCGCCCTGGGCGACCGCTGCCCGAACGACAGCGCGCAGCGCTCGAGGGGGCTGCGGCGCGGCCGCTCGCGGAGGTCCGGATCCACGTGGACGAGCCCGCCGCGAAGGCGGCGGACGCGATCGACGCTCGGGCCTTCGCGGTGGGGCGTGACATCTTCTTTGGCGCCGGCGAGTTCAGCCCCGACACGCCGGCGGGCGACCGGCTGCTGGCGCACGAGGTCGCGCACACGATCCAGCATCCGGTCGCGCCGGTCGTCGATGCTGGCGCTGGCCCCCGTGTCAGCGAGCCGGGCGACGCCAGCGAGGCATTCGCTGAGCAGTTCGCGGACGCCTTCACGGCGGGAGCACTGGCGCCTGACCTGCCAGTTGCCGGAGCTGCGGGACTGCTGCGAACGGCTCGTGGCGGTGTCGCCACACCGGTGGCCGGGCCAGCGCCCCCGGCTCCGCCTTTCAGCTCCGCCCCTGACGCGGGCGGTGGTGCTGAGGTGCTCGATGGACCGGAGAGTCAGAGCGCCGACGACGCCATGGCCACAAGCATGTCGGTCGTCGAGGAGCCGGCACCGCGTGCTGCGCAGGACGGCACGCCGTCCCCAGGTCAGGTGCCGGCGGCGCCCGGGGGCGTTTCAGGGTCCGACCATGCCGATTCGACCGAGGCCCCCGGGTCTGTTACGGGCGAGACGCAGTCGTCCATGCTTGGGGCGCATCCTGTGCTGGTTGGGCTGGCGCAGCAGCGCGCCCGCGTGATCGCACACGGCGAGGTGGAGGCGGCGCGCGCGCAAGTGGCACAGGGGCCGATCGCGCTGATCGCGCAGGCGCGGGTGGTGTTCCGGGCTCAGGCGGAGCTGCAGAGGACACTGGCTCGGAACGAGATCGAGGCGGCACGGTTGGCCTTCGAGGCGGGAGTCGGCACGGAGCGGCGCGGGCTGTTGCTCGCTGCCCAGGCGGAGAGCCTGCGGGTGCGGCAGTCGGCGCATGAGCAGGCTGACGAGATCCCGACTGCGGCCGCGCTGCAGGCGCCAGCGATCATGGCCGCGGCGATCGCTGCCACCCGGGGCGCCTCGGTGCCGGAGCACGTCCGGCCACAGGTCGAGGCTGCGGTTGGGGCAGTCGCGAGTGGGGTCGTGAGCAAGCTCACCGCCCGCGCCGAGAAGCTGCGCCTCCGCGTGCGGCGGAACGCAGCCGCGGTGGCCGACGCCATCCAGGCCGGCGCGCGGGGGCTGGTGGCGCGCCTCGACGCGCGCAGCGCGGAGATCGGTCGGGCATGGGCCCAGGCGCAGCAGGCGCTGCTGGCCAGGATCGGCCAGCGCGAGGAGGTCGGTCTGCGCGCGCTCGCCGAGCTCGAGGCCAGGGCGCGCAGGGCGCGCGCTGCCGAGGCGGGGCGACAGGTCGCGGGAGCGCGCGCGACGGCGCGCGCCATCGGCGCCGAGATGCTGCGGGTCGAGAACGCGGTCAGCGCGCAGCTGCGCAACCTGCCCCCTGGTGAGGGAGAGGAGGCGCTTGCTCCAGCGCTCGAGGCGGTCCAGGCGTATGGCGCTCGTGGGCGCGACATGGTGAGCGCGGCTGCACAGCAGACGTCGGGGGCGCCCGGCGGTGACCTGGCCGGGGCGCTCGCCGAGGCGACGCTGATGCTGGTCCAGGACGGTGCGGCCGCACGGGGGGCACTGCGAGAGACCGTCCAGGAGCGGTCACTGGAGGCGGTCGCGTCGATCCGCGCCGAGGTCACTGGCGCACGCACCCGGTGGCGGACCGATGCGGACCGGGCCATCACTACCACGGCGGCAGACTGCGCGAATGCCGTCACGGTCGTCTCCGGCACCACCTCCAGGCTGGGCCATCGCTTCACCGACGAGGCAAAGCGCGCCGCGGCTGAGGCCCAGCTGTCGCAGGGTGACCGCGTCTGGGCGGCCATCCGGAGCAGCATGAGCACGAACCTGCTGTTCCTGGCGTTGGCTGGCCTCGCTGTCGTGGGCGTGGCGGCTGCCCTGGAGCTGTCCCTGATCGCGACGGGCATCGGGGCGTTCATGCTGGCGCTGAAGCTGGTCGGCCTGTCGGCGATGGCGACCATGCTGGTGCTCGCCCTGGTGCGGCGTCTCGGCAGTCTGGGCAACGTGCCCGGCTTCGGCGACATGCCCTGGTACGAGCAGGCTGCCCGTGTGGTCGGGGCGGCTGCGGCGGCAGCCGGCGATGCGACGCTGCTCGGGCCAGCGGCCGAGGCGGCCACCGGCCGTGATCTGGTGACCGGCCGGGAGCTGACACGCGAAGAGCGCGCCGGCCTGGCCACGGACGTGGTCATGGGCGTCCTGACGGCCTACCTCGGGCACGCGCTCCACAAGGGCGTCAACGCGTGGAGCAAGACCACGCCCTTGAACGAGCTACCGCGAAAGGCGCCGCCCGTGCTGACCGAGGAGTCGCTGGCGGCGTCCGAGGCCGAGCGCGCAGCGCTCGAGGCGGCGGACGGACAGACGCGCCAGGGCGTGCAGGAGGACGGGACGAAGAAGCCCGGCAGCTCCGAGAAGAGTCCGCGTCGCGCGGCGAACGAACCACAGGTGTCCACGCCATCCGGCGTGCCCACGGTCGAGCGCAAGGGCGGTACCTACACGGCGACGGACCCCGCTACGGGCGAACTCCTCGGCATGGCGGAGGTCGGCCCGGATGGGTACGTCGAACTGGCTATCTACACAGACGCAGCGCAGTCGCCGATCCGCGGCGGAGCGGTATTCAAGGCGTTGGTAGAGGCCGCGCGTGCGGACCAAGGCCAGGTCTCAGGCATTCGGGGCTTGTGGTACGGCGGCGACAACCTTTCGACCTTCAACAAGGGCGTGCTCGCCGGTCAGACTCCCGAGGCAGCCGCCGCCACAACCTTCACGGGCAAGATGGCGTCGCGAGCAGGCTACCCGAACGCGCGAATCGACTATTCACGCTCCCCGAGAAACCCCGATGGTAGCTTTCAGAAAGCGGAAGTCTTCTTCAGTGGGACGCCCGAAAGGTCGGACTGATGCGCGTGTTTCGCGATGTTCATGGAACCGAGGTCACCTTGGTCGAGCTCTGTTGGCGCCAGACCTATGCCTTCTGGGAGGGCTCGCCGCGCCTGGCCAACATCGCCATCCTCGGCAACCATCTCGACCGAGACACGGCACGGTGGGGCGATGTGCCTCGCCTGGTCGTTGGACACGACCAGCGGCGCGATGGGGATCGTCTGCCGCCGGCCCGGGTGCTTTGCCTGCTGACCAGCACATGGCTGCCGCCGGGCGCTGCCGGCTCCGGCCGTACGCATCTCGTGCTTGGCTGGTTCGGCGACGATGGGGATCCGTTCGATCAGCTCGCGAAGATCCTCGCTGGGCTCAGCTGGCGTGATCACGCTGCCTACCATCGAGTTGATTGAGCGGACGTGTGTGGGAAGTGAGCAACCCCAGGCGCCACGCTCAACCAACAAGAAGATCCTGAGTCACCTGCAGGATCGCGCGCTCGGGACTCTCACGTGAACCGAACCCCAGCAGGCGTTGGCCGCTTCGCGGGCGTGCAAGTGCCCGTGCGAGCGTCAGGCGGGTGCGGGTCGGACCGGGCAACCACCTGAGGTGCTAGGATTGCGCTGTGCGCGAACCGCTGAGCCGGCCTGAGGTCGAACCGGGTGCTCGGGCACCGGGGGCGGCGGCCGAGGTGGCCGAGGGCGGTGGCGCGCGGCACCTGCTGGCGGAGCATGGGCACGACCCGGAGGCGGTCGCGGGGGGGCTCGCGGCGATGGATGAGGCGCAGCGCGAGCGGATCCTGGCGGAGCTGCACGGGGCGGCGGGGAACCAGTTCGTCGGGCAGGTCGTGGCGCTGCTGCCGGTGGCGCAGGCGGGGACGACGAAGAAGCATGGCGGCAAGGGCGGCAAGGGCGGCAAGGGCGGCAAGGCGTCGGGGCCGCTGGGCAGCAAGTCGGCGGCGGTCGCGTTCCATGCCGAGGCGCAGGCCAAGGTCGCCAAGGTGATCCGCAAGGGGCTGCTGTCGAAGCAGGCGCAGCTGCGCAACTCGTGCGAGTGGATCGAGAAGGGGCTGTGCGAGCTGGTCGTGCTGACACCCACGCATGACGCCAGCGAGCGCGCGGCGGCGATGGAGGCGCCGGGCGCCGAGGCGGTGTTCGACCTGTCGAAGCTGTACCCGGACAGCGGTGGCAGCTACCCGGAGGTCGCGGCGGCAGGGGACGCCGGGGTCGGGCTGTATCCGCCTGGCTTCGAGGGCTGGATGATGGGCGGCCGGCTGACCATCATCGTGCGCCCGGGGATGGATGCCGAACGCATCGAGGGCATCATCATGCACGAGGTCCAGCACCAGGCCGACCAGCACGAGCAGGGCGGCCCGGGGCACGCCGTCGTCGATGCGTACCAGGACGAGACCAACAGCTACCGGAGCGAGTTCCGCGCCTACTGGATCGGCGACGGCGGGCCCGGCCAGAAGCACGACGTTTTCGGCTCGCCCGACGAGCCTGCCACCAACTTCACCATCAGCGCGCTGGACGAGAAGGGCGAGGTCGTGGACCGGCCGACCAACCTCGCCAACCAGCGCCAGCAGCGCATCCTGGCGCACCTGGTGGCGAGCTATCCGTGGGTGGCGACGACCTATGTCGCCGACGCCGCCTTTCGCGAGATGGTGGACGGGTTCTCGCTGCCGGTCGGCGTCAACGTGGTCAGCTCGGTGCGCATCCAGGCGCTCACCGACGCCATCGGCGTGCTGCAGCCTGACGTGACGTCGACGGCGCGCGAACGCTCCGCCGTGGTCGATCGCACCCGCGAACTCGACGACGTCGACCGCGAGTTCTTGCGCGACCGCGCGCAGGCCAGGCCGTTCTGGGACCACGCCCGGGCGCACCTGCCTCACGAGGAGTGCGTCAAGCTGCAGCGTGGGATCGACCGCGAGACCATGGGTGACTTCCGCGGCGGCAGGCCCGCGCGCGACCCGGCACCCGCGCCCGATGAAGGCGGAGGCCCGCGCTCCGCCTGACCGGTGCCGGCGGCTCACGCGGGCGGCCGGGTGATTCCGCGAGACTTTTTGCGCGCCCTGGCTATCGTACGGGCATGCGCGCATCGATCCTGCTGGTCTCCCTCCTCGGTTTCACCTCTCTGGCGGCTTGCGGCGGTGGCGCCGCCAAGAAGAACGCGTTGCCCACGCCCAGCCCCAGCGCCAGCCCGGCCGCGAAGGTGGGTGGCGCACACGCCCTCGCCCTCATCGAGTCGCGCAGCGACTCGACGGTCGCGGGCACCGCGAACTTCACCGCGGTCGAAGGCGGCGTCCTGGTCGAGGTCGCGATCAACGGGGCCACCCCGGGCACCCATGGCATCCACCTGCACGAGACCGGCGACTGCAGCGCTCCCGACGCGGCGTCGGCGGGCGGTCACTTCAACCCCAGCAAGATGAACCACGGCGCGCCGACCGCCGACCCGCACCACGGCGGCGACCTGGGCAACATCGAGGTCGGCGCCGATGGCACCGGCAAGCTCGCGCTGACGCTGCAGGGGCTGACGGTGAGCCCTGGCGAGTACTCGGTCGTCGGCCGCGCCATCGTCGTGCACGCCGACGCCGACGATCTGGCGACCCAGCCCTCGGGCAACTCGGGCAAGCGCCAGGGCTGCGGCGTCATCCTGTTCAGCGAGTAGGTCGCCGGTGGCTGCGGGCAACGTGTGAGAATCGTTGCGCGCAGCCGAGGTTTCGCTGAAGAGGGCGGAAGAGAGCGGCGGGCGCGCAACAAGCGCGTCGGCCCGTCGATGCTCTGGTCATGAAGCGACACCTGCATCGACATGGGAGCTGGCTGGCGGTGGCGATGGCCGCGGCGATGGGATGCGGCGGGGACGGTGGCAGCGGCGAACTGCCGCTCGCGGATGCCGGGGCGGCGCCCGACGGAGAGGTCGCGCCGGTCCGGGTCATGCCCGAGGTCGTGGCCGACCGGCTCGAGCGGCCGTTCGATCTTGCCCTCGATGACCAGGCTGCCTACTGGACCAGCGTCGATGGCAGCCTCATGAAGGCGGACAAGGCGACGCGCGCGGTGAGGCTCCTCATGGCGCCGACGCTGGGTGCAGCGGCGGGCTACCTGGCGCTGGATCGGGACGACGTCTACGTCAGTGATGGCGGGCGCGGGCTGCTGCTCCGGGTCGCCAAGACAGGCGGCGCGGCGCACACCGTGGCCCAGGGGGCCTCGTATGCCAGCGGGGTGGCCGTCGACGACGAGGCGGTGTACTGGGCCGACGCGGGCAACAGCACGACGGGCTGGGTGGCCCGGATCGCCAAGGCGGATGGCAGCACGACCAAGCTGGTGCAGCAGCGTGGGGTGTGGCGGCTGGTGCTGGCGGGGCGGGTCTTGCACTGGATCGGGCCGGGGGAGGTGCGCGCGCTGTCGCTCGACGCGGCGCCGGGCACCTCGCCGGCGCTGGTGTTCGACGGCAGCTCGATCGGCGGGCTGGCTGCCGTGGGTGGCCAGGTGCTGGTGAGTGACCTGCACGACGACGTGATCGTCGCCAGCGTGGCAGGGCAGCCGGCTGCCGCGCTGCTTGGCGCGCTGCACGGGCCGTCCGCGCTGGCCGCCGACGCGCAGTCCGTCTACTTTGCGAACGGGCGTGACGGCACCCTGTGCCGGGCGCCCCTGGGCGGTGGTGCAGTCGAGGTGCTGGCGGAGGGGAGCCGCGCGGTCGCGGCGGTCGCGGTCGACGCCACGCATGTGTACTGGCTCGAGCACGGCCGGACCGGGGGGCAGGACGGCCGCTTGCTGCGGCTGCCCAGGGCGGCGCCAGCGTTGCCACCGCAGCTGGCGCTCGAGACCGTCGTCCGTGGCCAGCACCAGCCCAGCGCCTTGGCCAGCGATGACACCGCGGTGTACTGGACCACGCAGCTGGGCGCCGGCGCTGGCGCGGTGATGCGGGCCGACAAGGCGGCCCCTGCGACGGCCTCGCTCCTGAGCGGTCCCGGGCTGTCGCCGGTGGGCCTGGCGGTCGATGCGACCTCGGTGTACTTCGCCAACACCAGCACCAGGACGCTGCACGCGGTGGACAAGCGCGGCGGCGCGTCGCGCACGATCGCGGGTGTTCCGCTGGGGCCCGTGCTGCGGCCGGCCGCGCTGGCGGTGGACGACACCTCGGTGTACTGGCTGAACCAGGGCGAGTCGACACGCGCGACCGGCTGGGTCGAGCGGGTCGCCAAGGATGGCGCGACCTCGTATCGCGTGGCCGAGATGCAGGGCGAGCCGCTCGACGTCGCGGTGCGCGGCAGCACGGTGGCCTGGGTCAACGGGCAGGGCTTGATCGCGCGCGCCGACCTGGCGGCGGCGGCGGGCGACTTCACCGTCGTCCTGACCGGGGGGCAGCCCAACGCCCTGTTGCTCGAGAATGACGCGGTGGTGTTCACCGACTATCGACAGGGCACCCTGGCCACGGTGTCGCTGAGCGGCGGCGCCGTGCGCGTGCTGGCGCGGGACCTGGCGGAGCCGAACTTCCTCGCCGCGGACGCCGGCCACTACTACGTCACGTGTGTGGGCGACGGCACCGTGGTCGCCATCCCCCGCGCCGGCGGGCAGCCCCGGGTGCTCGCGACACGGCAGGACTCTGCGCAGGCGATCGTGGTCGATGCCGACCACGTCTACTGGGTGACGCGGGGCAGCCCGTCGCGGGACAGCGGGGAGCTCGTGCGGGTGCTCAGGTGACCGGGCGGCGCGAGCGCCCGCACCGGCTGCCTCGACCCATCCGAGCGGTCAGTGGCCCGGGCGGTCCTGGCGCTGTCTCATGTGGCCCGCGGGGTGGCCGGCGCGGCAAGTCAGCGATCTGCCTGGGCCGGAGCTGGCATCCGTCCTGCTAATATGGTCGGGCATGAAGACGATGATGATGGTGGGGGCGCTGGCGCTGGCGGTGGTCGCGGCGACGGGGTGCGTGCCGGCGCAGCAGCAGCAGCAGCAGCAGCCGAACTATTATGCACAGCCGCAGCAGGGCTACGGGCAGCCGGCGCCTGCGCCGGGGGCGCCCGCGCCCAGCATGGTGCCGCAGGGGCAGCGGCAGATCAGCTTCAACGGGCGCGCCGCGACCGAGGCGGACTGGAAGATCATCCAGCAGCTGGAGCAGATGTATGGGCGGCAGCTGCCCAACGGCGCCTACTGGTACGACCCGGTCAGCGGCGCGTCGGGCATGTGGGGCGGGCCGGTGGTCGGCATCATCCCGGCTGGCCTGCAGCTGGGCGGGCAGCTACCGGCCAACGCCTCGGGGGGCGGCAATGGGATGCTGACCGGCGTCTTCATCAATGGGCGCGAGATCCATCCCCAGGACTACCAGACCCTGATGCAGATGCTGGGCAACGTGTACCCCGGGCGCTGGTGGGTCGATGCCCAGGGCAACGCGGGGCAGGAGGGCGGCCCGGCGCTGCTCAACATCATGGCGGCGGCGCGGCAGCGGGCCCAGGCCAGCGGCAAGGGCGGCGACTCGATCTATCGCACCGACGGTCGCGGCAACAACGTCTTCGTGGGCCAGGGCTGCACCGCGGTCAACGCCAAGAGCGGTGACACCTCGTCGTCGTACTACGTCGGCTGCGACTAGCGACGGAGGCCGGCCCTCGGCGAGCTCGCGGCGCTGGCTCAGCGGTAGGGCACGCTCAGGCCGGCGCTGGCGGCGTGGCGCTCGGTGAAGGCGGTCAGCAGGCGCAGGGTGCGCGGCACGCTGCGGTCGCGGCGCTCCTCGGCGGCGCGCAGCAGCTGCCATGCGCGAGCGTCGTCACCGCTGCGGTGGTGCGCCCAGGCCAGCACGCCGAGCAGGCCGGAGGCGGTGGCGACCGCCAGCGCGGCCTCGGTGCGCGCGGCCAGCGCGGCGGCGTCGAGCGTGTGGTGATTCTCGGCCATGGCCAGGTACAGCTCGGCGGTCCACCACTGCAGGCGCAGATAGTCGCCCTCGGGTGGCTGGCCCAGCGCCACGCGCGCCTCGGCCAGGCGGCCCAGGTGCACCAGACAGATGACCTCGGCGCAGCGGTTGAGGGCGCGGTGCGGGGCCAGGCGCGGGGCCACCGCGGTGAAGATGCGCTCGGCCTCGCGGTGCTCGGCGAGCTGGCGTGCGTGGTCGCCCTCGGCCTCGGCGATGGCGGCGCGGTTCATGGCCACCAGCGCCAGCATGCGGAACGGGCGCTTGATGCTGGCCAGCACCGCCTCCGCCTCGCGGTAGCGGCGGTACGCCACCAGCACGGCGGCGCGGTTGATGCGGCTCTCGGCGCGCCCGCGCAGCAGGCCCAGCAGCGCGACCAGTCCCAGCCCAAGGTAGGCCCTCGGGCCCAGCCAGAAGCGCGCCGCCAGCACCAGCATGGCGGCGGCGAGGGTGGCGGCGGCGAGCAGGCGGACCCGGCGCAGCCGCACCGCGCGACGTGACAGCACGCGCCCGCGCTGGTCGAGATAGACGAACTGGCGCGGCCCGGCCTTGCGGTGGTCGTCCGCCAGCTCCAGGGCGGGTTCAGGTGGCGGCGCGGTCACTGCCATAGTGTACAGGGCCGGCAAGCCTTCATAACCCATCGGAATGATGTGTGCCTGGGCAATGTGCGAAGCTTTCGGTGCGGCCGGGCACTCATACTCACTGGACTCGACTGAATGAGGGCGTCGCCACAGCAGGTTGGTCAGGTCGCGCGCCTGGGGGTGCTCGCGTTGCTGGGCGGCGTGCTCGGTGCGGGCGGCGGCCGCGCGTACGCCGAGGAGACTCGCTGCGCGCCGGCGGCCGGGGTGCAGGCGGTCGGCGACGAGACCAGGCTGCAGCTGGCGGTGGCCGAGCTGCGTGATCGCCTGGCCGAGCGCGGCATCGGCGAGCCGGTCGAGGCCTGTCCGGCGGCGCATGCCGAGGTCGCCGCGGCGGGCGCCGAGCTGGTGGTCGACGTGGAGGATGTGGCCGGGCGTCACAGCCGGCGCACCGTCAGCAACGCGGCGGCGGCGGCCAGCTTCATCGAGTCGTGGGTGCGCAGTGACCTGAGCGCGCCGCTGCTGGCGCCCGCGCTGGTGTTCCCGAGCGCGGCGGCGGCCAGCGAGGTCGCGCGCGCGGCGGACGCCCCGGTGCTGGTGCGCCAGGCGGCGCGGCCCGGGCTGCCGGCGCTGGGGATCGCGCTGGGGGCGCAGGGGGCGGTGGCCAGTGATGGTTCGGTGTGGGGCGGCCTCGAGCTGGCGGCGTGTGTGCGGCTGGGGCGCGTGTGCGCCGGTGCGCTGGCGCGCTGGAACCTCGAGCTGCAGTCGGAGGAGCGCCGCGAGAACGCCCAGGCCGAGCGCAAGTCGGCCGACCTGCTGGTCGGCGCCGACCTGCCGCTGCGCTTCGGCCGCGTGACGCTGACGCCGGGACTGGCGGCGGGCGTGGGCTGGATGCACAACGGCGCGTTCCAGGTGTCGGAGCGGCGCATCGACGAGGACAGCGGCGGGCTGCGGCTGGCGGCCAGGCTGACGGTGTCGATGAAGCTGGTGGGGCGCTGGGGCCTCGATCTCGGGGCGACGCTGGATGCCTCGCCGCTGGCGCGCACCGAGTCCTATGTGGTCGAGAGCGTCACCATCCCCGGCGAACCCCGGGTCTACCTGCGCGGCATGCTCGGGCTGCGCTGGGGCGCGCCATGACGCGCGGCAAGTTGCTGCCGCTGCGCCGCAGCGAGGGCACGCCCGCCGAGCTGTCGGACGAGGCGCTGCTGGCGGCGTGTGGCGTCGGCGACGGCGCCGCGCTGGGCGAGCTGTTCGATCGCTATCACGAGGTGGTGTACCGCTTCCTGGGGCGGCTGGCGGGGCCGGGTCAGGCCGACCTGGATGATCTGGTGCAGGCGACCTTCGTGGAGCTGCGCCGCTCGGCGGGGTCGTTCCGCGGGCGCTCGATGATGCGCACCTGGCTGCTGGGGATCGCGGCCAACGTGGCGCGCCATCATGTGCGCGGCGAGGTGCGTCGGCGCTCGATGGTGGCCAGCGCGGCCGAGCTGCCGCAGGGCGCGGCGGTGCGGCCGGATGACAGCGCGGAGCAGCGCGAGCTGCTGGCGCGTGTGGGCGAGGCGGTGGCCGAGCTGCCGCACGATCTGCGGGTGGCCTTCGTGATGTGTGATCTGGAGGAGGTGCCCGGCGTCGAGGTCGCGCGGGTGCTGGGGCTGCGCGAGGGCACGCTGTGGCGGCGGCTGCACGACGCGCGCAAGGCGCTGCGGGCAGCGCTGGGGGAGGGGACATGATGCGGTGTCCAACCGGGATCGAGCTGTCGCGCGCGCTGGGTGTGGGTGCGCAGGGCAGCGCGGGCGGCGCGCTGGAGGAGCACCTGGCGGCGTGCGCGAGCTGCGGCAGCGAGGCCGCCAGCGTGCGGCGGCTGGTCGGGCTGGCGCGGCAGCTGCCGGCGGCCAAGCCGACGCGCGCGCGCGCCGAGGAGCTGCGCACGGCGCTGGTGGCGAGCACGCCAGCGGCGGCAGCGCGGCCGCGCGGCTGGCCGAGCCGGCGCGGGCGCGTGGTGGCGCTCGGGCTCGGGGCGGTCGTGGTCGCGGCGGCCGCGATCGGGCTGCTGTGGTTCCGGGACGAGCGAGGTGAAGGCGCGGTCGCGGGTGGCGGCGGCGCGGTGCTGGCGCCGGTGAAGGCGCATGGCGCGGTGTATGCGCACGATGGCGCGCGCTATGTCGAGGTCGGCGCTGTGCCCGACGAGATCGTGCGGCTGTCGCAGGGGCACCTGACGGTCGAGGTGTCGCCGCTGGCGGCGGGCGAGCGCTACCGGGTGATCACGAGTGATGCCGAGATCGAGGTCCGCGGGACCGCCTTCGATGTGGAGGCCGAGGCCGGCAAGCTGGTGGCGGTGCGGGTGCTGCACGGCAAGGTGGAGGTGAGGGTGATCGGGGCGGGGGTGGTGGTGCTGGGGGCGGGGGAGACGTGGATGAGGAGTGAGGAGAGCGAGAAGGTGCTGCCGTCGCCGTCGCCAGGGAGCACGAACACGAACACGAGCACGAGCACGAGCACGAACACGAACACGAGCACGAACACGAGCACGAACACGAGCACGACCACGAACACGAACACGAGCACGAGCACGAGCACGAGCACGAGGCCGAGCACGGACACGAGCACGAGCACGACGCCGAGCACGAGGCCGAGCACGAGCACGACCACGAGCACGAGCACGGCGCCCTCATCCGCACTGACCCCGGGCCCGAGGACTGGACCAATCCGTCGTTTGGAAGCCCCTTAGTAGGGCGGTGGGGTGAAGGGCCA
>JADYYK010000168.1 GCA_020853705.1 Deltaproteobacteria bacterium
GCCGCGGGCGCTCCCGCCGCTGCCGCCGCGGGTGCTGGCGCCGCCGCCGCCGCGGGCGCTCCCGCCGCTGCCGCCGCGGGTGCTGGCGCCGCCGCCGCCGCGGGCGCTCCCGCCGCTGCCGCCGCTGGTGCTGGCGCCGCCGCCGCCGCTGGCGCTCCCGCCGCTGCCGCCGCGGGTGCTGGCGCCGCCGCCGCCGCCGGCGCTCCCGCCGCTGCCGCCGCTGGTGCTGGCGCCGCCGCCGCCGGGGCACCCGCCGCTGCCGCCGCCGCTGGTGCCGCCGCCGGTGCGGCGCCTGCCGCCGCGAGCGCTGGCTCTGCCGGCGCGGCCGCCACGGCCGGCACCGCCGCTGGGACCGCCGCCGCCGCGGGGGCGACCGCAGCTGGTGGCGGGCCGGCCGCCGCCGAGGGCGCGGCCGCCACTGCAGGCGCCGCCGCCGCGACCGCGCAGACCATCGCCGGCGACGACGGCCTCGACGAGGCCAAGGCGCCGCTGTTCGACGCCGACGACGCCGAGATGCTGTCACCGCGCCTCGACGCTCCCGGCGGCGCGGGCGCAGCTCCCGGCGCGGGTGGCGCGGGCGGCGGCACGGGCGGCGCTGGCGATCGCGCCGCCGACGCGCGCGCCAAGGGCGAGCTCAAGAAGCAGAAGCTGCGCGACAAGCTCAAGCAGAAGGCCAAGAAGCAGGGCCAGAAGGCGGCCGACAAGGTCAAGCAGGCCGCTGGCAAGGCCGACGCCGCGGGCGGCGCCGCCGCCGGTCAGGCCACCCAGGCCAAGGGCAAGGCCAAGGCCGAGGCCGCCAAGGTCTCCGACGAGACCAAGAAGAAGATCACCGAGGAGCAGGCCAAGGTCGACAAGGCCTACGAGACCGAGGTCAAGCAGCTCGCCGAGGAGCTGACCAAGGGCAAGGAGGCCGCGCAGAAGAAGATCGACGAGCAGAAGAAGCGGCTCGCCGACGCCCAGGTCGCCGAGGAGAAGCGGCTCGAGGATCTGCGTCAGAAGAAGTCGGCCGCCCTCAAGAAGAAGATCGAGGGCGACAAGAAGAAGCTCAAGGAGCAGGCCGACAAGGACGCCAGCAAGCTGCGCTCCAAGGCCGACGAGGAGATCCGGCTGCTGGGTGAGAAGTTCAAGCTCCAGCACAAGGCCATCCTCGACGAGGGCGACAAGGTCGCCAAGGTCACCGAGGAGACCGGCGAGAAGACCGCCGTCGCCATCGAGAAGGCCGGCACCGACAACGCCAAGGCCGCCCGCAAGTCGGGCAAGGACCTGGCCCAGCAGGCCATGGACGCCGCGGCCGCGCGCGCCTCCGAGGGCAAGACCGTCGGCGAGACCGCGCAGATCGTCGCCATGGGGTCGCAGCGCGCGTCGCAGGCCCTCGCCACCGCGGAGACCAAGGCCACCGAGATCGAGACCGCGCGTGACGCCGACGCCAAGAAGGCTCGCGACGACGGCAAGGCCAAGGCCCTGCAGCAGCGCCTCGACGCCAACCTCAAGGGCATGCAGCACATGACCCTGTTCGCGACCTCGTCGGGCCTCATCGACAAGACCGCGAAGGCGTCGATCGACGCCGTGAACAAGATCGCCAGCGACGCCGGCGCCGCCATGGACAAGGCGCTGGCCGATCAGCTCGCCGCGCACGAGAAGGAGGCCCACGCCGCGCTGGAGGCGCAGAAGAAGAAGGGCCTCGAGGCGCTCGACGCCGACAAGCACCTCAAGAAGCAGCTCGACGACCTGCAGAAGATCCACGACGACAAGGTCAAGGCCGCCAAGGTCACCGCCGACCGCGCCAAGGCCGACCTCGCCAAGGCGACCGACGCCAACATCAAGAAGCTGACCGAGAACGCCGAGAAGGCGATCAAGCAGATCGACAAGGCCTCGGACGACGCCCACAAGCAGCTCGAGGGCGCGGTCAAGCGGGTCGAGAACGCCGCCCGCTACCAGACCAACTGCCAGATCCAGAAGCTCAAGGTCGAGGGCTACAAGCAGGCCGCGACCATCGACAAGTTCGTCAAGGAGGCCGAGAAGAACGTCAAGGTCGAGCTCGAGAAGGGCAAGGCCGCGCAGAGCAGCGTGATGCCGATCCTGGAGCAGAACGTCACCACGTCGGCCATCCAGGCCAACGCGATGATGGACGCCAACGCGACCGTCCAGGTCAAGGCGATCAACGACAACGCGGCCAAGGATCAGAAGGCCATCGTCGACGCCGGCACCGCGGCGCAGCAGGCCGGCGCGGACAAGGCCGCCTCGGTCGAGACCGAGGTGGTGGACCAGTGGCAGAAGGAGGCCACCGCCAAGGCCCACAAGCTGCTCAACACCGGGATCTACACCAGCGATGCCGAGGCCCAGGAGGCGCTCAACACGCTGGCCAGCCTGCCCGAGTCGGCCAAGAAGCAGGCCATGGCGAACCTGTCCAAGGAGGACGCCGAGGACCTGATCGACCAGCTGCCGCTCGATCGCCGCGACGGCCTCGACCACCTGTACAAGCACGTCACCGACCCCGAGCTGAAGCTCAAGATGTGGGGCGAGGCGCACAAGTCACGCGTGCGCAACGAGACCAAGGCCGACAACGACAAGGAAGACACCGGCTCCATCTGGTCGTGGGACAGCAAGGAGCAGGACACCGCCGACTTCCGCACCCAGAAGCGCCGCGCCACCGAGTTCTCGACCCAGATCGAGGTCAACGACGAGATCGCGCGCATGCAGGACGAGGCCGAGAAGAGCGGCAAGCCGATGGACATGACCAAGGTCGACGCGCTGATCAAGCGCAAGGAGACCGAGCGCGCCATCGAGAAGAAGCACGCCGTCAACATCACCAACCAGCGCGAGGGCCTCTTCGACGACCAGGCCACCTGGAGCCAGGGCGAGCTCGAGGACATCGCCGCCACGCTCGACAAGCTGCCCAAGAAGCACGTCTACGACAACCCCGAGCTGCGCGAGATCAAGCGCGAGGTCAAGGACCCCAAGAGCACGACCGTCGCCGACCACGGCAGCGGCAAGATCACCTTCTATGGCTCCTCTACAGGCGACCAGGCCGACGTCAAGCACCACCGCATGGGCAAGATCGGCACCAACACCGACGGCACCAAGGGCATCGACGTCATCCAGGGCACGCTGACCCACGAGATCGGCCACGATCTGCACGACAACAGCTACGAGGATGCCTACAAGAGGATCGGCAAGGCGGCCGACTGGCGCTGGGAGGGCTGGGCGGTCAAGGGCGACATGACCGACGCCGGCGCGACCGACGAGGAGGCCAAGAAGGCCATCAGCGGGATCGACGACAAGACGGCCAAGGAGGCCAGCTTCGGCAGCCGCACTTTCCAGAAGCAGGCCTACGGCACGGGCTACTCGTCACACCAGGCCGGCGCCATCCCCACCACCGACGAGGCCGGCGAGTGGAACTATGCTCGCACCGGCACCGAGGATCACTTCGCCGAGCTGTACACCAAGATGATCCACCTACCCGCTGAGGCCAAGGCGGACATGATCGACTTGCCCGCCAAGGACGTGGTGGACAAGGAGGCGCGGCTCAAAGCCGCCACCGACGCGGGCAAGAAGCCCGGCGATCCCGACTATGACAAGGCGCTGCGTGAGCGTGACCTGTCGAAAGACAACGCCGAGCGGCTGAAAACGCAGTACGACATCATGCATGACGAGGTCATCAACGGCTGACCGAGAGGGCCGGTTGGTAGGGCTCGTGGTGCTGGCGAGTGTGCTGGTGCTGGGCGGCTGCGGCGGCAAGCGTCGCCAGACCGAAGGTCCAGTGAAGACGGAGGCGCCGGTGAAGACGCAGCAGACGCCATGCGGCGGGTCAACGCGGGCTACGCAGGGCAACACCGGTGACGTGGCCAACTTCGTTGAGCACCATCGAGAGGGCCCCCGTGTGGTGCTGGCGAAGGGCCAGGTCGCATGGCTGACCAAGGACGCGCTGCTGCGCTTCGACCCGAGCCAGCTCGGGGAGCCCCAGCGAGTCGACCTGGCCTCGCCCCGCGGACTGGCCCCTGCCCCTGTTGGCGTGGTGGCGCTTGCGCGGCCTTCTCTGGACGAGCTGGTGCGCATCGGCGACACGGTCGAACGTCAGCAGGGTCTGCTGGGACTGACCAGCCAGGGCGTCGTGCGCATCTGGGCCGAAGCTGACGGCATCTGGTCGGTCGGCGCCACCGACATCGAGTGGGTGCCGCTGCCTGCGCCGGGCAAGCTGTTCGAGATCGGTCGCAAGCTGCGGCTCGAGGTCCACGGCGGCCCGCGGGCCCAGGTCGAGGTCAGCCGCCTCGCTGACGGCGCCTTCGTGCACGCACGGGGCAGCGCGATCACCCGCATCAACACCGATGACACGCGTCAGGAGCTGCCGGTGCCTGCCGATGTCGGCCTGGCGGTGGCCATCGCGGGTGTCGGCCCGCGTGCCTGGCTGAGCCTGCGGGACGGCGGCCTGGCCCTGGTCGACCTCGCGCCGGTGCGCCTGGTGACCTGCGTCGAGCTCGGCGAACACGGCCATGTCCACAACTTCGCCGCCGACACCAGCGCGGTCGCGGTCGTGGTCGCCGACCAGGTCACCGCGGGCGCCAACCCGGTCTGGACGCTGCGCGTGCATGACAACGCGGGCAAGCAGCTCATGAGCGTGCCGCTGCCCTGGCAGCCCATCGCCGCCGACGACCCCGAGCTCTCGGTCGCCATCGCCGACGGCCGCGTCGCCATCGCCAACGCCGAGCGCCTGGTGGTCTGGGACCTCGCCACCCAGAAGCTCCTGGTCGACCGCCACTGACGCGGCCGCGCAGCCAGGCCCCCCTAGAACGCTCCGCCCAGCGACAGCAGCAGGCCACCCCGCAGCTGGGTCACCGCGGCGCCGGTCGCGCCCGGCTCGAACCGGTCCAGCGCCACCCGGTACTCGTCGGCGCGGCTCGACGCCTCCAGGTCGAACATCAGCACCGCCAGGCTCTGCGCCGCCAGCCCGAGGCCGGCGCCCTGCAGGCGTGGGTGGCCGCCGCGCTGGCCCAGGTAGGCGGTCGCGATGCCGCCCAGCATGAGGCCGATCTCGGCGTACTTCAGCCCGGTGAAGGTGCGCGCCACGCGCGCCATGCGGGTGCGCTCGCTGCTGCGAAACCCGGCCGGGTCGCTCGCGATCCGCGCGCGACGGTCATCGATCTGGCCGCCGGTGCGCACCAGCAGCACGATCCCGGCGCCGATCTCGCCGGCGGCGACCGCCAGGATGGGCCATGACGCCCCCCGCGCCCGCGGGTCGTCCCGCGTGATCAGCCAGACCCCGCCGCCGGCCGCCGCCAGCCCGACGCCCAGCGCGACATAGCCGGCCCGCCGCTCACCCTCGAAGTAGCGCTCCATGTCCGCGGTCATGCGCGCCGCGTCCTGCGCCTGCGCCACCCGCGTCGTCGCCGCCGACGTCAGCGATGCCAGCACGATCACCAGGGCCAGCCATGCGCGCATGGCCCACGGTAGCGCGCCCGCTCCAGCGAGACCAGGGCGCCGGGCCTGAATCCGGCTCGGTCGCGCGCGCCGGCCAGCCTTGACACCTGCGCTGGGCAAGGCAATAAACCCTCATGAGCGAAGTCGTCATTGCAGCGTCAGTGCGCAGCGCGGTGGGCCGGGCCAGCAAGGGCACGCTGGCGCAGACCCGACCCGACGAGCTGGCCGGTCAGGTCATCCAGGCCGCCCTCGCCAAGGTGCCCGGCCTCGACAAGGCCGACGTCGATGACGTCATCCTGGGCTGCGCGATGCCGGAGGGCGAGCAGGGCCTCAACATCGCGCGCGTCGCCGGCCTGCTGGCTGGCCTGCCCATCGAGACTGGCGGTGTCACCGTCAACCGCTTCTGCGCCAGCGGGCTGCAGGCCATCGGCCAGGCCGCCGAGCGCATCGCCTTCGGCAGCGTCGACGTGCTGGTCGCCGGCGGCGTCGAGTCGATGTCGATGGTGCCGATGACCGGCAACCACCTGTCGACCAGCCCGGTCGCCATGGAGCGCATGCCCGGCGTGTACACCCCGATGGGCATCACCGCCGAGCTGGTGGCCACCCGCTACGGCATCTCGCGCGCCGACCAGGACGCCTTCGCGGCCGACAGCCACCGCAAGGCGGCCGCCGCGCAGGCCGCGGGCAAGTTCACCGAGATCGTCCCGGTCACCGCGGTGCAGTTCGAGGGCCACGCCCGCCGCGAGGTCCGCTTCGAGCGCGACGAGTACCCGCGCCCCGACAGCACCGTCGAGAAGCTGGGCACGCTCAAGCCGGTGTTCTCGGCGACCGGCTCGGTCACCGCGGGCAACAGCTCGCCGCTGTCCGACGGCGCCGCCGCCACCGTGATGATGTCGCGCGCCAAGGCCGACAAGCTGGGCATCAAGCCCATCGCGCGCTTCGTCGCCTTCCAGACCGTCGGCGTCGATCCCGAGGTCATGGGCATCGGCCCGGTGCCCGCGGTGCGCAAGCTCCTGGCTCGCACCGGCCTGACCCTGGCCGACATCGATCTCATCGAGATGAACGAGGCCTTCGCCAGCCAGGCGCTGTACTGCAAGCGCGAGCTCGGCATCCCCGACGACAAGCTCAACGTCAACGGCGGCGCCATCGCGCTGGGCCATCCGCTGGGCTGCACTGGCGCCAAGCTGACCGCGACCCTGCTGGCCGAGCTGCAGCGCCGCGGCGCCAAGCGCGGCATCGTCACCATGTGCATCGGCGGCGGCATGGGCGCCGCGGGCCTGTTCGAGCTGCTGTAGCCGCGCGGGCGGCGTCCTTGACCGACGTCGTCAGCTGGCTCGAGCCACCACCTTCGCCATCCGCGCTGCCGGTGCGGATGGCGAATCCGTTTTCGGGCACCGTGCACCCGCTGGCGCGCGCGGCCGCCGAGGCGCTGCAGCGCGAGCTGGGCCCGCCATCCGGGGCCGGCGCCGGCCAGATGTTCGGCGTGCTGGTGGTGGCGGCACGCGACGGCCGCGTGGGCGTCCTGCGCGCCTTCTCGGGCGCCTGGTGCGGCCGCTGGCTGCACCCGGGCTTCGCCCCGCCACTGTTCGATGTCGCCCAGCGCGATGCCCTGTGGGCGGCGGCCGGCGCGAACCCCGAGCAGCCACGCGACCAGCGCTCGCGCCAGCTGTGGGCCGCCCTGTGCGCGGCCTGCACCGTCCCCGACGCACGTGGCGGCCGGCGCTCGCTGGCGTCGCTGTTCGCGCCGGCACCGCCACCGGGTGGTGCCGGCGAGTGCGCCGCGCCCAAGCTGCTGGCGCAGGCCTTCGCCCACGGTCTGCGCCCGCTGGCCCTGGCCGAGTTCTGGTGGGGCGCCCCGGCACACCCCGCACGCAGCGGCGGGCACCAGCACGGCGACTTCGTGCCCGCCTGCCAGGCCAAGTGCGGCGTCGTGCTGCCCTGCATGCTGGACGGCCTCGACGTCGACCCCGGCCCGCCGCCCGCCGAGGTCCGCGTCCTCCACGACGACGCCTGGCTGACCGTGAGCGACCACCCGCATGAGCTGCCGGCGCCGCGCGGCCTCGACGGCGGCGCCTCCGGGCTGGTCCTCATCGCCAGGGACGACAGCACACGCGCCGCGCTGCGCCAGCAGCTGGCCCGCGGCGAGCTCTCGCTGCGCCACGTCGCGTGGCTTCACGGCGCGCTGGCCGCCGGCCGCGGAGACCACGGTGTCATCAGCCTGCCCCTGCGCCTCGACGCCACCGCCCGCCCGCGCCGCATGCCCGACGCCACTCGCGGCAAGGCCGCCGTCACCGAGTGGCGCCTCATCGCCCGCGAACCGGAGCGCACCCGCGTCGAGCTGCTCCCGCGCACCACGCGCACCCACCAGCTGCGCGTGCACACCGCGCACCCGCTGGGCCTCGGCCACGCCATCATCGGCGACCGCCTCTACGGGCCCCCCGCGCCGCGCCTGCTGCTGCACGCCGAGACCCTCGCCTTCACCCACCCGCACTCTGGCCAGCGCGTCGACCTCCTGAGTCCGGCTCCGTTCTAGCGCCGCGCGCCGCGGTACCGCGTGCCGAACACGGCGTCACAGATCGGGAACGTGATGTTGAAGTTCCAGCGCTGCATCAGCCCCAGATCATGATGGGCCTGGTGGTGCCGCCTGAGCGCGCGCAGCATCGGCAGCCGCGCCAGCCAGGCCCGCTCCGGCAGGTGGTAGCTCCAGTGCAGCCACTCGTAGCTGATGAAGTAGCCCATCGCGGTGGCCAGGTACAGGTAGCCCACGTTGCGCCCCAGCAGCGCCGCCAGCCCGAGCCCGATGGGCGTCGCCAGCACGCCCAGGAAGAACACGATCAAGATCGGCGGAAACAGCATGATCTTGTAGTCACGCGCGCTGTCACACGCCATCGCCTCGTGGGTGAAGAAGTGGTGATGCTCCACGGTGTGGCGCTGGAAGATCGCCCCCAGGCCGCGCCGTCGATGGTGCATCGGCCCGCGGTGGCCGAGGTACTCGCCGAGGTTGGCCCACAGGAACGTGATCGGCACCGTGAGCAGCTCGACCCCGCGCACCTCGCGCAGCCGCGACAGCGCGAACCCGATGGCCGCCAGCGACAGCACGCTGACGAAGCCGAAGTGCGCCCAGCCGCTGTAGCGCGGGCTCCAGCGCGCCCGCAGCTCGGCGCGAAACGCGGTCACGCTGGCAGGCGCCTGCTCCACGACGGAAAAGTATGACAGCAGCCACGCCGGGGTGCGCCAGCGCCCCCAACACAGGCGCCATTCTCAGCGGAAGCTGACGCCCAGGGTCAGGTTGCCGAGGAAGCCCGCGCGACCGCTGGCGGGCGCCGTCGCCGCCGCCGGCGTGTTGTCGGTCGCGTACACGATGGCGCCGGCGGTCGCGCGCACGGTGACGTTGCGCGCGGGCGCCAGCAGCACCGTCGGCCCGGCCACGAGCCGCGCGCCACCCTCGGCCTCCTCCTCCTCCACGAAGCCCTCGAGGTCGGCGCCCGCCAGCTCGAGGCCGGCGCGCACGCCCTCGGCGACCCGTGTCGACGCCGCCAGGCTGATGCTGACATCGACCGGCTCGCGCGTGAACCGGCTGTCGTCGGGGTGAAACTCGAAGTTGCCCGCCGCCACCAGGTCGTAGCGCCCGGCGCGGAGCCCCAGCACGATGCGCGCGGTCGGCACGTGGCGCTCGACATAGTCACGCGTGTAGCCAACGCCCACCCGCAGGTCGACGCCGCGTCGCGCCCGCTCCAGCACCTGCACCAGCACCTCGGTGAACAGCCCCTCACCCTGGCGCTCGCCGCGGCCGTCGACCGCCACCCCGCCGGCCGCGCGGAGGGTCAGCCAGCGGTTGACGCCGACCTCGACCGCGACGCGCTCCTCCACCGAGCTGTCCCCGAAGATCCGCGTGGTGCGCGCTCCGAAGCTGGCGTCGGCCTCGACGCGCACCCGCCCCGCCGGCGGCGTGCCCGACGGCGTCGCCATCAGGTAGGGCTCGAACGCCGTCAGATCGATGGTCTCGGCGCGCGCCGACGTCCCCAGCGCGACCACCACGATAGCGGCTAGCCACCTCATCCACGAAACCTAGCATGTGCGCGTGCCAGTTTCGTCGCGCGCCTGTCGCCTCGGCTCACAGCGGCCCGGGCAGCCCGGCCGCGCGCCCGCCATCCACCGGCACCACCAGCCCGGTCAGGTAGCTCGGGCCCGCGCACAGGAAGCGCACCACGTCGGCGACCTCCTCGGGCGTGCCCGCGCGCCCCTGCGGGATGCGCGCCAGCACGCGCTCGCGCTCGGCGTCCGTCATGCTGTCGGGGAACTCGGCCACCCCGGGCGCCACCCCGCACACGCGCACCGCCGGCGCCAGCTCGATGGCCAGCACCCGCGTCAGCATGTGCAGGCCCGCCTTCGACACGCAGTAGGCCGAATAGCCCGCCCAGGCGTGCTGCGCCGCGATGTCGAGGAGGTTGACGATGACGCCCGGCCGCCGCGCGCGCGCGAAGCCGCGACACAGCCGCCGCGGGGCATGCAGGTTCAGCGCGAGCATCGACTCCCACGCCGCGTCGTCGGTGTCCACGAACGGCCGCTTGCCGAAGTCGGCCGCGTTGTTGACCAGCACGTCCAGCGGCCCGGCCTCGGCCAGGAGGTGCTCGCACGCCTCGGCGTCACGCAGATCCGCGGTCAAGACGCGCGCCCCGCCGCCGACCTCCTCGGCCAGCTGCTCCGCCGCCTCGGGCGAGCTGTGGTGATGAATGATCACGCGCGCCCCCGCGCTGGCCAGCTCGCGCGAGATCGCCCGCCCGACCCGCCTCGCCCCGCCCGTCACCAGCGCCGTCTTGCCATCCAGCCGCAGCTCCGTCACGCCGCCAGTATATGCCGCGCCTCAGCTGAGCTACCATGACGCCGGTGGGCCGCTCGACCCGATGCCTGCACGCCGCCCTCGCCCTGACCGGGCTGGTGACGGCGTTCGTCGTGCAACCGGCGCTTCACCTGTTCCATCACCGCGAAGATCACGTCCATATTGATGGACAGATTGTCTATGTCTCGGGCTCGGCGCCTGCCCGCGGCGTGCCGCGAGCCCTGACCCGCCACACCCGCCCGGACCGGCCCAGCCATCGTCACGGCTCGGGCGTCGGCCACGGCCATGGCCCCGGCCACAGCCACCTCGCCGCGCGCACCCTCCGTCACGACCACTCCCTCGATCACGCGGGGGCGCACGACCACGACCACCCGGGCGCCCCTGGCCGCGACAGCCTCGCGCAGCACCGTCCCCACGGTGACGGCGGCCTGGTCCACTTCGTCTTCGCCCTCCACGCCAGCACGCCGCCGCGGCTGTCCCCGCCCTGCCAGCCCAGCGTCGACATCGCGGTCCCGCCCGAGCCCGCCAGCGCCGCCCTCACCAGCGTGCGTCGCCCGGCCCAGCCCCGGGGCCCGCCGCAGCGCTCCTGCTGACCGACATCCACTGAAGCAGCACTGATCCCCGGCGCGGCCGTCCGCGCCCAGCAGGAGAGATCCATGCGCCGAGCCTCGTCCGGCGCGTTGGCGATCGCATATCTCGCGCTCGCGACGACGCCCTCGTTTGCCGATCCCGATGCCGCAGTCCCATCACCATCACCATCACCATCACCATCACCATCACCATCGCCATCACCATCACCATCACCGTCACCATCACCATCACCATCACCCAGCTCCGACGACAGCTACTCCACCACCGTCTCCGCCCGCCGCCCGCTCACCGCCGCCTCCGCCGACTCCGTGCGCGCGCGCGACTTCCTGCTGCGCCCGCACAACCGCCCCGGTGACATCCTCATGGTCACCCCCGGCCTGTTCGTCTTCCAGCACGCCGGCGGCGGCAAGGCGAACCAGTACTTTCTGCGCGGCTTCGACATCGACCACGGCACCGATCTCGCCATCTCGGTCGACGGCGTCCCGGTCAACATGCTGTCGCACGGCCACGGCCAGGGCTATGCCGACCTGCACTTCGTCATCCCCGAGGTCATCGAGCGCATCGACCTCGTCAAGGGCCCCTACGACCCGCGCCACGGCGATCTCGCCACCGCGGGCGCCATCAACCTGGTCACCCGCAAGGAAGTCTCCGAGGGGTCGATCACCCTGTCAGGCGGCCGCTTCGACACCGCGCGCGCCCTGCTCATGGCCAGCCCGCACATCCAGGGCACCCGCAGCCTCCTGGCCGCCGAGCTGTACCGCACCGACGGCCCCTTCACCCACGGCGAGGATCTGCGCCGCTTCAACGTGTTCGCCAGCATCACGCGCCCGCTGTCCCCGCGCTCGGACGTCTCGGCCACCTTCATGAGCTACGGCGGCGGCTGGTTCGGCTCCGGCCAGCTGCCCGCGCGCGAGGTCGCCGCCGGACGCCTCGATCGCTTCGGCCACACCGAGCTCTACGAAGGCGGCAACTCCGCGCGCAGCTCCGCCTATGTGCGCTACAAGCTGCGCGAGCCCGGCAGCGAGCTCGACCTGCTCGCCTACGCGCTCGACTACCGCCTGCGCCTGTACTCCAACTTCACCTTGTTCTCGGTCGATCCCGTGCACGGCGACGAGATCGAGCAGAACGACGTGCGCACCGTGCGCGGGGTGTCGGCGACCTACCGCCGCGTCGTCACCCGCTGCGGCCACAGCTTCGACACCAGCGCCGGCTTCAGCGTGCGCGCCGACAGCATCGACTCCGGGCTGCACAACGACGTCGCCCGCGAGCGCCTCACCAGCGTCGTCGACGCCCACGTCGAGCAGGTCGGCATCGGCGTGTGGGCCGCCGAGGAGGTCACCCTGAACCGCTACCTGCGCGCCCTGGCCGGCCTGCGCGCCAACTACCTCGGCGCCGACGTCACCGACCGCCTGGAAGATCTCGCCAGCGAGGGCGATCCCACCTCGGGCGTGCGCAAGGGCACGCGCCTCAGCCCCAAGGCCTCGGTCATCGTCTCACCGGTGCCCGACAAGCTCGACGTCTTCCTGAACTTCGGCGTCGGCTTTCACTCCAACGACGCGCGCGGCCTGGTCCGCCGCGGTGAGGCCCGCGGCACCCCGATGTCACCCGCCTACGGCTACGAGGTCGGCGTGCGCGGCAGGCCATCCCGCAAGCTCGACCTGGCCGCCGCCGGCTTCCTCATCGATCTCGACAGCGAGGTGGTCTGGGTCGGCGACGCCGGCACCACCGAGGCGTCCGGCGCCACCCGCCGCTATGGCGTCGAGGCCGAGGCGCGCGCCACCATCTTGCCCTGGCTGTTTGCCGATCTCGACTTCACCGCCACCCACGCCGCCTTCACCGGCAACGCCGGCAACGCCAGCGCGGTCGCCCTGGCCCCGCGCCTGACCATCTCGGGCGGCATCTCGGCGCAGCATCGCTCCGGCCTCGCCGGCCGCATCGGCGCCGTGCACATCGGCGATCGCCCCGCCACCGAGGACGCGTTCCTGACCGCCGAGGGCTTCACCCGCCTGGACGCCAGCCTGTCCTACCGGCGCTCGCGCTGGCAGCTCGGCGTCACCGCCGAGAACCTCACCAACACCAAGTGGCGCGAGGCCCAGTTCGCCACCGTGTCCCGCCTGCCCAGCGAGACCTCCGACGCCAGCTGCCCCGCCGGCACTCGAGGCGCCAGCAACGACGATGGCTCCTTCGCCGGCTGCGAAGACGTCAACTTCACCCCCGGCGCACCCATCAACGTCCAGGTGGCCTTGACCGCGTACTTCTGACCCATCCCGCACCACCTCGCGCCCCCTGCGGTCTGCTATGTTCAGCCCGCTGGGAGGCGCAACCCCGCGCCAGCGTACCAGTATCATGGCCCTCGTCGAGGAACAGCAGGCCCCCGCGGAGGGCGAAGCATCGCCGTGAAGCGCGCGGCTGCGCTGGCGCTGCTGCTGGTCGCGTGCGCCGGGGCGCGCAAGGACAAGGGCGAACGGCCGACCGACGGCGCGCGGCTGGGCAGCGGCAGCGGCGCGGGCACCGGCCTCAGCCCGACGCTGGCCGCCGACGCCGCTCTCGCCACGGCTGCGGCCGGGGATGCCGGCGCCGCGGCCGGGAGGACCGACATGATGACGACCCTGAAGAGTGCCTGCGAACTGCTGAGCAGGAAGACGTTGACCGTCAGCGAGGCCGTCGCCGGCGTCGGCACGCTGGAGCGCGATCTCGGCGGCCGGCTGCAGGTCATCGTGAAGCCGCATGACCCGGCGTTCGCCAAGGCCCAGGTGACCCGCCTGCCCGAGGGCGATACGCCCGCGGGGATCGACTTCGAGGTCGCGACACCCGGCGCGCTCACCGTGGCCGCGCTGGGCGTCGAGTTCGGCGCCTACAAGGAGCCGCCGCGCATCCACCCCGACTCACCCTACAAGGTGATCTTCAAGGCCGGCCCCGGCTGTTCGGTCGTGGCGGTGGTGCAGCGCGGCGCCAAGGGCGTCGCGGATGGCGTGGTGCCACGGCTGACCCTGCGCCGCGACGTCCTGTAGCCGCCCGTCCGGCGGCATTTCACGGCGTCCTCCGCGCCTCACTTGCCTTCCCCGGCCGCCTGGGGGCAAGCTCGCCGGGTGGCGGTCACCCTTCCGACTCTGATCCATGCCATCGGCGCGGGCGCCAAGCGGGCCCGCAACCTCACCCGCGAAGAGGCGCTGGTCGTCGCGCGCGCCGTCGTCAGCGGCAGCGCCGAGCCGGTCCAGGTCGGCGCCATCTTGCTCAGCTTCCGCATCAAGGGCGAGACCGCCGAGGAGATCGCCGCCTTCGTGCAGGCCCTGGCCGAGGGCACCGTCCCGGCCGCGGCCACCGCGCTGGCGCAGCTCGGGCGCGCCCAGGGCGCTCCGCCCGGCCTCGACGTCGACTGTCACGGTGACGGCCACGAGGGCCGCCCCGCGCTGATCCTGGCCTCCGCCTGCGTCGCCGCCGCCGCCGGCGCGCGCATCCTCTTGCGTGTGCACCTGGGCTCACGCCACTCGGTGGCCGGCCTGGGTCGCATCGCCGAGACCATGGGCGTCGGCCCCGCGCGCGACGCCACCCACGCGGTGGCCACCATGACCGCGGGCGCGCCCGCGCTGCTCGACGTCGAGTCCTACAACCCGCGCCTGGGCTGGCTGCTGTCGCTGCGCGACCAGCTCGGCGTGCGCAGCGTCGTCCACACCGCGGCCAAGCTGCTCGACCCGGGCGGCTTCGGCTGCCACCTGGTGGGGATCTTCCACGCCCCGTTCCACGATCCCGTGGCCGGCGCGCTGACCCTGCTGGGCTCGCGCCGCGCCCTCATCGTGCGCGCCCCCGGCGGCCTGCCCGAGCCGTCACCCGACAAGCTGACCCCATGCGGCATCCAGTCGCAGAGCGAGGCCCCACGCCTCATCGACGTGCCCGGCCTGGCGCTGCACAACCAGGCCTCGCGCGACGGCGGCGCGCTGCCCGCGATCCAGAGCCTCGACGACGCCGCGCTGCTCGCGCTCGACGCCATCGAGCGCAACGTCGCCGGGCCGATCCGCCACACCATCCTGGTCGGCGCCGCCACCATGCTGGTCGCCGCCGGCATCGAGCCCGACTTCGAGCCCGCCACCACACGTGCCCGCGCCGTGCTCGATCGTGGCGCGGCGCGTCGCGTGCTGTCGACCTGGCGCGAGTTTTCTACCCGCTAGCTCTCCCGGGCTGTGCTATGCCCCGACTCATCATGGCTCGCTACTATGACGTCGAGGAAGCCAACGCCCACGTGCCCGAGCTGGCCGAGATCTTCGGTCGCGTGATGCAGTTCCGCGTGCAGCTCAAGCGCCTGTACCAGCGCCTGGACGCCGCCGGCCACGCCCCCAGCACCGACAACGTCGACGAGCCGCTGCCCTCCGGCGTGTCGGCCACTGTGATCCGCGATCGCAGCGTGTTCCGCGCCCTGGTCGAGTCGGTGTCCGACGCCCTGCGCGAGGTCGAGGCTCTGGGCGCCGAGGTCAAGGACGTCGAGACCGGCCTGTGTGACTTCCTGGCCAGCCGCGACGGCCGCGACGTCCTGCTGTGCTGGAAGTACGGTGAGGCCGCCATCACGCACTGGCACGACCTCGAGACCGGCTTCGCCGGCCGCCGCGCCATCACCGACGACGACCGGCGCAGCATCGCCACGCGCGGGCGCGCTGCGGCGCGGTCTGGCGTCTGACCCATGAGCGGCCCCGACCAGGGCGCCATCGCCGAGGCGGTGCGCGCGCTGCTGGTCGCATGCGGCCTCGATCCGACCACCGATCCCGATCTGCTCAAGACCGCCGACCGGGTGTCGCGCTCGTGGATGACCGAGTTCGTGGCCGGCTATGGCATGGACCCGGCGCGCATCCTGGGCGACCCCGTGCTGGGCGAGGCCGACCCTGACGTGGTCGTGCTCACCGGCCTGCGTTTCCACGCCATGTGCCCGCACCACCTCCTGCCCTACCGCGGCACCGCCACCGTGGCCTACGCGCCCGCCGGCAAGCTGGCCGGCTTCGGGCGCATCGCCGAGCTGGTCGACTGCTTCACCCGCCGCCTGACCCTGCAGGAGCGCGCCACCCACCAGATCGCCGAGGCCCTGATGCAGCACCTCGGCGCGCGCGGCGCCGGCGTGGTGCTCGAGGCCGAGCAGCTGTGCCTGGCCATCCCGGGCGAGAAGCACGACTCCAGCGCGGTCACCACCAGCGCCTTCCTGGGCGAGATGGCGCAGCGCCCCGACCTCAAGGCGCGCCTGCACGACGACGCCCGGCGGTCGCGATGACGACGTCCCCGCTGGCCCCGAGGCTGCGTTGGCCGGACCGGTGAAGCCCAGGGCCGGCACCCGCCTGGCCGGCCGCGTCGCCCTGGTCACCGGCGGCTCGCGCGGCATCGGGCGCGCCATCGCCCTGGCCTTCGCGCGCGAGGGCGCCCGCGTCGCCATCTGCGCGCGCGACTTCCACGCCGTCAACGCCACCGTGCGCGAGCTCGAGCAGCTGACCACCGCCATCGGCGTGCCCGCCGACATCGCCAGCCCCGGCGAGGCCGCCGCCTTCGTCGACGCCGCGCGCGACAAGCTGGGCGCGCCCGACCTCCTGGTCAACAACGCCGGCACCGTGCTGCGGCGCCGCCTGGAGGACATGTCCGACGCCGACTGGGCCAGCGTGCTGGGCGCCAACCTGCACGGCACCTTCCACGTCACCCGCGAGGTCTTGCCCGACATGCGCGCCAGCCGCCGCGGCCGCATCATCAACATCGCGTCGATCGCCGGCCAGCAGGGCACCGCCGAGCTCAGCGCCTACTGCGCCGCCAAGCACGCCGTCATCGGCCTGACCCGCGCCCTGGCGCTCGAGGTTCTGGGCGCCGGCATCCAGGTCAACGCCATCGCCCCCGGCTCGGTCGACACCCCGATGCTGACCCAGGGCATGCCCGGCGCGCGCCCCGACATGACGCCCGACGACATCGCCGCCGCCGCGCTGTACCTGGCGTGTGACGCCCCCGACGCGATGACCGGCCAGGTCATCGACATCTACGCCCGCGGCACCTAGAAAACAGTTTACACCATGACAATGGACACGCGCCTCCGCCTGGACGACGTCCGCGTCTTCATCGCCACTCCGGCCTACGGCGGCCTGGTCACCACCGACTACCTGCACAGCCTGATGGCGACGCGCGCCCGCCTCGCCGAGCTGGGCGCCGTCAGCGCGGTCTACACCATCGCCAGCGAGAGCCTGATCACGCGCGCGCGCAACGCCTGTGTGGCCCGCTTCATGGCCGCCTCCGTCAACGGCCAGCCCTTCACCCACCTGGCCTTCATCGACGCCGACGTCAGCTTCCCCGCCTTCGCGCTGGAGCGCCTCATCCGCTCGGGCCAGCCGCTGGCCGCCGCCGCCTACCCGCTCAAGCAGCTCGGCGCCGGCTACCCCATCGAGGTCGAGCTCCCGACCGAGACCCAGGACGACTTCGTCTCGGTGCTCTCGGTCGGCACCGGCTTCTTGTGCCTGACCCGCGGCGCCGTCGAGCAGCTGCTGGCCGCCCACGCCGACACCCGCTACGACAACGACGTGCCCGGCTACGCGCTGCCCGCCGCCGATCACGACCTCGGTCCCCTCACGTTTCACGAGCTCTTCACCACCCGCGTCGATCCCGACACCCGGCGCTACCTGAGCGAGGACTACGCCCTGTGCAAGCGCTGGCGCGCCCTGGGCGGCAAGGTGTGGGTCGATCTGCGCGCCCAGCTCGCGCACGTCGGAAGCCATCGTTTCCAGGGTGACGTCGCCGCCTGGCTGGAGTCCATCGGCGCCATCACGCGGGTTCGCCCCCCCGGCTGACGCCCCAGGTGCTACCCTCTGGGCATGGCGCGCGAGGCTTTCAAGCCCGGACATGACGTCGACGCTCGCGTCGCGCGCATGCTGCCGCGCATGCCGATCTTCCCGCTGCCTGACGTCGTGCTGTTCCCGGGCGCCATGTTGCCGCTGCACATCTTCGAGCCGCGCTACCGCGAGATGACCGAGGCCGTGCTGGCCGGCACTGGCGTCCTCGGCATGGCCACCCTGGTCGAGGCCGACAGCAAGGCCGCGCTGCCGCCCATCCACCGCATCATCGGCATCGGCGAGATCGTCGCCCACGAGCAGCTGCCCGACGGCCGCTACAACCTCTTGCTGCGGGGGATCTCGCGCGCCACCGTCGACCTCGAGCTGCCCCCGGTGCACCCCTACCGCGAGGTCCAGGCCCACCGCCTCGAGGACATCGAGGACGACACCAAGGCCACCAGCGCCGCCGCGCGCGCCCTGATGGCGATGACCGACCGCCTGGCCACCACCCTGCCCACCGGCGGCGACCGCCTGCGCGCCCTGGCCCGCAGCGCCGACGGCCCCGCCCGCCTGGCCGACGTCCTCGCCGCCGCCCTCATCTCCGCCGGCGACACCCGCCGCGAGCTGATGGAGGACGTCGTGGTCGCCCGCCGCCTCGACCGCCTGCTCAGCGAGGTCGGCGTCCTGGTCGCCAACCTCGGCCCCAACAAGGACAGCGCCCCCAACTGAGCCCCTCGAACCGTCAGGTTCGAGGAGCGAATCCGGTTCCGACTCGCGTCGACGTTTCAGCTGAACGTCCTGCGGGGCCGCATCGCGCTTCACCTGAAGCGTCCTGCGGGGCCGCATCGCGCTTCACCTGAAACGCATGCGGGGCCGCATCGACCGCGGCGAAATGCCGCACGCTGATTCCGCTCGCGGCCCCTTCGCGGATCCCTACAATCGCGCCCGAACCATCGGAGGTGTCGCGTGTGGCGAGGTGATCGTTGCATGGCCGGAGCGCTGCTCGGCCTGACACTGTTGCTCGCGGGCTGCGGTCCGCTCGCGACCAAACGCACGCAGCGGGCCTGCGACGAAGGCTACGGCAGCTCGTGCACCTGGCTCGCCAAGCGCTCTCTGTATGGCTGGTTCGGCGTCAAGGTCGACGTCAAGTACGCCGAGACCAAGCTCAACCACGCCTGCGGCTTCAAGGACACCGAGGGCTGTGTCGCTCTCGCCGACCTCTACCTCACCGGCAAGCCCCCGGTGAAGGCCGACGAGCCGCGCGCCCTGGCCATCTACAAGATCGCCTGCGACCTCGGCTCAGGCGAGGGCTGCAACAAGGCCGGCATCCAGCTCCTCGACCGCGACCAAGACCAGGCGATAGCGCTCTACCGCAAGGCCTGCGACCTCGGCCACGCCTACGGCTGTTCGAACCTCGGCGACATCAGCGATCCCGACGAGGCGGTGCGCGGCCACGCCCGCGCGCTGAACCTGTGGTTGCGGTCCTGCGACCAGGGGGACTACCAGAGCTGTGATCGAGCCGCACTCCGCTACCTCAAGGGCGCCGATGCGCCCCGCGATCGCGCCCGCGCCCTCGAGCTGCACCAGCGTGGAACCGCGTTGCTCAGGCGAAGCTGCGACGGCGACGGCCTCGAGTCGTGCCTCAGGCTGCACGAGTGGCTGTTGTACAAGCCGGGCCTGCTCGACCCCGTCGCCGCCCATGCTGCCGCGTCGAAGGCCTGCGCAGGCAAGAACATGCAGGGCTGCCAGGCGCTCGCTGGTGACCACCTGTGGGGCCGCGGCGTCGACCGCGACCGCGCACGCGCCCACCAGCTCTACAGTCAGGCATGTGAGGCTGGCCACCCGCCGGCTTGCGGACATCAGGCCGCGCTGATGCTCGTCTTGCGTGACCATGGGGGTGACGAGGTCAAAGCTCGCGAACTCTATCGCCGGAGCTGCACTGCAACCGCGGAGCCGTGGGTCTGCCATTACCTTGCGCTGTTCGAGCACGAGGGCCGAGGCGGCTCACGCGACTCAGCGTCTGCGCTGGCGCGCTGGGACGAGCTGTGTTCGAAGCGCGAGATCGGGTGGGCTTGCCGCATCCTCGGAGCGCTGTACAGGGAGGGCGACGGCGTGGCGCGCGATGCTGCCAAAGCCCAGCAACTCCGTGAGCGCGGATGCAAGCTCGACAAGCTGGAGTCTTGCGGTGCGACCGAGAAGAGCGCCGTGACGCGTTGGCGTCGCTGGCGCTGCGACGAGGGAGATGCTGAGTCCTGCGCGAAGCTGGCTGCCAACTATCGAACTGGCCTGGCTGCTGAGCAGAGCAAGTCATGGGCGCAGATCCTGGCGCGCCTGGCCTGTTCTGCAGGGGCCATGTACGCCTGCAACCTTTTGGGCGACATGTACGAGACCGCAGACGGAGTGCCCCGCTCGATTTCTCGGGCGCTCGAGCTGTACGCCCGAGCGTGTGAGGGCGGGGGCGGCGACGGCTGCGCCAGCCTGGGTGACGTGGCCGAGCGCGGCCTCGGTAGACCCCGCTCGGATGACGACGCGCTCCGCTGGTTCAACAGGGCCTGTGTACTGGGCACGCTGTGGGGCTGTACACGCGCAGTGCGCCTCTTGCGGCGCCAGAGCAGCGAGGCTGGCCGCACCACGAAGCCCGATCTTGCTGGTGTATGCGCGGCAGCGGCGCGGGGCGCCGAAAGCCGGGAGGCCGAGAGAAGGGCCGCCGAAGAGGCGGACGCCGCTCGCGCCGCAGAGAGCCCTGATGAACCCGTGCCCGCATCAGCACCAGGAGCGGCACCATGAAGCGGTGGCTCCTCGCGTTGGCGGCCTGCGCGCTGGGCTGTGGTGGCAGCACGAGGACTCGAGCCCCCGTGTCCGCGCGCTTCGTGCCGCCGGTCGCAAATGGCTGGGGCATCGCCCTCGTCGACCAGGATGGCAGGCGAGTCAGAGTGATGACCCCCGAGGCCGGGGTGCGAGCTGAATTCTGGCCCTGTCCTGATCTCGAGGTGGGGAGACTCAGTGCCTCGACCACGCATGCCCTGTTGGCGTTCAACTGCGTCAACGAAGACGACGAAGTGCAGCGAGTGATGGTGGCGGATCTTGGCTCGCAGATCGCGATGAGGACCCTGCTGCGCGGCGACTATTCCATCGTCGGCTTCAGCACAGACGGCCGGTCACTTGTTACCTGGCTGGGCAGCACAGGTGGGCATCTGGCCAGCTTCGATCCCTGGACTGGTAGCGAAACAGGAAGATTCTGCTGTGCCGATCGGGCCGCACCCGGTCCAGATGGTCTGGTCTTTGGTCTAGACCAGGCCGATCCCAAGAAGCCCACCATCGTCCACCTGCGTCCGGGCCAGCCCGCGCACGTGCTCGCGCGTATGGACCAGCCCGTGGGGGGATTCTGGGTCTCCGAGAGTGGCCGAGATTTTTACCTCATTCCCGTGCGCAAGGACGACGGCACCCGCGACATCCTGCGAATGGTTCCGCCTGGTCCCCCCCAACCCTTCGTCACCCTGGCGGCATCAGAATCGATGATCGCGGTGGACGACGCAGGTGTCATGACCCGACGTTCCACTGGGTGCGTGGCGCAGCCCGGCTGCCATGAACCTGGCGCTGTGACACCTCCGCCGTGCGCCGAGGGAGCCGTCGAAGTCGAAGAACTCGTGCGCATCGCAAGGGATGGCTCCCGACACATATGGATGCGAGCCGGCGAGCCGTTCGCTGGTCTTCTCACACGCCCCGATGGGGAGGCAGCCGTCCTTGCACTCGTCGACCAGGCCGGACTCCACAGTTGGAAGCTCGTGACGCCGGAACGCCCTGCCACCACTGTGCCAACCCCCAACCACTACGGCAGCTGGGCCTGGGTGCGCCTGCCCTGAAAACACCGCGGGCCGGCCACCTCCCTCGAGGCGACCGGCCCGCATCATCACTTCTCTACCGCGACCGCAACCGTTACTGCGGCTGCGCCTGACCACCCGCCGACGCGCTCACCGAGGCGCTGACCTCGATCGACACCTCGACGTGCGCCTGCACCTGGGCGACCGCCGCGAAGGCAGCCGCCAGCTGGCCGCCGACGCAGATGCCCTTCTCGCCGAGCTGCTTGATCAGCGAGCCGGTCGACTTGACCAGGCTGCCCAGCGTCTGCGCCCAGTACACGATGGACTGGCCGACGATCTTGGCCTTGGCGCCGACCGCCAGCAGCTGCGGCATGCCGGCCCTGATGGCCGCCTTGGCCTTGTCGAGCTTCGACGCGTCGACCACGGTGACGTTCTCCTGCACGATCTCCAGCTCGGGCGGATCGCACTCGGTCTTGATGCTGGCGCGCACCTCGGCGCTGGCCTTGCACTCGGCCGAGGCGTTCACGTTGGCGCTGCCCTGGCAGTCGGCCGAGCAGCTGCCGCGGCAGGTCCCGCTGCACTGCCCCGCGCACTCGCCGCCCTGGCCGGTCGCGCCCGAGCACTGCCCGTCACAGGCGCCGTTGCACTGCCCGCCGCAGTAGCCCGTGCACTGGACCTGGATGTCGGCCTGCACCTTGGCCTCGCACTGCGCCGCGACCTCGGCCGCAAACTCGAACTTGGTGTGACACACCGGCTCCTTGTAGCGGGTCACCATGCGGCTCTCGGACGACACCGAGACCTGCAGGTTGGCCTTCAGCTCCTCGGAGGCGCGGTTACACACCGTGCGGGTGTCACCCTCGGTCGACACCCCGAGCTCGGTCGCCATCTTGCGGCAGGCGTCCGCGACCGACATCTCGAGGCCCGACGCCGCGGCGTCCAGCTCCGCGGACGCGGTCAGGAAGTTCTGCATCTTGCGCCCGACCTCGCTGGTCGAGATGTTGCCGCACGCGGTCGGATTGACGCCGCCGCCGCCGCCGCCCCCGCCGCCACCGCCGCCCGGACCACCCGCGCCAGGGCCGCCCTTGGGACAGCCACCCAGCACGCCGGCCATCACCAGGCCCGCCACCATCATCGATCTCCGTGTCGCCAATCTCATGTCGACTCCTCCAATAAGGGCTATGGCCATCCGACGGCGGCCACCGGCTTCCATTCGTGCGTGACGCAGATTACTTGATGGTGACCAGCCCTGGCGAGCGCCTCGGTCCGGACAGGAGCTGCGTCGCCAGCTTGGTGGCCACCTTGGCCGCGATCTCCAGGAAGACCTTGGCGTGCACGCCGTCCGGCGCGCCCACCACCACAGGTCTGCCAACGTCGCCGCCGTAGCGGATCTTACCCTCGATGGGGACCTCACCCAGGAACATGGTGTTCTCGTCCTGGGCCAGCTTGCGCCCGCCGCCGCGCGAGAAGATGTCGTCGTGGTGCCCGCAGCTCGGGCACACGTAGCCGGACATGTTCTCGACGATGCCCAGCAGCGGGATCTCCACCTTCTTGAACATCGCGATGGCCTTGATGACGTCGATGATGGCGACCTCCTGCGGCGTGGTCACCATCACGGCGCCGCTGATGGGCACCAGCTGCGACAGCGACAGCTGCGCGTCGCCGGTCCCTGGCGGCAGGTCCATCACCAGGTAGTCCAGCGTGCCCCAGTCGACGTCCTCCAGGAACTGCTGCAGGAGCTTGTGCACCATCGGGCCGCGCCACACCACCGCGCCCTCGCGCTCGATGAAGAAGCCGACCGACATCACCTTGAGGCCGTGGTGCACCGCCGGGATGATCTTCTTCGACGCGTCGGTCGACGCCGCCAGCTCGGGCGGCCCCAGCATGGTCGGCATCGACGGCCCGTACACGTCGGCGTCATACAGCCCGACGCGCCCGCCCAGCTTCTGCAGCGCCAGCGCCAGGTTCGACGCCACCGTCGACTTGCCGACGCCGCCCTTGCCGGCGGCCACCGCGATGATGTTCTTCACTCCCGGCAGGCGCGGCTGGTCCGGCTTGGCCACGCGCCCGACCACGTTCAACGTCCACTGGATGTCGATGCTGCCCGGCGCGGCGCCCGCGCTGATCAGCGCGTTCTGCACCGCGTTGGCGATGTCGTCCTTGTAGAGGTAGCCGACCGCGGGCTGCTCCAGCTCCACGCGCACACGACCGGCTTCGATGACGACGCCCTTGAGCAGGCGCACCTCGCCGAGCTTCTTGTTGGGTCCAGGATCCTTGACTTCACGCAGGGCTTCGCGGGCTTGCTCTTCGCTGATCACGCTCTACTCCGTCTGGTCGGGCAGGTGCCCGAGCTTGTCTCGCTTGGTCTGCAGGTACTCGCGGTTGTCGGCCCCCTCCGGCATCCAGTGCGACAGCTGCTCGGCGACATGGACACCGGCGGCCTCCAGCCCGCGGATCTTTTCGGGATTGTTGGTCATCAGGCGCACCTCGCGGACGCCGAGGTCGCGCAGGATGGCGCCCGCGGTCTCGTAGCTGCGCAGGTCGGCCTCGAAGCCGAGCGCCTCGTTGGCCTCGACGGTGTCCTTGCCCTGGGCCTGCAGGGCATAGGCGCGGATCTTGTTGCCCAGGCCGATGCCGCGACCCTCCTGGCGCAGGTACACCACGACGCCGCGCTCGGCGGTGGCGATGCGCTGCAGGGCGACCTCCAGCTGCTCGCGGCAGTCGCACTTGAGCGAGCCCAGGACCTCCGAGGTCATGCACTCCGAGTGCACCCGCACCAGCGGCGGTGGGCCGCCCTGGACGTCGCCCCGGATCACCGCGACATGTTCGACCCGGGGGTCGTCCGGCTGCGGGTAAACCACCACCCGGAGGTCTCCGAACCGGGTCGGGATGACTGCGTCGGCGTAGCGGGAAACCGGCTCCATGTCACACTTTCGAAGGCGTGTACCATGGTTCTCGGCGGCCGGGCTTGTCAATCCGCGCCGACTTGACTAGGTTTGGTGACTCATGGCTCTCCGTCGCATCTTGAAGTTCCCCGATCCCGTGCTGCGCCAGCCCACCGTGGCGGTCGGCGACGTCAGCGCGCACAAGGATCTGGCCAAGCTGGTGGCGGACATGACCGACACCATGTACGCCTCCAACGGCGCTGGCCTGGCCGCCATCCAGGTCGGCGACACCCGGCGCCTGTTCATCGTCGACGCCTCGATCGCGGGCGGCGCCGAGAACGACCCGCCGCGCGTCTTCATCGATCCCGAGATCAGCTACCTGTCGCCCGAGACCGAGCAGACCGAAGAGGGCTGCCTGTCGTTCCCCGGGATCTACCTCGACGTCAAGCGCTCGCTGAAGGCCACCATCAAGGCCACCGGCCTCGACGGCAAGCGCTTCGAGCTGTCGGCCGAGGGGCTGTTCGCGCGCGCCCTGCAGCACGAGAACGATCACCTCACCGGCAAGCTGCTGGTGGATTTCGCGGGCCCGCTGAAGCGCCAGATGATCAAGCGCAAGATGGAGAAGCTGAACCGCGCCGAGCTCGAGGGCGACGATCTCGACGACGCGGCGACCGCAGACTGATGCGTTTTTCCCTCTGGGTCACGGGCCTCGCGATGCTGATGGTGCTGGTCGGCGGCATCGGCGTCATCGCCTGCTTCATCGCCGAGGCCCACGGCCTGCGCGTCTACTTCATGTACACCCTGGTGGCGGCGCTGGCGCTGTCGGGCGTGGCGCTGGTCGCCGCGCTGGTGGTCGGCGTCTACCACCTCTACCTGCGCATGTTCACCGACAAGAAGCCGACCAGCTACTTCACCACCGTGCCGCGCGACGAAGGCGAGGCCTAGCCGTGCCGGGCCCGGGCCCTGGCGCACGCAACGACTCGGGCTGGGTCCTGCGCGTCGATGGCATCAGCTTCGAGGCCAACCACGGCGCCTTCGCGCCCGAACGGCGCACCCGCCGCCGCTTCGAGGTCGACCTCGAGGTGCGCGCCCCGCTGGACCGCCCGGCCTCGTCGGACCGGCTGGCCGACACCATCGACTACCGCGACCTGTGCGAGGCCGTGGTCAGCGTGGGCACCACCAAGACGTACCGCCTGATCGAGAAGCTGGGCGCCGAGATCCTGTCGGCTTGCGCGGCCTTGTACCCGGCGGCGCACTTCACGGTCGAGGTCCGCAAGCTGGCCCCGCCGTGCCCCGGCAACCCGACCGTGAGCGCGGTTCGGCTGTCGCGCGGCCCGTCCGCCCTTCAGTAGTCCAGGCAATCTGTCCGCTCCAGTGGACAAGGCTGGACACGCATGTCAGTTTCGACCCGTGGAACCACATCAGCCGCGCCGCGTCACTGACATCCTGAAGTTCTCCGACCGCGGAGACATCGACGAGTTCATCGCTGTCCTGCGCAAGTTCGAGTCGGGCGAGCTGTCGCCCGACGCCTTCCGCAGCTTCCGTCTCGCGCGTGGCACCTACGGCCAGCGCCAGATGGACGTCAACATGATCCGCGTGAAGATCCCGCAGGGCGTGCTGACCCCGCACGGCCTCGAGCAGCTCGCGCTGGTGGCCGACAAGTACTCGCGCGGCTACGGCCACGTGACCACGCGCCAGAACGTGCAGCTGCACATGGTCAAGCTCGACAAGGCCTCCGAGGTGATGGAGCTCCTGGCCGAGGCCGGTCTTACCACGCGCGAGGCCTGCGGCAACACCGTGCGCACGGTGACCTCGTCGGCGCACAGCGGGCTGCACCCGGACGGGCTGTTCGACGTGACGCCGTATGGCCTGGCCCTGACCCGCCACTTCCTGCGCAACCCGATCTGCCAGGCGCTGCCGCGCAAGTTCAAGATCGCGCTGTCGTGCTGCGCCACCGACTGCGCGCTGGGCGCCATCCATGACGTCGGTCTGACCGCGCGCACCCGCGTCGGCGCCGATGGCAGCGTCGAGCACGGCTTCCGCATGGCGGTCGGCGGCGGGCTGTCGACCTCGCCCGAGGACGCGCACCTGCTGGCCGAGTTCGTGCCGGCGCGGCACCTGCTGGCCTACTGCGAGGCGGTGGTGCGGGTGTTCGACGCCCACGGCAACCGGCAGAACAAGGCGCGCGCGCGCCTCAAGTACGTCATCCGCAAGCAGGGCTGGGATGGCTTCAAGGCGCTGTGGCAGAGCGCGCTCGACGGCATCATCGCCGACGGTCGGCTCGACAAGGCCATCGACGTGACGCCGCTGTCCACCGCGGTGCCGCCGGCGTCCACCGCCGCCGAGCTCGCCGCCGCCGCCGCAGGTGGCGACCCTCCCGCGCTGGCGCGCTTCCGCGCCACCAACGTGCAGCGCCAGACCCAGCCCGGCCACGTCATGGTCGCGGTGCGCCTGGATCGCGGCGACATCACGGCCGCGCAGCTGCGCGCCCTGGCCGGGATCGCGCGCGAGTTCGCCGATGGCACCGTGCGCGCCACTGTCGACCAGAACATGCTGCTGCGCTGGGTGCCCGAGCACCGGGTCGCGCAGCTCCACGCCGCGCTGAGCGCGGTGGGCCTGGGCGAGGCCGACGCCGGCCGGCTCGCCGACGTGACCTCGTGCCCGGGCAGCGACACCTGCAACCTGGCCGTCACCGGGTCGCGCGATCTGGCGCTGGCGCTGACGCGCAAGATCCGCGAGGCCGCCGGAAGCGGCGCCGCCGGCGCGGTGGCCGCGGCCGACAACCTGGTCATCAAGGTCTCGGGCTGCCCCAACTCGTGCGGCCAGCACCACATCGCCGGCATCGGCTTCCACGGCACCGTGCGGCGCCTGGGCGGCAAGGTGCTGCCCGAGTACCAGCTGCACCTCGGCGGCGGAATTGACGGCAACGGCGCTACTTTTGGTAGACACATCGTCAAGGTCCCGGCTCGCCGCGCGCCCGAGGCGCTGCTCCGGCTGCTCGAGCTGTACGCGCGCGAGCGCGCCGAAGGCGAGGCGCCGCACCTGTATTTCCGGAGGGTGGACGAGGCGCTGGTCAAGGCCGCGGTCAAGGACCTGACCGACATCGACGAGGGGAGCGCGCGGCCCGAGGACTACATCGACCTCGGCTCCGAGCAGTCGTTCGTGGTCGCCATCGGCGAAGGCGAGTGCGCGACCTGACCGCCCGTCGTCACACCGCGCGCATGGCGCGGTAGAGCTCCAGCGCGTCGGGCACCGGCGGCAGCGCCCACGCCGCCAGCGCATCCTCCACGTACGCCGGCCGCCGCGCCCCCAGCAAGACACAGCTGACCCCGGGGGTGTCGAGCACCGTGCGCAGCGCCACCTGTGACAGCGGCGGCAGACGCTCGCTGTCGGCGGCCGGCCAGCCCGGCAGCGCCGCGGTCAGCGCGGCCCGCAGCGGCGCGTAGGCCTCCCGGGTGCGCGCCACCACGGCGTCGTGCAGCGCGTCGAGCAGGGCCTGCAGCGCGGTGCGATAGCGCCCGCCCCACTCGGCCGCGCCCGGCGCGTCCGCCAGCGCCTCGGCCACCGCCGGCCACACCCCGCGCTCCTCCAGCTCGCACAGGTGGGGCAGGCCATGGATGGCGCCGGCTCTGAACGCGCGCCCGAGCTCGTCGCTCCAGTTGAACCAGCCCGCCGCCTGGGGCCCCAGCGCGGGCGCGTGTTCGGAGCGCCACTCGCGCTCCAGCGCGGCCGCGAAGGCCAGGCCGTCCTCCAGGCTGGTGTGGCCAGCGCGCGGCACCGGGTCGGCCAGCCGCGCCAGCTCGCCCCGGTGCAGCGCGTTGAGCGGTCGGTTCGTCAGCACCCCGAGGTCATGCGCGCGCGCCTGGTCGAGCAGGCTGCCCACGCCGCCCACGCCCAGCGCGGCCCCCGACTCCAGCAGGTTGAGCGGCACCTCGACCACCGCGAAGCCATGGCGCGCCCCGCCCGCGCGCTGCGCCAGCCCGAGCAGCCGCTCCAGGGCCAGCGCCGCCGGGTGCTCGGCCGGCGCGCTCAGCCCGTCACTGCTGACGCCATACCAGCCGATGCGTCCCGCCGCGCGCAGCCGCTCCAGCTCGGCGAAGGCGTGGCCCAGCCGTTCGTACAGGAGCTCGCGCAGCACCCGCAGCGGCCGCGGATCCCGGCGCCGCCGCAGCGCGCTGACGAAGGCCTCCGGGCTATCGAGCAGGTAGACCTCGACCCGCGGCCGCCCCAGCCGCCCGAGCGACCCCGCCAGCTCGATGTCGATGCGCCCCGGCTCCATGCCGCCGCCGACCTTGGTCACCACGGTGACCGCGCCCAGGCCCGCGTCAGCGTCCTGCAGCGCCGCCCCGATCAGCCGCTCCGACGCCCCGTCGCGATAGTTGCTCGCGGTATCGACCACGCTGAGCCCGCGCGCCAGCGCCAGTCGCAGCGCCGCCAGGTGGGTAGGTGTGGTCGCCTGGGCGCGATAGCCACCAAATCCCAGCGCACTGACCTCGATCCCGGTCCGCCCAAGCCGCCGCCGCAGGGTCATCTCAGGCAGAGCATACGTAAGAGAAGTGATCTCTGGTACGATTCTAAAGCGTCTAGCTGTCTGCCCAGAGGAGGACGTCGTGAAGCAGCTGCAACGGATGGTCGCGGTGGTGTTCGTGGCGCTCGCACTCCTGCCGGCCGCTGTCGCCCGAGCCGACAAGAAGTCCGACGCCGAGGCCAAGAAGGCCTACATGGACGGCACCAAGTACTACAACCTGGGTGACTTCCCGAAGGCCATCGAGCACTACAAGAGGGCCTACGAGCTGAAGCCCGACGCCGTCTTCCTCTACAACATCGCGCAGTCGTACCGCCTGTCGAACGACTTCACGCAGGCCCTCTTCTTCTACAAGTCGTTCCTGCGCAACTTGCCCGACGCCCCCAACCGCGCCGAGGTCGAGCGCCGCATCACCGAGATGGAGGACGCCCAGGCCAAGGCCAAGGCGACCGCGAACGCTCCGCCCAATGATCCGCTCGGCCCCAAGGGCAACACTGGCACCTCCACGGGGACCGACACGGACACGGACACCGGCACGGACACCGACACCGACGTCGACACCGACACGGACTCGAAGATCCCCGATCCGAGCGCCGCTGGCGAGGCCAGCGACGCCGGCCAGGAGAACGGCAGCGTTCCCGCGGGCGGCCCCACCGACACCGGTGGAGGCAAGAAGCCGATCTACAAGAAGTGGTGGTTCTGGGCCGGCATCGGCGCGGTCGCCGTCGGCACCGTCGCCATCATCGCGGTCAGCTCGGGCGGCGGCGCCAGCGCGCCCTCCGGCGACTTCGATACCGTCGAAGTGTTCTAGACAGTGCTCGAGTCGTAGTCCAGTCGAAGCCCTTTTTCCGTTGGATTCGGGCCCTGTGCCCCGAGGATGGATGAGCCTATGACAAAGCGACTGCTCGCGCTGTGTGTTCTCGCTGCCTCCACCATCACGTCGGGCTGTGGCAGCGACGGATCGGCGGGCACCTTCTTGATCGTCGAGCTGCGCGGCAGCTCGATGCCCAAGACGGTGGACATCGACCTGATGTTCAACGGTCAGTCGGCGCCCACCACGACGCTGGCCGATCCGTCGGGTGGCGTGCTGACGCTGCCCAAGCGCAGCGTCTTCAAGATCCGCAACGGCGAGGGCACCATCTCCATCAGCGCCAAGGCCAAGGATGCCGGCGGCGTGGTCTTCGCGACCGCGACCGGGACCGGCGTCATCAAGAGCAACGAGACCACCACGGTGACGTTGAGCTTCGACAGCGCTGGCGAGGGCCTGGCCATCGACAAGGCGACGCACGATTTCGGTCCCGTCATCATCAACACCGCGGGTGCCGAGGTGCTGTTCACCATCACCAACACTGGAACCGGCCCGACCGCCCCGCTCGGTGTCGTGTTGACCGGGGGCGCCAGCGGCTTCTCCATCAGCAATAACGCCTGCAACGGCATGGCGCTCGCCGCCAGCGCGACCTGCCAGGTCGGGATCAGCTTCATGCCGTCAGCGGAGGGCGCCGTGACCGGCAGCATCGCCGTCAGCAACGGCACCACCGCCAGCGTCAGCGCCACCCTCGCTGGCGAAGGCATCACGCCAGGCGCGTTGCAGATCTCGCCGACGACCCAGGGCTTCGGCTCGGTCACCATGGGTGGTAACAGCGGCACCCAGACCTTCACCGTCACCAACACCGGCGGCCAGGCCTCCGGTACCATCACCGCCGGCTTGATGGGTACCGATGCTGGGCAGTTCGTCGTCACCGCCGATGGCTGCAACGCCCAGACGCTGGCCGCCAACGCAACCTGTCAGATCACCGTCCGCTTCAGCCCCAGCTCGGCAGGCGGCAAGTCGGCCTCGCTCAACGTGACCGCGACGCCTGGCGGCAGCGCCATCGCCCAGCTGGCCGGCATGGGTCTGTCGGTCGGCAACCTCATCATCACTCCGACGTCGAAGGACTTCGGCGCAGTCCAGCAAGGCATGACCGGCATGAGCCAGGTCTTCACGGTGCAGAACAGCGGCGGCTCCGACACCGGCACGCTGGCGACCGCCGTCAACGGCGCCAACGCCGCTGCCTTCACGGTGGGCACCGACACCTGCATGGGCCAGATCCTGGCAGCCAACGCCTCCTGTATGGTCACCGTCACCTTCGAACCGAACACCGCGGGCTCGAAGATCGCCACGCTCACCGTCGCCGGAACCCCCGGCGGCGCCGCGGCCGCGCCCTTGTCGGGAACCGCGCTGGCGGACGCGCAGCTGGCACTCAACCCGATGTCGAATGACTTCAACTCCGTCGTCACCGGCTCCGGCGTCAACGCGACCTTCACGCTGCGCAATACCGGTGGGGTCATGAGCGGCGTGCCCACCGTGAGCCTCAGCGGCCCGGACATGGGCCAGTTCTCGATCATGAGCAACAACTGCACCGCTGTGCTGCCGGCGGCCGGGACCTGCATGATCGTCGTGCGCTTCGCGCCGACGTCCACCGGCGTCAAGGGCGCCACCCTCAGCGCCACCGCGACGCCTGGCGGCATCGCGATGGCAGCGCTGGCCGGGACCGGGATCACGCCTGGTGCGCTGTCGATCAGCCCGACCAGCCAGAACTTCGGCTCCGTGCTCCAGGGCACCACCACCGCGACGCCGCAGAACTTCACCGTGACCAACACGGGTGGTTCGGCGACCGGCACCCTGACCGCCACCATCCTTCCCGCAGGCGCGGAGTTCCGCATCGTCACCAACACCTGCACCGCGACCTTGCCGGCCGCCGGGACCTGCATGGTCAGCGTGCGCTTCGAGCCGACCTCCGCGGGTGCCAAGACCGCGACCCTTCAGGTCTCCGGCACGCCGGGGGGAACCGCGCCGGCGTCGCTCGATGGCGTCGGCCTGGCACCGGCCTCGCTGTCCATGAGCCCGACCACGTTCACCTTCCCCAGCACCGTGGTCGCCGGCACCAGCACGACGCAGAACTTCACCGTGACCAACTCCGGCGGTGTCGCGGCCGGTTCCACCACCGCGCTGGCGACCACCATCTCGGGAACGGGCATGGCCGAGTTCGACATCACCGCGAACACCTGCACCGGCACCCTCGGCGCCGGCGCCACCTGCACGGTCACGATCGCCTTCAACCCGGGGAGCGCGGGCGCGAAGACCGCCAGCCTGAACGTCACCGCAACCCCCGGCGGCCTGGCCGCGGCCTCGCTGAACGGCACCGGCCAGACGCCAGCCGCATTGACCTTGACCGCGCCGCCGCCCAACTCGGTCGCATTCGGCGCCGTCCCCATCGGGTCCAGCTCGACCATGACGTACCGCGTCAGCAACACGGGACAGCAGACCAGCAGCGCCATCACCCTCACGCTCACCGGTACGGACTTCACGCTGCTGACGGGCGTGGCCGGCGACTGTGCCAGCGGCACCACCACCCTGACGGGTGGCGCCACCTGCAACGCGCGTGTCCGCTTCGCCCCCACCATGAACGTCGCGCGCACCGGCACACTGGGCGTCTCGGCCACCACCGGCGGGGCTCCTCCGCAGCTCTCGCTGACAGGCATGGGGCAGAACGGCGCGGCAATCAGCGGAAGCGTGGCCACGAACGCCTTCGGCAACGTCGAGGTCGGGGTCGCGAGCACGCCCTTCGTGTGGACGATCTCCAACGTCGGCGACGTGGCCACCACCGGCACGCTGACCCTGTCGAACACCAACACGACCGAGTTCACCACCACGACCACCTGCGGCGCCACCCTGGGGGCGACCCCAGCGACCTGCACCGTGACCATCACCTTCAGGCCGTCGACCGCGGGTTCGCGCAGCGGGACGATCACCATGGCTGCCGTGGGCGGCAATGGCGGCAGCGCGGCCATCAACGTCAGCGGCACGGGAATGTATCGCCTGACCGTCAACCGCACCTTCACTGGGTCGGGTAGCCCGACCTGCAGCACCACCAACTGCTCGGTCACGACCACGGGCTCGCCCCCGACCATCAACTGCGGCGCGACCTGTACCGCGCTGTTCCCGTCGGGGGCGGTGACGCTGCAGGCGCGCACCCAGAATGGCTCCAACTTCCACTTCTCGGGCTGGACAGGCTCGACCTGCAGCGGCCCCGGGCGCGACTGCACGTTCACCCTCAACGCGAGCACCACCATCAGCGCGAACTTCAACCAGATGGACAACAACATCATCTTCATCACCTCGGGCGCGCAGCTCACCAACCTCGGCAGCGCCACCGCCTACGACACCGCATGCAATACGGTCGCTACCACCGCCGGCCTCAACAACGCTGGCGGCAACGCCTTCGTCGCGGTGACCTCCGATGCGGCGTCGCGCGCCGACGCCCGCCTGGTGCTGCCGGGCACCAGCACTCCGGCCCGTGGCTGGGTGCGCATGGACGGCCTGGGCTTCGCGGACACCCGCACCACGCTGTTCACCAACCTGGCGGTCCTCAATCCCGTCGCGTTCACCGAGAACGGAACGCCCTCCAGCGGACTGGCCATGACTGGCGCCAACAACGATGGTTCGGCCACGTCAAACTGCACCAACTGGACGACGACCTCGGGCAGCCTCATCGGCGGCA
>JADYYK010000169.1 GCA_020853705.1 Deltaproteobacteria bacterium
CCGCCCTGGCCAGATCCTGGCTCTGGCCGCCGGTGCCATTTTCGCTGTGGAGGCCCAGGTCGACACACTCCTTGCCAGTCTTGCCCGGGCACGGGTCGACCTCGGCCGCCGGCGGCGCGCTGGCGACTGGCGACGCCGACGCCGCGGGTGACCCGCTCGCGGTCGGAGTCGGGGTCGGCACCACGGTCGGCTGGCTGGCCCCGGGCCCCGGCTTGCCCTTGTCGGCGCCGTCCTTCTTCGACTTGCCACACCCCACCGCCCCCACCACCAACAGCAGGATCAACGCAGAACGCATGAGGTCTCCCTACGGCAGTGCGGGCGATTTCACCCCAGCCAGGTGCGGATGCGGCTGGCAATCTTCGGCGCGGTCAGGCCGTACTCCTCGGCCAGGCGCTTGGCCGGCGCGCTGGCGCCGAAGCGATCGACGCCGATGGCCAGGCCGTCGGAGCCGATCCAGCGGTACCACAGGCCGGTGCTGCCGGCCTCGACGCTGACGCGGCGGGCGCCCGCGGGCAGCACGCTGGCCTGGTAGGCGGCGTCCTGGCGCGCGAACACCTCGCAGCACGGCATCGACACCACGCGCACGCGGCGACCGTCCTTGCCGAGCTCGCGCGCGGCGTCGATCGCGACCGCGACCTCGCTGCCGGTGGCGATGATCACCAGCTCGGGCGCGCCGCCGTCCTCGCGCAGGGTCACATAGGCGCCGCGCGCGGCGTCGGCCACCGTGGGGCCGGCCGGCAGCGCGCCGACCTTCTGGCGCGACAGGATGAGCTCGGTGGGGCCGTTGCGCCGCGACGCCGCCGACGCCCACGCCGCCGCGCACTCGAGCTGATCCGCCGGGCGCCAGACGTCGACGTGCGGGATCAGGCGCAGCGCGCTGGTGTGCTCCACGCTCTGGTGGGTCGGGCCGTCCTCACCCAGGAAGATGGAGTCGTGGGTGAACACGTGCACCACCGGCAGCTCGCTCAGCGCGGCCAGGCGGATGGCCGGCCGCATGTAGTCGCTGAAGGTCAGGAAGGTCGCGGTGAAGGGCACGAACATGCCGTACAGCGCCATGCCGTTGGCCAGCGAGCCCATGGCGTGCTCGCGGATGCCGAAGCGCAGGTTCTTGCCGGCGAACGCCCCCGGCAGCACCTTGGGCGAGTCCTTGATCGGCGTCTTGGTCGAGCCGCCGAGGTCGGCGTCGCCTCCGACCAGCGACGGCATCAGCGCGCACAGCTTCTGCTGGATGGTGCCCGCCAGCGAGCGCGTGGCGTCCATGTCCTTGGGCGCCGCGGCTGCCAGCTGCGCCGCCAGATCGGCCGGCGCCTCGCGCGCCGTCAAGGTGCGATAGGCCGCCGCGCGGCCGGCGTCGGCCGCCAGCCACCTGGCCTCGTGCTCGCGCCAGGCGGCGTGCTCGCGACCCAGCTCCTCGGCGCGCGCGGCCCACAGCGCGCGGACCTCGTCGGGCACGTGGAACGAGCGCTCGACCGGCCAGCCGGCCAGCTTCTTGGCGCCCTCGAGCTCGTCCTTGCCCAGCGGCTCGCCGTGCACCTTGTGGGTGTCATGCTTGTTCGGCGCGCCATTGCCGATGTGGGTCCTGGCGATGATCAGCACCGGCTTGTCGGTGACCGACAGCGCCCAGTCGAAGGCCGCCGCGATGGCCTCGTGATCGTGACCGTCGATGGTCTTGACGGCCCAGGCGCAGGCCTCGAAGCGCTTGCCGACGTCCTCGCTCATCGACTCCGACAGCTTGCCGTCGAGCGTGATGTCGTTGGCGTCATAGATGTACTTCAGGTTGCCCAGGCCCAGATGCCCGGCCAGCGAGGCCGCCTCGAAGGCCACGCCCTCCATCAGATCGCCGTCGCTGACGATGCCCCAGACCCGGTGATCGAGCAGGCCGGGCAGCCGCGCGTCGGCCATCTTGGCGGCCAGCGCCATGCCGACACCGTTGGCGAAGCCCTGCCCCAGCGGGCCCGTGGTGACCTCGACCCCGGGGGTCAGGTGCACCTCGGGGTGACCGGGCGTCTTCGAACCCCACTGGCGGAACGCCTCCAGCTCGGCCATCGGCAGGTCGTAGCCCGCCAGGTGCAGCAGCGAATACAGCAGCGCCGACCCGTGCCCCGGGCTGAGCAGGAAGCGATCACGATCGACCCAGTGCGGATCCTTGGGATCGTGGCGCAGGTAGCGCGACCACAGCACGAAGGCATAATCGGCGGCGCCCATCGGCAGCCCGGGATGGCCGCTGTTGGCCTTCTCGACCTGATCGACCGACAGGAACTTGATGGTGTTGACGGCGAGGCGAGCGAGGTCAGCGTTGGCGGCCGGGGCAGGCTTCAGCATGCCCCCGATCTATCACATTCAGCGCCTGCGGCGGCGACGCGCGAGGATGACCGCGAAGCAGAGGCCGAGGACCAGCACGGCGGCGCCCGAGCGGGTGTTGCCGGTCACGCTGAGCACGCAGAAGCTGGGGGCGTCGCCATCGGTGTCGGCCATCGGACCGATCCCACCACCCCCGTCAGGGCCCGGGGTCACCGGGGTGCCGGCGTCGTCCTCGGGGATGACCACGGTGCCGCCGTCGCCGGCCGCGGTGCCGGCGTCAGGCGTGGTCACGCCGCCGTCGAGCTGGGTGCCCGGCGCGACGATGCGAATGTCGGCGCACGAGTAGTACAGCGTCGGCGGCGTGTTCTCGGTCATGTACTGGATGAGCTGCAGCGAGCACGGGTTGCACAGCGTGGTGGGCACCGTGATGTTGGCGCTGTAGTTGCGGGGGTTGAGGTCGCTGACCGCGCCCTGCAGGTCGGGGATGTTGTTGAGCAGGATGTTGGCGTCATAGATCGCGACGGTGTCGGTGGCGTTGGGCGAGAACGCGATGCGGTAGCGCCCCGGGTGATCGACGGTCTCCTTGAAGTCGACCTTCAGGGTCGAGCCGGCGATCAGCGGGGTCGGGTTGCCGGTCGCCAGCACGCCTCCGCAGGGACCCGGCTCCTTCTTGGCGCCTGGGCTGCGCGGACGTGGCGAGACCAGCTCAGCGTGCCCCCATGCTTGCGAGGCCGAGAAGGCCAGCCCCACGAACGCGGCCGCCGCCACTACCCAGTTGGAACGAGTCATGACCTGTGAACAAAGCAGCCCTCGTGCCAGCCCAAACCCGCACGATTGAACGTGAGTTCGGATAGTTACACGAATCCTACAGGGGGCGGACACCCCAGTCTGCCTGGCACCAGGTACCTGCAGCCCCGGCGACAAGACCCCACATGCCGCGGTAAGGTCCGCGCCGATGACCGCGACCACCTGGAACCGTCTGGCCACTGGCGCCATCTTGCTGGCGACCGCCTGCGCCTGTCCCTATGCGCACGACACCGTGCCCAGGCAGACGCCGCTGCCCACCCCGAGCCCCGTGGCCTCCCCGCAGCCCAGCCCGAGTCCAACCTCCGAGCCCGAGCCCATGCCCAAGCCCGCCTTCGCCTACCCGCCCACCCGCGTGGGGACCGACGTCGACACCCTGCACGGCGTCAAGGTCGCCGACCCCTACCGCTGGCTCGAGGACGCCAAGGCGCCCGAGGTGGCCGGCTGGATGGCGGCCCAGGACGCCTTCACGCGCGCGCACCTCCGCGAGCTGCCAGGCCGGGACGCGCTGGCCGACCGCCTGCGCCAGCTCTACTACGTAGACTCCATCTCGGCGCCGCGGCACCGCAAGGGGCGCTTCTTCTACACCCGCACCCTGGCCACCAAGGAGAAGGCCATCGTGTACTGGAAGCAGGGTGAGAAGGGCGCCGAGAAGGTGCTGCTCGATCCCAACACGATGTCGGCCGATGGCTCGACCTCGCTGGGCACCTGGGAGCCGACCGACGACGGCAAGCGCGTGGTCTATGCGCTGCGCAAGAACAACGCCGACGAGGCCACGCTGTACGTGCTCGACGTCGCCACCGGCAAGAACAGCGACATGGACGTGATCGAGGGCGCCAAGTACGCCGACCCGACCTGGACCCCGAAGGGCGACGGCTTCTACTACACCTACCTGCCCACCGACCCCAGCATCCCGACCGCCGAGCGTCCCGGCTTCGCCGAGGTGCGCTTCCACAAGCTGGGCACCGATCCCAAGCTGGATCCGGTGGTGCACGAGAAGACCGGCAACCCCGAGGCCTTCATCGGCGCGCAGCTGTCCAAGGACGGGCGCTGGCTCTTGACCTACGTGCAGCACGGCTGGAACGCCACCGACGTCTACCTGCGCGACCTCAAGTCGAAGGACACCGCCTGGAAGACCTTCGTCGAGGGCGTCAAGTCGCAGTTCATCGTGCTGCCCTGGAAGAGCTCCTTCTACATCGTGACCAACGACGGCGCGCCCAAGTGGCGCGTGTTCAAGACCGCCGCCGGCGTCGCCGACCGCGCGCAGTGGAAGGAGATCGTCCCCGAGTCCAAGGACGACGTCATCGACAACGCCCAGATCATCGGCGAGCACCTGGTGCTGACCATGCTCAAGAACGCCACCAGCGAGCTGCGCGTGCTGACGCTGGACGGCAAGCTGGTGCGCAACGTGCCGCTGCCCGGGATCGGGTCGACCGGCGGCATGGCCGGCAACCCCGACGAGGATGACGCCTATTTCGGCTTCACCTCGTTCACCACCCCGCAGCAGATCCACCGGACGTCGATCAAGACCGGCAAGACCTCGCTGTGGGCCGAGGTCAAGCTGCCCATCGACGCCTCGCCCTACGAGGTCGAGCAGGTCTTCTACCCGTCGAAGGATGGCACCCAGATCTCGATGTTCGTGGTGCACCGCAAGGACATGCCGAAGGACGGCTCGACGCCGTTCCTGCTCGCCGGCTACGGCGGCTTCAACGTCAGCATGACGCCGGGCTTCTCGTCGGGGCTGTATCCCTGGCTGGAGGCGGGCGGCGGCTATGCCATGCCCAACCTGCGCGGCGGCGGTGAGTATGGCGAGGACTGGCACAAGGCCGGGATGCTGGGCAACAAGCAGAACGTGTTCGACGACTTCGCGGCGGCCGGCGAGTGGCTGGTCGCCAACCAGTACACCCGGTCGGATCGGCTGGCCATCCGCGGCGGCTCGAACGGCGGCCTGCTGGTGGGCGCGGCGCTGACCCAGCGGCCCGAGCTGTGGCGCGCGGCGATCTGCGCGGTGCCGCTGCTCGACATGGTGCGCTACCACAAGTTCGGCAGCGGCAAGACCTGGATCCCTGAGTATGGTTCTGCAGATGACGCGGCGGATTTTCAGTGGATCTACGCCTATTCTCCTTATCACCATGTCAAGCAGATGAGCTACCCGGCGGTGCTGTTCCTGGGCGCCGACAGCGATGACCGGGTCGATCCGATGCACGCGCGCAAGATGGCGGCGCTGCTGCAGGCCAGGAACACCGGCCCGCACCCGATCCTGCTGCGCATCGAGCAGCACGCCGGCCACGGCGGCGCCGACATGGTCAAGCAGGCGGTCGAGCAGTCGGCCGACAGCTACGCCTTCCTGATGAAGGAGCTCGGGCTGACCCCGCCGGGCGCCACCAGCAGGGCCGCGGGCGACGACGGCGAGCTGATCGACACCGGCCGCATGGGCGGCGGCGGCACCGGCACCGACACCATCGGGATGGGCAAGGTCGGGACCGTGGGCGGCGGCCCGGGGATCGGCACCATGCGCGGCCGGGGCGCCGCTGTCCCGCAGGTGCGCATCGGGCAGCCGACCGCGAACGGCGATCTCGACAAGGCCATCATCCGCCGCTACGTCAAGCGCAACATCTCGAAGATCACCTACTGCTACGAGAAGCAGCTGGTCGTGCGGCCCAGCCTCGAGGGCACCGTGAACGTGCAGTTCTTCATCAGCAACACCGGCGTGGTGGTCGACTCGCGCGCCAAGGGGGTGAGCGACGAGGTCTCGGCCTGCGTCGCCGCGGTCATCAAGGCCATCGCGTTTCCCAAGCCCAAGGGCGGCGGCGGCGTGCAGGTCAACTATCCGTTCAACTTCCGCCCCACCGGCGGCTGAGCCAGAGAGACAGGGGGAGTCATGCGCGCAGTGAAGTGGAGGTCGGTCGCGGTCATGGCGGTCGTGCTGGGGCTCGGTTGTGGCAAGAAGAAGGACAAGGCGCCGCCGGTGCCCAGCCCGACGGCGGGCACGCCGACCAGCTCCGGCGGCTCCCCGACGCCGAGCGCCAGCGCGTCCGCCTCGGCGACGCCGAGCGCCGCACCGGTCGATGCGTTCGCGATGGGCTCTTGCGAGTACAAGATCGACGGCGCCGAGGGCAGCAAGGGCGGCGGCGGCATGAACAACGTCGGGTCGCTGCACTGGATGCCCGAGAACCAGCCCGGGCGGTCGCTGGGCAGCGCGCTCATCATCAACTGCGGCGCCAGCGGCAAGCAGCTCAACCTGTCGCCGACGGGGGACTCCACCGTGGCCGACGTCCCGATGAAGCCGGGCAAGTACGCCATCACCACCACCGGAAAGAAGGGCGACTTCACCGTGATCGGCCCTGGCTTCATGGGCGGTGCCGGCGAGCTCGACGTCACCGCCTGGGACACCAGCCACGTCGCCGGCACCTTCACGGTCGAGAGCGGCGGCAAGAAGTATGAGGGCAGCTTCGACCTGAAGTGCCCGACCCCGGGTAACGGCATCTGCAGCTGACCGGGCGCCGCGCCCGCCGCGTCCCGCGGCTCAGCGCGCGGCGATGATCCAGAGCACTCCTGCCACCAGGGCCAGCACCGCCACGGCCACGATGAGCAGCCGGGGCACGCCTGGCGCGCCCGCGCCCGCAGCGTCGCCCGACTTCGCGTCGGCGTCCGCCCTGGCCTGGGCCTCGGCCTGCGCCTGCCGCTCGCGCGCGGCCTGCTGCACCAGGTGCTCGCGGCCCAGGCGATAGACCGCCTCCGTCACCGCCTCGAGGAAGCCCTCCAGCACGGCGTCGTCGGGCAGCCTGGCCAGCGCGAAGGTGAAGCTGGGAGACTCCAGGCCGGGGGGCGCGTCGGGCGAGTGGCGCAGCGGGAACTCGCAGCGACACGCGCCCAGCCGCTGCGCCCGGTGCTGCTTCAGCGAGTACTCGGCACGCGCCTGCACCCTGGGCAGGCCGTCGTCGAGCGGCAGCAGCGTGATGCCGGGGTGCGCGGCGGCGAGGCCGGGCAAGAGCGCGTCGAGCGGGCCGTCGAACGGCGCCAGGATGTCGCGAAAGCGCGCCGCGGCCTGGGCGTGGTAGCGCTGCTCGTAGGTCGGCGTGCCGGGGACGTGCCTGGGGTCGAGCGCGAAGTTCATCGACGGTGTCGACAGCGTCAGCTCGTAGTAGGTGCCGCGCTGCCGCTGGATCGTCGCGCCGCTCACGCTCGCCTCGTGCTCTTGCTCGTGCTCTTGCTCTTGCTCGTGCTCGTGCTCTTGCTCGTGCTCGTGTCCAGCGGCTACTTCTGGCCGCGCATCGGGCGCTTCAGGGTCGCCCACCAGACCCGGTACTCGGCCATGCGGGCCAGCTGCTCGGGCGGCGAGTGGCGCTTGCAGGTGGCGTACTCGGGGGTGCCGGGCTCGGCGGCCCAGCGGATCTCGACGCAGTCGTTGATGTTGTAGCCGACCTCGAGGCCCTTCTTGCGGGCCAGCAGCTGGGCCAGGGTGACGCGCTGCTTCGAGCCATCGCTGCGCACGTACTCGAACGACTTGGCGGCGGCGAAGTCGGCCAGCTGCTGGCGCAGCTCGGCCTCGAAGCTGGCGGGCGTCTTGCCGTCGGGGATCTTGAACAGCTCGGGGCGGCGCGAGATCTTGGCCGGGAAGTCCTCCACGGTGTGGAACGCGGTCAGCAGGCGGTGGTCGCGCGACGGCGTCGAGTAGTCCTCCCACGGGCCGGTGGTCTCGAAGATGTCGTAGCCCGAGGGCAGGTCGACCACCGCGTACTGGGTGTCGCGCATGTACCTCTCGCCGGCGTCGACCGAGTCGATGCGCTCCAGCACCAGCTCGAACAGGGCGTCGAGCAGCGCCTGGTAGGCGCCCTTGGGCTCCAGCGGGGTCGGGTTCAGGACCGCGTCCATCTTGTCGTAGAAGCCGTCGAGGCCGAGCTGGTACTGCTCGAAGGACAGGTTGCCGTAGGTCCGGTTCTTCTTGATGTCGGCGTTCTCGAGGGTCTCGACGCCGGCGTCGCTGCCGTCGCGCGGCTCGTCGGTCTCGACCACGGGGCGGAACCACTTGAAGCCGCCGGCGCCGGTGGTGAAGTCGTCACTGAACAGGAAGGCGCCGCGCCAGAAGCGCTTGCGGCCGATCGACAGATCGGGGTGGCCGTCGATCGCGAACATCATCCCGGTCGAGCTGTCGGTCTGGTCGACCCACTTGGACACCACCAGCAGGTGGCCGTAGGGATCGATGTACACCGCGCCGGGGCGGATGTCCTTGCGCGACAGCGGGATGGGATAGAGGTCGGTGTTCTCGTCCTTGATGGCGTTGCGCCCCGATGACGACTGCACCTGGTTGCCGATCGACTTGGCCAGGAAGGAGTTGAACTGGCGCACCTCGCTGTCCTGGTCGGGGATCAGCGGGGTGCGGTCGTTGCCGACGAAGGCCTCGCAGCGCGGCGGGCGGGTGGCGCTGCCGCGGTCACAGTCATAGTTGCCGTAGGGCAGGCGCAGCTTCCAGGCGAAGTAGGCGCGCAGGAAGAAGGGCGTGTCGGCGCAGTCGGGGGTGGCCTTGATGACCTCGTTGGGCTTGCCGGGGCCCTCCTCGCGCAGGCCGAGGTAGCTGTGCAGGAAGTTACGCTGCTGATCCTTGAGCACGATGTCGAGCGGGGTCCAGGTCGGGCGCTGCTCGGGCGGGGCGTCGAACAGGCGCTCGATCCAGGCCGAGTACAGGTTCTCGACGTCGCGGGTCCAGCGCCGCTCGGCGTCCCAGACCTGCTCGACGCTGCGCTTGGCCTTGACCCGCGAGTTGATGACGGCGATGTCGCGGCAGGCCCGGATGTCCTTGCCGCTCATCAGGGCGAAGCGGTACTTGCCGCGCAGCGGCTCGGGCACCTCGGCATAGATCGAGTAGGGCGGGCCGCCATAGCGGTAGAGCTCGAGTTCGACCTGCTCGCCCTTGGGGCCGCGCGCCACCAGGGTGACGTCGGTCAGCGGCTTCTCCGAGGTCACGAACAGCTTGAGCGGGTCCTGCACGTTGGGGTTCCGGGGCGACGAGAAGAAGGCCGGGCGATCCGACTTGGAGACGCACTTCTTCTTGTTGGCGGCCAGGGCGGCGAACTCGGCGGCGGGTTCGGTGATGGTGTTGCGCGGCAGCGCCGGTGGCGCGGGCGGGGTGGCGGCGACCGGGCTGGGCTCGGGCGACGGCGCAGGCGGCGTCGTGGGTGTCGGGGAGGCCGAGGCCGCTGGCGAGGCGCTCGTCGGCGTCGAGGTGCGCACCTCCGCCGGGGTCACCGGCGGGCGCGCGGTGTTCTTCTTCTCGCCACACGCGGGGTGCAGCAATAGCAGCCCCAGCAGTCCCCATCTCCGCGTCATCACGAGCGATCATGACGTCCCAGGAAGAAAAGTCCACTTCGCGGCCGGCTACGATCTTCACCCCGGGCAGATTCCCGGCTTGACGGCTCGACTGACTGGATCTAGATTCTGGTCAGTCGTGGAACGCGAGAAGAAAGAGAGCATCCTCAAGGCCGCGGCCCACGCGTTCACGCGTTTCGGGCTCAAGAAGGCCTCGGTGGATGACATCGCACGCGAGGCCGGCGTCGCCAAGGGGACCATCTACCTGGCCTGCGAGAGCAAGGAAGACCTGTTCTATCAGGTGGTCAACCGCGAGCTGCGGGCCTGGATCGGCGAGTGTGGCGGCAGCATCGACCAGCGCGTGCCGGCCGATCAGCTGATGGAGACGCTGGTGATGGCGTCGATCGCCTTCCTGGATGCGCGCCCGCTGGTGCGCGATCTCTTGATCGGCCTGCACGACGACCTGATGCCCAAGTGGCGCGACCGGCTGGCCGAGCTGCGCAGCCTGGGCCGGGCCAACATCGTGGAGCTGCTGAAGCTGGGCATCAAGCAGGGCCGGTTCCGCGACGATCTCGAGGTCGAGCACGTGGCCGAGCTGCTCCAGGACCTGCACCTCGGGACCTACCTGTTCCGGCACCAGAAGCTGCGCGAGGATCCCACCGAGGCGATGAAGCGGCTGCGCGCCGGCATGGATCTGGTGCTCAACGGGCTGCGCGCGCCGCATGCGCGCACCGGCACCCGGGCCAGCAGCTGAAGACGCGCTGCGACGATCCCCTTTTTTTTGTCATCACATGACCAGAAAACGATTCCAGTCATCGAGCCACAAACGCAGCTGAAGGAGACCGCCATGAAGCCCACCCTGATCGAACGTCTGATGTCGCGCTATCTCGACCGCCTGGTGGCCAGCCCGCGCGGGCGCGCCCACCTGCTCAACCAGCTGGCCGACGCCGAGTCCAACGGCGAGGGCGCGGTGTTCGATCGACTGCTCGAGCGGGTCGAGGATCCCGAGCTGAAGAAGCTGATCGCGCGCCACGCCAGCGACGAGGTCATGCACGCCGAGCTGTTCCGCACCGCGCTGGCGCGCACCGGGGTGCCGATGGGGCCGGCGCCCGATCACCTCAAGATGATCGACCGCCTCGACCGCGCCACCGACAGCCTGTTCGACAAGGGCATCCAGTCCGACCTCGACGTCATGAAGGCCTACGTGCTGCTGCAGGTGGTCGAGGAGCGCGCCACCGAGCAGTTCGCGGTGTTCCAGAAGGTGTTCGAGAAGTACGACCCGCAGACCGCCGACGTCATCGGCCAGATCATCGCCGACGAGGAGCGCCACCTGAAGTACTGCCGCGCCATCGCCAGGCGCTATGCCCCGGATGCGCGCACCCTGGAGGACGCCCTGACGCACTATCGCGCCGTCGAGGCCGTGGTGTTCGCGGCCAACTCCAAGGCCAACATGGCCTGGTGCCTGGAGCAGGACTACCTGGCCATCGGCCCGATGGAGAAGCTGCTGTGGCGGGGGATCGCCAAGGTGACCGAGCGTGTGGAGAAGCCGCGCACCACGCGCTTCTGGGACAAGGGGACGGAGCCGGCCACCATCGCGCGCTATGCAGGAGCGGCGGGTGCGGCGGCAGCGGCGGCCTGAACCGTGGTGTCTCCGAGCGTGATGGCGCGGGCGGGCGCGGCCGGTGCCGGGCCGAGCTGAAGCTGCTCCTGCCCTGCGGCGTCGCGGCTGAAGCTGGCGCCTGCAGGTGAAGCACACGGGTGCTCGGCCAGCGTCGCCCCGGTGGCGACGTCGAGGACGAACATGACGCCGGGCCCGGCCGCGGCCGCCAGCAGCCCGCTGGGCGACACCGCGGCGAGGCGGACATCCGGGCCACGCGGCAGCGCGAAGCCGCCCCACTTGCGCGCCCGGGTGCCATCGACCCGCCAGCCCAGCACGGCACCGCGCTGGTTGGCCCACAGCAGGGTGTCACCAGCGACCACGACGTCGGCCACGCCGCGCGAGGTCAGCAGCGCTTCGGCGCCGAACGGCTCGGCGGCGACGTCAAAGATCGCCAGCGTGTCGCCATCACGTGCGACCACCAGGCGCTCGCCCAGCGCCCACAGGCCGTCGCGACCGCCGTCCAGCTGGACGACGCGCATCTGCTAGGCCCGGGGCAGGCCGGCCAGGTGGGGCTGGTCGGTGAGCAGCAGGCGGTCGATGACCTTGCCCTCGATCACGGTGCGCTCGAGGATCTCGGGCACGTCGGCGGGGGTCACGTGGCCGTACCAGATCTGCTCGGGGTAGATCAGGACCACGGCGCCGTGGGCGCACTGGTCGAGGCAGCCGGCGGCGTTGGCGCGCACCTTGGACTTGAGGCCGCGCTCGTGCACCAGCTGCTTGAAGAGATCGCGCACGGCGTCGCCGCCGCGGGCGGTGCAGCAGCCCTTGGGGTCCTCGGGCTTGCGCACGTTGGTGCAGATGAAGATGTGTCGGGTCAGGTGGGGCATGGCCGGCCCAGCTTACTTGAGGAGGTCGCGGGCGATGACCAGCTTCTGGATCTCGCTGGTGCCCTCGTAGATCCTGAGCGCGCGGACCTCGCGGTACAGGCGCTCGACGGTGACGCCGCGGACCACGCCGAGGCCGCCGTGCAGCTGCACCGCGGCGTCGACGATGCGCTGCGCCGCCTCGGTGGCGAACAGCTTGGCCATCGAGGCCTCGCGCGTGGTGCGGTGACCGTCGCCGTGCAGGGTGGCCTCGTCGGCGGCGTGGGCGGCGCGGTAGACCAGCGCGCGCGCGGCCTCGAGGTCGGTGGCCATCTCGGCCAGGCGCATCTGGGTGGCCTGGTACTCTGACAACGGGCGGCCGAACTGCACCCGGGCCTTGACGCGGCTGACGCTGTCGTCGAGCGCGCGCTGCGCGAAGCCGACCGCGGCGGCGCCCACCGAGGGGCGATAGCGATCCAGCGTCGCCATCGCCAGGCGCAGCCCCTCGCCCTCCTCGCCCAGGCGGTTGCCCGAGGGCACCGCGACGTTGTCGAGCACCAGCTCGCCGATGACGTGGGGGGCGTTGACGGTGATGGCGTGCGCGGCCGACAGGCCGTGGGCGCGCCCGTCGACCAGGAAGGCGGTCAGGCCCTTGGTGCCGTCGCCGGTGCGCGCGAAGATGGTGTAGAAGTCGGCGATCCCGGCGTTGGAGATGAAGGTCTTGCTGCCGGTCAGGACATAGTCGTCGCCGTTGCGCACCGCGCGGGTGGCGATGGCGGACACGTCGGAGCCGGCGCCCTGCTCGGTGATGGCGAAGGCGCCGATGCGCTTGCCCGAGGCGGCGTCGGCCAAGAGGTCGGTGCGCAGCTGGCCGGTGCCCGCCAGCGCGACCGGGTAGCTGCCCAGCCCCTGCATCGCGATCAGGGTGTCGCACAGGCCGGAGGCCCAGGCGACCTCCTCGCGGGTGATGCACAGCGCGCGCGAGTCGACGTGGTGCGTGGTCGGGTCGGCGACGGCGTGGCGGAAGAAGCCGTTCTGGCCGAGGCGCTTGGCGGTGGCGATGGCGAAGGCGCGGAAGGCGTCCTGGCCGTCGCGCTCGGCGGTCTCGGCGTCGCGGTCGACGCTGTCGAGCTCGCCGTCGAGCACCGCGAGCTCGAGGGTGGTGCGCAGATCGTGGTGGCGTGACGTGAGCAGGGCGTCCATCGGGTCACCGACCAGTGAAGGTGGGCTTGCGCTTGGCCGAGAAGGCGTCGAAGAACTCGCGGAAATCGCGGGTCTGCATGCAGATCTGCTGGGCCTGGGCCTCGGCCTCGATGGCCTCGGACAGCGACATCGGGTGCTCGGCGTCGAGCATGGTCTTGGTCATGCCGAGGGCGAAGCCAGGGCCGGCGGCGAGCTGCGTGGCCAGCTGCTCGGCCTCGCCGAGCAGCTGCTCGGGCTTGACCACGCGGTGAAACAGGCCGATGCGCTCGGCCTCGGCGGCCTCGACCTTGCGGCCGGTCATCAGGAGGTCGGTGGCGCGGCCCAGGCCGACCATGCGCGGCAGCAGCCAGCCGGCGCCCATGTCACAGCCGGCCAGGCCGACCTTCACGAACAGGAAGGCGATGGTCGCGGCCTCGCTGGCCAGGCGGAAGTCGCTGGCCAGCGCGATCACCGCGCCGGCGCCCGCGGTGACGCCGTTCAGCGCCGCCACCACCGGCTTGGGCAGCTTGCGGATGTTGGCGATGAGCTCGCCGGTCATGCGCGTGAACTCGAGCAGCCCGCGGGCGTCACGCTTGAACAGCTCGCCGATGATGAGGTGCACGTCGCCGCCCGAGCAGAAGGCGCGGCCCTCGCCGGTGATGACCACCGCGCGCACCGGGTCATGGTGGACCAGCGCGGCGAACAGATCGGTCAGCTCGCGATAGACCTCGAAGGTCAGCGAGTTCAGGGTGTCGGGGCGCGACAGCGTGATGGTGGCGACACCGGTGGCGGCGTCCTCGCGATAGCGGAACGACTTCGGCTCGAACATCAGACGGCTCCGGGTGAGGGGGCCGGCAGCTGCGCCAGGGCCTCGATCTCGACGCGAGCGCCGGGCTCCAGCAGGCCGACCACGTACAGCGCCATGGCCGGGAAGTGCTTGCCCATGTGGGCGCGGTAGATCTCGCCGACACGCGCGCCGGCCGCGAGGTACTCGGCCTTGTCGACCACGCACAGGCGCAGCGACAGGATGTCGGCCGCGCTGCCACCGGCGGCGTTCACCACCGCGACCACGTTGGCCAGCGCGCGCTCGAACTGCTCGATGAAGCCGGGGCCGACCAGCTTCTCGTCGGCGTCCCAGCCGATCTGCCCGGCCACCGCCAGCAGGCCGCCCTGCCCCAGCATGCCGTTGGAGTAGCCGCGGGGACGCTTCCACCCGGGGGGATTGACCGACTGTGCCATCAGGACATGACCTCTCCGCCGTCGATGTTCCAGCCCTGGCCGTGCACGCCGGCGGCGGCGTCGGAGGCCAGGTAGGCGATGGTGGCGGCGACCTCGGTCGCGGTCATCAGCCGCTTCTGTGGCGACATCTGCGCCAGGGTGTCGCGGGCCGCGGCTTCGCCCATCCTGGTGCGTGAATCGATGCGATCGATGGCGGCGGCCGCCATGTCGGTGTCGACCCAGCCCGGGCACACCGCGTTGACGGTGACGCCGCGGGTCGCGGTCTCCAGCGCCAGCGCCCGCGTCAGCCCGAGCAGCGCATGCTTGGACGCGCAGTACGCCGTCGAGTACAGGAAGCCGATCTTGGCCGCGACCGAGGCGACGTTGATGATGCGGCCCCAGCCGCGCTGCAGCATCGCGGGCAGCGCGGCGCGCGTCATGCGCACGGCGCCCATCAGGTTGACGTCCAGGTGTGCATGCCACTCGGCGTCATCGGTGGCGGCGAACTTGGCCGAGCGCGCGATCCCCGAGTTATTGACCAGGATGTCGGGCGCGCCCAGCTCGGCGGTGACGGCGGCGATGGTGCGCGCGATGTCGTCGGGGTTCGACACGTCGCAGGCCAGCGCCAGGGCGCGGCTGCCACCGGCGCGCATCGCGGCGGCGACCTCCTCCAGGGCGGGCAGGCCGCGACCGCAGATGGCGACCGCGGCGCCGCTCTGGGCCAGGGCCTCGGCGGCGGCGCGGCCAATCCCGCGACCGCCCCCGGTGACCAGCGCGACCTTCATGGGGCGCTGCCGCCGTAGCTTCCGGCGCCGGCGGCGCTGGCGCCCGCGCCGCTGTCGCGCAGGCGGACGACCTCGTCCATGAAGCTGTCGCACTCGCCGTCGCTGGTATAGAAGTGCGGCGACATGCGGATGCCCGCGCCAGGGCGGTGATCGCAATAGAACTTGGCCTGGTTCAAGGCCGCCGCGACCTTGTCGGCGCCGGCGAAGTCGAACACCACGGTGCCGCCGCGGTGCACCTCGTCGCGCGGTGAGTTCAGCGTGAAGCCCTCGCGCTCGACGCGGTCGATGACGCGCTGGGTCTGGCGTAGCGACTTGGCGCGGATGGCGGCGGCGGGCAGCGCGCCCACGATCTCGGCGCCGGCGCGGGCCTGGTACATGGCGGCGATGACCGGGGTGCCGCCGAGGTAGCGCCACATGTTGGCGGCGTACTCCTGCGCCGGCATCGAGAAGGCGAACGGGTGGTGATGGCCGAACCAGCCGGTGACGCGCGGCGCGAACTCCGTCAGGTGGTCGGGGCGGACATACAGATAGCCGGCGCCGGGGCCGCCGCACAGCCACTTGACCGAGCCGCCGCAGGCGAAGTCGACGCCCAGCGCGGTGACGTCGACCGGGAGGACGCCGACCGACTGGTACATGTCGAGCACCACCAGGGCGCCGACCTCGTGGGCGCGGCGCACGATGGCGGCCACGTCGGGGATGTAGCTGTAGCGGAACATGACCTGCGACAGCGGGACGATCATGGTGCGCTCGTCGATGGCGGCGCACAGCGCGGCGGCGTCGGCGCGCCGGCCGCCGTCCTGCGCCGGCACCACGACCACGTCGGCGCCGCGACGCGCCTCGGCCTGCCAGACGTACGAGACCGAGGGGAACTCCATCTCGGAGTAGACCACGCGGTTGCGCTTGCCCGAGTAGTCGAGGCAGCTCGCCAGCACGGCCATCACGGTCGACACGTTGGGCAGCATGATGACGCTGCCAGCGGGGGCGCCGAAGATGCGCCCCAGGCGCGCGGCGGCCAGGTCGACCTCGGCCAGCCAGGGCTCCCAGGCGGTGATCGAGCGCTCGCGCCACAGGGTGCCGAACTCGGCCATGGCGGCCTCGGCGGCGCGCGGCATGGCGCCCAGCGAGTGCGACACCATGTAGACCGACTGCTCGAGGACGGGGAACTCGCTGCGCAGCTTCAGCAGCGGGTCGGCGCCCGGGCTGGCGGTGGCGGCGGTCATCCGTGGTACCCGGGGCTCTTGCCGCGGGCCTCCATGGCGCGGGTCCACTCGCCGAAGACCTCGTCGCGCACCTGCCACAGCGCGGGGAAGAACTGCTCGCGCGCGCCCTTCTCCAGCAGCTCGGAGTGGTTGCCCTTGAGCGACGGGGTGCCCACGCCGATGATGCGGTAGACCATCAGGATGTGGCGGCGCCGCCACCACTGCAGATCCTGGTCATAGTCGATCAGCGCCTCGCACAGCGCGAACAGCTCGCCGTGGGCCTCGGGCGCCTCGTGGATCTGGCGCAGGGTGATGGCGCGCCGCGTGAGCAGCGCCTCGACGGTGGGCCACAGCTCGCCCGGGATCTGCAGCATGCGCTTGAAGCCGGGCGACTCCTGGCCCGAGCCGCGGCCCAGCACCTCGCGGATGCGCATGTAGTTGCGCGGCGCCATGGTGTCCATGACCTTGAGAGATTCGGTCAAAAGATGCTGGATCATGTTGACGCGCCGTAAAGTCACGGTGGCGCGCGCCAGCTCGTCCTGGGCCATCAGCTGGGCGGCGAGGGCGAGCTCGTGGTCGATGAGCTTCATCCACAGCTCGGCCGACTGGTGGATGACCTGGAACTGCAGCTCGTCGTGACACGACAGCTCGGCGGCGGGCTTCTGCAGCGCGAGCAGCTCGGGCACGCGCAGGTACTTCTCGTACTCGGTGATGGGCGTGGCGCGCGACATGCCCCGCGTCGTAGCACGGCGCGCGGACGGGGAAAACGGGTTTGAGGGCTGTTCAGTCGAACGGACAGACGAAGCCGAAGCGCGGGCCCGCGGCGGGCGGCCCGGCGGGGTCGCCGTCGCCAGGTTCGGCGTTGAGGAAGATGGCCTGGGTGATGGGGCAGTGTTCGTGGGCCGCGGCCAGGGTGGTGGCGACATCCTCGAAGAACTGGTCCCAGTCGGGCACCCGCTCGTCGAACACCAGCAGCATGGTGCTGCCGTCCCACTTGATGCGGTCACCCAGGCCGACGCCGGCGGCCTTCATGGCCTCGGTGATGCGCGCCTCCAGCGCCGCCCGCTCATCGGCGTTCGGCTCGGCCACGAAGGTCACCAGGTACGGCGGAAACCCCGACTCCCAGTCGGCGGGCGCGGCTCCATAGAACGGAAACGGCAGCTGGCTCGACATCCTGCACCTCCCGGCTGCATCGTCGTGCCGGACCGAGGGGTTGCGCAAGGGTGTATCGTCCCGCCATGAGTCGCGGCGACAAGCTGGTGGAGTTCCTGTTCAAGGTGTGGTCGCCGATCTATGACCAGCCCATCTTCCAGAAGCCGTTCTACCGCCGCGTGCACCGGGCGGTGCTGGGCGCCATCGACGCGGGCCCGCCGGTGCCGGCGTCGGGCCGTGTGGTCGATCTCGGCTGCGGCACCGCGCAGCTGACCGACGATCTGCGCAAGCGCTTCGGGTCAGCCACCGTGGTGGGCGTCGACCTCTCGGGCGACATGCTGGCCGCCGCGCGCAAGCGGCTGGGCGCGGCGGCGCCCCCGCTGGTCAAGGGCAACGTCTATGCGCTGCCGCTGGCGACCGGCGGCGTCGACCTCCTGACCAGCACCATCTCCTACCACTGGTACCTCGAGCCGGCGCGCGCGCTGGCCGAGATCCGCCGCGTGGTGAAGCCGGGCGGTCGCTTCGTGCTGGCGACCATGGCGTCGCTGCTGTTCAAGGGTGTGGTGGGCCGCGCGCGGCTGGCCACCGCGGAGGACACCCGCGGCGAGCTGACGGCGGCCGGCTTCAGGGTGGTGAGCGAGACCAGGGTGCGCCCGGGCGTGCGCGTGTTCGTCGCGAACTAGGCGAGAGGCCCACAGAGGCGCCCTGTGGCGCGCCACAGGGCGCCTCTCATCACCGCGACGCAATCTCGCCTCCTACCTTGGCCGCGGGCCGAGAAGCTTTGGCCTGCTGGCAGCCGCGAGGCCTGACTTGTAGTTTATGTCGAGCCGAGCGCAGATTCGCTGCTTTACCGCCGCTGGAATCGGGAAGAAATGGAAGTGCTGGACTACGAGCTGGCGGAGAATCCAGACAGCAAGTGGCGTCTTCTTCACTTGCAGATAGGCTTCCACTAACTCCCCTTCGGGTATTGTTGGGTTATGGTCTAGTAGAATTGCTGTCCGGACGACGGAGACCGCCTCCCCGGGCTCTTGGGCCACAAGGCGTTCGTAGATGGCGGTCAACTCGGGCGCTCCTAGCGCGTCAGCAATACGTCTCACTATGCCAAGGCCACACAACCAGACCAGGGCACGCATCGCGTCCTGTGCTCGGCTGTTCAGCTTCTCAGCGGAGACCTCAGGATCCCCCGCTCGGATGGTCTCAACAAGCTGGCGGGCGACCTCCTCCTTGTGCCCGGCGACCTCCTGGAAGACCGAACGCCAGGCCCGCGCGCCGATACCGTATCCCGCGGTCGCCAATTGAAGTTTGGTGTCGGCCTCGAGATGGCCGGGGTAGTTCTTCAGAATCTGGCCGAGGACCTGTAGTGTATGCAGGGAAGCCATGAGTTCTCGAAGAGGCTCGAGGGCCTCGACAACGTCGTCCTCCATGCTCGCCAGAATCCCCGATTTCTGTGCGTCATCTTTCGCAGCCGCGAGGTCCCGTCGGGCATCCTTAGGAGAATCACGCTCCTCATATGCAACCTTGGTCACCAGGGACGCAAACTCCTCAGAGAGAGAGACGTCGGTCAACGAGGACACCTTTTGCACATCTTTGTAGTGCTCATCGGCACGCCCGAGAAGCGTGTTAATGACGAACTGATCGCGGCTAAGGTGTGCCAAGAAGAGAAGGATATCCGCACACTTCCTCCGGTGAGTATTTGCTACCAACTCCTCGACCTGCTTGCGAGTATCTGACAGATGGAGGTGATCCCGCAGATAACTGGCGACAAAGTAGTTGTAGACGTAGCCGTGCCGAAACTCGACGAGGTCGTTGTAGTGATGCAGCATGTTCCTCTCGCACAGCGTCTTCAAGAGAGAGTCACATGAAAGCGGAATTCCGTACTTCGTGACATACTGCTGATGCAGCTCTCGGAACTTCCTCATCGTTGACGACGGACTCCCAGCCGAGAAGAACGAATGAGCCATGTACGCCAAGTAGCCAGTAAGAACATCCATGTCCTTCTGAGATGAGCCGCGAAGCAACTGCGCCTTAATAAATAGCTCATAGTAATACCCGTGAGTGCTCACGCTCGCGTCTACGGGAATAGAAGCCTCAGACGCCTGGAGAATTGCCAGTATGTAAACGGGATAGGGAGGCACGCACCCCTTGGCAACAATAGTATCAAGCGTCCTGATGATCTGATTTGCACGGCGAGCAATCTCGACACCGTCGCTTTCAGGGTTCCGCGCAATCCAACGTTCTACTAGTTCATTTCGCTGCGCATGTCCGAATGGCGTAATTCGATAGTGCGGAAACTGCTCGTCACGGGGATCAAGAAGGCTGTTGAGATCCATCTCCAAGTCGTGAGCGAGCAGGACGATGCGACCGAACTCCTTCTTTAGGCCGTCGAGGAATTCCCGGCAGCGGCGGGCAGACCCGGCGACCTTGTGGAAGTCGTCGACCACTATGACGCGGCGTTCGTGGTCGAGTTGGAGGAACCCATTGACTGCGTCGTGCCCATACTGCTGGGCCACGAGTTGCTTCAGCAGTCCTCTTGCTGAGGAGACGGACTGGCTTCCCTGGACCTGATACAGAAGCGGAACATCGCCTTGTGCGTGAATTGAGCGGCAGAGCGTCTTCGAGAGGCACGTCTTGCCCGAGTATGTATCCCCCGTCACTAGGACCACTACGTTCGAGCGGATTAGGTCGAGAATCCCTTCTCCTCTGATTGTCCGCGGCTCCTTTTCCCCTACGGCGACCACCTCAAAGAAGTCTGGATAGACGTATAGCTCACTTAGCTGTAGCGTCCCGGTTTCGCGCTGAAACAGACTGACGCCGGGTTCCTCCAAGAGCGCAGCCTGCTCCTTAGTCAGTGTGTATGCGCCCCGGGTTCGCAGCTTGTTCAGGGGCAACTCATGCCATGCGGGAGACTCGGTCCCCTCTGACAAGAGGGGGCTGTAGGAGTCCGTCTCGTAGACAAACTCTGCAAAGCGTTGCTTTCGCGTTGCGAGGTCGACAACGAATAGGTTAAAGCCGCTTCGGTGCGGTTGTTCGCTTTCCTGGAGCACCGGCGCCTCCACGTGTGTGAACGAAGCTTCTTCGATGGTGGCGGTGGTCCGGTGGGTCGCAGCGTGCTCATGACCAGTGAGGACTAGGTCGGACGAGACTTCGATCGCGGACCGAAAGGCGCGACCCTGCTCGGGTTGAAGCCACTGGTATGGATGGTGAAACGCCGATACCACGAGAGTGCTAGTCTCGGGCGTCTGGACTGCAACAGCCGTGGAGGGGAAGACCAAGACACCGGGGGACTCGCGTCGCTCCGAGCACCAAGCTGTGTTGTAGCAGTGAAAGACCAAGCGATGCGGTCCAGTGTCGATCTTATAGGATTGTCGCAGTGTTCCCGCGTAGGTGGGCTGGGGACTAAGTCCTTCATCCTCGAGACGTTTGCGAAACTGACGAAAGTGAGTTTGGCACGCCGCAACGAGGTCGGTGACCTCGGCCGCCTCTGCCTGCGAGGGCTGCTTCTTGAGCGACTCGAGCACGATGGATCGTACTGGATTTGGCTGATGGAAGTCGCAGTCGTGGTTGCCCGCGAGAACCACGATGTCGATGTGAATCTCTGGCTGGTCAAGCATCTTCGCGAGTTGCGTCCGAATGCCTGTAAGGAGCTTGTACGCTTCCTCATACTGGGCGGACTCTCCAGAGAACGCGATGTCGCCGGTGACTAGCAGCACGCAGTACGACACGCTTCTGTCGATGGAGAGTGCAGCACGCGCGATCTGTTCGGCGCGGCTGAGCACTGAATCACCGGCGTGCTTGATATGGATGTCACTTAGGTGCACCAGAAGAACTTGCATTTGTCCCCCTCTCTCCCCTTGACCAAGACCATAGATTGCACGGAGCGCCGCTGCCAGTCCATGGGACCGGGCATGCAGAAATGCCGCACCTGGCGAGACCGGGGTATCCCATCAGCATCGTCGGGTACCTTAGGAGTACCGATGATGGTGGGTGCGGCGATCGTGGCTGTGGCGTGAACTGAGCTGTCAGCGGATGCGGCGGGGGGTGCCGATGGGGCGGACGTCGTGGGGCAGGTCGGCGGCGGCGGCCAGGAAGTGCTCGGGGTCGCCGACCTCGACCTGGACCGGGACGCGGTCGCGGTTGGGGGCCAGGGCGACGGCGCGGACGCGGCGCGCGAGGGCGTTCATCTGGTCGTTCGAGAGGCGGATGGGGCCGGCGCGGCGGACCGCGATGTTGCCGCGCTCGTCGCGGCGGGCGCGCGCGACCACCCAGGGCGACTCACCGCGGTGCAGGCCGAGGTCGAGCTCGAGGATGGGAAGATCCTCGTGGATGAGGCGGCCGAACTCGGGCGCCGGGGGCAGCGGGGCGGCGCTGGTGATGGGGTTCGACAGGCTCGGGGGCGTGACCGGCGCCGGCACCGGAGCGACCACGGGCTTGCCGGTGACCTGGGTCAGGACCGCGTCGGCGGCGGCGTGGGCGGCGTCCTTCTGGGCGCGGCGCAGGGCGGCCGGGGACGACGACGCGGTGGGCAGGGCGACCACCGGCTTGGCCCTGTGACCGCGCGACTTGCTCTGCGGGCCCGAGCCCTCGGCGATCGGGGCCGCCTCGGGCACCGCGGAGACCACCACGATGGGCGCGGGCGGCACCGGGGTGTCGAGGCGATCGAGCACCGCCTGCGGCAGGTTGGGGCTGGTCTCGAGGCCGATGCCCATGACCTCGAGGTCGACCACGCCGGCCTCGCCCTGCTCGGGCAGGCCGATGAGGGTCATGCCGGCGACCGAGGGCACCTCGGCGGAGATGGGCGGCTCGTCGGAGGCAGCGTCGGCGGCGGGGGCTCCGTCGGCGGCTGCGCTGGCGTCGGCGCTGTCGCTCTGCGCGGGGCGCGCGGCCAGCGCGGCGGCCAGCGCGCGCTCGAAGGCGTCACCCTCGCCGGCGCCGAAGGCCTGCGCGATGGTGGCCACGGTGACCGGGTTGGGCGCCATGCTGGTGGATGCCGACAGGCCATGCGGCTGCGCCGGCGCCATGCCCATGGTGCCGCTGTCGAGGGGGTGCATGCCGCCGATGTCGAACTCGGCCGAGCCCTCGTCCTCGATGGGCTCGGGGGCGGGCGCGGGCAGCGGGGTGGCGTCGGCGAAGACGGCGACCGGGGCGTCGAGCGCGGCCAGCGCCAGCGCCTCGGCGCGCGGGGCCGCCAGCGCGGCGACCACGGCGTCCCAGGCCACCGCGGTCGAGGTCACCAGCGTGGTGGCGGCGGCCTCGGCGGCCTGCGCGGCGGGGGCCAGCGCGGCCGCGACCGGCGCCGGCCTGGTGAACACCGGGTCGGGCTCGGTCATGGTGGCGTCGAACATGGCCTCGAACAGGTCGACCTCGATGATCTCGCCATGGCCGGGGCGGGTCGCAGCGATCAGGGACTCGGGAACCTCGACGGGCGCGGTCACGGTGTCTTCGATGGCGACCGGTGCGGCGGGATCGACTGCGAACATCGGGGCCTCCAGGGCGGCGAGCGCGACGGGTGCATCCGGAACGGGAGCCTCGTCGCCGACCAGGGGCGCGACGTACGTCGGGGTGTCGAGTGGCGCGGCCACATACTCCGGCTCGGCCACCAGCAGCGAACCGCCGGAGCCCAGCTCGGGCACCGCGACGACCGGGGGCGGCGGCAGCGCGGCGGCCTGCGCGGCCGGGCGCGCCGGGGGCAGCTCGCCGAGATCGCTGGCGACCGCGGTGACCTGGCGCCAGAACTTGCCGTCACGCTGCTTGGGCGACTGCTCGGCATACGGCGTCGCGCCGATGCGGCGCACCACGTCGATGGCGTCGAGCGAACGCTTCAGGCGCTTGCCGAGGCGCGCCAGCACGTCGCGGTCGGCGGGGGCCAGCAGGACCTGCCGGACCTCACCATCGGACCAGGGACGTCCCGGGGCTCGCTTGGCACCGCGCTCGTTCGCATCGCTCTCAGTCGAGGGATTTTCCCTCATGGCCGCCTCCTCTACAGAGTGATGGCCCGAGGATGATCAAAAGCGATCTGGGGGGCGAGTTTTTGACCGATATTTTTTTCGCGGGGACCTTCAGGCGGCGATCAGGCGGGGCGCTGGGCGCGCTGGAAGATCGTATTCGCCGCGGCGAAACGCGCGGCGGATCTTGAGGAACTCGCCCGTGATGCGGATGGCGTCACGGATGGGATTGATCTTGGTGCGGCGGTCGTCCTGCCACTCGACCGCGACCTCGGCGATGCCGAAGCCAATCTTGCGCGCCAGCGCCAGGACCTCGAGGTCGAAGCCCCAGCCCGCGGTGCGCGTGCGCGAGAACACGGTCTCGGCGGCGGCGGCGGTGAACAGCTTGAAGCCGCACTGGGTGTCACGGATGCCCTCGAGCAGGCCGGCCTGCACCACGCGGTTGGCGATGCGCGACCAGGCGCGGCGGTACCACGGCGGCTTGATCGACTGGTTGGCGCCCGGCGCCCGGCGCGAACCGATCGCGACGTCGAAGCCGCCGTTTTCCAGGCGCGCCAGGAGCTTGGGCAGCTCGGAGATGGGGGTCGAGTTGTCGGCGTCCATGAACAGCCGCAGCTGGCCGCGCGCGGTCAGCATGCCGAGGCGCACTACGTAGCCCTTGCCGCGGTTCGGGTTGCTCTCGATCAGGGCCAGGTTCGGGATCTCTTTCGCGAGCGTGTTGACCACGGCGCGGGTCTCGTCACGCGAACCGTCGTCGACCACGAGGATCTCGCTCGAGAACGGCTGCGTGGACAGCCACGCGTGCACCGAGCGCAGGGTCGGGGTGATGCGCTGGGCTTCGTTGTAGGCCGGGATCACGACGGACAGATGGACGCTCATACCGAGGGCTCCTTCTTGAAGACGACGAGGGCGGACACGGGGTAGTTCCAGCACACGAAGACCAGGGCGGCCGCCAGCAGCTTGGCGCCCAGCATCGACATCGCGAGCAGCGCGACCGCGACATGGATGACGGCGCCGCCGAGGACCGCGCCGCCGAGCACGATGAGCAGGCCATACAGCGCCATCTGCTGCAGCGTGCGACGCGCGCTGGCGGGGCCCGGGGTGCGCGGGCGGAAGACCCAGCGCCGCGTGATGAGGAAGTTCACCAGGCCGCCGGCGAGGCAGCCCAGCGCGGCGGCCAGGCCGACCTTGACGTGGGCCGTGCGCACCAGCGCCAGCAGCACCACGACGTCGGCCGCCGAGGCCAGCGCGCTGGAGGTGGCCGCGCGCGCCGCTCGGACGAGCAGGCTGGGTCGCGGCTGGTTGTCGGCGTTCATGACCCTGGGCTATTTCACGTCGCGTGCCGCCGGGCACGGTGCCAGGGCCTGCCGGATTGTCACGTCGTTGTCACGGGTTACGGATCTGTAGTCGGGCGCACGAGCGTCAGGGAGTGGACGGGTCTGGCAGGCTGTCACCGCTCAGTGGAGTTGCGCGAGCGGGTGAATACCTGTAAACGCGGGCCATGATCCTCGCTGAGAGTCGTCGTGGTCGGAGGTTGATCGGGCGGCTGGGGCGTGGCCAGGAGCTGTTCGGGGCGGTGGCGCGCATGTGCGCCGAGCGCGGCGTGCGTTCGGGTGAGGTGCGCGCGCACGGCATGCTGGAGAGCTGCGAGATCGCCGAGTACGACCAGGCGGCGAAGTCGTGGAAGCCGGGGCGCAAGCTGGGCAGCGTCGAGGTGCTGTCGCTGAGCGGCAGCGTCAGCGAGTCGGGCGGACAGCTGGCGCTGGAGGCCCACGCGACGCTGATGCGGGATCGTGACAGCGGGGTCGAGGTGGTGGGCGGGCGGCTGGCCAAGGCGCGGGTGTTCTCGCTGGAGATGGTGATCGAGTGCTGGGATGACGTGATCGTGAGGCGGGCGGTGGAGGGGGAGACGGGGTTGTCGGTGTGGCGGGAGGCGGTGGTGATCGGGGGCGGGAGCGACGGGGCGGGAGCCAGCACGAGTCCGAGGACGAGCCCGGGTTCGAGTCCGAGTCCGAGGACGACTTCGAGCACGAGTTCGAGCACGAGCACGATGGACGAGCACGATCACCAGCACGAGCACCAGCACGACCACGAGCACCAGCACGATCACGATCACGACGACGCGGACGGCAACGGCAAGCCCGCCGCCCCCGCCCCGCCCAAGCTGAGCGCCGCCTGGGCCGAGGTCGCGCGCGCCTCCGCCGTGCACGAGGACGAGACGCCGCCCGAGCGCGAGGTCGAGCTGCGCGTCGGCGACGTCATCGAGCACCCCAAGTTCGGGCGCTGCTCGGTGGAGCGCCTGGAAGGTGACGGCGAGTTCGCGCATGTGCGGCTGCGCAATGCGAGGCTGGTGCGCCTCAGCCTCGAGGTGCTCAAGCTGACGCTGACCGTGGGCGGGCCGCCGCGCATCTTCCGCGCGAGCGTGGGCTGATGGCCGACGGGCGGCTCAGAGGCGGCCTGGCGACCACCGGCGAGGTCGTCCTGGCGCTGGCGCTGGCGGTCTGGCTGGGCGGCATGATCGCGCTGGGCGCCTTCACCGCGCCGCTGGTGTTCGGCGCCGACGCCGGGCTGCCGCGCCCGCAGGCGGCCGCGCTGATGACGTCGATCTTCCGCCGCTTCGACGGCGCGGTCATCGTGCTGGCCGGCGTCACGCTGCTGATGTCCGGGCTGCGCGCCTGGGACCTCGGGCTGCGTCGCCTGGTCAGCAAGCTGCGCCTCGGCGTCGCCCTCATCCTGGTCGCGGGCGGCGCGGTGTCGGCCCTGTGGGTGTCGCCCAAGATCGAGGCCTTCCTGCACGCCGGCGTGCACCGCGGCGTCGGCCCCGAGGGCGCCTCGCTCGACCGCTGGCACCACCTGGCCGAGCAGCTCGGCAAGGGCGAGGTCGCGCTGGCTGCCCTGCTGCTGCTGCTGCTCGTGATCGACGCCCGCGCCCGCGACTGACGCGCCCCCTCAGGCCCGGATGGTCGGGACCCCGTACCGGGCCAACGCCTCGTCGTGGCTGACCAGCGTATAGCCGTCCTCGAGCGCTTGCGCGATGAGCAGGCGATCGAACGGGTCCCGATGATGCCAGGGCAGCGCGCGCACCCGCAGCGCCGCCGCCAGACCGAGCTCCGCGACCTCGAACCCGGTCTTGCGCAAGACCTCGGGCACCCATTGCTCAGCGGGCCTGGGCAGCTCGAGCTTGCCGAGTGACTGCTTGATGGCGATCTCCCAGCCGCTGACGATGCTGACCAGGACATCGTTGGCGCCGTCCTCCAGCAGCTCGCGGGTGGCGGGGTCCAGTCGGTCGGGGTCGCTGGCGCTCCACAGCACCACGTGGGTGTCGAGCAGGAGCTTCACTCGACGGCCCCCAGCGCAGCCGCGATGTCCGCGGGCAGCTGGTCGAAGTCGTCATGCATCGTCGCCTCGCCAGCGAACAGGCCGAGGCGCCGCCGCCGGACCGCGACCTTGTAGGGCGACAGCACCGCCACCGGCTCGCCCGCGCGCGCAATGACCACGCGCTCGCCGCCCTCGACCTCCTCGAGCAGCCGCGACAGCTGGGTCTTGGCCTCGTGGACGTTCACCTTCTTCATGGACTAAGCCTAGCTAACACCAATCGAGAGCGCAACCCTCAGCGGCGCTTCAGCACCTCGCTGGGCTTGCCGTTGTCCCACATCTCCAGAGTGTCGCCTGCCAGCCGCATCTCGAGGTCGGCCACCTTGGTGCACTCGCAATGCAGCGACTCGGGCTTGCCGTCGCTGTCCATGCCCTCCGACGACAGCATTCCGCCCGACAGGAAGTAAGCGTTCGGGCCCTTGCGCCAGGTGACCTTGGCGCACTCCTCGACCACCTTGGCGAAGCCGCCCGCAGTGCACTTGGCCTCCAGGTCGTCGTCCTTGCCACCGGTGATCGGCCGGGCGGTGCCGTCGGCGAGGAGCTCCATGCCCTGGCCCGCGGGGTTGACCCAGGAACCCACGATGGGCTCGCCCACCGGCGCCGCTGGCGAAGCCGCGGGTCCAGGCTTGGCCGGCGCCTTGGACCTGGAACAGGCAGCGGCACCGGCCGCCAGAAGGACGAGGACGAGGACTCCGCGTGAGCGCGTCATCGCTACAGCTTATCATCACGTCGCGGCGGCACGTCGTCGCGCCGACCAGCTACAGCGGGGGCAGGCCGAGGGCCAGCTGGGTGCGCAGGCTGGCGGCGGTGTAGCTGGTGTTCCAGTGCGTGTTGATGCCCTGGGCCAGCACCGCGGAGGCCTCGACGGTCTGCATCTCGTCGACGATGTAGAAGAAGATCCGCGCGCCGGCGGCCTCGCGCAGGCGCGCCAGGGCGTGGCCGAGCTGGCCGCCCGCGACCTGCTCGGCGTGGATGAGGTCGAGGTAGCTGGCGATGGCCTGGCGCGAGGCCAGCGCGATGATGGGGTGCTGGGCGTCGTTGAGGCGGGCCAGCAGGTAGACCTGCGCGAAGGTGAACACCGAGGGATAGCCGGGCTCCTTGCCGAGCAGACCGTGATCGAGGCCGACCACCAGCGGATCCAGCGTGCCCTGGCGCGGCCACCACATGCCGTCGCGCGCGCAGGTGGTGACCAGGCCCTGGCTCTCGCGGATCGGGATCAAGGTGTCCCACTCGTCATGCAGGAGCAGCGTCGGCGTCGCGCCGAGACCAGCGCACACCGCGGCGTGGCGGAAGCGCGTGAAGTCGCCCACGCCGGGGGCGCCGCCGCTGGCGCGCAGCACGCGGCGCTTGTAGGTGAGGAAGAAGTCGAGGTCCGCGGGGCGCGGCCAGGTCAGCGCGAGCTCGTCGAGATAGCCCAGCCAGTCGATGAAGTCCGACGGCGGGTTCAGCGGCACCACGGCGTCGAGGTGCAGCCCCGGCGGTGCGTTGACCGCGCCGAACAGCGCGAGGAACCCGCCCCACGAGTTGCCAGTGATGGCGACGTGCTGGGGGTCGGCGTCGGCGCGCGTGGTCAGGTAGCCCAGCGCCGCGCGCATGTCGGCGATGTCGCCGTCGAGGTCGTCACAGGCATAGTAGCGGCCGTACACCAGCATCACGGCGTGGCCGTTGAGCAGCCAGCCCACGGCCGCCGACGCCATGGCGTCGGGTGCGCTCAGCGCATAGGCGACACCCTCGCTGGCCGCGGTCGCCTCGGGGCAGGCAACATCGGGGTAGCGACCGTCAGGGCGCGCGGTGGCGGCCTTGAACTGCGCGTCCACCGGTTCACCCGACCAGTCGATGCCCTCGTAGGGCTGCGTCTGCACCACCACGCTGCGACGGCCGGCGTCGAGCCCGTGCACCCACTGCACATAGACCGACTTGCCATCGGCGCGCGGCACCCGCACCAGCTCGTAGGCGACCGCCTGGGTGCCGACCATGACGCTGCCGGTGCGCAAGACTTCGGCCTGGCGCGGCCCGGCGTCGATGGTCGCATCGGCACCGCCGCCGCCATCCACCGCCGGCGCGTCGTCCCCTGTCCCTGCCCCGGCCCCGCAGCCCACCGCCGCGAGCCCCAGCACCACCGCTACCCAACTCTTCATGCGCGCACAGGATCGCACGCCCGCCAGGATCTCGCCAATCGTGCCAGCCCCGTCGTGTACTGTGCCCACACTCCATGTGGGTGCTCATCATCGGAGGCTCGCTCGCTGGCCTCATCGGCCTGGCTCTCGTCGCCAAGGTACGCGGGCTACGGCGCCTGTTCGGTGACGAACACTTCCTCGAGATCGCGCGCAAGGTCCCCGCGATGAAGGATGCCGCGCTCGCCAGCGCCAGCGCGCCCGACGTCGAGGGGAGGGTGCCGCTCGACGATGCGCGACTGGTCCTGACCACGTGTGGTCTCGCCATCCTCTACACAGTGGGCGCGGAGGAAGGCCAGTTCGTGCACGCCTGCTCGGTGTCCTACCGGCGTGGCGTCACTGCACACGCCATCGGCGAGGCCTTCCTGGCCTACCTCGTCATCCTCCTCGGGTTGCCCGTCGAGCGTCTGAAGCTCGCGGTCAGCGCGTCCACCGCGCACCATGCCGAGGTCACCCTCAGCCCCGACGATCACGCCGCCGTCGCCGCAGCAGACGTCCCCGAGGTCACCGCGACCAACATCGCCGCGATACGCGCGGCCATCGTCGCCACCCGCGCCAGGCTGGTCGCCAACCGGCCGCAGCCAGGTTAGCCGCGAACCACCACGTCGAGTTGCCCCAGCCGCTGCGCGTCCATCGTCAGCTCGATGCCGACGATGGCCTCGCCCTCGATGGTGAAGATGAAAGCCGAGCGGGTCTGGCCGCCCTGCGCCCACACCGCGCCGGGCTCGCCGTCGATGATGGCGCGCAGCGCGCCCCGGGCATGGCCCTTGAAGATGGTGGCCACCGCGTGCGCACCGCGCGCCTCGGCGACCAGGCTGGGCGCGCCATGCGCCGCACGCGCCGCCGCGGTCTTGACCGCGATGTCGTCGGCACGCAGGACCACGTCGGGATCGAGCACCGCCAGCAGCCCCTCGAAGTCGCCCTCGCGCGAGGCCGCCAGGAAGGCGTCCACGATCTCACGCTTGCGGTCGGGCGCCGTGCCCGCCGCGGGTGGCGCGCCCTGGACCCGGCTGCGCGCCCGGCTGGCCAGCTGACGCGCCGCCACCGGCGAACAGCCCACGATGGTCGCGATGTCCTCGAACGGCACCGCGAAGATGTCGTGCAGCACGAAGGCCAGCCGCTCCGCCGGCCGCAGCGTGTCGAGCACCACCAGCAGCGCGGTGCCCACCGAGTCGGCCAGCAGCACCTCGTGCTCGGGATCGGGCCGGTCGCTGGCGCGGACCTGGGCAGCCGCGACGCCACCGAGGTCCTCGGGCGCCTCGCGCCGCGTGGTGCGCGAGCGCAGCAGGTCGAGACAGACCCGCGCGACGACCGTGGTCAGCCAGCCGCCCAGGTTGTCGACGTCCGTGGTGTCCGCGCGCTGGAGCCTGAGCCAGCTCTCCTGCACGGCGTCCTCCGCCTCGCTGCGCGACCCCAGCATGCGGTACGCCACCGCGCGCAGGTGATCCCGGTGCTGCTCGAAGCGCGTGGTCAGCTGCTGCAGCGCGTCCATCGTCACACTCCTCCGTCGTCGTCCGTCAGGTCATTGACGAAGCAGCCCCACCCGATGTGACCAACCGGAGGCGACCCATGTTGACCAGGCTGAAGTACCTGACTCTGTTCGTGACCGACCAGGACCGGGCCATCGCGTTCTACACCAGCGCGCTGGGCTTCGAGAGGCGCGCCGACAACCCGGCACCCGGTGGGGCCGGCCGCTTCGTGACGATGGGGCTACCAGGGCAGGAGCTGCAGGTCGTGCTGTGGACCGGCAGCCCCGGCAAGGCCAGGCAGCCACCCGGCCGCCATGTCCCCGGCGCCTGCATCATCGAGACCGACGACTGCCGCAAGGACTTCGAGGCGCTGCGCGCCCGCGGCGTCAGCTTCGAGGGCGGCGAGGTCTTCGAGGAGCCCTGGGCCCTGGTCGCCATCCTGGCCGATCCCGACGGCAACCGCATCATGCTGCACCAGACCCGCCAGGCCAGTCGGTAGCCACGGCGACGAACCCGTGCGCCCTTGCCGGGCGACAAGCACCCGGCCCCCGAGGGCCGGGCCGTGGCGCGCTGGCTGGCCAACGCGAAGGTCAGTTGCTCCGAGGGTCGAGCCGGCCACGTGGCCGGCCGCCGCGGAGTCGCGGCGTGGCGGAGTGGGGCCCCGTTGGGCTTTGCCCAATGGGGCGAGGGCGCCAGCCCTCGATGTGATCGACTGACCCCAGGCTCATTCATGAGAGAGAGCGAAGCTCGATCACATGAATGAGCCCGAGGTCAGTGCATGAGCTGCATCAGGTCCTCGAACGCCGTGTGCACCTTGGTCAGGGCCTCGAGGGTGGCGTCGCCGTTCTTGGCGTCGCAGGTGTCGTGCATGTCCTCGGCCTTGTCGGCGAGCTTCTCGCCGAGCTGGGTGAAGCGGGCCTTGCGGTCCTTGAGGTTGGCGGGGACCTTGGCGATCTTCACGGCGGCTGCCGTCTCGGCCAGCTTGGCGGAGCCGGCGCAGATGGCGGCCCAGTCCTTCTTCTCGCGCGAGTCGTGCCACAGCGGGTGCAGGGCGTCGTGGAAGGTCTTCATCTCGGGGACCGCGAACTCGTGGTCGTCGCCACCCTCGCCGTCCTCGTGGTGCTCGCCCTCGGGCATCGGCGAGGCCACCGGCTCGCCGGTCTCGGGCGCGGGCGACTCGTCGGGCGCCGGCGAGGTCACCGGGGTGGCCTTGGCCGTCGCCGGCTTCTTGCTGCTGCCGCCACACGCCGTGACTCCGACCAGCAGCGCTCCCGTGATGACCAACTTCGCAATCCTCATGGCAATCTCCTACTTTCGTTTGGCCTGCACGAGCAGGCGCGCCCACGCGGCGGCCGCCTCGTGACAGAGCTGAAACAGCTCACCCAGGGCGGCGTCCTCGACCACGGCGCCCTGCCCCGGGAACACATACAGAAGGTTCATCAAGCGCTCGCCCAGCACGATGGGGAAGGCGTAGGCCTCCGCCGGAAGCGCCCAGCCCAGCAGCCCGTGCACGCGCACGTCAGGCGCACCGCGCAGCGCCACCCGCTGCCCCGCGGCGTCGGCCATCAGCGACGGCGCGTCGAGCGGGATCCACAGCGTGGCCAGCGACTCGGCGCGCAGGCCGGGCGCCCAGCCGCGCCAGCCGTAGAGCTGGCCCTCGCGCGGGACCAGCAGCAGCGCGCCGGCACAGCGCGCCAGCGCGGCGCCGACCAGGGCGGCGGCGATGGCGTCGCGGTCGGTGGCGGCCGCGATCACTGCGTGGGCGTCGCGCGCGGCGAGCGGCGTGGGTCGTACCAGGGCGACCGCGGCGACCCCGCCAGCCGGCGTCGGCGACGGGTACAGGCGACGCTCGGCGGCGCGGCCGCTCGGCGGCGGCTCGGGCGGGCGCGCGGTGGAGGCCAGCGCGGCCTCGATCTCGGGCGTCATGGGCAGGGTCGGGAACTCGCCCGAGGTGATGAGCGCCGGCCGCTCGCGGCGGGCCTGGGCGTGGGCCTGGGCCTGGGTCACCGCGCCCGAGGGGTTGGCGCGGGCGTAGCGCACGCCGCGCGGGACGCCGTAGTAGCGCTCCAGGCAGTAGTACAGGCGCAACTCGGGCATGGCGTACTGCAGGATCCGCTTGCCCGTCGCGGTCACCAGCTCGGCCAGGGCGGTGGCGTCGCTGGGCTCCATCATGGCGACATGCAGGGTGTCGCCGTCGAGCGCGAAGGGGCACAGGCGCAGGCGCTCGCACTGCGCGCGCGAGACCAGGCGCAGGGCGCTGGGGTCGACCTTGTCGAGGGCCCCCGCCGGGGGCACCGGGGCGGTCAGGTGACGCCCCAGGGCGACCGCCAGGTCGTCGATGCGGATGGCGCGGGCCTCGACCAGGTTGGTGCCGAGGCGTCCGCCGTAGATGACCTGGGCGGCCAGCGCGCTGTCCACCGCTCGCTGGGTGGCCAGACCTTCACGCACGAGCCGCTCCCCGAATCGCACGGCCGTTGATACCCCTTCGCCATCCGGGGTTCAAGCGCGGGGTTTGCGTTTAATCCGCGTATCTGCTACACGCGCTGCCTCGTCCATTCTTCGGTCGAACGTAAGGTCCAGTCATGAGCGCCCCGGATCAGAAGTTTCGCAACGACATCCGCAACATCGCCATCATCGCGCACGTCGATCATGGCAAGACCACCCTGGTCGACAAGATCCTCCATGATGCTGGCAGCTTCCGCCGCGGCGAGGTCATCGCCGAGCGGGCCATGGACTCCAACGATCAGGAGCGCGAGCGCGGCATCACCATCCTCGCCAAGTGCACCGCCGTGACCTGGAAGGGCGTCCGCATCAACATCGTGGACACCCCCGGCCATGCTGATTTCGGCGGCGAGGTCGAGCGCGTGCTGCGCATGGTCGACTCGGTGCTGCTGCTGGTCGATGCCTTCGAAGGGCCGATGCCGCAGACCCGCTTCGTGACCAAGAAGGCGCTGGCCCTGGGGCTGCGCCCGATCCTGGTCGTCAACAAGATCGACCGCGATGGCTGCGACCCGCACGGGACCGTGGACGGCGTGTTCGATCTGTTCGACTCGCTGGGCGCCAACGACTACCAGATGGACTTCCCGGTCATCTTCGCGTCGGGCCGCAACGGCTACGCGACCATGGATCCGGCGGTCAAGACCACCGACCTGTCGCAGCTGCTGGATCTGGTCCTGGAGAAGGTGCCGCCGCCGCCGGGCGATCTGGACGCCCCGCTGGCGATGCAGACCGCGACGCTGGCCTATGACGAATACCTCGGCTACCTGGCCATCGGCCGCATCAAGGCCGGGCGCGTCAAGACCGGCGACCGCGTGGCGCTGATGCGTCGCAACGGCGGCAAGGAAGAGTTCCGCGTGCAGAAGGTGCTGGGCTTCCAGGGCCTCAAGCGCTTCGAGCTGGCCGAGGGTGGGGCCGGCGACATCGTCGCGGTCACCGGGATGGAGAACCTCAACGTCGGCGAGACCATCACGTCGATCGAGTTCCCGCAGGTGCTGCCCGCGCTGGCGGTCGACGAGCCGACCATCACCATGATGTTCTGCACCAACAACGGCCCGCTGGTCGGCACCGAGGGCAAGTGGGTGACCACGCGCGCGCTGCGCGACCGCCTGCTCAAGGAGATCAAGTCCAACGTCGCGCTGCGCGTCGAGGACACCGAGTCGCCCGACGTCTTCAAGGTGTCGGGGCGCGGCGAGCTGCACCTGGCCGTGCTGATCGAGACCATGCGTCGCGAGGGCTTCGAGCTGTGCGTGTCGCAGCCCAAGGTCATCTTCAAGACCGACGACCAGGGCCAGAAGCTGGAGCCCTACGAGGACGTCACCATCGACGTCGAGACCGAGTACCAGGGCGCGGTCATCGAGAAGCTGGGCTCGCGCGGCGGACAGATGCGCGAGCTGGCGCCGCTGCCGGGCAACCGGGTGCGCCTCGAGTACACCATGCCGTCGCGTGGCCTGATCGGCTACCGGTCGGAGTTCATGACCGACACCCGCGGCACCGGCGTGCTGTACCACGTGTTCTCGGACTACGGCCCCTACATCGGCGAGTTCAAGGGCCGGCTGAACGGCGTCCTCATCGCGCAGGACCCCGGCGAGACCAACCTCTACGCGCTGAACTACCTGCAGGAGCGCGGCATCCTCTTCGTGGGCCCGACCGAGAAGGTCTACATGGGCATGATCGTCGGGCAGCACTCGCGCGACAACGACCTGGTCGTGAACCCGTCGAAGTCGAAGCAGCTGACCAACTTCCGCACCCACGCCGCCGACGACAAGCAGTACCTGCCTCCGCCGCGCGTGATGACGCTGGAAGCCGCGATGGAGTACATCAACGACGACGAGCTCGTCGAGGTCACGCCGAAGTCGATCCGCCTGCGCAAGAAGGTGCTGGATCACAACCTGCGCAAGGCGTCCGAGAAGAAGGGCAGCTCGGCGGTCGCATAGCGTCGAGCCGCAAAGCGGCGCGACGCTATGCGTTCCGTGGGCTGGACGACCGCCGAGGGCTGACCAGGGCCTCGGCGGCGGCGATGCCGTCCTCTCGAGCGAGCAGGGCTGCCACCTCGGTGGCGCGCTGCTTCCAGCGCGAAACGCCGGCAGCCAGCATGGCGGGCAGCACCTCGCCGGCGACACGGTCGAGGGGGAAGGCGCCTTCGAGCGTCGGGTAGCCGATGGCCTCGACACAGACGCCGACACCGAGGCGGGCAGCTGCCAGCGCGACCGACTCCTGGTCGCCGAAACCCGGGCTGATGAGCAGCGGGATCCCCGAGGCGGCGGCCTCGTGAAAGGTGTTGGCTCCGCCGTGGGTCAACATGACATCGACCAGCCCGTGGCAAAACAGCAGCGGCTGGGGCACGAATGGCATCGCGAAGACACGGCCGGTCGACGCGCTACCCAGCGTGGCCTCGTCGACGCCGAGGTCGGCCGGTGACAGCTCGGTCGTGGACGCGACCACCACGGCGCCGGCGCGCAGCGCGGCCGCGGCCAGCGTCGAGTACAGGCGCCTGAGCGAGGCGACGTGGGCGGCGCCCATGCGGGTGAACATGCGCGTCACCATGGTGCCCATCGAGAGCAGGACCACGCGGGCGCCGCCGGCACGAGCCGCCTCCAGCTGGCGCACCAGGGCCTGATCCGCCTCGGGCGCGGCCACGGTGTCGTCGATGTGTGGCAGCGCCTCTCGCGCCACGCCGAGCAGCTCGATCCCGGCGGGCGGGTCGGGGCACAGGCGCGCAGACGAGAAGCACAGGCTGCGCAGGGCCGGATCGCGCGGGATCACGCCGGCGCGCGGCACCTCGGCGAAGCAGCCATGGCCGGCCTGGCGCAGCTGGTCGAGCTCGCGGTGATAGAGCGGATCGTCCATGAAGCTGCTGGCCGGCATGCGATCGACCATGGCGGGGAAGGCGCTGACGACGGTGTAGAGGTCAGCGATGGCCAGCCGCCGCATCGCCACGTAGCCCCACAGCGCGAAGAAGTCGTACACCCCAGCGTGGGCGCGGCGTCCGGCCAGGGCAGCCTCGATGGCGCTGGCGGCACCGGAGGCGACGTCGTTGGCGCGCGCCGCGATGCGCCGGAACAGCGACATCCCCCCCATCTCTGCGCTGTCGCCGCGCGGGAAAGCTGCGCTCTGGTCGAGGTCGATGAAGTGCACGCCGAGGCCGGCCAGCTGCTTGCCCCAGGCCGCGGCCGGTTCGTTGCCGTCACCGCTGATGGCCCAGATGACCGCCTGGCCGCGCTCGACCAGGCGCCTGGCCAGCGGGAGCAAGGGGCGCACATGACCCACGGCGACGGGCGAACAGAAGACGATGGCAGAGCTTCCGACCAAGTGACCCCTCCCCCATGGCCCCGCGCCAAAGGCGGCGGAGCGCAGAGGCAAAGTATCACGCGGTCGGATGGGCGTGAGGAGTGGGGGGCGTGGGCGGGGGCGTGCTCGGGCTCGTGCTCGTGCTCGGGCTCGTGCTCGGGCTCGTGCTCGTGCTCGGGCTCGGGCTCGTGCTCGTGCTCGGGCTCGGGCTCGTGCTCGGGCTCGTGCTCGTGCTCGTGCTCGTGCTCGGGCTCGGGCTCGGGCTCGTGCTCGGGCTCGTCAGCGCCCGTACTCCCGCCTCCACCTCGCGCTCCGCAGGTTCGCCCGCTTCAAGATCGCCGTCGTCGCACCTCTGTTTCGGAAGTTCTCGTCGAGACTCGCCGCTTCCCGGCATGTCCGCCCTTTTCAAGTTGGGCGCCAGGGACATGGTTGACCGCGATCAAGCCCGCCCGCAGCCATCCCACCGTCAGCAGCCACGTGCGGGCTTCGGCGAGTCTCGGGGCGCTGCGATTGGGTGCCCAGCGACCTTGGACAGCCTTGCCGTCGCGGCCGCGCCAGCCGGCGAAGTACCAGCCCGACGAGCACGGGTCGATCCACCACGGACTGAAGTAGGTGCGTTTCGCGGCGGCGTGATGCCGGTGGTTGCACAGCACGTAGCCCAGGGCGTGGCGCACCTCGCGTGGGGAGCCGAGCGCACGGGCATGATAGCGGTCGGCGAAGGCGGCGCCGCGGCGGCCGATGACCTTGTTGAGGGCGCGGGCGATGCGCACCGACAGCCCTTTGATGGCGCGGGTGAGGGCGCTGCGGTCGGGTGCCTCGATGAGCAGATGGACGTGGTCGCCCTGGACCGAGAAGTACACGGTTCGGGTCTCGAAGCGTTCGCAGCCCCGCGAAAGCGAGCGGTACACAGCGCGCAGCGCCCGCTCGCTGCGGAGGTAGCCGACCTCACGGCGCAGGCGCAGCGTCACGTGCTGCGGCTCGCGGGCCAGCACGCGCGGTCGGCGCCGGTGCGCGACGGGCGGCCGCCCGGTCTTGCGCGGCCGCCCTGCGCCCTCGCGAGCGCCGCCATGCTGGCGCCAGACGAAGCCAAGCTGGGCTGGGCCACCCCGAGCGCGCGGGCTGGGCGGTCGCCTCCTTGCGCTGCTGTCCATCCTGCTGCCGTTCTGCATTGCCATCGCCGAGGCCTCTCCGCCCACTTGAATTGGGCCGACAAACCGTAGCGCCGAGGTCTGACATTGCCCGGCGGGCGCAGATGGACCGGGCCGACTTGAATGGGGCGGACATGCGGAGAGCGAAGAAGACCCATGACGACGCTAGAACTGACCCCACCCGGGTGTTCAGCGATCAGGACTTCCTGGCGACCGGGAGGCCGGCCGCATTCTGCGGGGGCAACGAGAGGGGACGAGGGGACGAAGGGGGACGAGGGGACGAGGGCGGACGAGGGCGGACGAGGGCGGACGAGGGGGACGAGGCGGACGAGGGCGGACGAGGGGGACGAGGGGGACGAGGGCGGCCGAGGGCGGCCGAGGGCGGACGGGGGCGGACGGGGGCGGACGAGGGGGACGAGGGTGGACGAGGGCGGACGAGAGGGACGAGGGCGGACGAGGGGGACGAGGGGCACAGATCCGGATAGCTTCGGGCCGCGAAGCGGCCCGAAGCTACTGCAGCTTACCGTCCTGCCAGCGCAGGGTGACGGTGCCGTCGGTGCAGTCGGCGGCGGCGTCTGCGGGGGCCTTGGGGCCCTTCTTGATGGTGCCGGTGAGGACGAGGGTCATCTTCTTGCCGTCGGCGACCAGCTCGTAGGAGCCGTCGCAGATGACGCGCTGGTCCTTCTTGACCAGGCCGTCGTTGTCGGAGGCGTAGGTGCGGCGCAGCAGGGGGGTCAGCTGCTTGTCGGCCCAGCGCCAGACCTCGAGGGCGTAGACCTGGAAGCCCTGGCTGCTGTTGCGATCGGGGTAGAAGACCTCGTCGACCTTGTCGCCGTCGAGGTCGCCGACCAGCGGGGTGCCCAGACGCACCTCGGCGAGGTCGGACAGCGGTCGTGGGGTGACGGCGAAGGCCAGCTCCTTGCCCTTGGTCGTGATCAGCGCCAGGCGCTGCTCCAGCTGCTCGGGGGCGCCGGGGGCGTCGGGCGCCGCGGCGGCCACGGCGGGCGTGTGGATCCAGGCCACCACGGCCCAGCCGGCGGCGGGGAACTTGCCCTCGGTGCAGCTGACGCCGACCACGGTGGCGTTGTTGACGAGCTTCCACTGCTTCACCAATCGGGCCGCCAGGGCCGATTGCTCCGGGCACGCGCCTGGCTTGGGCTTCGCGGCCTTGGCGGGAGCGGGCTTGCCCGCCGAGGCGGCGCCCGGCCGGGCGGCTGCGATGGCGGTCGAGGCGAGCAAGAAGGCGTAGGCGAATCGACGCATGGTGACTGCCTCCGACGGGGCGTCCCCCCTATTGCTTCACGAGCTTGCCACCAAGCAGGCGAAAGATCTCGATGACGCAGGCGCCGTCGTCACCCAGGCGTGGCACCTTGAGCCCGTCGCCGCTGGCCTCGTGCACCAGCGAGAAGGTGCAGCCCGGCGCCGGGGCCGGCAGCGCGACATCGAACACCCCCGACAGGTAACCCGAGGCCACCCGCAGCACGCGCAGGAAGCGCGTCGTCGCCGCGCCAGCGTCGGCCTCGGGGCCGTCGGCGCCGATGGTGACCAGCTCGTCGACGCCGTCGCGGTCGAGGTCGGTCGGCACCAGCACGCTGCCCTCCAGCTCGGGCTCGCGCGGGGCGGCCTGGCGGTCGCTGGTCATGACCGAGGTCATCGTCCCGCTGTCGATCAGCGAGGTGCGCGCGGTGAGGTCGCTGGTGCTGCGCAGCTGGGCATAGATCGCCCAGCGCGGCTCCGGGAAGTGGCCCGACGCACACAGCGCACCCTCGATGCGCGTGGCGTCCTCCAGCAGCCAGACCTTGCGCAGCATGGGCTCGAGCTCGGCCGGGCAGCGCTGCTCGACGCCGGGGCGCGCGCTCGGCCCCGGGCCGTCCATCACCGGGGCCGGCGGCGACACCGCAGGCCCTGGCTTGCCCGCCTTCTTCTTGCAGCCCGCCGAGGCGGAGACGAACAGCGTCAGGGCCACGGCCATGGCCATGGCCCTGTGCTGCATCAGCGCCCGATCAGGCTCTGCGTCGCCATGTCGAGGTAGCGCGACGGCAAGAGGCCCATCTGCAGCACGAACAGCGCCGAGCCGATCAGCGCCAGCGCCACCGCCGGCGAGCGCAGCGGCGAGGTCTCGCGCGCCGGCTCGCGGAAGTACATCGCCATCACGATGCGCAGGTAGTAGTAGACCGAGATCAGCGAGTTGACGACCGCGATCACGACCAGCGCCATCATCATGCCGGTCTGCCCGGCCAGCTGCTGGTGCGCCTCCATGGCGGCGCGGAAGATGTAGAACTTGCCGAAGAAGCCCGCCGTCGGCGGCATACCCGCCAGCGACAGCATGAAGATCGTCATGGCCATCGCGGCGGCCGGGTGGCGCGAACCCAGGCCGGCCCAGTCGTCGACCAGCAGGCGCTCGTCACCGCGGTTGCCCAGCCAGGCCACCACGCCGAAGGCGCCGATGGTGGTGAAGGTGTACGCCAGCAGGTAGAACAGCACCGCCGGCTGCGCCGTCTTGGCGCCGAAGCCGGCCGCGACCACGCCGATGAGCAGGTAGCCAGCGTGCGCGATCGACGAGTACGCCAGCATGCGCTTGATGTTGTCCTGGCGCAGCGCCGACAGGTTGCCCAGCGTCATGGTCACAATGGCCAGCAGCCACATCAGCGAGCCCCAGCCCGCGGGCCCCCACACCAGCCGCTCGTTGCCCAGGGCGTGGCCGAAGAAGCGCAAGAGCCCCGCGAATGCCGCCGCCTTCACCCCGGCCGCCATGAACGCCGTCACCGGCGTGGGCGCGCCCTCGTAGGCATCGGGCGCCCACATGTGGAACGGCACCGCCGCGATCTTGAAGCCGAAGGCCACGATGACCAGGAAGACGCCGATCAGGAACAGCGGGTTCGACCCCACCTTGGGCGCCTCGGTGGCGATCGTGTGCAGGTTGGTCGCGCCGGTGACGCCATAGATCAGCGCGATGCCGTACAGCAGGAGGCCGGTCGCGAAGGCGCCCATCAGGAAGTACTTCATGGCCGCCTCGGCCGACTTGGGCGAGCGGCGCCACGAGCCGGTCAGGACATAGACCGCCAGCGACATGGTCTCCAGGCCCAGGAACACCGTGATGAGGTCGTTGGCCGCGGCCAGCAGCATCATGCCCGCGGTCGCGAACAGGATCAGCGCGAAGACCTCGCCGAACTCGAAGCCGTGCTCCTTCATGTAGTCGGCGACCAGCAGCACGGTCAGCAGCGCGCCGACCAGGAAGACGATGTTCATGAACACGCCGAAGCGGTCGAAGATCAGCATGCCGTCGAACAGCTCGCGGTACGGGATGTCGGTGCTGGGCGGCGCCGCGCCGCGCGCGATGTCGAGGACGACCTGCGCGTCCCCCGGCACCATCACGCCGAGCTTCTTCCAGGCCAGGTAGGCGCCGATGAAGCCGGCCGCGATGCCGACCACCGCGACCCACATCAGCCAGCGCTTCGAGCTGCCCTTCGAGAACGCCTCCAGCACCAGCACCAGCAGGCCGAAGCCGACGATGAGCAGGAACGGCAGCTGGTACATCAGGGCGTTCGGATCGAAGTTGCCCAGCGAGTCCTTCCAGCCGTTCATGGTGCACCTCCGCCGGGCGGCGCGGGTGCGACGTCAGGATTGGGCGCCGGCTGCGGCGCGGGCTGGGCCTCGACCGTCGGCTCGGGCTGCCTGACCACCGGCGCGCCAGGCACCACATAGCCCTCGGGCCACAGGTGATGGCGATACTCGCCGCTGGCGTCGTCCTGCCGGAAGTTGCGGATGTCCTCCATCTTGGCGCGGTACTCGTCGAGGTAGCCGCGCACGCTGGCGTCCATCTTGTTCAGGATCCCCTTGGGGAACAGGCCGAGCCAGAAGATCCCCACCACCAGCGGCAGGAACATCGCGACCTCACGGCCCGACAGATCCTTGAGGCTCTGGTTCTTCGGGTTGGCGTTCTTGCCGAACATCACCTTCTGGAACATCCACAGCATGTAGACCGCGCCCAGCACCACGCCGGTGGTCGCGATGATGGCGAAGATGCGCGAGTGCCACAGCGTCTGCTTGAAGCCCGCGGGCAGCGGCCCGGCGTTGAACATGCCGAGCAGCGACATGAACTCGCCCACGAAGCCCGACAGCGCGGGCAGGCCGATCGACCCCATGGTGCAGATCAGGAACATCGCCGCGTAGCGCGGCATCTGCGCCGCGATGCCGCCGTACTCCGCGATGTCGCGCTTGTGGCGCCGGTCGTACAGCACGCCCACGGCCAGGAACAGGCCGCCCGTGGTCAGGCCGTGCGACAGCATGGTGAAGATGGCGCCCTGGATGCCGGCGGCGTTCCACGCCATCACACCCAGCATCACGAAGCCCATGTGCGCGACCGACGAGTACGCCACCAGCCGCTTCATGTCGTCCTGCGCGAACGCCACCAGCGACCCGTACACGATGCCGATCACGGCCAGGATGGCCAGGCCCGGCGAGCACCAGGTCGCGGCCCACGGGAACAGCGGGATGGCGAAGCGCAGGAAGCCGTAGACGCCGAACTTCAGCAGCACGCCGGCCAGGATGACCGAGCCGGCCGTCGGCGCCTGCACGTGCGCGTCCGGGAGCCAGGTGTGCGCCGGGAACATCGGCACCTTGATGAAGAAGGCCGACGCGAAGGCCAGGAAGCACCAGATCTGCGCCCGCGGCGTCAGCACCAGGTGCCTGAGCTGCTCCATGTCGAAGGTCCACACCCCCGACACGTCGTGCATGGTCACGTAGAGGTAGAAGATCGCCACCAGCATCAGCAGCGAGCCGACCATGGTGTAGATGACGAACTTGAACGACGCGTAGATCCGGCGGTCGCCACCCCAGACGCCGATGATGAAGTACATCGGGACCAGCATGACCTCCCAGAACACGTAGAACAGGAACAGGTCCTGGGCCACGAAGGCGCCCAGCATGCCGGTCTCGAGGATCAGGAACGCGGCCACGAAGCCGCGCACCTTCTTGTCGATGGCCTTGTGCGCCGACAAGAGGCAGATCGGCGTCAGGAACGTGGTCAAGAGCATCAGCCACAGCGAGATGCCGTCGATGCCGACCTTGAAGCTGATGCCCAGCGAGGGCACCCAGGGCACCGCCAGCCCGAGCTGCATGCCGCCCTGCGCGGCCTTGAAGCGCAGCGCGACGGCGATCGACAGGATGAAGGTCGCGATGGTGAACAGGTAGCCGACGCCGCGCGCCAGCCCCTCTTCCTCGCGCGGGACCAGGGCGACGATGAGCGCGCCCAGCAGCGGGAGCAGCAGCATGATCGTGAGCAGCATCAGTCGCCCCCCACCCTGATCAGCTTGCTCGACTTGTTGCTGGTACCCCACAGATCGTCGTGCACTTCGAGCTGGACCTCGTACTTGCCGGGGTTGGGATACTCGCAGGTCTTGTCAGGGCCGCCGGCCTTCCAGGGGTCATCGGTGGCGCACTTCCACTTGTACTTGCGCTGCGGCGCGTTGGGCGTGCCGTAGTCGTGGGCGTTGGCGTGCAGGCTGATGGTGTTCTGCGCGCCCATCACCGGCTGCACGGTGAACTCGTCCGAGGGCCGCATGCCAAACCACAGGATGGCGGCCAGCGCCATGGTGGTGACCACCATGTAGCGCTGCACATGGCCGTTCTGCAGAAGGCGCAGCGCGCGCCCACTGAAGTCGACCAGCGTGGTCACCAGGCCGAGCAGCAAGGTCTCGATGATGAAGCGATCGACGATCTGGTACACCGCCATGCACAGCCAGCGGAACGGCCGCACCAGCACGAGATCGTAGAGCTCGTCGATGTAGAACTTGCTCGCGACCAGCTTCTTGACGGGCCCGAGGCCATTGCCCAGCGACACCACCGCGGGGCGCGGGCCACCCAGCCACAGCGCGGCGGCGACGATGATGCCGATCACGCCGGCGCCGGTCGCGACCGCCATCAGCAGCCACTCGCGCGAGGACGACATGTGCAGCGCCAGCGCCTGCACCGGGGCGTCGCCACTCGACAGCCAGCGCACGAACAGCGGCTCGTGATGGCTGCGCAGGAAGGCCGGGATGCCGACGAAGCCGACCGCCATGGCGCCGAGGCCGAGGACGATCAGCGGGATGGTCATCTCGGCGGGCGACTCGTGCAGGTGCGTTTCGACGTGGTGATCGCCGCGGAACTTGCCGGTGAAGGTCAGGAAGTAGAGGCGGAACATGTAGACCGCGGTGCCCAGCGAGGCCAGTGAGGACACCGCCCAGATGAGGTGGCCGTAGAACCGGGGCACCCCGGGCGCGGTGAAGGCGAACGCGCCGGCCAGGATGCCGTCCTTGGAGAAGAAGCCGGCCAGCGGCGGGATGCCCGCGATGGCGATGCAGTAGATGAGGAACGTGATGTGGGTGATGGGGAGCTTGCGGCGCAGGCCGCCCATCTCGCGGATGTCGCCGGGGTCCTTGGCGTGATGCAGCGCGTGCATCACCGAGCCGGCGCCCAGGAACAGGCCGGCCTTGAAGAACGCGTGCGTCATCAGGTGGAACACGCCGCCGGTGAAGTTGCCGGTGCCGACGCCGACGAACATCAGGCCGAGCTGCGACACCGTGGAGTACGCCAGCACCTTCTTGAGGTCGTTCTGCGCGAAGCCGATGATGGCCGCGAACAGCGCGGTGGCGGCGCCGACGCCGGCCACGATGGCCATCACGGTGGGCGCGGTCACGTACAGGAACGACAGCCGGGCGATCATGTAGACGCCGGCGGTGACCATGGTCGCGGCGTGGATCAGCGCCGACACCGGCGTGGGGCCGGCCATGGCGTCGGGCAGCCACACGTAGAGCGGGATCTGCGCCGACTTGCCGCAGGCGCCGATGAAGAACAGCAGGCAGATCCAGAACTGCGCCGGGGCGCCCCAGATCCGGCTGCCGGTGATCTCGCCAACGCCGTCGCGCACGCCGCTGAACGACAGCGACTTGGTGAAGTAGAAGGTCAGGAAGATCCCGAGCAGGAACGCGAAGTCGCCGATGCGGTTGACCACGAAGGCCTTGCGCCCGGCGTTGGCGTTCTTGTCGACGTCGAACCAGAACCCGATGAGCAGGTACGAGCACAGGCCGACGCCCTCCCACCCGACGAACATCACGGGCAGGCTGTCGCCCAGCACCAGGATCAGCATCGCCCCGGTGAACAGGTTGAGGTAGCCGAAGTAGGTCGCGTAGCGCTTGTCCTCGGCCATGTAGCCGGCCGAGTACAGGTGGATGAGGAAGCCGATCAGGGTGATGACCAGGACCATTACCGCCGACAGCGGATCGAGCACCAGGGCCGCCTTGAGCGACACCGCGGTCTCGCCCATGCCGCCGCCGGCCGCGCCGTGCAGCCACTCCCAGCCCTGCCAGGTCAGCGACGGCGTGCCCGGGCCGCCCGCTTTCCACAGCGGCCACAGCCCGGAGACGCAGGCGTGAATCGCGATGACGGCGGCACCGCCGACCGCGGTGATGGCGATGTAGTGGTTGGTGTCCTTCGACAGGCGCTTGCCGAACAGCAGGTTGATGGCGGCGCCGATCAGGGGCAGGAGCGGGATCAGGTACAGCGGGAAGTCGCTCGTCATGGCGCCGTCACTGCTTCATCATGGTGATCTCGTCGAGGCTGGAGGTGCGGCGGGTCCTGAAGATCCCGACCAGCACCGCCAGACCAACCGCGGCTTCCGCGGCGGCGACGGCGATCACGATGAAGGCCAGCGTGTGGCCGGTGTTGTCATGGCGCGCACGCGCGAACGCCAGCACCGTGAGGTTGGCGGCGTTCAGCATCAGCTCGATGCTCATGAGGACGATGAGGGCGTTCTTGCGGATGAGCGCGCCGATGATCCCGATGGTGAACAGGATGGCACCCAGCGCCAGCGTGTGCGGCAGCGAGATGAAGAAGCTCAATGGGCACCACCCTTGTCAGGCTTGGCCTGCCCTGCCGGCGAGCCGGCGGCGTCGGCGGCGTCGCCGACCTTCTCGTGCGGGCGCGCCAGCACCAGGGCGCCGATGACCGCGATGAGCAAGAGCAGCGAGACCGCCTCGAAGGGGACGAGATAGCGCGTGAACAGCAGCTCGCCGACGGCGCGCGTGGTGCCAAAGTGCTGCATCTCCTCGCGCGACCAGCCGGCGTCACTGAGGCCGAGCACCCGCGTCGAGCGCGCCAGGATGGTGATGAAGCGCACCGCCAGGAAGACCCCGGCCGCGACGCCGACGCCGCGACCGATCCAGGTCTTCCAGGACAGCTCCCAGGCGTCGGACTCCTCGCGGTTGATGATCATGACCACGAAGACGAACAGCACCATGATGGCGCCGGCGTAGACCAGGACCTGGATGACGGCCAGGAAGTGCGCCAGCAGCATGATGTAGACCACCGCCAGCGCCAGGAAGGTGCCGACCAGGCACATCACGGCGGTGACCGGGTTCTTGCGCGTGATGACGGCGAGCGCGCCCAGGATGGCCAGGCCGCCCACGGTCCAGAAGATGATGAGGTCGCGGGTGCCGGGCTTCTGCGGCGCGGGGCTGTCGCCCGAGATGGCGGGCAGCTCGCCGTTGGCGGCGGCGGGGGCGATGGCGTCGCCGTTCACGCCAGCGCGGTCACCGTCGCCGTCGGCGGCCAGCGCGGGCGCAACGCAGAGCACGGTCAGGCCCAGCGCCAGCAGCGCGGCCAGGATGACGCGGACCCGGGTCATGGCGTGGTCCCTCGTGGCGAAAGCGGCGACTGCCCGATGATGGGCAGGGTGCGCAGCGACTTGGGCGCGCCCAGGGCGACCGGCTTGCCCTCGCGCTCGCGCTGCTCGAAGTCGGGGCGGAACTTGGTCAGGAAGCCCAGCATCGGCCAGGCCGCGGCCTCGCCCAGCGGGCAGATGGTGTTGCCGGCGATGCCGTGGGCGATCTCGGCCAGCAGGTCGACGTCGCCAGGGCGGCCCTGGCCGCGCGCCAGGCGGGCGCAGATGCGGTCCAGCCAGCCGGTGCCCTCGCGGCACGGCGTGCACTGGCCGCACGACTCGTTGTGATAGAAGCGCATGATCCGCGCGCACAGCTTGACCACGTCGGTCTGGTCGTTGAAGACCACGACGCCGCCCGAGCCGGCCATGGTGCGCAGCCCGCGCCCGCCGCCCATGTCGAACTTGATGCCCGGCTTGACCTCGACCTCCTTGATGCGGGGGTCGTTCATCAGGGCGTCGAACTCGATGGGCACGTCGATTTCGGCCGGATCCAGCGGGGGCATCGACGAGCCGCCCGGGATGAGGCCCTTGAGCTTGCCGCCGGTGACGCCGCCGCCGACCTCCTCGATGAGCTCGCGGAAGGTGATGCCGATGGGCAGCTCGTAGACGCCGGTGTTCTTGACGTGGCCCGACAGGCACACGATGCGGGTGCCGCCCGACTTGCCCATGCCGAGGCCCGCGAACCACTCGCCGCCCTTGTCGACGATGGTGGGCACGTTCATCAAGGTCTCGACGTTGTTGACGATGGTGGGCTGACCGAACAGCCCCTTGACGGCCGGGAACGGCGGCTTGAGCCGCGGCCAGCCGCGCTTGCCCTCGAGCGAGTTCAGGAGCGCGGTCTCCTCGCCGCAGATGTACGCCCCGGCGCCGCGGTGCACCGCGAGGTCGAGCTTCCACTCGCCACGGCCGGCGGTCGCGTGGGCCTTGCCGAGGATGCCCTGGGCGTAGGCCTCGGCCACGGCGGCCGACAGGATCTTGGCCTCGGCGATCATCTCGCCGCGGATGTAGATGTACGACTGCGCCGCGCCCAGCGCGTACGACGCGATGGCGATGCCCTCGATCAGCATGTGCGGATCGTGGGTGATGAGCTCGCGATCCTTGCAGGTGCCGGGCTCGGACTCGTCGCAGTTGACCACCAGGTAGACCGGCTTGCCGGGCCCCGGGGCGTCCTTGGGCAGGAAGGTCCACTTGAGGCCGGTGGCGAAGCCGGCGCCGCCACGGCCGCGCAGCAGCGACTTCTTGACCTCTTCGGTGATGGCCGCGGGCTGCATCGCGAGCGCCTTGGTGAAGGCGCCGTAGCCACCGTCGGCCTTGTACACCGCGTAAGTGTGCGAGTCCTTGATGCCGAAATGCTTGGTGATGATCTTGGTGTCGCGCGTGGTCGGCATCAGTGCTCGCTCCGCGGGTGCTTGCGCAGCTCGTCGAGCGCAGTGTCGACCTTGCCGGTGTCGAGGCGCATGAAGTACTTGTCGCCGCAGATCATCATGGGGGCGTCGGCGCAGGCGGCCAGACACTCCTCCTCGACCAGGGTGAACATGCCGTCGGCGGTGGTCTCGCCCGGCTTGACGCCCAGCTTCTTCTCGACGTGCCCCAGGATGTCCTCGGCGCCGCGCAGCATGCAGGAGATGTTGGTGCACACCATCAGCACGTTCTTGCCGACGCTTTCGCGGTGATACATCGTGTAGAAGGTCACCACGCCCCACACGTGCGCGGGCGGCAGCTCCAGGGTCTCGGCGACCAGCTCCTGCACGTCGGCGCCCACGTGGCCGAACTGGCCCTGGGCCACATGCAAGACCTGGAGCAAGGCAGCTTGCTTGTTGGGGTAGCGCGGGAGGATCTCCGCGATCTTGCGGCTGGATTCTGCAGAGAAGGCGAGGGCCATCGGGGGTCCTTGGATCGCGGCCGGACTGTAGGGGATCGTCCGGGGGGTGTCAAACCCCGCGATTCAGCGCGGGAGTAGGGAAACCAGATCGCTCTCGATGGTCTCGGGCTTGATCGAGGGCGGCACGCGCTTGACCACGGCGCCGGTGGGGTCGATGACGAACTTTCCGAAGTTCCAGGTGATGGCACCGTCGGGGCCACCCTCCGCGCCGGGCTGCTGCGAGCGCATCCACTGCCACAGCGGGTGGGCGTTGGGTCCGTTGACCTCGACCTTGGCCATCATCGGGAAGGTCACGCTGTAGCGCGTCTCGCAGAAGGTCTTGATCTCGGCCTCGGTGCCCGGCTCCTGGTTGCCGAACTGGTCGCACGGGAAGCCGATCACGACCAGGCCGGCGTCCTTGTGCTTGCGCCAGAGGGCCTCCAGGCCGGCGTACTGCGGGGTCAGACCGCACTGGCTGGCGACGTTGACCACCAGCAGGGTCTTGCCCTTGAAGCTGGCGAAATCGACCGGGGCGCCGTCGATGGAGGTGGCCTTGAAGTCGTGCGCGTTCATGGCAGGCGTTTACCACGGCGCGGCGGACGGTGTATACCGGCGCCGTGCTCGACCGTCGCGCGCTGAGGCGCTTCACCCGCAACCGGCCTGCGCTGGTGGGCGCGGGGATCGTGGCGATCGTGCTGCTGCTGGCGATTTTCGGGCCCATGCTGGCGCCGCACGACCCCAACGAGATGCACTTCGAGGCCGACGCGCTGAGCGCGCTGGGCAAGCCGCAGGGGCCGTCGGCGGAGTTTCCGCTGGGCACGGACGCGGCGGGGCGGTGTGTGCTGTCGCGCCTCCTGTATGGCGCCCGGGTGTCGCTCGAGGTCGGCATCTTCGCGACCGCGCTGGCGGTGGGGATCGGGCTGTGGATCGGCCTGCTGGCGGGCTACTACCGCAAGGCGACCGACGCGGTGCTGATGCGCTTCACCGACATGGTGCTGGCGTTCCCGTTCCTGCTGCTGGTCATCACGGTGGCCTCGATGCGCGAGTCGTCGAGCATGGTCGACGTCTTCCTGGTGCTGGGGCTGACCGGGTGGACCACGATGGGGCGCGTCATCCGCGGCAAGGTGCTGTCGCTGCGCGAGATGGAGTTCGTGCAGGCGGCGCGCGCGGTCGGGGCTGGCAACGGGCGCATCATCCTGCGTCACATCCTGCCCAACGTGCTGGGGCCGACCACGGTGCTGGCGTCGGTCGGGATCGCCGGCTTCATCCTGTCGGAGGCGGTGCTGTCGTATCTCGGCCTCGGGGTGCCGCCGCCGCAGGCGTCGTGGGGCGCCATGCTGTACGAGGGCCAGTCGCTGTACACCCTGGCGCCGCGGCTGATCTTGATCCCGGGCGCGGCCATCGTGATCACGGTGCTGGGCTTCAACCTGCTGGGCGAGGGGCTGCGGGATGCCTTCGATCCGAAGGACAAGCGTGGTTAGGCGGCGGTACATGGCCGCCGCGCTGCTGCTGGCTGCAGCTGCGGCTGCGGCAGGCTGCAAGAACAAGTCGCTGTCGGCCGGCCCGGCCTATGTCGGCGCCGGCGCGACCACGCCGACCCGCGGCGGCACGCTGCGCTTCTCGATCAACGACGGCATCAAGAGCCTGGATCCGCAGGTCGCTTACGACGAGTACTCGATCTACCCGCTGCACTACACGATGGACACCCTGGTCGGCTACGAGAAGACCATGTCGCCCAACGCGGTCGGCCTGATCCCGCAGCTGGCGACCAACATGCCGGTGGCCGAAGAGCGGACCATGAAGCACCCGGTCAGCGGCGAGGACATCGAGGTCTGGGTCTACGTCTTCCATCTGCGCGACGGCATCACCTTCTATGACCCGACGCCGCCGCCCGGCATGGCCAAGGTGCGCCCCATCGAGCCGCGCCACTTCAAGTACGCCATCGAGCGCTGCCTCGACCCCGACACCAGCTCGCCGGCGCAGTCGTTCTTCGAGGCCATCGGCGGCGCGCCCGAGATGATCGCGCGTGAAGGTGACAAGGGGCCGCGCGAGGCCTGGGGCCTGGTCGCCGAGGGCCGCGACCTCACCATCATCCTGACCAAGCCGGATCCGACGCTGATGTACAAGCTGGCGATGAAGTTCGCCTCGCCCATCGAGCCCGAGGTGGTCAAGCACTACGGCGCCGACGGGCTGAACGCGCACGAGGTGTCGTCGGGGCCGTTCTACGTGACGAGCTACGATCGCGACATCCGCATCCAGTTCAAGAAGAACCCCGAGTACTGGGACAAGGACTCGATCTACCTCGACGGCATCGACATGCAGCTGATGGTGGAGCGCCAGGTCGGCTTCATGAAGTTCCGCGCCCGCGAGACCGACGTGGTCGACCGCATGACGGTGCAGGATCTGCTGTCCATCGGCGAGGAGCCGGCGTGGCAGCCGTACCTCCTACGCGACAAGAGCATCGACATCTACGGCGAGCGCTTCGATCTGACGATGAAGCCGTTCGACGACAAGCGGGTGCGCCAGGCCTTCAACTACGCCATCAATCGTGAGCATCTGGCGCAGCTGGGTTACGGCACCATGCTGCCGGCCAAGGGGCCGCTGCCGCCGGGCATGCCGGGCTACAACCCAGAGCTGCGCGGCTATGCCTACGATCCGGTCAAGGCCAAGGCGCTGCTGGTCGAGGCCGGGTATCCCGATGGCTTCGAGCTCGACTACTTCATCACCGGGCCCGACGAGAAGGTGGAGAAGATCGCGCTGTCGGTGCAGGCCGACATGGCGCGCGTGGGGGTGCGGCTGAAGATCAAGCGCCTGACCTTCCCGGTGCACCTGGCGGCGCGCATGTCGGCGGGCAAGATCCCGTTCGGGCTGGACAGCTGGGTGCAGGACTTCCCGGATCCGTCGAACTTCCTGGAGTTCCTGTTTCACTCCAAGTACCGGGCGCCGACGAACGCGGTCAACAGCTCGCAGTATTCCAACCCGGAGGTCGACAAGCTGCTCGACGCCGCGGCGGTCGAGCTGGATCCGGCGAAGCGGACGGAGCTGTATCACCAGGCCGAGCAGCTGATCGTGGACGACGCGCCCTGGGTGTTCGAGTACCACAGCGTGCGCGTCGAGGCGCGGCAGCCCTGGCTGATGGACTACAAGATGCACCCGGTGTGGATCCGCGACTTCCGCTATGTCTGGCTGGACCTGCCCTCGAGGCCCCGTTAGGCGATGCCGCCGATTGTCAGCTTCCTGGGGCGTCGCCTGGCCTGGTCGGTCATCACGCTGTGGTTCGTCGTCACGCTGGCGTTCCTGATGGCGTATGCGCTGCCGGCGGACCCGACCAAGGTGCTGCTGGGGCCGCATCCGTCGCCGCAGCAGATTGCCAAATTGAAGAAGCAGCTGTGTCTGGACCGGAGTCTGCTCGCGCAATATGGCTGTTTCGTCGGACGCATCGCGCGGGGCGACCTCGGCAAGTCGTTCAACGCCAAGGAGCCGGTGGCCAAGATCATCGCCAAGCGCATCGGCATGACGGCCAAGCTGGCGGTGTCGGCGGTGTTCCTGATGGTGCTCATCGGCGTGCCGCTGGGGGTGTGGGCGGCGCTGCGCCGGAACCAGATGGCCGACACCGCGATCACGACGGGCGGGCTGCTGGGGATGTCGACCCCGACGTTCTTCGGCGGCTTGCTGCTGCTTTACGTTTTCGGCTTCCAGCTGGGCTGGTTCCCCATCGGCTACCAGAAGGGCCACGAGCTGGCCAGCCTGGTGCTGCCGGCGTTCACCATGGCGATCACCGGGATCGCGGTGTACTCGCGCATCGTCCGCGGCGAGATGATCGAGATCATGCAGGAGGACTACATCCGGACCGCCCAGGCCAAGGGCCTGTCGCGCCGGGCGGTGGTGGTCAAGCACGCGCTGCGCAACGCGCTGACGCCGGTGGTGACGATGATCGGCCTGGATCTCGGCGCGCTGCTGGGCGGCGCCATCATCACCGAGTACCTGTTCCAGTGGCCCGGGTTGGGGCGCGAGGCGGTGAAGTCGATCATCACGCTGGATCGCCCGCTGATCCTGGGCACCGTGCTGGTGGCGTCGGCGTTCATCGTGGTCGCCAACCTGGTGGTCGACGTGCTGTACGCCGCGCTGGATCCGCGGGTACGCCTGGAGTAGGGCGGCTTGGCGGGTGGGGGCTCGGAGGCGGCGGCGGAGGCCAGGAACCTGCGGCTGTGCGAGGCCGTGGTCGATGATGACCTCGACCGCGTGCGCGCGGCGCTGACCGACGGCGCGGAGGTGAACGCGCGTGTGCGCATCGAGAGGCTGTACCAGCAGGGCCGGCTGGCGTACCCGGGGCAGGCGGCGCTGGGCTGGGCGCGCAGCGTCCCGATGGTCGAGCTGCTGCTGGATGCGGGCGCGGAGATCGATGGGCGCGACGAGGGCGGCGAGACGGCGCTGTCTCGCGCCGTCCTGAACTCGCGCGGCCAGGACCTGGGGATCATCGAGACGCTGCTGCGCCGCGGCGCGAATCCGGATGTGCTGGCGGCCGTGCGCGGCGGTGGCGTGCGGCTGATGCGGCCGCTGCTGCAGGCCGGGGCGAAGATCACGCGTTCGCTGGTGAACCACTGGAGGCACGACCCCGAGGTGCTGGCGCTGCTCGAGGAGTGGCCGATCCGCAGCGCGGCCGCGAGCGAGCCCGACCGGCAGCTCATGCTGGCGGCGCGGGCGGGCGCGCTGGAGACGGTGACGACGCTGCTCGGCGAGGGCGCCGACGCCAGGGTGCGCGATGCCGATGCGGTGTCGGCGCTCGAGCACGCCTGGAGGAAGGGGCATGCCGGCGTCGCGCTGGTGCTGGAGCGAGCGGCGGCCGCGGGGCAGGTGCAGGCGGCGCTGTTCGTCGCCGCGCTGGATGACTCGGCCGGGGGCGTGCGCAAGGCCGCCGTGGGCGCGGACCTGGAGGCGCACAACCAGGCCGGCGCAACGGCGCTGATGCTGGCGGCGCGCTACCGGCGACATTCCTCGGTGCGTGCCCTGGTGGCCGCGGGTGCGAAGCTCGATCAGCGCGCGCTGGTCGCCGCGATCGAGGCCGGCGATCTGGACGGCATGCGCCTCCTGTTCGAGCTCGGAGGCAGCCTGGCGGCCGCGCCCGAGGCGCTGCTGCGTGCGGCCTGCGCCCAGCCCGACAGCGATCTGCTGCGACATCTCCTGGTCAGCCGCATCGACGTCACGGGGTGTCGGGACGTGGTGACCGCGAACGACGAGTCGGATCGACTGCTGCGCAACGCCCGTGCTGGCCACTGGCCACCGGCGGGTCCCACGGCGGCGGCGTGGCAGGACTGCCCGCTCTGTCGCGACCTGCCCGCCGCGCTGAGCTTCTCCGTCGGCTCGAACGGCGACCAGACCGGCGACCCGTTGCCAGCGGTCACCGAACAGTTCGAGACCTTCGGCTTGTCCTGGAGCGGCCTCTGGAAATGCCCGCATTGCGGGACCTACTACGACCATGAGAGTGACCACGACAACGGCCCCGCCGGTAACTGGGACAGCCAGTACCTGGCCCGGGTCGAGCGCACGCGGGCGCTCGAGCTCCTGCGCGGGTGGCTCCCGGGGCCACGGCTCGAGCGCGAGATCGCCGCGCTGACCAAGGTACTCGCGTTCGACCAGGCGCTGGCGGCGCCGGGGCGCAAGGTCCACGTCTCGGGGACGCGAGAGCGCGACGGCACGCGCGACCTGACGATCTATGGCCTGAGCGGCGCGGGAGCCAGGCCGCTCGCGACGCGCTGGGTGCTCGACCCTGAACACGCAGCGCAGACGGCAGACCTGACGGCACGCGGCGTCACCCGCGCAGAGACCGACGCTCCCAGCGACTTCATCTGGGTCCTGAGCGCCGACGGCCTCGAGGTCTACGACCACAAGCACCTGGTGCTCACGGCGGCGAACGACCGCGTGACGCAGGAAGATGGCCGTACGATCGCGCGTGCCGACCTCGCGCGCGTGATCGCGTTCGCATCGGACGACTACGTCCATCGTGGCATCAAGGCGGTCCTGTCGTCAGGCGAGGAGGTCGACCTCGTCACCGACGCCTCCCTGGCCGCCATGTCCGGCATCGGCTACAGCCGCAACGACCTGCTGTTCGACACCGGCTGGTGCTCGAAGCTCGGCGTCGCCCTGGCGAGATGGGCCGGCGCGGAGTTCGACGACCAGATCTAGCGCGCGGAGAGGTGGATCGGTCCCCGGACTGGGCCCGTGAAGAGGCGGGTGTCCTCGTCGATCGCGGGCTCGAGGCCTGCATAGTAGCAGGCGACGTCGTGACGCTCTGCGAGGGTCTGCGCCAGCTCGTGCAGGGCGTCGGTGAGCAGCTCGGGCGCGGCGACATCATCGAGGTCGAGGTTGAGTTCGACGTCCCAGACCGCGCCAAGGTGGAGGACCCGGAGCGCGACGTTCGCCACCGGGCCCAGGCCTGGCAGGACGAACGTGCCAAGCCGAACCCAGGCGAACTCCTTGATGGCCCCGACCAGCGCTCGCCCGTGAGCAGGGCCCGCCAGGGGGACACCGTCGATCTCGGCTGAGCACGCTCCGCTGGTCCGGGCCAGGAGGTCGTCGAGCAGCCTTTCGGCGACCGCCATCGAGACTCCATCGAAGACGAGTTCAATGAGCTGGCTCATGGGTCGAGGCATCCCTTGAATGAGTTGTCCATGTCCTTGGCGCTGCTGGCTGGGCTGCTTTGCTGGCACGGATCGACGTGCTGTATGCGGCGCTGGAAGCCGACCTTGGCGTGGGCTGGGATGACCCATGTGACAGTCCCCGCGCCCAGGGGCGCCATCAGTGTAGGCCATCGGATTCGATGAGTCTGGTCGTGGCATCATGGATGCAGTTGGGGGGGAGCATGAAGAGGACGATGACGACGGGTGGGTTGCTGGTGGTGCTGGTGGGGGCGTTCGGTTGTGTTCCGCAGCAGCAGCAGCCCTACGGCTACGGGCAGCAGCCACAGTACGGGCAGCAGCCACAGTACGGGCAGCAGCAGCCGCAGTACGGGCAGCAGCAGCCGCAGTACGGGCAGCCGCAGCCGCAGTATGGCCAGCCCACGGCGCCGCAGGGGGCAATGCCGCAGTCTGGAGCGCCGCAGGGGAGCCGCCAGATCAGCTTCAACGGGCGCGCGCCGACGGCGCTGGACTGGCAGATCATCGGACAGCTCGAGGCGGCCCTCGGGCGTCAGCTGCCCGACGGTGGCTACTGGTACGACCCGGTCAGCGGCGCGGCGGGTCAGTGGGGCGGGCCAGCGCTCGGGGTTCTGCCGGCAGGGATGCAGCTCGGCGGTGCGCTGCCAGCCAACGCGTCGGGCGGCGGCAGCGGGATGCTGACAGGGATCTACATCAATGGCCGTGAGATCCACCCGCAGGATGCGCAGTTCCTGCGCCAGCTCCTCGGGCAGCTCCAGCCTGGACGCTACTGGGTCGATGGTCAGGGCAACGCGGGGCAGGAGGGGGGGCCGGCGCAGGTCAACCTGTACGCGGTGGCCAGGCAGCGCAGCGGCGGCGGTGGCGGCGGCGGCGGCGGCTCGTACTACAAGAAGGACCAGAACGGCAGCGTGTTCGCGGGCGGCGGGTGCGTCAGCGTGTCGGTGAAGGGCGGCGACTACTACGGCCCCGGCTGCTAGCTCGCCGTCGGCGCCGGGTTCAGGCGCACAGGTCAGGGTTGGTTTAGGCTGTAGAGATGCGGATGGTCGTGTGCGGAGTGCTGGTGGGGCTGGGGCTCGGGATGGCGGTGGTGGCGCGGGCGGCGCCGGGGGCGCCGTCGCCGCCGCTGCGGACGCCGCTCAATGAGGTGCTGGTGGTCAGCCTGGCGGGCAAGGGGGTGGAGCTCCGGCCGGCGCTGGTGCGGGTGCGCGCGCTGCAGCCGGGGCTGCGGGCCTGCGTCGATCCGATGGCGCCGACAGGGGGGACGTTGAAGGTCGAGGTCACGGTGCGCAAGCGGGTGCTCGCGGAGGTCAAGGTGACCGGGGCGCTGGCGGCCACGCACGGGGAGTGCGTGAAGAAGGTGTTCGCGGGGCTGGCGCTGGAGGCGGCCGCCAGCCAGGCCACGCTGACCGCGCTGGTGCTGGTGCGGCCGGTGCCCGCGCCGGCGTCGGCGAGCGACGAGAAGGCGCTGCCGGAGATCGAGCCGCGCGAGGAGCTGGTCATCCGTGACGACCTCGGCTGCGAGGGCGTCGCGCGCTTCGACTGTCCGGCCAACAAGGTCTGTGCGCCGCCGCCCCGACGCAGGGTGCGCTGCGCGGCGACCGCGGGGGTGCCGGCGCGGCTGCCGCTGGGCGACAAGCGCCTGGTGCTGCGCATCAGCGGCGGCAAGACCGGGCAGACCGGCGAGACCGTCATCCTGGCCGAGGGCGGCGGCCAGTGTGTGCTGGTGGTCATGACCAACCAGGGCGCCGCGGAGCTGACCGGCGGCGCCGAGTCGCGCGAGGACGTCGACCTGCCCTGCGCGCGCGCGCGCGCCGTGCACGCGCTGGCGCAGCGGCTGGGGCTCCACAACCTGCGCAAGCCGAAGGCGAGCCCGAACGTGCACGGGGTCACCTACCGCTGGGAGCTGTGGCGCCCCGGCAAGGACGGCATCCCCGTCGTGCGCGAGGGCGGCTGGACTGGCGACTCACCGCGGGCCTGGAGGGTGTTCGACGAGGTCGCCAGGGCGCTGGGGGCGCTGGCGCGCGACTACGCCACGCTGCAGCCGGCGCGCATGCAGCCGTAGCTGCCTGGACCGGCTACTGCGGGGCGTAGGGATCGCCCGGCGCCGGCGTGGTCGGCGGGGCCACCGGGTCGGGCGCGGGGGCGGGGGCGGTCGGCGGCGCGTAGCCACCGGGCGGCGGATAGCCACCGGGCGGCGGATAGCCGGCCGGCGGCGGGTAGCCCGGGGGCGGATAGCCGGCCGGCGGCGCGAACGGATCGGGCTGCGGGGCCGGGCGGCGGCGCACCGGCTCGCCGAGCTCGTAGCCGATCGACAGGCCGAAGCCCCAGGTGCTGTTGCCGGGGTTCGCGCTGGCGCGGTGCGCCTCCATCAAGATGCGGAAGCGGTCGAAGGCCAGCTCGCCGCCGACGGTGAACAGGGCGGCCGGCTTGCCGGTCGAGGGCAGGTTGCCGTTGGTCGAGCTGTCGGAGAAGCCGACGTTCTCGATGGTGCCGCGCACGCTCATGCCGATGAAGCCGGTGAAGATGTCGCGCTTGTAGCTGGGCAGGATCGACAGCTGGTTGATGTAGACCGTCTCGGTGCCCTCGTCGACCAGGTGGTAGCCAGGCAGGTTGTCACCCTCGGGCACGTTGAGGCGCGCCGGGCACGGGGACGCCGAGCCGTCGCACTCCCACTGCGCCCAGGGCACCGAATAGGCGGTGCCCTCGTAGACCGCGCCCAGACCGAAGCCGCTGCGGTGCACATAGTGGCCGCCCAGCGTGATGCCGGCGCCGACCACGCTCTTGTGGCCGGGGACCGGCGGGGTGCCGACCGCGGAGTGCTGCGCCGAGTCGTAGGGGCCGACCTCGAAGCGCGCGCCGATGTCGGTGATGGGTCCCAGCCGGAACTTGCCGCCGACGCCGCCCATGCCGTGCGCGACGTGCAGCGCGGGGGTGCTCTCCTCCTGCGGGAAGAGATCGGTCAGGTTGTCGGTGTAGCCGCCGTAGGCCTCCACGCGGGCCTGGTGATCGAGCGGTCGCCCGGTGGTCATCGGTGGCGTCATCGCGGGCACCACCGCGGCGTTGCGAAAGCGGGTGTTGGGAGCGCAGCCGAACGCGGCCACGCCCAGGGGCAATACAAGCCAGGCCTTCTTCATGGGTTGATTATGGCGCAAACCGGCGCGCGATGTGTGGCGTGGGCCACGAGGGGGCTGGCAAAGAGGGGCGTCGGAGGGCGCCGGAGTCGGAGCGGAATAGGCTCCTCGAAGCTTCGCTTCGAGGGGCCTACTTCGACGGGATGCCGAGCTCGGTCAGCTTCTTGCGCAGGGTGTTGCGGTTCATGCCCAGCATCTTGGCGGCCTTGAGCTGGTTGCCGGCGGCGCGCTCCATCACCAGCTGGATCAGCGGGCGCTCGACGCGGCCGATGACCTCGTCATAGAGGTCGCTCAGCGAGTCGTCGCCGTCGTGGAAGCGGCCCAGGAAGGTGGCCAGCTTGGCGCGCACCATGTCCTCGAAGGGCAGCTCCTCCAGCGGCACGCGCGCGATGGGCGGCGCGATCAAGGGGTCGACGTCGCCCGGCTCGATGCGGGTGCGGCGCGCGCGCAGCACGGCGCGGCGCATGACGTCCTTGAGCTCGGCGACGTTGCCCGGCCACGAGTACGCGGCCAGGCGATCGACCGCCTTGCTGGTGATCTGGATGCGACCGCGGCCGATCTCGTCGGCGATGCGGGCGGCGAAGTGGGCCGCCAGGCGCGGGATGTCGGCCACGCGCTTGCGCAGCGGCGGCACCGAGATGGTGTGCGCGCTCAGGCGCTCGGCCAGCTCGGGCTCGAACAGGTCGTGCTGCGCGGCCGCCGACAGGTCGGTGTCGGTGGCCGCGATCAGCCGCACATCGACGTGCTCGCTGGTGTCCTCGCGGCTGCGCTTGCGCAGGGCGCGCGTGAGCAGCCGCTGCGGGCCACGCGGCAGCGCCGAGACCTCCTTGAGCAGCAGCGTGCCGTGGTTGGCGCGGCGCAGCTTGCCGGAGGCGTGGTCGGACAGCTCCGAGGTCAGCACGGTGCCCGACATCGAGGCCGCCCGCAGCGCCACGAACTTGCCCGAGCGCCGTCCGCCGTCGTGGATCGCGCGCGCGATCAGCTCGCGCCCGCTACCACGCTCGCCCTCGATGAGGACCGGGATGTCGTCCTCGCACGCTGCGCGCAGCCCCTCGACCACCGAAGCCATCTCGGGACTCTCACTGATGATGAAGCTCGCGGTATCGCTACCCACGCGGCGACTCTCGGCGATCTCGCCGATCCAGATCAAGCCTTGACGGATCGCGATCGTCTCGTCCCCTGAACCGAGGACGACACGGTCGCGATCATGATCAAGTCTTGACCTTGCGAGAGAGTGAGGAGAGGAACGCGCGCCCCTAACCTCGGGCTCATTCATGTGATCGAGCTTCGCTCTCTCACATGAATGAGCCTGGGGTCAGTCGATCACGACGGGGCTGCGCCCCGCCCC
>JADYYK010000170.1 GCA_020853705.1 Deltaproteobacteria bacterium
CGCTACTGCAAGGAGCTGCAGATCGTCAACGGCCTGCGCCGCGGCGAGATCACCCGCGCCCTGGCCGGCGAGGACGTTGGCACCATCATCTTCCAGGACTGACGGACGGCGGCGCGGCATTTTGCCGCAGCAATTCCGCCATATCGGCACTTGTCTACCGTCACAATCCAGCGTTCACTGATCACAGGGGGAGCCAATCCGGGACACGGAATGGAGGGTGACGTCATGGCCGCCACTGCGAGCACGACCCATAGCGTGCTCATCGTCGATGACGAGGAGCGCAACGTCCGCTTGCTGCAGGCCTACCTGCACGGCGAGGCGTTTCGCACCCTGAGCGCCAGCAGCGGGGCCGCCGCGCTGGCCGCTGCCGCCGAGCACCGCCCTGACGTCATCCTGCTCGACGCCATGATGCCGGGCATGACCGGCTTCCAGGTCGCGACCCACCTCAAGAGCGACGAGACCACCAAGCACATCCCCATCGTGAAGGTCACCGCGCTCGATGATCACGCCTCCAAGCTGCAGGCGCTCGAGTGTGGCGTCGAGGAGTTCCTGCAAAAGCCCGTCGATCGCGCCGAGCTGCTGGTGCGGGTGCGCAACCTGCTCCGCCTCAAGGAGTACTCCGACTTCCTGCAGAACCACGCCCTGCAGCTGGAGACCCAGGTGCGCCAGCGCACCCAGCAGCTGGAGTCGAGCTACCGCGAGACCATCTTCACGCTGACCCGCGCCGCCGAGCACAAGGACGAGGAGACCGGCGCCCACGTGCAGCGCATCAGCCACTACTCGCGCGAGCTGGCCCAGCGCATGGGCATGGACGCGAGCTTCCAGGACCAGATCTTCCACGCCAGCCCGATGCACGACGTCGGCAAGATCGGCATCCCGGACGCCATCCTGCTCAAGCCCGGCAAGCTGGAGGCCGGCGAGTGGGACATCATGAAGACCCACACCACGCTGGGCGCCAGCATCCTCGAGCGCAACGACTCGCCCTACCTCCGCATGGGGGCGGACATCGCGCTCAGCCACCACGAGCGCTGGGACGGCACCGGCTACCCGGCCGGGCTGCGCGGCGACAGCATCCCGGTGGCGGCGCGCATCATGTGCATCTGCGACGTCTACGACGCGCTGCGCTCGAAGCGCCCGTACAAGCCACCGTTCAGCCACGAGGTCGCGCTCAGCACCATCGTGAACGGCGACGGTCGTACCCAGCCCGGCCACTTCGATCCCCAGGTGTTGACCGCCTTCGCCGACACCCACGCGCGCTTCGACGCCATCTTCACGGAGCTGGCGGGGTGACCGATCAGGCCGGGGCCACGCCGCCGTCGACCTTGACCCCGCACCTGCTCGCCAGCGTGCTGGCCATCGTGGCCGCGCGCGGCGGGGTCGACTTCCGCGACTACCGCGCCGCCACCGCGGTGCGCGGCATCGAGGCGCGCATCCGCGCCACCGGCTGCCCCGATGCCACCAGCTACCTCGGCCTGCTGGAGCAGCGCCCGGAGGAGATCCGGCCGCTGCTGGAGGCCATCCTGGTCCGGGTCACGCAGTTCTTCCGCGATCCCGGGGTGTGGGCGGCGCTGCAGTACCGGGTGCTGCCGTCGCTGTCGGCGCAGAACACCGCGGGCAGCCTGCTGCGCGCCTGGAGCATCGGCACCGCCAGCGGCGAGGAGGCCTGGTCGATCGCCTTCCTGCTCGGCGCGCTGGGCAACCCCTTCGAGGTGCTGGCCACCGACGTCAGCCCGACGGCGCTGCGCCTGGCGCGCGCCGGCGTCTACCCGACCGTGGCCACCCTGGCGGTGCCCAGCGACCTCCGCCAGCGCTACCTCGAGGTCGACGGCGAGCGCACCCAGGTCAGGCCGCAGCTGCGCGGGCAGGTCATCTTCGCCGAGCACGATCTGATGAGCGCGCAGGCGGTGCCGCGCGAGGCGGTGCTGGCCGCCTTCGACCTCATCCTGCTGCGAAACGTGCTCATCTATCTGGACCCGCGCCTGCAGCGCAAGGCCTTCGAGCGCGCCACCCAGGGGCTGGTGCCCGGCGGCGCGCTGGTCCTGGGCTGCGCCGAGGTCATCCCGCCCGAGGCCGAGTCGCTGCTGGAGCCGTTCCCGCGGGTGGCGCCCGAGCTCCGGATCTACCGGCGTCGGGAGCGCGCATGAGCCTGCGTCCGCGGGGCTGGTCGCTGCGCACGCGCCTCATGCTGCTGGTGCTGGCGGTGTCGACGCTGCCGCTGGTGCTGACCACGCTCCTCGGCCTGAGTCGCACCCGCAAGGTCTTCGAGGCTCAGACCGTCGACCTCCTGCGCTCGCGCGCGGAGTGGCTGTCGGCCGAGCTGGAGAAGTTCCACGCCAAGTACCAGGGCATCGTGGCGCGCCGGGTCGGGCTGCCCCAGGTGCTGGCCTACGCGACCCACAGCGAGACCGAGGCCGACCGCAAAGTCCTCGGCGACCTCATGTCGGCGGCGCTGGTGTCGGATCCCGAGCTGCGGGCCATCAACGTCCTCGATGCCACCGGTCAGAACGTGTACAGCACCGATCCGAGTGGCTATGGGGTCAACCTCGGCTTTCGCAGCTACTTCAAGGACGCCATGAAGGGCAACTGCGTGGTGTCGGACCTCTTCGTGTCCAAGCTGAACGCCAATGATCCGCTGGTCGCGTACGCCTGCCCGGTGCTCGCGGGCACGGCTCCGGTCGGCATCCTGTCGGTCTATGTGCGCGCGGCGGCGTTCTGGAACACCGTGCGCGCTGGCAATGGCCGCGCCGGCCCGGGCAGCTTCAGCGTGCTGATGGACCGCCACGGCGTGCGCATCGCGCACAGCTTCTCGGAGAGCGAGGTCTTCCACCCCGCAGGCAAGCTGCCCGCCGAGGTCGTCGACGCCGCGGTGGCAGAGAACCGCTTCGGCCCCGACACCCGCGCGCTGCTGGAGGCGTCCATCGAGATGCCGTTCCAGTTCGCGGCCGCGACCGCGCCGGTGTTCACCGACCGGAGCGCCCACGACGTCTTCTCGTCGGCCAATGGACAGCGCAACATCGTGGTCGGCTATCGCATGCGCACGGTGCCGTGGACGCTGTTCTACCTGGCGCCGCGGGCCCAGGTGATGGCGCCGATGAACACACTGGCGTGGCTGGTCATGCTGCTGGCGTCGGTCGTCGTCGCCGTGGGGCTGCTGGTGGGCTATCTGCTGTCGCGCGGCGTGCTGAACCCGATGCAGCAGCTGGCGGAGGCCGCCGGCAAGGTGGCCGAGGGCGATCTCGGAGTGCAGCTGCCGGCGCTGCCGACCGCCGAGCTGGCGGTGGTCGGCAACCAGTTCAACGTCATGGTCAAGGCGCTGCGCGGAAGCCAGGAGGTGCTCGAGACCACGGTCGAGACGCGCACGGTGGAGCTGCGCGAGGCCAACCGCGAGCTGGAGGCGCAGCGCGCCGAGCTGGCCTCGCAGGCCGAGGAGCTGCGCATGCAGGGCCAGCAGCTGGCGGCCAAGAACGCGGTGGTCGAGCGCGCCGACAAGCTGAAGTCGGAGTTTCTGGCCAACATGTCGCACGAGCTGCGCACGCCGCTGAACTCGATCATCGGCTTCTCCGAGCTGCTGATCGACGATCGCAAGCACCCGCCCAGCGAGCACCAGCGCGCCTGCTTGACCGACGTGCTGAACTCGGGGCGCCACCTGCTCAGCCTGATCAACGACATCCTGGACCTGTCGAAGATCGAGGCCGGGCGCGCCGACCTGGTGTTCGACTGGATCTTCCCGGCGCCTGCGGTCGAGGAGGCCTGTCAGGTGGTGCGCCCGCTGGCCGAGGCGCGCGGCATCAAGCTGGCGGTGCACGTGGGGTCGCCACGCTCGATGCGCGCGGACCGGCGCAAGCTGCACCAGATCTTGCTGAACCTCCTGTCCAACGCGGTCAAGTTCAGCCCCGACGGTGGGGTCATCGAGGTGCGCGTCATCGACGTCGGCCAGTTCGTGCGCTTCTCGGTGCGCGATCAGGGCCCCGGCATGCCGCCCGAGCTGGAGGCGCGCCTGTTCGAGCCCTTCGTGCAGGGTGAGGACCCCATGGTCAAGCACCACCACGGCACTGGCCTGGGCCTGGCCATCTGCAAGCGGCTGGTCGAGCAGCACGACGGCAAGATCGAGGTCCTGACCACCCCGGGGCACGGCTCGACCTTCACCTTCACCATCCCGGCCGAGGCGCGCCCGGCGCCGCGCATCGACTTCGTGCCGCACGGCCTGGACGCCGACCAGGTGCGCCAGCGCCTGGTCACGCTGGCGCCCAGCCAGGGCGGCGCCTCGCCCACCGTGCTGGTCATCGACGATGACCCACGTGTGGGCACCTTGCTGCGCTCGGCGCTGGAGCCAGCGGGTTACACGGTGCTGACCGCGGCCAGCGGGCGCGCCGGCCTGGCCGCCATCCGGCGCGAGTCGCCCAGCGTGGCCATCATCGATCTGCTGATGCCCGAGATGTCGGGCTTCGAGGTCATCGCCGAGCTGCGCGCCGATCCGGCCACGGCGGCGCTCCCCATCCTGATCCTGACCGCGGAGCGGCTCAGTGAGGTCGAGCGCACCCGGCTGCGCAGGGACGCGCTGACGCTGATCGAGAAGGGCGATCTCACCCGCGACGCCCTGGTCGCCGTGCTCGAGCAGGCCACCGGGCGCACCCCCGCGGGCGGCACCCCGGTGGCGCACCCCGCGGCGCCGCTGATCCTGGTGGTCGACGACAACGACATGAACCGCACCCTGGCCCGACGGCTGCTGCAAGGCCTCGGCTACCGCGTGGTCGAGGCCGAGGACGGCGTCACCGGCGTGGCGGTGGCGCGCCGCGAGCGCCCGGCGCTGGTCTTGATGGACCTGGCGATGCCCGGGCAGGACGGCTACGTCACCCTGATCGAGCTGCGCGCGCACGTCGAGACCAAGCCGATCCCGGTGGTGGCGCTGACCGCGATGGCCATGCGTCGCGACGAGGAGCGCGTCCAGCAGGCCGGCTTCGACGGCTACCTGACCAAGCCCATCGACCAGCGCCTGTTCGCGGAGACGCTGAGCCGCCTGGCCCCGCGCTGACCCCCCAGGCCGCCCGCCGGTGCCGCGGCGTGTGCTGGCTACTCGTACTCGGCGACCGACAGGATGTCGGCGCGACGCACCAGCGGGCCCAGGTCCTTGACGATGGCGGTGTCGGTGAACTGGTCGGTCTTGGTGGACGCGCCCATCTGCACGATGGCCGAGTAGTTGCCGCCGGCGAAGCTCATGCGGCCGGTGCTGGGGTCGACCGTCGCGGTGGCCGGGCGCTGCCGGATCAGCGCGGTGGACGGCACGCCGGAGCCCAGGCTGACCGAGTCGTCGGTGCCGGCGGCGCCGTAGGTCACGATGCAGCTGTTGCCCGGGGTGGTGCAGTCGCCGCTGGAGCCCGGGGGCGGCGCGAAGTTGGGGCCGCCGGTGAGCATGTCGAGCGCATACAGGCGCCCCTCGCCGAAGCCGCAGGCGCTGGCGGTCTGCCGGAAGGTCGTGAAGAACACCGAGCCGTTGAAGACGACCGGGTCACCGACCAGCTTCTCGGAGGCGCTGAGCACCTTGGGCGCGTTCCACACCTGCACCGGGGTCACGATGGGCGGGTCGGTGACCAGGGCGGGCAGCGCCAGCTCCTCGCGGACCGCCCAGACCTGGTTCTGCGCCGGATCATCGAGATCCTGGATGTTGCCGGTCGACCAGATGGCAACCAGGTTGCGCGAGCGATCGAAGGCCAGCGCCGGCGGCAGGAAGATGGGCAGCTGGTAGGTGGCGTTGTCATAGGCCGAGCCGACCGCGGGCCAGAAGCGCTCCATCTTCCAGGCCGCGCGGTCGGGGCGCGAGGTGTCGATGCGCCAGATCCGCCCCTTGAGGTCACCCACGAAGGTGCGCGTCACCATCGCGGTGGGCATGTCGTCGAACGGCGCCGGGGTGCCGGTCACCGGGGCGTCGAGGCCGGGCACATCGGTGCACTGGGTGTCGCCCGCACAGTCCTGCGCGAAGCGCCACACGATGGCGCCGCTGATCAGGTTGACGATGGTGAACCCGCGCCCGCTGGGATAGCCAGCGTCGACCTCGCCGGGATCCCAGCCGCCCTGCAGGAACGCCACCGGGACCTCGGTGTCGGTCACGAACAGGCGCCCGATCGCGGTCGGCCCGTAGGCCATGGCCAGCTGCCCGAAGCCGGTGTCGGCGCGCGAGCGCTCCCACATCGGCTGCGGCGCCGCCGGGTCGGTGACATCGAGGGCATAGAAGCCAGGGCCGCCGCGACCCAGGGCGCCCAGCAGGACGGTGCGCCAGCCCGCGCTGGTCGGCGAGCTGCGGTCCTCCATCACGTCGCGCACGACGGGGGAGCCATCGACCAGCTCGCGGTTGGCGCGGATGCCGGTGGCCAGCGCCGGGATCACGATGCGTGGCATGTAGGCCCAGCGCTCGCTGCCCTGGTCGTTGCCCCCCGAGCGGGTGTCGTCCTCCAGCGCGAAGGCGTGCAGCATGCCGTCGTTGGCGCCCACGAACACGGTCAGCGGCCGGGTCTGCTGGGCCGAGCGGAACGCGCTGTAGCTGGCGTCGTTCAGGAACAGCTCGGGCGGGGTGACCACGAAGGGCGCCGAGTGGTAGATCGCGCCCAGCTTGTGGGCCTGGTAGTTGGTGACGATGGAGGACTCGTCGCTCGCGCCCAGGCAGGCCAGGCTGCCCAGGGCGTCCCCCACGCCGCCGGAGACCATGCGGTAGAGCTCGGCGGTGCTGTCGAAGAAGTTGTAGGCCAGACAGCTGTCGTTGGCGGCGATGAACTGGGTGCGCCAGTCGGCCACTGTGGCCGCGAAGTCGCTCGACAGCACGCTCGACAGCGGGGTCAGCGCGCCGCTGGAGTTGCGGGTGTAGATGACGCGGGAGGTCGCGGCGCGGGCGTCGAGCAGGTCGTGGAAGTCGAGCTTGGCGATCTGGTTGCCGGCGGCGTCGAACTGCAGCCCCTGCAGAAAGCCGAACCAGGGGCCGGGCCCCTGCGCGACCTGGAACGCCGCGCCGACGCGCCAGGAGGCGGTGCTGCCGCTGGTGATGGGCGAACTGGCGGTCGCCGCCGGGGTGCGCGAGCTGACCTGGCCCAGGGCGTTCTGCAGCACGGTGCCCAGCATGGTGCGCAGGTCATTGGCGCCCAGGCGGTCGCACCAGGTGCTGTTGGTGCAGCCGGGGTTGTCATAGCGCGCCAGGTAGGCGCAGTCGCTACCGCCCAGGACCTCGGAGGCGCACTTGCCGCCGCCCGCGACGGCGAGGGCGTTCATGTACTTGCGGTACGAGTTGGTGGCCGGGGTGGTGTAGTCCATCAGGCCGACCACGTAGGTCGTGACCTTGAGGGTGTCGCGCAGGTAGATGATGTCGGCGATGGGGTCGTTCATGCCTGGCCGGGGCAGGCCAGCGCCGAGGTACAGGATGAAGCGCTCGCCACAGCCGGCGTTGGCCTGGCTGGGGTAGTCGGTCTCGTAGTAGTGGATGGCGTCCTTGAAGACGTCGATGAGGCCGTCGGGGTTGCCCTGGTAGGGGTTCGTGGTCTGCACCAGGATGTTCTGGATCAGGGCGTTGTCGGCGATCTGGGTCGACCGGTGCAGGCGCACGAAGGGCAGCTCGCGGATGTCGCCGATGGCGCTGTCGTTGCGCATGCCCAGGTTGCCCGCTCCGCTGGAGCCGCTGCACACGATGGTGCTGCCGTTCCAGCTGCAGCTCGGGCGGCTGACCTGGGACGGGCCATAGCTGTAGCCGTTGTTGGCCGCCGTGCCGGTGCCGGTGGCCTGGTCGATGCCGGCCATGCCGAACCAGATCTTGTCGCGGTAGAGGTCGAGCGCGCCCTTGTCGAAGTCGGGATCGAAGGCGTTGGGGGGCGGGGTGTTGATGGTGTTGTTGGGCTTGACCACCGAGCCGGTCAGGGCGCGCTGCCAGACGTGGTACTGCTTGATGGAGCCGTCGCTGCCCAGGTAGTAGTTGACGGTCGGACCCAGCGACAGCAGCGCGGAGTTCTGGTTGGCGGTGCTGTCGAGCAGGATGAGGACGTCGGGTGTGCTGCCCGAGTTGGGCGGCGGCAGATCGCCGACGGCGCGCGCGGCCGGTGGCCGCAGGACGAGGCCCGCCCCCAGGGCCAGTCCGGCAAGTCCAAGGCGGGAGGCGCGTCCCGAGATCATGAGGGCTCCTTCATGGTCCGATCACTGGTTGAGGGTGATGGGGCCAAGCCGAACATCCGCGCGCAGCTGCTTGACCGCCGCGGCCCCCCCGGCCGCTGCGGTCCGCGCCACCGGGTCTCCGTTGACGGTGCCGACCACGTCCATCTGGTAGGTGTAGAAGACGAAGCGGTTGGCCATCGAGCCGCCGACCTGGAACAGCGCCGGGGGCTGGGCCAGGCGCGGGCGCGACATGGTGGCCTGGTAGTCCATGACCCCGAGGCGGCTGGCGTCGGCGCTGCGGGCCAGGTGGCCGATGGGGAAGGTGTAGGTGGGTGCGACGGGGTTGTTGAAGGCAGACTGGCGGTGGAAATAGTCGGGCTGCTGGGCGGTGTAGCCAGCCGTCACACGCAGGCCGCCCTCGGCGACATGGAAGGCGTTGCGGCCGCTCCGGGCGTAGCCACCCGAGGCAGTCTCCATGCGCACGAAACGCATCGCGATCAGTCCAAGGCCGGCCAGGACCAGCAGGACCATCATGGCGATCACCATGGCGGCGCCGCGCTCGTGGTTGCCTCTATTGCTGCGCAGGTAGATCCCCCCTGAGCGTCATTACGACCGGGCGAGACAGGCGATACATATCGAGCCCAGGGCGCAGGGCCACCGCGGCAGCCAGGTTGGCCGGGTGGCCGGGGGGGTCAGGCAGTCGGGGCGGCGGGCAGGCTGACATTGAAGCGGGCGCCCTGGCCGGGAGCGCTGTCCACGCTGACGGTGGCGCCCATGGCCTCGCACAGGTGCTTGACGATGGCCAGCCCGAGGCCGGTGCCGCCGAGCTCGCGCGAGCGCCCGGGGTCGACCCGGTAGAAGCGCTCGAACAGGCGCGGCAGGTGCTCGGCGGCGATGCCGGGGCCGTCGTCGGCGACGGTCAGCACCACGCGCCCCGCGCTGCTGGTCGCGCTCACCGTCACGGTGCCGCCGGCGCGACCGTACTTGAGGGCGTTGTCGAGCAGGTTCTCCAGCACCTGCTCGAGGCCGGCGGGGTGCGCCAGCACGCGGGTGTCGGCGGCGATCTCGATGCTGACGTGGCTGCCGCGCGAGGCGGCGCGCGGCTCCACGGTGCGCGCGACCTCGGCGCCGAGCTCGGCCAGCGCCACCGGCTCGGCGGGAGTGGCGCCGGGGCGGCGCGCCTCCAGCTCGGCCAGGCTGAGCAGCTCGGCGACCAGGTGGGTCAGGCGATGGGCGTGGCGCTCGATGACGGCCAGGAACTCGCGCTGCTCGGCGGGGGCCAGGGCGCGCGCGCCCAGGGTCTCGGCGGCGCCCTGCATGGCGGCCACCGGGGTGCGCAGCTCGTGCGAGACGTTGGCCACGAAGTCGCGCCGGATCTGCTCCAGCCGGCGCAGGTGCTCGCGCTCGGCGGTCAGCTCGCCGATGCGGGCCTCGAGCTGGGTCGCCAGCGAGGTCAGCGACCCGGCCAGGGTGCCGATCTCGTCACGGCCACGCGCCGGCAGCGCGACCCGGAAGTCGCCCTGGGCCATGCGCTCGGCCGCCGCGGTCATCTCGCGCAGCGGGCGCGCCAGCCGGCTGGCGGCCCACAGGCCGAGGCCGAGCGCGGCCAGGAAGGCCAGCGCCGAGGTCAGGAGCAGGCGCCGACGCAGGCTGGCCAGGGCGTCGTCGATCTCGGCCAGCGGCACGCTGAGGCGCACGACCATGCCGTTTTCGGCCGGCGCAGCGATGAAACGCATGTGCACCCCGTCAACACGGCGGCTCTGGCGGCCGACCTTGCCCAGGCGCGCGGCGACCACCTCGGCGGGCGTCGCCCCGGGCTCGAAGGCGGGCGCCGCCTCGGGCGAACGTTCGGAGTCGCCCACCACCAGCCCGTCGGGCGCGAAGATGGTGACCCGCGCGCCGACCACGCGCCCCAGGCGCGGCGCCAGCTTCTGCGGGTGACGACCACCCTCGAGGATCCAGCCCGTGACCCCCATGGCCTGCCGCTCCAGGCGCTGGTCCAGGCGTGACACCAGATCGGCCGACAGGGTGCGCTGCAGGACCAGCATCGCGATCAGCTCGACCACCAGCACCAGGCCCAGGAAGGCCGCCAGCAGCCGGGCGCGGAAGCCCAGCGCCATCAGGCCTGGCGCAGCCGATAGCCGAGGCCGTGCACGGTCTCGATGGGATCGCCAGCTGTACGCAGCGCCAGGCGCAGGCGGCGCACGTGCACGTCGATGGTGCGCGGGCTGACCGTGCCGGCGCCGTCGTCCCACACCGTGGCCAGCAGCTGTTCGCGCGTGCACAGCTCACCGCCGGCCTCCATCACCGCGGCCAGCAGCTTGAACTCGATGGGGCGCAGCGCGACCTCGCGGCCCTGGGCGTGCACGCGGTCGCGCCCGAGATCGAGCTCGAGCTCGCGCCAGCGCAGGAGCTTGCCGGTGGGGCCGCGGCGGCCGGCGCGACGCTCGGAGCAGCGCCGGGCCAGGGCGCGCACACGCAGCACCAGCTCGCGCATCGGGCACGGCTTGACCACATAGTCGTCGGCGCCCTGCTCGAAGCCGAGCACGCGGTCGGCGTCGTCGCCGCGCGCGCTCAGCATCAGGATGCCGACGTCCGCGAGGTGGGCGTCCTCGCGCAGCCGCTTGCACACCTCGGTGCCGGGCAGATCGGGCAGCATGACGTCGAGCACCACCACCGCGGGGCGCACCCGCGCGGCCGCCAGCAGCGCCTCGGCGGCGCTGCCCGCGGTCACGGCGTGGAAGCCGGCCTCGGTCAGGTTGAAGGCCAGCACGCGCGCCAGGTCGGCCTCGTCCTCGACCACCAGCACAGTGTCCTGCGTGCTGCTCGTGTCCACGCGGTGATCGTACACCGGCGCGCGGGCGTTGACCTGATCTTGCACACGCTCGTACCGCTGCAGCCGAAGGTCGCCGGCGCACAGTCAGTCACGGCGGTCGCCGTGGTGCGCGGCCTGGTGCAGTGCGGGCCATTCATGTCGAAGTTGAAGCAAAGGCGCCCGTCCAGGCAGCGCCTCGGGTAACAATGGGGCGTGGCCCGGGCCCGCTCCGTGCAGATGCGCTCGCAGCTGGTGGCGCCGGTGCTGGCGCGGGTGCGCGAGGCCGGCGCCGACGCCGCCGCGCTGGCGCGTCGCTTCGGGGTGCCGGCCGACGCCGCCGGCGCCGCCGAGGTGGCGCTGCCGCTGGCCACGCTGCGCGCGCTGCTCGACGCCGCGGCAGAGGCCAGCGCCGACCCCTTCCTGGGGCTGCACGTGGCGGCGCGCATGCCGCGCGGCGCCTACGGCGTGCTCGAATACAGCTGCCGCAGCGCCCCCACGGTGCGCGAGGCGTTGACGCGGATCGTGCGCTACATCGCGCTGCTCAACGAGCTGGTGACCATCACGTTCGAGGAGCCGCATGGGCGCGGCGCGGGCGCGGGCACCGGCGTCATCGAGCAGCGCATCGCCGGCGAGCCCGAGTGTGTGGGTCGCCACGGCAACGAGTTCTTCGTCGCCACCGTGCTGGGCGGCGTGCGCCAGCTGACCGGCGCGCCGTGCCTGGCCGAGCGCGCCTGGTTCGCCCACGCGGCGCCACCCGACACCTCCGAGCTGGAGCAGTTCCTGGGCACCTCGCGGCTGCGCTGGCGCGCCGGCGGCAACGGCGTCGCGCTGGCCACCGAGGTGCTGGAGCTGCCGCTCCTGACCTCGGACCCGCCGCTCTTGTCGCTGCTCGATCGCACCGCCGCGCAGGCGCTGGCCGGGCGCCCGGCGCAGAGCCGGCTGCTCGGCCATGTGCGCCAGCGCATCCGCGACAGCCTGGCCGAGGCGCCGCCCACGCTGGAGGCCGTCGCCAGCGCGCTCAAGATGAGCCCGCGCAGCTTGCAGCGTCACCTCGCCGAGGAGGGCGTCAGCTTCCGCGCCCTGGTCGAGGACGCGCGCCAGGAGCTGGCGCTGGAGTATGTGCGCGACCCGCGGCGACCTCTGGGCGAGATCGCCTTCTTGCTCGGCTACACCGAGCTGAGCCCGTTCTTGCGTGCGTTCAAGCGCTGGACCGGGAAGACCCCGAGCGGGTTCCGCGCCGGGTAGGGCAGGGTCGGACGCCGGCTACTGGGTGCTGACGGTCAGGCGGTAGGTGCCGGCGAAGTCGTTCTGCAGCGAGGTCGCGTAGACCGTGATGGTCGCGCCCGCGGCCACGCTGAAGTTCGTGATCTGGGCGTCGTCATCGGTGGGCGAGATGTCATCGCCGAAGGTCACGCACGAAAGCTCGTTGGCGACCGGGGGCGCGCCCGGATAGACGAACAGCATGGGGTCGGTCAGGCTGCGCCCGATGCTCATGCCCTCCATCACCATGGTCACCGACTTGGCCGCGGCGCCGGTGTTGCAGAACACGTGGGCCACGCGCGGCACGTTCTTGTAGGTCGCCAGCATGCGGAACATGGTGAACGGACACATCGCGTTGGCCGGCATGCTGGGGATGGTCCACACCGGCGCGCCAGTGGTGTCGCCCTCGATGGTCAGCGGCAGCGCGGCCGTCGGCAGCGGCGTGCAGGCGCCCACGGCGCCGTCGGTCGTGGTCGCAGCGTCGACCGTGGTGATGGCGCCGTCGATCATGCTGATGGCGCCGTCGACCACGGTGCTGCCGTCGACCGCGGGGCCGTCGTCGTCGTCGCCGCCGCAGCCCGCCAGCACGGCGCCCAGCATCAGCATCGCAAATCCAAGCTTCTTCACGTCCGCCTCCAGAATGAGTCCAGGGTTCTACTACAACTTCAACGCGCCACCAGCTGCAAGCGATAGGTGCCGAACGAGTCGTTGGCATAGCCACCGGCATACACGCTGATGCGCCCGCCCGCGGGGATCTGCAGGTTCGCGATCAGCGCGCCGGTGCTGAAGCCGAAGTCGTCGGCGTCGGCCAGGCAGCTGAGCTCGTCCTCGGGCGCGATGGGCGCACCGGTGTACACGAACAGCAGCGGATCTGGATGAGTCAGGCGCAGGTCGTCGTCGGCGCCGCCCATGGCGATGTCCCAGCGCCGCGCGCTGCTGCTCGGGTTGCACAGCACCCAGACGTCGCGATGCACCGCGGTGTGGGCCGGGTGGCGAGCGGTGTATGGACAGCTGGGCGCGCTGCCGCGATCGGGGCGGTTCCAGGTCGGCGCCAGGGTGCTGTCGCCGGCCAGGTTGAGCGCGCCGCTCAGCGGCAGGGCGATGCAGGGCAGGGCGGCGTCATCGCCACTGGCCCCAGCATCGCCGACCAGGTCGGCATCCGCGCTGCTGCCCGCATCCACGCCCAGCAGCATGTGCACATCGGCGCCGGCGTCCGCGATGGCAGCGTCTGGCAACGCCGCGTCCACCGTGGTCACCACGGCGGCGTCGGGCACCACCTCGGCGTCGACCAGCGCACCATCGCGCGGCGCCGCATCACCCAGCGCCGCGTCGCGTGCCCCGCCATCCTGCCCCGGCTGGTCGTCATCATCGTCCCCGGCGCAGCCGCCCAGCAGCAGCGCCAGCACCACGATATGACCCAGGGAGACCCGCATACGGACACTTGTTACGACGCCAAGGCCGCGTACTTACCCTGATATCGCCCTGCCGTCAACCAACGCCGCCAGCCTCCGCGCGGCGCCGCGCGCGCTCCTCGAGGTCGCGGGCGCCCAGGCGCGCACACAGCTGGCTCGCCTCCGGTCGCGGTCCGCGCCAGGCCAGCGCCGCCAGCTCCTCGGGCAGCGGCACGTCGCGCACCACGGTGGCCAGCTTGCGCCACAGCTGGGCCTCGTCCCATTGCTGGTCGAGCGTCGCGCGCAGCCGGTCGTCGGTCCCGGCCCGGCCCAGCCCCCACGGCGTCGTGCGCGGCACGTCCTCCAGGTGCGGCCAGCGCGCCAGCACCGCGGTCGCGGTCTTGGCGCCGAAGCCGGGCAGCCCCGGGATGCCGTCGGCCTCGTCACCCACCAGCCCCAGCCAGTCGGGTAGGCTGGCCGGCGCGATGCCCCAGCGCTGGCGAAACCCGGCCTCGTCGGTGACCTTGCGCCGGATCCGATCGACCTGGACCACGCCCGGCCCCAGGCACTGTCCGAGGTCCTTGTCGGGCGTCATCATGCGCACCTCGGCGACCCCGCTCCAGCGCGCCGCCGCGGTGGCCAGCGCATCATCGGCCTCCCACTCGCGCATGCTCCACACCACCAGGCCCAGCGCGCGCGCCAGCTCCTCGACCAGGTCGAACTGCTCGCGCAGCTCGGGCGGCACACCCTCGTCGCTCTTGTAGCCGTGCCAGAGGTCGTTCCTGAACGAGCGGATCGGGTTGTCGAACGCGATGGCCAGGTGGGTGCACGCCTCGGCGCTCTCGTCGAGCAGCGCCAGCATCGAGGCGCAGACCCCGACCGTGGCCTTGACGTCGCGGCCGCCGGCCTGGTGTGAAGGCCGTTTCGAGTAGTGAGCCCGGTACAGCTCGAAGGTGCCATCGACCACGTGCACGCGCATACGCGGAGCTTGGCACGGTCCCGCCTCCCGGCGCATCCTTCCCGCATGAGCGCAGCCTCGACCTCGACCTCGACCCCTGCCGCCGCCGCCGCCGCTGCCCCCGAACCCGAGAGCCGCCTCGTCGTGCGCGCGCCCGCCACCGGGGCACTGCTGGGCGAGGTCGCCATCGACGACGCCGCCGCGGTGCGCGCCAAGGTCGCCGCCGCGCGCGCCGCCCAGCTGCAGTGGGCGCACACCCCGCTGGCCGAGCGCGCCCGTCGCGTGCTCGGCTTCCGCGACGTGCTGGTGCGCAGCGCGCGCGAGCTGGCCGGCGCGCTGGAGCGCGAGAACGGCAAGACCCGGGTCGAGGCGCTGGCCATGGAGCTGACGCCGAGCATCGACGCCATCACCTACTTCGCACGCCGCGCCGAGCAGCTGCTGGCCCCGCAGCCCATCCCGCTGCACCTCTACAAGCACCGCAAGTCGTACCTGCACTTCGTGCCGCGCGGCGTGGTCGGCGTCATCTCGGCGTGGAACTTCCCGCTGTCGATCCCGACCATCGAGGCCGCCATGGCCGCGCTGGCCGGCAACGCCGCGGTGGTCAAGCCGTCGGAGGTCACGCCGCTGGTGATGCTGGAGGTCAAGCGGCTGTGGGACGCCTCCGGGATGCCGCCCGACCTGCTCCAGATCGTGAACGGCCGCGGCGCCACCGGGGCGGCGCTGGTCGAGGCCGGCATCGACATGTGCATCTTCACCGGGTCGACCGCGACCGGCCGGCGCGTCGCCGCCGCCTGTGGCGAGCGCCTGATCCCGTGCGTGCTCGAGCTCGGCGGCAAGGCGCCCGCCATCGTGTGCGCCGACGCCGACCTCGAGCGCACCGCCAACGCCCTGGTGTGGGGCGCCTTCGCCAACAGCGGCCAGGTCTGCGCCTCGGTCGAGCGCGTCTACGTGCACGCCTCGGTGCACGACGAGCTGTGTAGCCGCATCCTCGCCAAGACCCGCAAGCTGCGCCAGGGCGATCCCGCAGCCGGAGGTGACGTCGACGTCGGCGCCATGACCTGGGAGCGCCAGCTCACCCACGTCGAGGAGCTGGTCGCGCGCGCGCAGGCGGCGGGCGCCAAGATCCTGCTCGGCGGGCGCCGTCGCCCCGGCGTGGGCCAGTTCTACGAGCCCACCGTGCTGACCGACTGCAAGCAGGACATGGACATCATGCGGCGCGAGATCTTCGGCCCGGTGCTGCCCATCATGAAGGTCGACAGCGAGGAGCAGGCGCTCAGCTTGGCCAACGACAGCCAGCTCGGCCTGCTCGGCTACGTGTTCACGCGTGACAAGAAGAAGGGCCGCCGCCTGGCCGAGCGCCTGGAGGCCGGCACCGTGATGGTCAACGACGTGCTGGCGACCTTCGGTGCGCCCGAGACGCCGTGGGCCGGGCTCAAGCAGTCAGGCCTCGGGCGCACCCACTCCGACGACGGGCTGCGCGACATGTGCCAGACCCGCCACGTCAACCATGACCGGCTGGCGCTGGCGCGCGATCCCTGGTGGTACCCGTATTCGCAGAAGGTGTTCGAGCGGAGCTTGAAGCTGCTGAGGCTGCTCTACCGCCCGCGCTGAGCGAGGACGGAACCGGCCAGAAGTGAGCCTTTCGGCTCACTTCTGGCGCGTGGGGCGGGCGACTACTTGTTCTGGTTCGCGGTCTCCGCCGCCAGCTTCAGCTCGGCCGCGGCCTGATCGATGAGGTCCTTGGCCTTGGCGGCGTGGCCACCGAGGTCATACTCGTTGGCCTTCTGCGCCGCCGTCACCTTGGCCGCCGCCTTGGCCAGGAAGCCCTGCGCCGCGGCGATGTTCGGGTGCTTCCTGGCGCTCACGTTCTGGGCCGGTCCGGCCACCAGCTGCGCTCCGCCCACCGCCAGCGCCAGACCCAGGACCACGCCAGTCATCAGCTTCTTCATGTGTGCTCTCCCCCTGCTCGTGTTTGACTGCTACGCCTTCGACGTGCCAGCGCGGCCGTAGCGATCCTCGAGCCGCACCACATCGTCGAGCTCCGTGGTGGAGACTTCCACCACGTCGGTATCTTCAATCGCAGTCATACGATGGCGCAGCCCCGGGGTTACATGGAAAGGCACCCGCGGCTCCAGCACCGTGACCTGGGGCGGCTCGCCGTCCCGGTAGTGCTCGAACTTCATCTTGCCGGTCAGCACCATGACCGTCTCGTCCTTCTTGACGTGGTACTGCAAGGACAGGCTCTGGCCGGCCTTGATGTGCAGGATCTTGCCGACATAGCGGTCGGTCACTGCCCAGATGAGCTCGTTGCCCCAGGGCTTGTCGACGATGCGGGGGCCGCTCACTTGGGCTTGGTCCCGGTCGGCGCGGGCGAGGCCGCGGGCGCGGGCGATGGCGCTGGCGAGGTCTCTGGGGTCGCCTCGGTCTTCTCGCTGTCGGGGATGATCTCGGTCTTGCCGCTGTCGGGCCGCTCGGCCTGCTCCCAGCGATCGACCGAGCCGTTGAAGTCGTCGTCATAGCCGATGGCCTCGACCACGCCGTCCTTGTAGCGCTCCCAGTAGTCGGCCTTGCCGTCGGGGTTGCCGCTGACGCCGCCGGTGTCGCGCTCGCGGATCTCGATCTGGCCGCCCTTGTACTTGTCGACCACGTCGGGCTTGCCGTCATAGTCGGAGTCCCACTCGACGCGGATCTTGGTCGAGCGCTCGTAGTAGGTCGTCTGGTCGAACTTGTTGTCGAAGTCGAGGTCGAACTGCTCCATCTCGATGACGCCGCGATCGTCGTACGAGGTCGCCATGTCGATGACGCCGTCGTGGTTGAAGTCGACCTTCTTGCAGGTCATGACATCGACGTTGGTGCCCTTCTGCTTGGAGCTCGCGACCAGCTTCCAGACGTCGGTCTTGTCGTCGTGGTTGATGTCCATGCGGATGACCCGCTTGCCCTCGTCCTTGCAGCGGGTCAGGTCGACCTTGATGGACTTGTCCGCCGCCGCCGACATGCTGCCGCCGGTCGGGGTCGTGGTCTTGGCCGTCGCGCTCTTCGAGCCGCCACCGCAGCCCGCCGCCAGCGCCCCCAGCGCGATCAGCACCGATAGTCTCTTCATGACTGGGGAAGGTACTGCGCCAGCGCACGCCAAGCAAGCCGTGGACTTGCGTCATCCACATTGACGATATGTGCATTGTCACCTACTGTAACCAGCCTCACTTCAATCATCCGCAGGCAGGCCCCGATGGCGCGCAAGAAGATCTCCACCACGGTCTACATCACGCCCGAGCAGAACGAGCGCCTCAAGCTCCTGCACGACAAGACCAAGGTCCCGGTGGCCGAGTACATCCGGCAGGGCATCGACCTGGTGCTCGAGCAGTACCACGACCGGCTGCCTGGCCAGCTCAGCTTCCTCGGCGCCGCCGTCCCGCGGACCGGGACCGGCACCGGCACCGGCGGTCAGCCCAAGTAGCTTTGCAGCTCTGACCTCCTCGCGTAGACTCCGCCCGCCTCATGCCGCATCCCCCCGAAAGAATCCGCAACTTCTCCATCATCGCGCACATCGACCACGGCAAGTCGACCCTGGCCGACCGCATCATCGAGTTCACCGGTGCGCTGAGCGACCGCGAGAAGACCAACCAGTTCCTCGACAACATGGACCTCGAGCGCGAGCGCGGCATCACCATCAAGGCGCAGACGGTCCGCCTCGACTACACGGCTGATGACGGCAAGGACTACGTCTTCAACCTGATCGACACCCCCGGCCACGTCGATTTCGGCTACGAGGTGTCGCGCTCGCTGGCGGCCTGCGAGGGCGCGCTGCTGGTGGTCGACGCCTCGCAGGGGGTCGAGGCGCAGACCTTGGCCAACGTCTACCTGGCGCTCGACAACCACCTCGAGATCCAGCCAGTGCTGAACAAGATCGACCTCGCCAGCGCGGAGCCCGAGCGGGTGCGCGCCGAAATCGAGGAGGTCATCGGCATCGACGCCTCGGGCGCCATCCTGGCCAGCGCCAAGACCGGCCTCGGCACCAAGGACATCCTCGAGGCCGTGGTCAAGCACCTGCCGCCGCCCAAGGGCGACCCCGCGGCGCCGCTGAAGGCCCTGATCTTCGACAGCTGGTACGACACCTACCGCGGCGTCGTGATCCTGGTGCGCATCAAGGACGGCTCGGTGCGCAAGGGCATGAAGATCCACCTGATGGCGACCAACAAGGACTACGAGGTCACCGGGGTCGGCACCTTCTCGCCCAGGGCGCGCGAGGTCGCCGAGCTGACCGTGGGCGAGGTCGGCTTCCTGCACGCCGCCATCAAGGACGTCGCCGACACCCGGATCGGCGACACCGTGACCGAGACCGAGCGCCCGACCCCGGAGGCGCTGCCCGGCTTCAAGCTGGTCAAGCCGATGGTGTTCGCCGGCATCTTCCCGACCGATCCGTCGGCCTACGTCGCGCTGCGCGAGGCGCTGGAGAAGCTGCACCTCAACGACGCCTCGGTGACCTTCGAGGCCGAGACCTCGGAGGCGCTGGGCTTCGGCTTCCGCTGCGGCTTCCTGGGCCTCCTGCACATGGAGATCATCCAGGAGCGGCTGGAGCGCGAGTACAACCTCGACCTCATCACCACTGCTCCCACGGTGCGCTACCGCGTGCGCACCCGCAAGGAGACCATCGAGATCGACAACCCCGCCAAGCTGCCCGACGCCGGCGCCATCGAGGCGCTGTCAGAGCCCATCATCCACGCCACCGTGCACGTGCCTGGCGAGTATGTCGGCCAGGTCATGCAGCTGTGTCAGGACCGCCGCGGGGTGCAGACCGGGATCGACTACGGCCCCAACAACCGCGTCTTCATCCGCTACGACCTGCCGCTGGCCGAGATGGTGTTCGGCTTCTACGACAAGCTCAAGTCGCTGTCGCGCGGCTACGCCTCGCTGGACTACGAGCTGGCCGACTATCGCGAGGCCGACCTCGTGCGCATGGACCTGCTCATCAATGGTGACAAGGTCGACGCGCTGTCGCTGATCGTGCACCGCGACCGCGCCTTCGAGCGCGGCCGTGATCTGTGTACCAAGATGAAGGAGCTCATCCCGGTCCAGATGTTCGAGGTCGCCATCCAGGCCGCCATCGGTGGCAAGATCATCGCCCGCACCACCGTGAAGGCGCTGCGCAAGAACGTGACCGCGAAGTGCTATGGTGGTGACATCAGCCGCAAGCGCAAGCTGCTGGAGAAGCAGAAAGAGGGCAAGAAGCGGATGAAGGCGGTCGGCAACGTCGAGATCCCGCAGGAGGCGTTCCTGGCCGTCCTCAAGGTCGAATGAGCGCGCCGGCGTCGGGTGGTGTCGGCGTCGCCGTCCCGCCGGGTGCCGGCGGGGACGGCCCCGGCCCGGCGGGGTTCTTCGCGGCGCGGCGGCGGCGCAAGCACGAGAGGCGCGTGGTGCGCGAGGCGCGTCTGCTGCTCGGCGAGGTGCGCACCGGGCTCTCGCGCGGGGAGCAGGGCCAGCTGTCGCCGGCGCTGCGCGAGGAGCTGCAGGGCGACGCGCAGGGGCTGGACAAGGCGCTGGGGTCGGGCAAGCCCGCCGAGATCAAGGCCGCCATCGCGGCGCTCGATGACAAGGCCGACCGGCACCTCGGGTTCGCGCGCAAGTCGACGCTGCGCGAGTATGCCGAGTCGATCGCCATCGCGGTGCTGTTCGCGCTGCTGCTGCGCGCGTTCGTGGTCGAGGCCTTCAAGATCCCGTCGGGGTCGATGATCCCGACGCTGGAGGTCGGCGACCACATCTTCGTCAACAAGTACCTCTATGGCGTGCGCATCCCGTGGACCAAGACGCGCTTCTTCACCTGGCGCAAGCCGCAGCGCGGCGAGATCATCGTCTTCATGTTCCCGGAGAACCCCAGCCAGGACTTCATCAAGCGGGTGGTCGCGGTCGGGGGCGACACCCTGGAGGTGCGTGGCAACCAGCTGGTGGTCAACGGCAAGCTGCAGCCGCGCGAGCTGGTCGACGGCGAGCACTGCGAGTTCACCGACTACAACAAGGAAGAGGGGCGCTGGCGCTACCACCAGAGCTGCTTCCTTTACCGCGAGACGCTGGGCAGCCACGTGTTTTACACCATGAACCTGCCGCACCCGCGCGATCCGTCGCACCGCGACTTCCCGTCCACGCTGCCCCACGAGGCGTCGCGCTTCCTGGACGACGTCCACAAGCCGGGCGACAGCTTCATCCGCGTGCCCGAGGGCCAGGTCTATGTCATGGGCGACAACCGTGACGACAGCCACGACTCGCGCTACTGGGGCGGCGTGCCGCTGGAGAACATCAAGGGCAAGGCGCTGATCGTGTGGTGGTCGATGGGCGAGTCGGTCTCGGTGGACCGGCTGGGGCGCATCGGCAAGCTGATTTACTAGCTCGGCGCTCTCACGACTGACGTCTCGGCCTGCGGCTGCTTCCTCGGCCACCCCCCGGCGCCGCGGAAGGCCGGCACGCGGACCGTCCCTCGAGGGCCAGCGACCGAGGGCGCACTGTCGCCGTAGGAGACTGACCGCGTGCGAGAAGCGGCCAAGGGAGCCCTCGAGCCAGCCGGCCCCAGCGCGTGGTGACCGGCCACGTGGCCGAGGTGCGGCCGGTGCCTCGGGCGACGGGCTGCGCGGCTGCGGGCCCGACAAAGGCCGACAAAGGGCCCGCGGATCGCCGCTCCGCCTGGCGGGGCCACGCTCGCTGGGCGGCCGTCAGGCCGGCGCGGGCTCGGACGCTGTCTGCGCCGGCGCCGGCGCGGCACCAGAGGGGCGCCCGTCGGCGTGCCGGAAGCCGAAGCCATGCGACCCACGTGGGTCACGGGTGACG
>JADYYK010000171.1 GCA_020853705.1 Deltaproteobacteria bacterium
GTGCGCATGACCATCCAGGCGCCGCTGCCCACGGTCGCGGGCTGGCTCACCGCAGGGTGACTCGAGCCGGCTGGGTCACAGCCGACCGGTCACAGCAGGGTGACGAGCTCGGTCTCGATGAGCAGGATCAGCGTGCGCAGGAAGGCCATCTTGTCGTCCTCGCGGTCGTAGCGCCCGACCAGCTCGCGCACGCTCTTGCGGCCGCCCAGCTTGTTCAGCAGATCGCGCGGCGCCGGCCCGAGGCGGAACTGATCGGGCGAGATGCGCGCCCGCCCCGGCACCACCGCGGGGCGCCGGTTGGCGCGCGGCACCACCCAGTCGGCGCACACCTGCGCATCCAGCGCCGTCGAGCCCGCGCCCATGACCTCGAAGGCGTCGAGCCCCAGCGGGAACGACTCGCGCGGGTTGACCACCCCGGCGTACCAGCGGTAGTTGCCGCGCTGCCAGGTGCAGATGTCGATCAGCTTCTCGCGCACCTGGCGCGTCAGGTGGCGGAACACCTCGAGCGGTCGCAGCAGCCCCAGGCCGACCAGGGTGTCGCCCAGCTTGCCGCCGAAGTGCGGCATCATCGCCAGCGCCATCGCCAGCTCGGTCTCGCTGATGACGTTGTGCTGCTTCAGGTACTCGCCGAACAGCTCGCGCGCGACGTTGGACGACACGAACTCGGGCGCGCCTCGGACCAGGAAGATCTGCTTCACGATGGCGTTGCAGTCGACCACCAGCAGGCCGGTCTCCTGCGCCACCGCGCGGCGCGCCAGCAGCCGGATCGCCGAGGTCTGCGCCAGATCGCCCTGCTCGTCGGGGGCGCGATCCGGGGTCAACATGTCGGGCTGCGCCGGCACCGCGTGCGGCTTGGCGTCGGGGCCGGGGCGCGGCGGGTCGGGCACCGGGTTGAAGGCGTCCGAGGCCGCGTCGGGCGACATCATCGGCAGATCCAGCGGCCCCGATGGCAGCTCCAGCACCATCTCGGGGCGGCCGCCCTCGCCGCTCTCGATCTCGATGACCAGATCCATGGTGCCCGGCCGCGGCGAGCCCAGCTGGGGTAGCGCCAGATCGGGCGGCAGGAGGTTGCTGTCGTCGACGAACACCGGCAGCTCCGAGCCGGGCGCGCGGCGGCGCTGGGCCTCGGCGGCGGCCGACGGACCCGGCGGAGTCGCGGCGGGCTCGGGCGCAGACCCTGGCCAGGAGGGCCGCGGCGCGGGCGGCTGGCGCACCCCGATGGGCGGCGGGCCGCTGCGCGCGGGGGGCAGCGGCGGCGCGGGCGCAGGCGGCGTGCCCGCCGGCGCAGGCGCGCTGCCCAGCGGAGCAGCGGGCGCCAGGCGTGGCGGCGCCAGCTGCGGAGCCGCCGGCGTCGCACCCGGCGTCACCGGCGACACCCCGGCTGGCAGCCCCAGGCTGGTCGGGCGCGGCGCCACCCCGGTCGGCGTCGGGCCCACGAAGGGTGACGGCCCGCGCGGCGGCAGCAGCGGCGATGGCGCGCTGGGGGCGTTGCCCTCGCGCGGCGGCAGCAGCGATGCACCCGGCGTGCGCACGGCGGCGCCGGTGGCGGCCTTGCTGAACATGCCGCTGGGACGGTTGGCGGCCACCCCGGGGATGGGCCCGGCGACCTGGCCGGGCTGGCCCGGCGACTCGACGCCGGCGGGCGCTCGCACCTCGGGCTGCGGCGCCTGGTCGGAGATCTGACTCACGAAGGCTGCCAGATCGGGCGCGCCGACGCGCTGGCGGGTCGCGAACAGCCACTCGGCCAGCTCGTCGCGGAACTCGCCCGCGGTGGCGAAGCGGTTCTCGCGGTCGCGCTCGAAGGCGCGATCGAGGATGGCGCGCAGGTCGCGCGGGATGTCGACGCCGAACTTCTCCAGCCGCTCGAGCTTGACGTCGCGCACCATGAGCAGGACGTCGAGCTCGTTGGGCGCGGTGAACAGGCGGCGCCCCATCAACATCTCGGCCAGCACGATGGCGCACGAGAAGATGTCGCTGCGGCCGTCGAGATCGCCGCCCACGACCTGCTCGGGCGACATGTAGCCGTACTTGCCCTTGAGGGTGCCGGCCTTGGTCTTGCCCTGGCGCTCGGCGGCGCGCGCGATGCCGAAGTCGCCCAGCTTGACGTCGCCACGTCGAGCGATGAGGACGTTGGACGGCGAGATGTCACGGTGCACGATGCCGAGCGGGTGCCCGTTGTCGTCGAGTGCCTTGTGGGCATAGTCGAGGGCGTCGAGCACCTCGGCGATGACGTGCACCGAGAGCGCGAAGGGCAGCCGGATCTTCTTGTGGGTGCACGCGCGCAGCACACCGAGCGCGTCGAGACCGTCGACCATCTCCATCGCGATGAAGAGCTGGCTGTCGGCCTCGCCGAAATCGAGCACCTGAATGATCTTGGGATGTTCGAGCCGTGCCGTCAGCTTGGCCTCGTCGATGAACATGCTGACGAAGCTGGGATCCGAGGCCAGGTGGGGCAGGATCCGCTTGATGACGACGGTCTTGGAGAAGCCGTGCGCTCCCATCACGCGCGCGCGGAAAATCTCCGCCATGCCGCCAACGGCCATGCGCTCGACGAGCTGATACCGCCCGAAGGGCTGGGGGAACGCCATGGCCTCGGACATGGGTCCTCTATGATACTCCTCGGGCCCGGCGGGCGCGAGTCCCGAGGTGGCTAACCGCCAACCTGGCCGCCGCCGCCACCACCGCCGCCACCGCCACCGCCACCGCCTGGGCCACGACCGCCACTGCCACTGCCACCGGGGCCGCCGGGGCCACGACCGCCACTGCCACCGGGGCCGCCGGGGCCACGCCCACCGCCGGGGCCGCGTCCGCCGGGACCACGCCCGCCGCCAGGCCCACGCCCGCCGCCACCAGGCCCGCGCCCAGCCCCTGGGCCCTGGCCGCCGCCAGGGCCGCGCCCGCCGCCACTCTCCAGCTGGCGCACATACTCCACGAAGCTGGCCCGGTCCTCCATGATGTCGTGGTAGCGCGAGCTGGTCGGCCCGCCACGGCCCACGCCATAGCGGGGCCCCGGCCCGGGCGGCTCCGCCCGCCGGTTGCCCGGCTCGGCCTCGCCACCCCGGTCGTTGCCGCCGCCAGCTGGGGCACCAGCCCGCGGTCGCGCCGGCCCCAGCCCGCGTCGGCGCCCGTCCAGCCCGACCGCCAGCAGCCCCTCCACCAGCTGATCGACCTCGACCCCGTCGACCTTGGCCTGCCACAGGAGCTCGCGGTGCAGCGCGCTCGACAGCTTGACCGTGAGCGGGCCTGCCAGGGTGGCCCCGGCGCCGGCGCTGTCCAGCGCCACCGGGACCTCGCGGCCCTGCTCGCGCAGGTTCGCCAGCAGGGCGGCCATGTCCTCCTCCAGCCGCTGGGTCGCCTCGGCACGGCTCGCGCCCTCGCCCAGGCAGGGCGAAAGTTCAGGCGATCGTGCGACGTAGAGGCCCCTTTCGGGGTCGTGGGTCACGATGATGCGGAAGCTCTCGCGGGGCTCGGCCATGGCGCGCCAGCGTACTCGAATTTGCGCCCTATTTCTTTGCCGGGATACACTGCCCCCGTGAAGCCGATCTCGACCGGGCGCACCGACATCGGTCGGTCGCGCAAGCACAACGAAGACTCCTTCGTGTGCGACGACGCGATCGGCCTGTATGTGGTGGCCGACGGCGTCGGCGGCCACGCCAAGGGCGAGATCGCCAGCGCCGAGTCGGTGTCCCAGATCCAGAACTGGGTCATGGGCGCCCGCGACGCCCGCCGCGCCTACCTGGAGGCGCCCGAGGACGAGGCCACCCGCTTCGCGGTGCGGCGCACCCTGGAGAGCGCGGTCCAGCAGGCCTGCTACATGGTCTTCGGCATGGCCGAGATGAACCCCGACCAGCGCGGCATGTCGACCACCATCTCGGCCCTGCTGATCCTGGGCGAGCGCGCCTTCATCGCCCAGGTCGGCGACAGCCGGGTCTACCTGCTGCGCGGCGACGACTCGGTGCAGCTGACCGAGGATCACACCCTCATCAACTACAAGCTCAAGCAGGGCCTCATCACGCCCGAGCAGGCCAAGCAGGCCAAGGGCAAGAACGTCATCACCCGTGCCGTCGGCCACAAGGAGTATGTCGAGGTCGACAACACCCAGATCGACCTGCAGCCCGGCGACCGCCTGCTGCTGTGCAGCGACGGGCTGCACGGCTATCTGCAGGACGGCGAGCTCGGCAGCCTGATCGGTGAGCTGCCGTCGGATGAGGCCTGTCAGAAGCTGATCGACCTGGCCAACCAGCGCGGCGGCAAGGACAACATCACCGCGGTCATCGTCGAGATGGTCAGCGACGGCGCCGACGCCCTGCTGGGGCGTTAGTGCCGCGTCAGTGCCGCCCATCAGAGGTCTCGCCCTGAAAGGGCGGAACTTCCGATAGCGGCACTATCCGGTTCCGGGGGCGCGCCGGCTACTTGCCGGTGAAGCGGTACAGCTTGGCGGGGCGGTGCGAGCCGCGGCGGACCTCGCCGGCGTCCTCGATCTGGCCGCCCTCGAGCACGCGCACGCGGAAGTTGCGCTTGTCGAGCCCGCGCCCGAGCACCACCTCGTAGACCTGCTGCAGCTCGGTCAGGGTGAAGGTGCGCGGCAGCAGCTGAAACGCGATGGGCGCGTACTCCAGCTTGCCGCGGATGCGCTCCAGGGCGACCTCGAGGATGCGGCGGTGATCGAAGGCCATGCTCAGCTTGTCGAGCTCGTCGGGGATGGTGATGAAGCGGGCGTCGGCGGCCTCGGGGGTGGGCACCACGGCGTGCACGCGCTCGGCGGCGGCCAGCGCGTAGTAGGCCACCGAGATGACGCGGGTGCGCGGGTCGCGGCGCGGCTCGCCGAAGGTGTACAGCTGCTCGAGGAAGATCCCGCGCACGCCGGCCTCCTCGTCGAGCTTGCGGCGCGCGGCGTCGTCGAGCGACTCGTCGATGCCGACGAAGCCGCCGGGCAGCGCCCAGCGGCCGCGGTGCGGCGGATTGGCGCGCTTGATGACCAGGGCCTGCAGCACGCCGCCCTGGATGGTCAGCAGCACGACGTCGACGGTGACCGACGGGCGCTCGAACTTGCTGGCGTCGTACCTCTGCAGGAACTCGGCGTCATCGGTCGACGACGACGCCTGGGAGCCGGTGGGTGCGCGGGTGGCCACGGCCCGGTTTAGCGCGGCGCACGCCGGATGTCGAGGCGGCGCTGCCGGGCGTAGGTGTCGAGGTCCTGCGGGGTCGGCATGGCGACGGCCGCGGCGGCGGCGCCCGCGCTGGCGCCGCCGGGGCCGCCCAGCTCGGCCAGCAGCATGGCGGCGGTCGGGCGCGCCGCCGCGTCCAGGGCCAGACAGCGCGCCACCGCGCCGGTCAGCGCGGGGGGCAGGTCGGGGCGCAGCGCGGCCAGGTCGAGCAGCGAGTCGGGGCCGACCTCGCGGCGCGGCGCCTCGGGCGGGACGCGCGCGCTGGCCGCGAAGTGCAGCGTGGCGCCCAGCGCGTACAGAGCGGCGGCGGGGCGGGACGGCTCGCCGCGGTACTGCTCGGGCGGCGCGAAGCACGGCGTCAGCGCGTGGCGCGCCCACATCATGGTGCGCGGCGTCAGCGCCGAGGCGCGCGCGATGCCGAAGTCGACCAGTACCACGCGGTCGCCGTCACAGATGATGTTGGCTGGCTTGAGGTCGCGATGGACGATGCGCGCCGCGTGCAGGTGCGAAAGCGCCGCCAGCGCGCCGCGGGCCAGGGCCTCGAGGGCGGCCGGCGTCAGCGGCCCGTGCTGTGCCACCAGCGTCGACAGCGCCAGGCCGGGCACCAGGTCCATGACCAGGAAGAAGCGCCCGGCGTCGCTGAAGAAGTCGCGCACCGCGGGAAACGCCGGGTGCTTCAGCGCGAACAGGATGCGCGCCTCGTCGCGCAGCAGCTCGACCAGCTCGGGCGTCGGCGCGCTCAGCTCCTTGATGGCGACGTCGACGCCGAGGGCGCGGTGGCGGGCCCGCACCACGCGGCCCATGCCGCCCTCACCGAGCACCGGCCCGAGGTCATACGACGCCAGCATGTGCCACCTCGAAGGGCGAGCGCGGCTCGGCGGGGCCGACCTCGGGCTCGACCAGGAGCCCGCTGACCTTGGCGCCGCCCGCGCCCGGGTTCATGACCTCGACGCCGAGCGCCGCCAGCGCCGCGCCGACGGTGCTGCGCGCCTTGCCCTGCGCCACCAGCGCGTCGGGGACCACGACGCGTCGTGCCAGCTCGGCCAGCTGCGCCGCCGACAGCACGCGGGCGGCGCCGGCGTACTCGATGAACAGATCGCCGACGCCGAGCGCCAGCGCCGCCACCCGTGGCCCGACCCCGGTGACCACCACGGGGGTGTCATCGGGAGCCTCCTCGATCATGCCCGCCAGCACGCCCTCGACCAGCGGGTCCATCAGCGGCGCGGCCAGCGCGCAGAGCACGCGCTCGACCCGGCCCGCGCGCTGCCCCAGGCGTAGCGGCGGACTGTCGACGTCGGCCAGCACCAGGACCTGGGCTGCCGACGCCGGTCCCTCCAGGTGGGCGCGCACCGCCTCGGCGACCCGGCGCGACTCGGCGGCCCGGCCGCCCGCGTCGACCACCACGAAGATCCCGGTCACCGGCGTGGGCCCGGTGCGCGCGCCGATCGCGCTCAGCACGTCGCGGCTGGCGTCGCCGCGCGCCAGCTCGGCGCGCAGCTCGAAGCCGAAGGCCTCGCCGCGCAGCCGCTCCACCGCGCGCAAGCCCGCCGCGGTGCCCAGCAAGTTGGCCGGTTCACCGCGCAGCGCCAGCCGCACCACGCGGCTCACCACGCCGTCCGGCCCGCGCTCGCGCCACGCCGACCAGGCCGCCAGCGTGGCCTCGACCGAGCGTCGGTCGCCGAACAGGAAGTTGCGCGCGCGGGTGTCGCGCCGATCCACCCCGGCGTTGGCGCGGCTCATGACGCCCTCCCCAGCTGGGCGGCGAGATCGCGCCCGTCACGGACCACGGGCACGTCCTGAGAGGTGCGCCCACGCCCCAGCTGCGCGGCGTGCTCGACCGCCCAGGCCTGGTGGAACTCGTCGTCCTCCTTGCGCACGCGCGCGGCCAGGCGCGCCCAGCCCGGCGGCTCGGGACCGAGGTGTGCCGGCAGCGGCCAGTCATAGCTGGCGAAGACCTTGGCGCCATAGCGCTCGCACAGCTCGTGCGCGGTGGCGCGCTTGGACGCGATGCCGAGGCCTCCCGTCACCGCCAGCATCAGGACCACGGTGTAGTCGAGGTCGACCAGGAAGCGCACCGCCTCGGCCACCGAGTACTCGTGCGCGGTGCCGCCCACCAGCGCCACCTTGTGGTGCCGGCGCGCGCTGCCCTCGAGGTAGGCGCCGGCCTGCGACGCCAGCAGGATCTCGCGCAGCGCGTTGCCGTTCATGCCGCGCCGGTCGGGCGCCGACAGGCATGACAGCCCGGTCTTGAAGTCGGGCAGCAGCCACGGGCGCGGCAGCGTGGCGCCTGCGGCGGCCTCGCGCCCCAGCTGATCGCGCTGCTGGTCGAGCAGCGCGCGCACGCTGGGGATGTAGTCGACCACGCCCTCGCGACAGTGCGGCAGGAAGTTGCGGTCCTCCTTGTCGATGATGGCGCCGAAGACCTGCTCGACCTCGGCCACCGTCAGCGCCACCCGCGTCTCCAGCTTGCGCGCCAGGGTCGGCGCCGCCGCCACCACGGCGCGCTCGGCCGGCAGCAGCGCGCGCGGATCGAGGACCACCGCGGTGGTCGCGCCGGCGTCGAGCAGCGCCGGGTTGAGGTGCTGATCGGCCGGCAGCACGGTGACGATGCGGCGCTCGGCCAGCCGATCACACAGCAGGCGCGAGGCCGACAGCCAGGGCGCCTCGGTGCGCTCGTCGAAGCTCTCCTCGCACAGGCCGCCGGGGCCGCCCGCGATGGCCGCCAGCAGATCGGTCAGGATGACCACCGGGCGCGGCGTCGGCACCCCGGCGACCACGTCGTGGCCGACCGCAGGCACCAGCACGTTCTCGACCCCGAGGTAGCGCCGGAAGAACGGCGAGCGCACCTGGGTGCCGCCCTGCGCGGCGCCGGCGGCCTGGGCGTCGAACACGGCGTGGCCGGGCTTGGGCAGACCGCGGTAGATGGGGCGCATGTCAGACCTCCACCCGATCGGCCAGCACGGCGCCACGGCGCGCCATCATGGCCAGCGCGGCGTGGTGAAACGGCGCCGCCGGGTGGCGAATCAGCTCGGGCAGGCCCAGCCCCACCGGGTCGCCCAGGTCATAGGTCGCGACCCCGGGCGTGTAGACCACGACCGGGCCCAGGCGCCCGAGCAGGCCGTGGTTGCGCGCCGACAGCGTGGTGACCACGAAGTCGAGCACACAGATGTCGGTGCAGTCGCCGGTCACCACCAGGGCGTCGAGCGCGCCGCTCTGCGCCCAGTCGACGAAGCGGTTCTCGCCGGCGCGGCCGATGGCGCCCACGAAGCCGTTGATGCAGTCCTTGTCGAGCACCGTGGTCGCGGGCGCGTCGGCCAGCCAGCGCAGCCGCGGCGTCACCAGCTCCTCACCGGTGCCGCGCTCGCAGTGCGGCGGGTAGGGCGGCTCGGGCACGCCGGGCGTGTGCGCGTCGCGGAAGACCAGGACGCGCGGGGCGCCGGCGCGGTCGAGCAGGCGGCGCGCCAGGGCGTCGATGGCGGTCACCATCGGGGCCATCGAGCGCGGGTCGGACAGCGCGCCGAAGTCGCAGAAGCCCTGCACCGGGTCGACCACGACCAGGCCGACGCGCTTGCCGCGCAGATCGGCGGCGCCGATCTCGATGGGCATGGCGTGGGCGAGCTGCTTCAGGAAGGGGTCCTCGTAGGTCACGATCGTCATGGCGGTTCTCCTTGTCCTTGTCCTTGTCCTTGTCGTTGTCGTCGTTGTCGTCGTCGTCGTCGTCATGTCATCGGTTCGTCATCGCTGCGAACGGTTCACTCGAGCTCGAGCACCAGGGCGCGGTCGCCGCTGCCGAAGGCGACGCGGTCGCCGGGCTCCAGCGCGATCTCCTGGTTGGCGGGCAGCACCGCGAAGCTCGCGCCCGCGCCCACGCGACGATGCAGCGTCTGGGCCCCGCCCAGCGCGCACAGGTACAGCTGGCCCGCGCGGCGCGACAGGCGGGCTTGACGGCGTGACAATGCAAAGCCGCCACCCGCACGCGGCGACAGCGGCCCCAGGTCGAGATCCACGACCACCGGCGGGCGCGCCTCCAGATCGTGGCGCCCGAGCAGGAGCTCGCTGAAGTCGTCGCCCGGCAGCGCGAAGCTCTGGCTCGCGCCGACGACCTTGAGCGCGGCCCCGGTGGGCGCCGCCGCGGCCCCGATGGCCCCCAGGCCCCCCAGGTGCGGCGCAGCGGCCGGGATCGGGACCGCCCCCGGTCCCGCCCCTGCACCCGCACCCGCGCCGGCACCCACTCCCACTCCCGCCCCGGCACCCGCACCCGCACCGGCCACCGCGACCGGCAGCGGGTTACCACACACACACAGCAAGGCGCCCGCCAGCGGGGGCGCGCCGCACACGACGCACTTCATCACTCGTCTCCCTTCGCAGTGCCCAGCGCCAGCCCAGGCGCCATCACCCGCGTGCGCAGCGAGCGCGCCGCGTCCTCGTCACCGCCAGCCGCCGCGGTGCCCAGCGTGGCCAGCGCGCCCAGCATGGTGGCGTTGCCCGCGCTGCCGAACAGCGTGCGCGCCAGCCCGAGGTCGCCGCGCATGGTCGCGCGCGCCCCCGCCGCGGTCAGCACCGTGGCGCGCACCACGGCGTCGGGCGCGCTGACCCGCGCGGCGTCGCCGCTCAGCTCGACCAGGACCTCGCGCACCTCACGCTGGGGGCCGCCGGCGTCACGCCAGCTGATCTCGACCCGGGCCACGTCGCGCGTCGCCGCCACGCTGGCGTCGGCCAGCCGCGCGCGCACCACGTAGGCCCGCCCGCGCGCGTCGACCACGCCGGCCCGCTCCCGGGCCTCCCCCGCGCCGCCCGCGCCATGGATCACGACCTCGTGCTGCGCCGGCAGCATCGCGGTGACCTCGCTCAGCGACGCCCCCGGCGCCGGCACCACCGCGAACTCGACCTCGCTGGCCTGCGCCGCCGCGCCGAGCTGGATCTCGCGCGCCAGCTCCGCGCCCAGCGCGCTGACGTCGCTCAGGTGGGCGAAGCGCGAGCCGCCACCCGCGTGCTCGGCGACCTGGCGCAGGAAGGCCTCGTCGTACGAGACCCCGGTGCCATACACCAGCAGCGTCAGCCCCAGCTCGCCGGCGCGCTCGGCCAGCGCCAGCGTGCGCGCGCGCTCGGCGTCGACGTCGGGGCAGTACGGCACCCCGTCGGTCAGGAACACCACCAGCGTGGTGGCCGCGCCGTCCCGCGGCGCCGCCACCGCGCCGCCCAGGGCGTCCGCGAACGCCGTGCCGCCCTGCAGCGACAGCTTGTCGATGGCCTTCTCGAGCGCCACCAGGTCGGCCCGCCGCGCCAGCGCCTGCCACGCCAGCGGCACCGCCGCCTTGGCGGCGAAGGCCCACACCCCGGCGCGGTCGCGCCCCGCGACCAGCTGGCCGATGGCAGCCTTGCAGGCCTGCTTGAGCGCCTCCAGCTTGGTCAGCCCGCCCAGCCCCGAGGCCTCGCCCATCGAGTACGACCGATCGAGCACGAAGCGCACGTCGACCGGGCGCACCCCGGGCGCCGCCACCCCTGGCGTCAGCCGGGCCAGGAACACCACCTCGGCCTCCGCCGCGCACGGCAGCACCGGCTGCGACAGCGTCAATTCGAGCTTCATCACGGCACCTCCTCCTGTCGCGGCCGGGCCGCGCACGCTCTGCATCCGTACCCGCCGCACCGCACGTCGCGCTGGCCGGGCACACCTCTGGTGTCACGGCCACCCGGCCGTCGCGCACACCTTCGCTGCAGCGGCCCGCGGCCGCCTTCGGACCTTTACGTTACGTCAACGAAAAACCTAGCGATCCGCGCCGCTCCACAGCCGCTGTGACAGCCCCTCCAGCAGTGGCGAGACCTCGACCGGATACCCGTCCTGGCCCTCGCGCGCGGGATCGCCCGGGATCATCCGCAGGTCGTCGGGCAGCGCCGCCAGCTCCGCCGCCGCGCGCGCGCGCGCCACCTCCAGCTGCCAGGTCGCCGCCGCCTCGGGCAGCACCGCGCCATCCGCCATCACCTGCACCAGCAGCCCGCCGGGCCCCTCCGAGGCCAGGCCGATCTCGTCGCCCACCATGCGGCCATCGACCACGGTGCGGCGCACCTGCTTGACCCCGGGCATGGTGGCCTTGCCGCCCGACGACTTCTTGGCCACCGAGCGCCCCGCGGTGTGGTTCTCGACCAGCTTGTAAACGATGCCGGTGATGGGCGCGTCGACCGGCTCGACGATGTTCTCGCCGACGCCATAGGCGTCGATGGGCGCGCCCGACTCGCACAGCCGCGCCACCGCGTGCTCGTCGAGGCCGCTGGAGGCCACGATGGTGGTGGCCTTCAGCCCGGCGGCGTCGAGCAGCTTGCGCGCGCCGCGCGACAGCGCCTCCAGATCGCCCGAGTCCAGGCGCACCGACCGGAGCTTGTCGCCCGCGGCCGCGATGGCCATCTCGACGCCGCGCAGGGTGTCATAGGTGTCGACCAGCAGGCTGGCGGCGTCGGGGAAGGTCTCGACCCAGTGCGCGAACGCGCTGCGCTCGCTGTCCTGGTCGGCGACGCCCGGGAGCGCGTGCGCCATCACCCACATATGGGCCATGGTCCCGGTCAACGGCAGCCCGTGGCGCATGCCGGCCTCGACGTTGGAGGTCGCGGCGCAACCCGCCACCACCGCCGCGCGCGCCGCGTCGACCGCGGCCTCGTCATGGGTGCGCCGGCCGCCGAACTCGACCACCTTGGCCCCGGAGCGTCCCGCCGCCAGCACCACGCGCGCCGCCTTGGACGCCACCTTGACGCCGTGGTTGAGCACGCTGAGCACGAAGGTCTCGGCCAGCTGCGCCTCAATGATGGGCGCGGTGATGCGCAGCAGCGGCTCGCGCGCGAAGCTGATGGTGCCCTCGGGCTGCGCCCACAGCTCGCCGGTGAAGCGGAAGCGCGCCAGGTAGTCACAGAACGCCGGCGTCATCGCCGCGCGCAGCATGGGCACCTCGCGGAGGTACGCGATCTCGTCCTGCGTGAAGCGGAGGTCGCGCAGGTAGGTGGAGATGCGCTGCAGCCCCGCCATCATGACGAAGCGGCGTCGTGGCGGCAGCCGGCGCATGAAGGCCTCGCAGGTGACCCGCGTCGGCTCGAAGCCGCGGTGGAAGTAGGCCGCGGCCATGGTCAGCTGGTAGAGGTCGGTCTTGAGGGCTCGCATCGTCGTCGTCGCCTCGCCTTCTTGGTCCACGTCTGTTCGCGTCGTGCCCACTGTGATGCGGTCGCTGCTTAGTTAGTGTCATAGTAACACTAACTAGCCGCCTGTCAAGACGTCAAGTGCCGCCCCACGGAGGCGCCCCGTGGTTTCTGCAAGAAAGTGGATGTTGCGGGCAAACCCCGCGAGATTCCAGTAGCCGCCCGGCAGCGCGCTGGGGTAGGCTGACGATCCCGGGGATCCCGCGCTGGCGCGCGGAGATGCCCCCGCACGGGAGGGATTTCGTGTCCGACAGCGAGCTTCCCAAGAAGCCGAATCCGCGCAAGAAGGCTCCAGCTCCCCCGGTCGATGCAGGCGAGGGCTGGGACGATCTCCCCGCCGCCCCCGCCGCGGCGCCCCCGGCGCCCGGTGGTGACCCCTTCGATCTGGGCGAGATCGATCACCTGCTGGCTGGCGCCGAGCCCTCGTACCCCGGCGAGGCCACCGAGGTCGGCGAGCTGGGCCGCGGCGCGCCGCCGCCGCACCGCATGAGCATCGACGTCGGCCACGACGATCCCCACGCCAGCCCCACCGCGGCCTACGAGGCCGCGCCCAGCGACGAGGGCTACCAGGAGGATCCGCTGGTCGCGCCGCCGGAGCGCCTCAGCGACGCCGACGCCGACGCCGTCGCCGCCGAGGTCGACGCCGACGCGCTGGTCGAACGCCCCGCGCGCGGCTGGCACGAGCCCACCGCCGAGCTGCGCCAGCCGACCTCGCGCCGGGCCTCGTCCCGGCTGGAGACCGCGCCGGTGTACGAGTCCGACGCCCTGCGCGACCTCGATCTCGGCCTCGGCCCCGATCCGGTCGCCGAGGTCGAGAGCATGGCCCCGGGCGCTCGCTCGCGTCACCCCGGCCACGAGCCCGATCAGCCGGTGGCGCCGCGCATCCGCGCCCGCCACTCCGCGGCCGAGCCCGACTCCGGCCCCGTGATCTCCACCGATCTCGACGATGACGCCTTCGCCGCCGCCGCGGCCGCCGCCAACCAGGCCCTGGCTCCCGAGCCGCTGCCCGCGGTCGACTCGGCCCCCATCATGCTCGAACCCGAGCCGGAGCCCGCGCCGATGCCCGATCCCATCCCCGAAGCGGAGCCCGAGGTCGAGCTGGAGCCCGCGCCGATGCCGCCCCCGATGGCCGAGCCGGAGCCCGAGCCCGAGCCGCTGGCGGCCTCCGACTTCGAGCCCGCCGAGCCCCCGACCGCACCGGCGCCCGCAGCCAGCCCGCCGGCTGCTCCACCGCTGCGCAGCCGCGCCACCATCACCGGCACCGGGCTGCCCGCCGCGCCCCGCCTGCCGACGCCGATGGCGACCCCGGCCGCGGTGCGCAATCCGACCCCGATGGCGACGCCGGTCGCGCCCCGCGCGCCGTCGCCCGCCGTCGCCGCCGCGGTGGCCAGCGGCGAGCGCACCGTGCTGACCGACAACGCCACCTTCCGCCAGGAGTCACAGCGCCTGGCGCGCGCGCGCGACTGGGCCAAGCTGGCCGCGCTGACCTCCGACGCCGTCGACAACGCCGCCTGGGCCACGCTGCCCGAGACGCGCGCCGCGCTGCTGCTCGATCTGGCGCGCATGTACCGCGATCGCCTCAAGGATCTGGCCGGCGCCGAGGAGACCTTTCGCCGCCTGACCCAGGTCGAGCCGGCGCACGCCGACGCCGTCGAGTTCCTGTCCGTCCGCTATCGCGAGCGCAACGACTACCGCGCGCTCTACGATCTCTACGCCGGCGCCATCAAGGAGACCTGGGACCCCAACCAGCGTCTGGAGTGGACACGCGAGACCGTCGAGATCGCCGAGACCCGCCTCAAGTCGACCGATCTCGCCATCGACGCCTGGGAGCGCCTGTACGAGCTGGGCGACGCCGTCGACGAGACCTCGCGCGCGCTGTCCGAGGTCTATCGTCGCGCCAAGCGCTGGGACCGCCTGGCCGAGTTCCTGTCGCGCCGCGCCGCCGCGCTGTCCGGCGCCGAGCGCGTGGTCATGCTGCGCACGGTGTCCGAGGCCTACCTCTCGGGCATGCGCGATCACGAGAAGGCCGCCGAGATCCTGGCCCAGATCCTGGCCGAGCGCCCCGACGATCCCATCGCGCTGCTGGCCCAGGCCCGCGTGCTGGCGCGGCGCAAGGACTGGGACGGCCTGGCCGAGCTGGGCGCGCTGCCGCTGACCGGCCTGCCGGCCGCCGCGGTGCTCGACTTCCGCCGCCTGGTGGCCGACGCCCTGTGGTCGGCCGGTGATCTCGAGCGCGCGCTGGTCGCCTACGAGCGCGTGCTCGAGCTCGACGCCGATGATCACGACGCCCTGCGCGCCAAGGAGGAGTACCTCGCGCGCACCGGCAAGTCGGAGGCCCTGGTCGGCTTCCTGTCGCAGCGCGCCCAGCGCGAGAAGTCGCTGGAGGTCCGCGCCAAGCTCCTGACCCGCGCCGCGACCATCGCCGAGAAGGAGCTCGACGATCCGCGCCTGGCGGTGTCGCTGTGGGAGCGTCGCGCCGAGGTCGCGCAGGAGCTGGCCGCCGCGGCCGCCGCCGCCGCCCCGCCGGGCAGCGCGCTGTCGCCGTCCGATGGCGCGCTGGAGGCCTTCACCGCGCTGGCCCAGCTGTACGACACCCTGGGTGACAACGCCGGCGTCGCGCGCGCCCTGGAGGGCCAGCTCAAGCTGCTGCGCGCGCCGCAGCAGCGCATCGAGCTCCTGCGCAAGCTGGGCGAGCACTGCGCCCAGCGCCTGGGCGACGACACCCGCGCCGAGGCGTGCTGGAAGGAGGTCCTGTCGATCGTCCCCGACGACTGGACCGTGCGCGACGAGCTCATCGCGCTGCACCGCCGGCGCGGCGACTTCGAGGCGCTGGATCGCACCCTGTCGGGCCAGGCCTGGCGCGCGGTCGACGACGCCAGCGTGCTGCGCTACTGGCGCGCCGCGGCCAAGAACGTCGACGACAACATCCCCGACGCCCGCCGCGCCGTACGCGCCTGGCTGCGCGTCGTTGATCTGGCCCCTGACGATGGCGACGCCCTGCGCGCCCTGGTCGGGCACCAGCGCAGCCTGGGCCAGCCGCGCGAGGTCATCGCGGCCGAGGAGGCCGAGCTGCGCGTCATCCACGACACCGGCGCGCGCATCGAGCGTGGCCTCGACATCGCCAAGCTGTGGGAGGGCCAGGCCGATCGCGCCGCCGCGCTGGCGGCCTACGAGCGCGTGCTGCGCTGGAGTCCGACCCAGCCCGACGCGTTGGCCGCGGTGGCGCGGCTGCGTGGACCGGCGCAGGCCGGGGTCGCGCTGGGGGCGCTGGAGGTCGCGACCGCCGCGGTCGAGGCCGCGCCGGCGCGCATCGCGCTGCTCAGGCTGGGCCTCGGGCTGCTCGATGGCGAGGACAAGCTGGGGCGCTTCCATGCCCTGCGCCGGATCCTGTGGCTGTCGGGCCGCGACGCCGAGGTGCTGGGCGAGTGCGTCGCCGCCGCGCGCGAGGCCGGGGCCTGGAGCGAGCTGGTCGCGATCTACCTCGACATGGCCGCCGAGGCGACCGGCGACGACGCCCGCGCCGCGCTGCACCGCGAGCTGGCCGCGCTGTACAAGGACAAGCTGAACGATCCCAACCGCGCCTTCCTGGTGCTGCAGGCCATCGGGCTGTCGTCGGTCAGTCGCGCCGGCATCGCCGAGGCGCTGGCCGAGCTGGCCGGGACCACGGGGCGGCACGAGGATCTGCTCGCGCTGATGGACGTGTCGGCGCGGGCGTCGAACGATCTCGAGACCCGGCGCGCCGCGCTGCGGGCACGGGCCGCCATCTCCAGCGCGCGCATCAACGACGCCGAGCGCGCCTTTCACGAACAGGTCCGCTTGCTGGCGCTGGATCCGCGCGACGGCGCGGCGCTGGCCGAGGCGCAGCGGCTGGCCGCGTCGCGCGGGCTGTGGCGCCCGCTGGACGCGCTGTACGCCGAGCTGGGCGATCGCGCCCAGGGCCTGGCCCAGCGCGTCGAGCTGATGCGGGCCCGCCACCGCGTGCGCGCGCAGGAGCTCAAGGATCCCAGCGCGGCGCTCGACATGCTGCTGGCCATCTACCGGCTGGATCCCGCGGCCGAGGGGCTGGAGCGCGAGCTGACCGATGCCGCCGAGGCGCAGAACGCCTGGGACAAGGTGCTGCCCGTCCTGGAGGCGCGCATCCGCGCCAGCGCTGAGGCCGCCTCGGCCGACGAGCTGTCGCGCATCGCCGCGCTGCACGAGGACAAGCGCTCCGACCGCGAGCGCGCGCTCGAGCTGTACGCCGAGGCCTTCGTGCTGCGCCCCACCGACACCACGCTGCCGGCCAAGCTGGAGCGGCTGGCCGAGGCCACCGGGCGGCGCGAGCTGCTGGTGGGCGCCTACCGCCTGGCGGCGGCGCGCTCGCGCGATCCCGAGCAGGTGCTGGAGCTGTACCGCAAGATCACCGCGCTCTACACCACCCTGGGCAAGGAGCGTGACGAGGACGCCCTCGACGTGCACCACCGCATCCTGCAGCTCATGCCCGCGGCGGCGGCCTCGCTCGAGGTCGTCATCGAGCACCACCGCAAGGCCCAGGGCTGGCGCGATCTGCGTGATCGCCTGCAGCAGTCGGCCCCGCTGATGCCCAAGGACGACACCGGCCGTCGCATCGAGCGTGAGCTCGAGATCGCGCGACTGTCGCGGGAGAAGCTGCAGGATCCCGAGACCGCGCTGGCGACCTACGCGCACATCCTCGACCTCGCGCCCGACAACGAGGAGGCGCTGGCCGGGGTGCGCTCGCTGACCACTGGCCAGGTCGATCCCTCGCTGGAGCTGCGCCGGCTGCGCATCGAGCTGGGCCGCGCCACCGGGCCCCGCCGCATCGAGATCCGCCTCAGCATGGCCCGCCTGCAGCGCGAGCAGCTCGACGATCCGATGGGGGCCATCACCACGCTGCGCGAGCTCTGCAACGAGGCCGGCGCCGACGGGCCCGGCTTCGCGCCGCTCAGCGACCTGCTGCGCGCGCAGAGCCAGTGGTCGGATCTGACCGACCTCATCGAGGCGCGCGCCGACGTGCTGGAGGAGCGCGCAGCCCGCGTGGCCGCCTTCGAGCAGGCCATCAAGGTGTGCGACGAGCACCCCACCGCGACCTCGGCCGAGAGCAAGGAGCGCCTGTGTCGCCGCCTGCTCGAGGAGCGGCCCGAGGACGGCGACAACCGCCGCCAGCTGCTGTCGCTGTACCGCACCGGGGCGCGCTATCCCGAGCTGGCCGACCTGCTCGGGCGCACGCTGGCGCGGCAGCTCGAGACCGACGCCGAGCCCTCCGAGGTGGCCGACACCGAGTGGGAGCTGGCGCGTGTGCTCGACAAGGCGCTGGGCAAGCTGGCCGACGCCGAGGCCACCCTGGCGGCGCGCACCAAGCGCCTGTCGGGCGGCGCCGCGGGCGACGAGGACATGGAGACCCTGCTGGCGCGGGCGTCGCTCGAGCTGCGCGCGGGCCAGTTCGAGGCCTGGCTGGCGCTGCGCGAGAAGCAGGCCAGGAAGCTACCGGCGGCGCAGGGCGCCCTGGTGCTGTGCCACCTGGCCGAGGCCTGCGACGAGCGTGGCCCCGACACCGCGTCGAAGGTCGCGGCGTACTACCGCGAGGCGCGCGCGCTGGATCCGGCCAACCAGCCGGCGATGGAGGCGCTCAAGGCCATCGGCCGTCGCGCCAAGGGCTGGCGCGCCAGCGCGGCGCTCTTGCCCGAGCCCGACGAGGCCAAGCTGTCGTGGTCGGAGCGGGCGGCGCGGCTGCGCGCGCGCGGCGCGGCGCTGCTGCTCACCGACGGCGTGCAGGCGGCCAGCTGGCTGACCCGCGCGGTCGCGGTCGATCCCGATCACTACCCGGCCTGGGACGCGCTGGCGCAGCTGATGGCCACGCGCGGCGATCACGCCGCGGCGCTGGAGGCGCGTCGCGCGTCGCTGGCGGCGTTCGAGCGCTCCACCGGCCCCGAGCCGGCCCGCCTGCGCGAGCACGCCGAGCGCATCGAGCAGCTGGCCGAGGCCATGCGCGTGGTCGGTGAGGACGACCGCGCGGCGCGGCTGTCGCAGCGCGCCTTCGACCTGATGCCGACGTTCCCGGCCGCGGCGCTCTCGGTCGCCGATCAGCGCCTGGGCCAGGACGACGTCGCCGGCGCCTATGCCATCTACGACCGGGTGCTGTCGGGGCGTGGTGAGCCGCTGGATGATCGTACCCGCCTGCACGCGACCTACCGGCGCGGCGCGCTGGCGGCGCGCCTCGAGAGGCCCGAGCAGGCCATCGACGACCTGCGCGAGGGGCTGCGCATCGATCCGCTGCACTCCGGCGTGCTCAACGCCATCGCCGACGTGTTCGCCGATCAGGGCCGGGTGGCGGCGGCCATCCAGCACTCGATCCAGGCCCTGCTGGTCGACCCCGAGCCGACGCACCGCGGCCAGCTGTATGCGCGGCTGGGTCGACTGTGGGAGGACCGCCTGGCGCGGCCCGACGAGGCCGGGGTCTGCTACGACCTGGCCATCAACGCGGGCGGCGATCAGGCCGACGCCGACGGCGACCTGATGGTGCGCGCGCTGCGCCACTACCGGCGCAGCGGCAAGGCCGAGCGCGCGCTGGCGGTCATCGAGCGCCTGCTGCCGACCACGACGGATCCGACGCAGCTGGCGGCGCTGTGGGCCGAGCGCGGCGGCATCCTGGCCGCGACCGACGAGGACAAGGCCATCGAGGCCTTCGACATGGCGCTGTCGTACGATCCGGGCAACAGCGGCGCCATCGATGGCCTCAGCGAGGTGCTCGAGAAGCGTGGCGACTGGGAGCAGCTGATCCAGATCCACGAGGCGCGCACCGAGAGCGGCGGCCCCGCCGAGCGCGCCGCGGCGATGCGCTCGCTGGCGCGCATCTCGGTCGAGAAGCTGAACGACAAGGCACGCGCCGAGCGCTACCTGCGCGGCGCGGTCGAGCTGGCGCCGACGCGCGAGGACTGGGAGCGACTGCTCGAGCTGTACGGCGACGACGCCGCGCGCAAGGACGACAAGCGCACCGCCATCGCCGGTCTGATGGCGCTGGCGGGGCCGTGGATGCCGCGCGTCATCGAGCTCGGCAAGCTGCTGGTGGCCGAGGGCGAGCGGCGCTGGGCCTGGAGCCTGCTGTCGCTGCTGATGGCGTCGAACCTGCCCGATCCGCAGCTCAAGGCGCTGGTGCTCGAGCTGCGCAAGGAGTTCGAGAAGGCCGACAACGCGGGGGCGCTGTCGCCCGAGACCCGGCTCAGCGTGCGCCATCCTGACTTGACCCCGGCGCTGTTCGGCGTGCTGGCCGAGCTCGACGGCATGGTGCAGCTGGGGCCGCCGACGCCGGAGGCGGCGGGCGCCACCGGGGTGGCCAAGCTGGACGCACGCACCGCGGCGGGCAAGACCTTCGCGGCGGTGTCGGCGCAGCTCGGGCTCGAGGGCGCGGTGCTGATGCGCGCGCTGGAGCTGCCGGCGCCCTTCGTGGTGCTGGACTCCGAGGTGCCCACGGTGATCGTGCGCTCCGAGGTGCTGCAGCTCCTGCCAGTGGCCGAGACCAACTACCTGTTCGCCAGCACGCTGGAGCTGGCGCGGCCGGGGGCGCGGGTGCTGCAGTCGCTCAGCGTCGACGAGCTGGGGCGCCTGGTGCCGGCGCTGCTGGCGGCGTGCGGCCTGGAGTCGAGCGACAACCCCGACGTGCGCGCGCTGGAGGGCCGCATCCGCGCCGGCGTCGAGCCCAGCAAGCTCGGCGCCTGGGCCGAGCGGCTGCGCGAGGTCGCCGCCGAGGTCGCGGGCAAGCCGGGTGCAGGCGCGGCGGTGGCCGAGCGGCTGCGCCACGGGGTGATCGAGACCGCGCGGCGCGTCGGCCTGGTGGCGGCGGCCGACGTGCGCTTCGTGGCGCGCCTGATGACCCGCCTCGACGACGGGCTGCCCAAGATGCCCACGGTGGGCAAGCTCGACGACCTCGACGACTTCATCGGCGGCGCGCCCACGGTGCAGGCGCTGCTGGCGTTCGCGGCGACCTCGGCGTTCGGGCGGGCGTTGCTCGGTGGCTAAAGCGGAGATCGGTTGCGTCGAGGGCCGAAGCCGGCCACGTGGCCGGCCCGCCGCCGAGTGGCGGCGTAAGCGGGGGGGGCCCCGTTTGGCTCCGCCAAATGGGGCGGGGCGCAGCCCCGTCGTGATCGACTGACCCCAGGCTCGTTCATGTGAGAGAGCGAAGCTCGATCACATGAACTGAGCCCGAGGTTAGAGGGGGCTACTTCAGCGTCTTGTTGAAGGCGATGTACTCCGCCGTCCCCGGCTTGAGCTGCATCGCCGCGGCCATCTCGCTCTTGGCCCGCTTGATGTCCTTGCGCTTGGCGTAGGCCTTGGCCAGCTCGAAGTGGA
>JADYYK010000172.1 GCA_020853705.1 Deltaproteobacteria bacterium
GTCCTCGGCCGCCAGACCTGAAGCGCACCCGCCACGACGCGCCTGGGCTGGCTTCAGGCGCTACGAGGGCCGGCCACTGGAGAAGCCGGCCCTCGATGCAATCCGGGGCGACTGAGATGTGACGAATGATGAGGGCATAGCCCAACGGAGCCCAACGGAGCCCCACTCCGCCCACGCCGCGACTCCGCGGCGGCCGGCGCCACTCGGCGCCGGCTTGACCCTCGGAGCAACTGACCCTCGCGCTGGCTGGCGGCGACTACAGGCAGACGCTGGCGGCCGGGGTGGTGTTGAGCGGCGTGCAGGTCGGCAGCGCGCTGCCGGCACACTCGCTGGCGGCGCACACGATGCTGCACACGGGTGGGCCCGACGACGGCGTCACGCACACGCCGCTGGCGCAGTCGCGGCCGCCGTTGGGGCAAGGCTGGCCGAGGGCGCCGGTGCCGCGCAGGCCGGAGGCGCAGTACACGCGCAGCTCGCTCTCGGCGAAGCAGGCGAACGAGGCCGGGCAGTCGGCGTTGCTGGTGCAGGCGCAGCTGCCGGGCTGGCTGCAGTCGCGCTGGGCGGGCGGGGTGCCCGGCGGGTCGCCCGGGTTGCCGGGGTCCTGCGGCGGCTGGCCAGTCGCGGGGCCGGCATCGACACCGGGGTCGGCCGGCTCGGCCGGGTCGGAAAGGTCGGTGATGCGACCGACGCAGCCGGCCACGGCGAGGCCGGCGATTGCCGCTGAAATCAGCCCGATCCGCGTCAACCCGCCCATGAAGCCAGGCTACCCCTGCCGGCCCGGCCCGGGGCGCAACCCAAGTTTCCGCCGCCCACACTGGAGGCGCGGCGCCCACCTCCGCGCCGGGTTAAACTGGGGCCGTGGCGGCATTCCGCACCTCGGTTCTGCCGTGACGGCGCCCAGCGAGCGCTGGCTGCGCGCCCTGCCCACGCTGCGCACCGCGGAGCTACGCACCGGCTACCTGCGCAGCGAGCTCTTGGCGCTGGCGCCCGCCGAGGCCGCGCTGGCGCTCGACGCGGTGTGCGGCCTGGCCGAGCAGACCGACCCGCGCGCGCGTGACGTCCTGGCCGCGGCCACCCTGGTGCTGGCCGACCCCGCGCACGAGCACCTGGCCGACATGCTGCGCGAGCTGGCCACGCTGCGCGCGCTGCTGCCGCTGGGGCGCCTGCTGCGACGGGCACCATCGCACACCGTGGCCGAAACGCTGACCACCGGTGAACGGCGTGCCGCCACCGCCGCGGGCCGCTCGCTGACGCTGGGCGAGCGCAAGTCGCTGGCGCGCCGCCCCACGCGCGAGACCATGGACAAGCTGCTGGCCGATCCGCACCCGGCGGTGGTGCGCAACCTGCTGGCCAACCCGCGCCTGACCGAGCCCGACGTGGTGCGCATGGCGGCGCGCCGCCCGGCCTTCCCCGAGGTCATCTCGGAGATCGCGCGCCACCCGGTGTGGTCGCAGAAGTCGCGGGTGCGGCTGGCCATCGTGCAGAACCCGGGCTCGCCGCCCGAGCTGGCGGTGGCCATGGTCGGCCTGCTCATCCGTCCCGAGCTGGAGCTGCTCGCGCGCGCCGGTGACGTGCCCACGCTGGTGCGCGCCGCCGCCCTCGAGCTGCTCGACCGCCGCCCGCCGGTGCGCGGGCCCAGCGGTGACGACGGCGCTGGCAGCGTGCCGCAGTGAGCGCCCCCGCGGCGGCCGCGCCGCCCGCCCCCGCCGCGCCCATCCTGCGCGTGCGCGGCCTGACCCTGCACCTGCCCGACGGCCGCGTGCTGTTCGACAACCTCGATCTCGAGGTCGCGCCCGGCGAGGTGGTCGCCATCCTGGGCGGCAGCGGCGCCGGCAAGTCGACCCTGGCGCGCGTGCTGTTCGATCGCGAGCTGCTGGAGGCCGACGGCTACACGGTCAGCGCCACCGAGCTCAGCTGTGACGGCCCGCTCGGGCTGGTGCCGCAGCGCGGCGCCCTGTTCGATCACCTCGACGTGGCCGGCAACCTGGAGCTGGCCCTGCGCCGTTCGCCCGCGCCGCCCGCCGACCCCAGCGCGCTGGCCGCCGCGGTGCGCAGCTGGCTGGCCGAGGTCGACCTGCCCGCCGAGCTGGCCGACGGCGCCCCGGTGACCAAGCTGTCGGGCGGCCAGGGCCAGCGCCTGGCGGTCGCGCGCACCCTGGCCGGCGGCCGCTCGGTGCTGTTCCTCGACGAGCCCTCGGTCGGCCTCGATCCCTACCGCGTGGACGGCCTGGCCCGCCTGGTGCGCGAGCAGTGTGACCAGCGCGGCGCCGCCGCCATCGTGGTCACGCATGATCTGGCGCTGGCGGTCGGGGTCGCCGATCGCCTGCTGGTGCTCGACGCCGCCACCGGCCGCCTGGTGCCGCTGCTGGCTCTGGGGCCTGACCAGGCCGGCGCCTGGCCGGGGCCCTTCGCGCGCCAGGGCACCTCGCGCGATCTGCGCTCGCACTGGCAGGCCGCCGCCGAGCGCGCGCTGACCGAGCGGCTGGCCGCGCCGGTTGCGCGCGCCGTCGGCACCGGCGCGGCGAAGGCGCCGGTACCGCGCGGGCGCCTGATGCGCCGCCTGACGCGCGTGCTGCGCCCATTCCAGGTCGCGGCCACCGCGCTGCTCGGCACCCCGCGCGAGATCGCGCGTTTTCCCCGCGATTTCTTCCATGTCTTTCTGCGCGCCTGGATCCAGTCGTTCGCGCGCCCGGCGGCCTTCTATGGCGTCGTCGCCACCCTGCTCGGCTTCACCGTGCTGTACGTCATCAGCCACACCGCGCCGGTCGGGGTCCGCCCCGACATCGCCATCGACATGGTCGGCGGCAGCTATGTCGTCGCGCTGACGCCCCCGGTGGCCGGCTTCCTGTTCGTCGCCGCCTCGGGCAGCGCGACCAACGCCTGGCTCGGCGGCATGGGGCTGACCCGGCAGATCGCCGCGCTGGAGGCGCTGGGGGTGTCGCGGCAGCGCTACCTGTGGGCGCCGGTGTACTGCGCGCTGGCGCTGTCGTTCGTGCTGGTCGCGCTGGTGTTCGCGAGCGGCCTCCTCGTCGGGGGCCTGCTGCTGTGCAAGCTCGAAGGCGTGCGCGGCGGCTGGCAGCTGCTGGCGGTCGACCTCTACGAGCCGCGCCCCGAGCGCGCGGTCTACAGCGTGCGCGCGCTGTGGCTGACCGTGATCTATGCCTTCGGCATCGCCGCCGACGTGGTCGCCAAGGGCTCCGCCGACAAGGAGCACGCCGACGAGGTCACCCGCGCCATGACCGCCAGCGTGGTGGCGTCGACGCTGTGGGTGGTGGTGCTGGAGCTGGTCAGCGCCTTCACCGTGTTCGCCGCGACGCGGAGCGGGTGATGAGGCGCGCCTGGCTGGGAGTGCTCCTGCTGGCGGGCTGGGGCGTCCTTTTGTGGCCGCTGCTCAGGCGCGCGGCCGGGGTGCGCGGGCTGACGGCGCGGGTGGCGGGGTATCCGGAGATGGTGGCGGATGGGCGGGTCGGGCTGCGCTTCGAGGGGGCGACGGGGCGGGCGCGACCGACGCTCGATGGCGTGGTGGCGGACCGGCCCGGCACCGACGCCAGCCCGCGGCTGACGCCTGGGCTGCACACGGTGGGGCTGGACGTGGTGCGGCGGCGGCGGACCGCGGAGCAGGTGCACGCCACCGTGCTGGCGGGGCCGTTCGCCGAGGGCGGCTGGGCGCGCTGCGCCGCGCGGGTCGGGCTGTCGCAGCGCCTGCTCGACCTGCGCATCGAGCCGCTGGTCGCCGAGCTGACCCGGCAGGCCCTGGGCGACGTCGAGGATCTACCCGGCGTCAGCAAGAGCACCGTCAACCTGCGCTGGACCGCGCGCGGCATGGACGTCGACCTCGCGGTGCGCTTCGTCGACAAGACCGAGCTGACCGTGAGCAGCAAGCTGGCCATGACCGTGGCCGGCGACCGCGTCCTGCTGTCGCGCATCTCGGCCGTCAGCGCCCGCATCAAGGGGCCGCTGGTCGACCAGGCGCTCGACGCCTACGTGCCCGGCGCCATCAAGAAGTACGCCCCGTGGTCCCTCACAGTGCTGCACAAGGTCACCGGCAAGGCGGTGCGCTGGTACGCCCAGCGCGTTGCCCAGCGCGAGGCCTCCAGCGCCATCGACCTCGAGCTGCTGCCCGCGGCGCTGGGGATCCTGCGCCTGCCCCCGCCCATCCCGCTGCCCGGCGCCGAGGGCGCCCGCCTCGAGCTGCGCTTCTGCGGCAGCGGCGGCCTGCGCCTCGAGCCTGGCCAGCGCGCCACCGTGGCCTTCGACCTCCGCGTCGTCATCCCGTCGCCGCCCGTGAGCAGCCTCGGCGCCCCTGGCCCGGTGCTGGCCCGCGGCGCACCGGTGCGTCCCCCGGCGTCGCGTCCGGGCGCCGACAGCGAGCTCACCATCGAGGTCTCGCTCGACGCCCTCAACGCCGCCCTCGAGGGCGCCTGGCGCGCCGGCGTGCTCGGCCAGGCGCTGCAGGATCCCGCCCTCGCCGCCCGCCTCGATCGCGACCTCGACCCGCTCGACTTCCGGCCCCGCGACCTCGGCGTCCCGCTGCCCCCGGTGCTCACCGCGCTGGCCCCACGCGACGGCGGCGCCACCCTGTCCATCGCCGCCGAGCTGGCCGCCCGCCTGGCCCCGCTGCGCGGCAGCGCCCGCGGCCGCGACGCCCGTCTGTTCGCCCGTGGCAGCCTGGCGGTGACCCTGAGCCCCGACGAGCTGCGCGTCAGCGCGCTGCCCACCGATGTGCGCCTGACCTGCCGTGCCGCCGATCGCGCGCGCCCTGGCGGCCTCGTGCTGTCGGCCTGCTACGCCGATCTGATGACGCTGATCACGGTCGCCCTGAAGACCCCCGGCCAGGGCGGCCTCGACGACCTCGCCCTGCCCCTCGAGGCCGTGGTGCCCGCCGCGCCGCCGACCTCGCCGATCGACTGGACCGTGGAGCGCCTGGCGCTGTCGGCCCCCGATCCGGCCTGGCTGCGCCTCGACGCCCGCGCCAGCTTCCGCGCCCGATGATACCCTGAGGCCATGCGTGCGCTGGTGCTGGCCTGCTGTCTGCTCGCGCTGCCCGGCTGCGGCGGCGATGACGACGCCGCCACCGGCGCGTGCAGCCCGGCGTGCGGCCCCGGCACCTTCTGCGATCAGCCGTCCTGCTTCGGCCCGGGCACCTGCGTCGCCATCCCCGTCATCTGCACCCGCGAGTTCGCACCAGTGTGCGGCTGTGACAACCAGACCTACGGCAACGACTGCAACCGCCGCATGAAGGGCCTGAGCAAGGCCCACGACGGCGAGTGCCTGGTCCGCGATTCACCCTAGCTGGAGACTCCCATGCGCAACACCTTCGCTTACGCCGCCTCGTTTGCCCTGCTCGCCACCCTGGCCAGTTGCAGCGACGACACCACCATCCCGCCACGCGGCGACGCCAGCACCAGCAGGGACGGCGCCACCGGCAGCGACGGCAGCACCGGCAACGACGGCGGCGCTGGCCCCGACGCCAGGCTGCCCGACGGCGGTCCCGGCAACGGCGCCTGCGCCACCACCTGCACCCAGGAGCAGTTCTGCGAGAAGCCGACCTGCGACGCCACCAGCGGCGGCACCTGCGTGATGCGACCCAGTGGCATCTGCAACACCATCGCGATGCCGCAATGCGGCTGCGACGGCGTCACCTACGGCAACGAGTGCAACCGCCGCTCTGCCGGCGTCAGCAAGGCCCACGACGGCGCCTGCATGTGCGCCATGGTGCCGCCCATGAACTGCTGCTTCACCGCCGGCGACTGTCGCAACGGCGCACGCTGCGTGGGCGCCACCTGCACATCCGGCGGCGCTGGAGTGTGCGTCCCGCTGCCGACCACGGGCACCTGCTGGATCGACTCCGACTGCACCGTGGGCACCTGTCAGGGCGCCAGCATCTGCGCCTGCGCCCAGCTGTGCCTGCTGCCCGACCGCCCCGGCACCTGCCAGCCCTAGCGGCAATGCCGATCACTTAGCCGGAAGCCGGCGCACTCGCTGAGGTTCTTGTTTCGGTCGCCATCGAGGATCACGATGGCGTCATGCCGCGAGTTGCCGACCGTGTTCTCACCCCGCAGCCGCACGACGA
>JADYYK010000173.1 GCA_020853705.1 Deltaproteobacteria bacterium
AGGGCCTGTTCGAGACGGCCTCGAGCGGCACCCTGTTCATGGACGAGGTCGGTGAGCTGTCACCCACCACGCAGGCGCGCCTGCTCAGGGTGCTGCAAGAGGGAACGATCCGCCCCGTGGGTTCGACCGAGTCCCGCCGGGTCGACGTCCGGGTCATCGCCGCCACCAACCGCGACCTGGCCAAAGAGGTGGAGGCGGGCCGCTTCCGACAGGACCTGTTCTACCGCCTGAACGTGTTCACCATCGATCTGCCCCCCCTGCGCGACCGCCGCGAGGACATCCCGATGCTGGTGGATCACTTCCTGCACAAGCACGGGCTGCGCCTGGGCAGACCCGTTCCACAGGTCGACACCGCGACCATGGACGCCCTCTCGAGTCACTCGTGGCCCGGCAACGTGCGCGAGCTCGAGACCCCCGTGGAGCGCGCGCTCGTCCTGTGCCGCAACGAGGTGGTGACGGTCGATCTCTTGCCACCGAACTTCCGCGACACCGCCGGAATGCCCGCTGCCGCGCCCGGCAGCTTGCAGCCCTTGAACGAGGCCCGCGACGAGTTCGTTCGCTCGTACGTTTCGCGGGTCATGAACCTGGCCGCGGGCAACGTGGCGGAGGCCGCGCGCTTGTCCGGCATGGACGCCTCGAACTTCCGCCGCCTGGTCCGCCGCATGGTCGAGGGCAAGAAACCCGCGGGCGAGAGCTGAAGGTCGCTGGGTCAGCGCGAGCTGACCTGGCGCACCGACGCCGCCGAGGCGATCTCGAGGGCCACCTGACGGATCTGCTGGCTGTCGAAGGGCTTGCCGAGCTGCGGGTTGGGCACGGCCTCGAGGAACTCGCGGGCGTCCGCAGTGAAGGCGCCGCCGGTCAGGAACACGATGCGCGGCACGACCTCCGGCAAGGTCTGACTCAGCCGCTGATAGACCTCCACCCCGGTCATGTCGGGCATCATCACGTCGAGGAAGACGACGTCGAACGGCTCCGTCGCCAGGAAGTGCAGGGCCTCGCTCCCACTGGCCACCCAGCGCACCTGGTGCTGCCGCCCCAGGCAGCGCGCCACCGCGCGCCCGATCAGCGGTTCGTCGTCCACCACCAGCACCCGGAGCGCCTGGGACATGGGCCTGAGTGGCGAGATGGTCGACAGGGGCGCCGGTGGCCGCTGGCTCTCGGCCTCGAGCAGCTCGACGCGAACCGTGGTTCCCCGACCCACCTCGCTGCGAACCGAAATCGTCCCGCCAGCGCCCTCCACGATGTTTCGGCAGATCGCCAGCCCCATCCCCGTGCCCTCGCCCACCGGCTTCTTGGTGAAGAAGGGGTCGAAGACGCGGGGCAGATCGGCGGGCGCGATGCCGCCGCCGGTATCCGAGATCTCGACGATTACCCGGCCGTCCTTGGCGTGCAAGCCGACGCCGATCTGATTGTGAGCGGCGTCGCCGACGGCGATGGCATCGGCCGCGTTGGTCAAGAGGTTCAAGAAGACCTGGCCCAGCTGGGCTTCCGAACCGCGCACCGCGGGCGAGGGAAAATAGTTGCGGACCAGGCGCGCGCGATGGCGGATCTCGTTGCGGGTGATGTTGATGGCCGAGTTGAGCACCGCCTCGATGTCCACCGGCCCGTCACGCTTCTGCTCGGGCCGCGAGAACGCCCTCAGGTCGCCGACCACGGCCTCGACCCGGCGGGTGCCCTGGCGGGCGTCCTGCAGCGCGCCACGGATCTCGCGCAGGTGATCGCGCAGCACCCGCGTATCGAAAGCGCCGGCGGAGTGGCCGTCGAGCAGGGTCAGCGACTCTTGCGCGTCGCGGAGCGCGATGTCCACGTTGGCGCTGACGAACGCGAGAGGGTTCTTGATCTCGTGCCCGAGCGCGGTGGCCAAGAGGCCGGCGCTGGACACGCGGTCCATCTCCATGGCCCGCGCAGTCAGCGCGCGGTGCTCGCCCACGTCGGTCCCCAGCAAGAGCGTCGCGGGCAGCCCGTCGTAGACCACCTCGAGGGCGCGGATCTCGAGCAGTGCCGTGGTGCCGTCGGCGCGCGTCACCCGCACGTCCCGCGGCTGGTTCTTCGCTGAAGCGGCGGGGCGAGCCGCATCCAGGTGTGCGAGATCTTCCCGAGGCACGGCGGACGCGATCTTTCTCCCGACCACCTGCTCGGCACGTTCGAGGCCGAGCATGCCGAGCGCGGCCCGGTTGACCCAGAGGCAGACCCCGTCGCGATGGACGACCACGCCCTGCGGCAGATCTTCGAGCAGCTTCCGGTAGTCGACCTCGCTTCGGCGAAGGGCGTCTTCGGCGTGCCTGCGCTCGGTGATGTCGGCCTGCATCACCACCGCCCCCGCGCGCTCGGGCATCGCGTCCACCTGGACCAGAAACCACCGCTCTTCGCCGTCCAGCTTGCGGAGCAGCTCGGTGCGCACCGACGCGAGCCGGCCCTCGAGCACCACCTTGATGCCCGACGCCAGCTCGTGAGCGCTCGACTCGCCTGCTTCCAGCGCCTCTAGCATGCTGGACCCGGGGGCCCGAACGCTGGCCAGCGCGTCATCGGCGTGCTCGGCATGCGCTTGCCATGCGCGATTCGCCAGGACCAGCTTGCCTTCGGGATCGAGCACCGCGACGCCGGGGCTGACGCACTGGAACACCCCGAGCAAGAAGGTGACCTGCTTCTCGAGGAACTCGGACAGCCAGCGCCGGTCGAGCGCGGTCCGGGCCACGCGTTCGAGCTCGAGCGCGTCGAGTGGCGCTGCCGGCAGGCACTCTTGAGCACCCGCGCGCAGCGCCTCGAACATGCGCGCCGGCTCGCCCGGCGGCGTGAGCGCGATCAGCCCGGCGTTCGGCGCTCGACGGCGCAAGGCTTCGAGGCGCACCGCGCCGTCGGGTGAGGTCACGTCGACCGCGACGACGTCGTATGAGGTCTTGCCCAGCACGAGCAGGGCCTCGTCCAGGGTCGCCACGCGTTCCAGCCCGCGCACCGCCGCGGCACTGTCAGGCTCGACCTCCGAGAGCAGGAGCAGCCGAAGCTGGATGGATGGGCGATTGCCCTCGTCGTCTGCCTTCTCGTGAGGTTCCACCTCGTCGGAAGCAACGGCCACTGAGCGCAGATCTTTACCCCAGTTTCCCGGTCTAGGCTACGTTGGTCCGCGACTCGCTCCGGGCCGCGTCGAGCGCAACGGCTGCGCGATCGACCCAACTTCCGGCCCGTTCACCGGCGATCAGCCCCGCCGCGCCGATCGAGAGGGGCGGCAGCCCCAGCTGCAGGGCCGCCTCGCGCAGGCGCTCGGCCCGAGCCAAGACGCGGGCTTCAGCCGAGTCGACCACGACCACGGCGAACTCGCCTCCCGCGGTGCGCGCGACGAAGTCGTCGGCGCGGAGGAAGGTGCGCACCAAGAGGTCACTGATCGCCCGCAGGGTCGTCACCTCCGAGTCGGCGCAGGCCACCTCGATCAGCACCAGGAACGGCGTCCCCACGCCGAAGGCCGCCAGCTCGGCGGTGCGGTGGACGTGCTCGTCGAACGAAGCACGATCGAACAGCTCGGTCACGGCGTCTCGGCCTGACTCGCGGCGCGCCTCGCACAGCTCTTTGCGCAAGAGCTTCACGCTCTCGGCAAGCTCGGCCATCTGGGCAGACTCGCGCTGCCTGCGCTTCTCGATGGCGCCTTGCACCATCTCGGCCATGGCGCTCGCCTCGCGCCGAATGGCGTCGGTATCGTTCTTCTGGAAGGCTGTAACTAGCTCGCCGACGCGCGCGCCGATCCGGCGGTCGGCCTCGCGATCTTCGGCCACGGCCCGCGAGAGCGCCCCCAGGCAGGCCTGCAGCGCGTCGCGGAAGTTCCCGGTCGCGGAGGTGACGTACTTCGCTTCGAGCTCGCGCTGCTTGCGGAAGGCGTGCCTCACCTCACGGTGGGCGCGCGCTTCGGGCTCGCTTGCGTCCTTGCCCACGGCCAGCTTCCGAGCGAGCTCGGCGAAGCGGTCCCGGGTGACCGACTGGGGCTGGTCGCTGGTGTCGAAGGCGTGCTCGCCGAAGTCGGTCAAGACCGAGGTGAGCGTGTCGAGGAGCTCGTCGAAGTCCTGGGCCCCCCCCCGCGCGCCGGCTTCGGCCACGGGGGGATCACTCCGCTTCTTGGCAGTGGAAAACCAACGCATCGGCCCCCTGAACGGCGGGGCCGGCCCGGGCTTAAACGCGGGCAACCGCGGTCTGATTGCGACCCGATCGCTTGGCGGAATAGAGCGCGTCGTCGGCCTCTTTCAGCACGGCGGCCACCGCCTTCTCGCCGTCCAGGGGCGAAACCCCGGCACTGAACCGGATCCGGTAGCTGGTGCGATCGCTGCCCAGGATCAGCGCGGCCCGCGACAGCTCGGCCCGCAGCCGGGCGATCACCAGCTCGGCGCCCTGGACCCCGGTGCCGCGCAACACCAGCGCGAACTCTTCACCGCCGACCCTGAACGCATGATCTTCGACCCGCAAGGTCGCGCGAACGATCTCGGCGAAGTGGCAGAGCACCCGATCGCCGGACTGATGTCCGAACACGTCGTTCACGGTCTTGAAGTGGTCCAGATCCAGCAGTGCCAGCGCGGCCGGTGATTGGTGCCGCTTGGCATACGCTTGCTCGGCGACCAGCACCTCTTCGAACTGCCGCCGGTTCGCCAGCCCGGTGAGCGGGTCGCGCGTGGCCGCGGTCTGGGCCCGCCGCAGCTGCCAGTCGGTGCGGACCGCCGCGGCGCGCTGCTGGGCAAGCTGTCGCACCCGCGCCACCAGCAGCGGCCCGCTGAAGGGCTTGGGCATGTGGTCGGCGGCCCCGGTCTCGATGCCACGCAGGACGTCGGGCTCGTCGGTGGCGTGGGCCGTGAGAAGAATCACCGGCAGCGCGTGGGTGGCGGGGTCGGCGCGCAGGGCCCCCAGCACCCCGAACCCATCGCGGTTCGGCATCATCACGTCCAGGATGACCACCGCCACGCGAGCCAGGTGCGCGTTCACGCAGAGCAGCGCGGCCTCGCCGTCGCCGGCCTCGATCACCGAAAGCCCGGTGGTCTGAACCCAGCGCGCCACCAGCGCCCGCGTCGCGCGGTCGTCGTCGGCGACCACCACGGTGTCCGGGACCGCAGGGCCGCGAGAGCTGGGCGCCGCATCCATCCGCGGGGCATCTTAGGCCGGCCGCTTGCGCCCCCTCAAGTCCGCTGAGCAAGACCCGTTCCCGCCTGGCATGTCAGATACGACGCTCTTGACTGCCGAGCAGCGC
>JADYYK010000174.1 GCA_020853705.1 Deltaproteobacteria bacterium
CGCGCCCTCGTGGGCAAGCCCGACCTGCTCATCCTCGACGAGCCGACCAGCGCGCTCGACGCGGTGTCCGAGGACGCCATCCAGAAGACGCTGAAGGCGCTCCACGGCAAGACCACCACCATCATCATCGCGCACCGCCTCAGCATGCTCGAGCACTGCGATCGCATCCTCGTGCTGCAGGAGGGCCGCATCGAGGCGTTCGACACACCCGAGCGGCTGAACGACACCAGCGCGTTCTACCGCAAGAGCCGCCAGCTTCTGGGAGCCTGACTCATGTCCCAATCTACCAGCTGGAGTTCGCTGTTCTACGATCACACGGCGATATCGAGCGAGCTGCGGCGCAAGATCTTGCGGGCGGCGCCGGCCGGGGTTCACGAGGCCGCGCCGGCGGGGGCGACCTGGCCGAACGACGCCATCCCGGTCGAGCGCTTCGCGACCGAACGCGACGTGGACTTCCTGGATCGCGTCATGCGGTGGGTAGACCAGCTGCGCGGGTACCTGATGGCGCTGCCGATCGGTCGCGAGCTCGACCACGACGGCGTCGATCTGTTCGAGGTCGCCCGCTACCACCTGACGCTCGCGCTAGCCCCGGTGTTCCGGCGCTGGGAGATCGCGGCGGCGCTGGCCAGGCAGCACTCGTCGGTGTGGTGGAGCGTGCCGGCGCGGCCGGCCGGCCGGCTGCTCGCGTCGCTGCATGCCGCGGTAGCTCCGGCGGCGCTGCATCTGGCGGTGCAGCGCCTCCCAGATCCGCGCCAGCTCGGCCGCGAGCTGTACGTCCAGAGCGGGAAGGTGGCGTTCGACCCTTCCTTCCCGACCAACGGGTTGCGGCGCGCGGTCGACCTCGACACCGCCCGGGGCAGCGTGGTCTTCTCCGAGTACTTCGCGCCCAGCGCGCTGGGTCTCATCGGGGTCGCGCGCGAGCTCGAGCAGCGGCACGGCTTGCGCGTGACCTGGCTGTCGGCGCGACGCGAGGTGGCAACGACGCTCGCCAAGGCGGGCGTGCCGAGCCTACGTCTGGAGCAGTTCGCGAGCCCGCACAGCACGCGTGCGGCGGTGCTGGGCTGGACCCGGCGACGCCGACTCCGCCAGGCCGTCCTGGGCTTGCCAGCACAGCTGTTGCCTTTCCCCACGGGTGACGCTGCGCCGCGGCGCGTGATCGCGGACGCGCTGGTGAATGCGATTGCAGAGGCGACCCGCTGGCTGGCTTCGTTCGGCGCCGCCCTGCACGCGCTGCAGCCCAGCGCGCTGGTGTCGACCACCTACAGCAGTGTACCGGGGCGCGCCGCCGCAACGGTGACCCGGGGCCTGGGCGCAGCCGCAGTGTATGTGCAACACGGCCTGGTTCCGGATCGGTATGTATACGCCCACTTCCTGCACGATCTGAACTGCATGTGGGGGGACTACGAGGTCTCGGCGCTGGGCGCTCACGGGGTCGACCCGAACTCGCTCTTCGTCACGGGCGCCGTGATCTATGACGCGCTCATCGAGCGAGCGCGCGCGCCACGCCCCTCGCGCGAGGGTCTACGTATCGGCTTTCTCGCGTCGCTCACGGGCGGCGACTACTCGCCGCCCGAGGTCTGCCGCCGCACGCTGGCCGCCGTCGGCAGGCTGAGCGACCAACTCCCGCACGTCACGATCACCGTCAAGGCACACCCGGGTGATCGGACGCAGGTGCCCGAGGAATCCCTGGCGCCGTTCCCCAAGGTCCGACTGGTCCGGACCGGCACCAGCCAGGACGTCGTGCTCGACAGCGACCTCGTGATCGTGATCGCCAGCACGACCGGCTTCGAGGCCTGCGTCGCCGGGCGTCCGCTCATCGTGTTCAACCTGACTGGTGAGAAGACCCCGGTCGAGTATGTCGGGTTGGGTGCGGCGCTCGAGGTCCGCGAGGCGGAGGCGCTGGCTCCCACGATCGTGGCGCTGCTGGAGTCCCCGGAGCGACTGGCCGCGCTGGCCCAGGGCCGGCACCGCTTGCTGGAGAAGATGCTTGCGGGTGCCCAGGGAGGCGCTACCCAGCGGGTGGCTGGCCTGATCGCCGAGGCCGCTGCGCGCGGCACGTCGCGCTCGAAGTGACGTTCAACGGGAGCCTGTCATGACCGACTTTCGCACCACGCTCTTCCGCCTCGGTGCCTCAGCCTGCTACCAGTACTCGCGCATTCCTCGCGCCCGTGGCGCGTGGCGTTTCAAGCAGCTCGTGATGCGGCTGGCTCCGAAGCAACCCTCTCATTTCGAGGTCAAGCGCGAGGGCATGCGCTTCGATCTCGAGCTCGATGAGGGCAACGACCTCGATTGGTCGCTGCTGTTCTGGGGCCACTTCGAGCCGACCTCGTCCGACTGGGTGCGCCGGACCGTTCGCGAAGGTTGGACCTGTGTCGACGTAGGCGCGAACGTGGGCTACTTCACGGTCATGCTGGGCCAGCTCGCGGGACGGCAGGGGCGCGTGATCGCGTTCGAGCCCTGCGCACCCTTTCGCCAGCGTCTGGAGCGCAACGTCAGGCTCAACGGCCTGACCAATGTCCAGAGCGAGGACCTCGGACTGTCCGATCGAGCCGCGGTCACGACTATCCACCTGACGGCTTGCACCGCCAGTATTGATCCAGCGCACTGGTCGCCGTCAGCAGTGAAGCAGTCCATCGAGATCCGGCTCGGCGATCTTGACACCTGGTGGCGCGAGCACGGCACCGGGCGACTCGACTTCATCAAGGTGGACACCGACGGTCACGAGGCCAAGTTCCTGGCCGGCGCCCGCGAGACCATCGCGCGCTACAAACCGGTCATGATGGTCGAGGTGGTCCCCGAAGTGCTGCACGGCGGTGACGCCGCCGCGCTGGCGCTGCTCACCGACATCGCCGCGATGGGCTATACGCTCTGCTCCGAGGATGGCCAGCGGCGCTTCGCAGGGCCCCGCGAGGCCCTTGCGGGACTGCTGGCGGGGGGCCTCGCTGGCGCCAACGCCGTGTGCGTACCGACCTGACCGCCCTGGCCCTGCGGGGCCCCGTGGTCGTTTCGGGCGTAGCAGGCTAGTAGCGGTAGCCGACGGAGAGCGAGAAGTACGGGTAGAGGTAGCTACCGTCCAGCGGGACGTCACACGGGAGCGCGACGCCGCCACCACCGATGTCGGCCATGCAGCGCTCCGCCGACACCATCTTGGTCAGGCCGAGGCCCCAGCGCGAGAACATCCCGCGGTCGCCGCTCTCGTTGCCGACCTCGACGCTGACCCAGCGCGCGGAGTCGAAGCGACGCTCGTCACTGCTGAACAGGTCCTCGTCCACATAGCCACCCTGCGACACCGTGGCGGCGACGTAGCGGCGAGAGCCTGGCTTGTCCTGGTGCCAGCGCACGCTGGCCGCGGCCTGCAGGCCGTCGACGGCGGCACCCACGCCCACCGCGAGATCCAGCCAGCGAGTCGGCGCGACGCTGGCGGAGGCGCCGATCACCCCGAGCGGACCACCGATGCTGGCCTGGAGCTCGACCGTGAAGATGGAGCGCGTCTGCGCCGACCCGGGCGGGCCGTCGGCGACGACACCGAGGGCTCGGGTCTCGGCGGCGGCGCTGCCAGCCAGCGCCAGCAACAAGAAGGTGAGCAAGGATGACGAGACGACGGTCGAGGGCGCCATGGCGAGGGCCAGAAGTGCAACCCCAGGGCCAGCAGCAAGCCCTCGAAACATGGTGTCGCCGGTGGTGGAACCTGGACGTCTGCCACGAAGAGGCGGTGGTTCGTGCCCGTGCTCGAGATATCGCCCTCCGCCGCTGAATCCCCTCCCCCGCGCCCGAATCTGAGCCCCCGTCAGCGGCCGCCGATGGGGTACCTTCGCGGCCCGACATAACGACACGCTGGGGAGGATTCGCGATGGCCAAGAAGCTGATTGCAGTGGTTGGTTCCACCGGGGCGCAGGGCGGCGGGCTGGTGCGCGCCATCCTGGCGGACAAGAGCGGCGAGTTCGCGGTGCGCGCCATCACGCGCAAGCCGGACAGTGACAAGGGGCGCGAACTGGCCAAGCTGGGCGCCGAGGTCGTGGCCGCGGATCTCGACGACCAGGCCAGCCTGGAGAAGGCCTTCGCGGGCGCCCACGGCGTCTTCTGCGTGACCAACTTCTGGGAGCACTTCTCGGCCGAGAAGGAGCTCAGCCAGGCGCAGAACCTGGCCAAGGCGGCCAAGGCCGCGGGCGTCAAGCACGCCATCTGGTCGACCCTGGAGGACACCCGCAAGCGCGTGCCGCTGAGCGATGACCGCATGCCGACGCTGAAGGACAAGTACAAGGTCCCGCACTTCGACGCCAAGGGTGAGGCCGACGCCTACTTCACGGCCGCCGGGGTGCCCACCACCTTCCTGCTCACCGCGTTCTACTGGGACAACTTCGTCGCCTTCGGCATGGGCCCCAAGAAGGGCGCCGACGGCAAGCTGGCCCTGGTGCTGCCGATGGCCGACAAGAAGCTGCCCGGCATCGACGCCGAGGACATCGGCAAGTGCGCCTTCGGCGTCTTCAAGGCCGGCGACAAGTACATCGGCAAGACCATCGGCATCGCCGGCGAGCACCCCACTGGCGCCGAGATGGCCACCGGCATGAGCCGCGCCCTCGAGAAGGAGATCGTCTACAGCGCCGTGCCCGCCGCGGTCTACCGCAGCTTCGGCTTCCCGGGCGCCGACGACCTCGGCAACATGTTCCAGTACAAGGCCGACTTCAACCCCGAGTACTGCGCCGCGCGCGACCTCGCCTTCTCGCGCTCGCTGAACCCGGAGCTCTTGAACTTCGCGGGCTGGCTGGCCAAGAACAAGGCCCGCATCCCGCTGGAGTAGCCGCTCCCGACCTGCCGCGCCGCCTCGCCCCACCTGCAGCCCCCCGGCCCCGTCCCCTCGTCTTTTCCGCATCCAATCAGGTAGGATGTCCCCTAGAGCCTAGTTGGGGGACATCGTCATGAAGGGCAAGCTTCGCGGGGCCTTCGGCCTCGTGCTCGGGGCCACGCTGGTCGCCACCACGACCGTGGCCGGTTGCGGGGACAACGGACGCGCCAAGGTGGTGCAGTTCGTGGCCAGCGAGAGCACCGGCGCCGAGGGCACCATGGTGTCCCTGGCCGTGGTCCTGTCGGAGCCGGCCGACACCCCGGTCGTGGTCGAGGTCAGCGCCACCGGCAACGCCACCAGCCCGGCCGGGCCCACCGACTTCGAGCTCACGGCCACCAGCGTCACCATCGCCGCCGGCTCCAGCGGCGCCATGGTCACGCTGAACCTCAAGACCGACAGCGAGGTCGAGGCCGACGAGTTCGTCGTGGTCAGCCTGGTCAGCGCGCTGGGCGCGCGCCTGGGCACCCCGCTGACCCACACCGTCAAGATCACCGACGTCGCGCCGATGGGCGCCACCCTGGCCTTCGCCAGCCCGGCCAGCGCCGGGGACGAGACCTCGTCCGGCATGGTCGACGTGGTGCGCACCGGCGCCGTGAACGGCCCCGCCAGCGTCAGCTTCGCGGTCACCGGCGGCACCGCCAGCCGCGGCCCCGACTACATCCTCGACAACGGCACCGTCAGCTTCGCCGCCGGCGAGACCCGCAAGTCGATCGCGATGGGCGTGCAGCCCGACACCCTCGACGAGCCCGACGAGACCATCGAGCTGGCCCTGACCGGCCCGGTCGGCGCCGTGCTGGGCCCGACGTCGATCCACACCTACACCATCCGCGCGCGCACCCTGCCGCGCGTCAACCTGGGCACCCCGACCTCGTCGATGTCCGAGGTCGTCACCGCGCGCACCATCCCGATCACGCTGAGCGCGGCCTCGGCGCAGGCGGTCGTGGTCAACTACACCATCGGCGGCACCTCGACCGGCGGCGGCGTCGATCACTCCCTGGCGGCGGGCACCGTGACCTTCGCGGCGGGCGAGACCGCGCGCAGCATCGCGCTGCCGGTCATCAACGACACCCTCGACGAGCCCGACGAGACCGTGATCGTCACCCTGACCGGGGTCAACATGAACGCCCTGCTGGGCACCACGCTGGAGCACATCGCCACCATCGAGGACGACGATGGTCCGCCGACGGTGGCCTTCGCGGTCGCCACGCTGAGCTCGCCCGAGACCACCGCGACGCCGGTCATCAACGTCACCCTGTCGACCGCGTCGGGCAAGACCGTCACGGTCGACTACGCGCGCAGCGCGGGCACCGCCGGTGCGCTCGACTTCGGCCTGGCCGGAGCCGCGCTGGTCTTCCCGCCCGGGCAGACCACGATGGCGATCCCGCTGATGGTGGCCGACGACGCCCTCGACGAGGACGACGAGACCGTGGTGCTGACGCTGGGCGCCACGCCGAGCAACGCCACCCTGGGCGCGCTGACCATGCACACCCTGACCATCACCGACGACGACGCCCTGCCCCAGGTCCGCTTCAGCGCCGCGACGTCCTCGACCGGCGAGGGCAACGGCGTCGCCACCGTGGTGGTGCAGCTGTCGGCGCCCAGCGGTCGCACCGTGACGGTCAACTACGCCAGCACCGGAGGCACCGCCCAGGGCGGCGGCGTCGACTACACGCTGGCGCCCGGCACGCTGACCTTCGACCCGCTGGAGACCACGCACAACATCACGGTCACGCTGATCGCTGACGCCAGCAACGAGGGCAACGAGACCGTCCTCATCGGCCTGACCACGCCGACCGGCGCCAACGCCACCCTGGGCACGCCGTCGTCGCACACCCTGACGCTGCTCGACAACCTGGTGCTGCCCACGGTGCAGTTCGCGGTCGACGTCTCGTCGATCAGCGAGGGCGTCGCCGGCGGCATCGCCAACCTCACGGTGACGCTGTCGCAGTCGACGCTGCAGACGGTGACCGCCACGTTCACCATCCGCGGTGTCACCGCGACCGCGGGCAGCGACTTCACCGCCGGCTCCGGCACCGTGACCTTCACCCCCGGCCAGCTCACGCGCACCATCCCGGTCACCATCGCCAACGACAACGTCGACGAGCCCGACGAGACGCTCGAGGTCGAGCTGTCGGCCCCGATGAACGCCGTCCTGGGCGGCATCACCGCGCACACCCTGACCATCATCGACAACGACGACACCCCGCTGGTGACCTGGGTGGTCAGCCCGGCGCCCGGTGGCAACGAGGACACCGTCACCGGCGTGGTGGTGGCCCAGCTGTCACGCCCGTCGTCGTCGCCGCTGATGGTGACCTATGACGCCACCGGCGGCACCGCCACTGGCACCGCCGGCCCCGGCGACGTCGACTACACGGTGCAGAACGGCGTCGCCACCTTCGCGCCGCTGGCCACCACCGCCAACGTCAGCATCGGCGTGGTGCCCGACACCTTCTACGAGAACAACGAGACCGTGCAGCTGACCCTCAGCGCGCCCAGCCCGGGCCTGGCCCTGGGCACGCCCGCGACGGTGACCTACACCATCCGCAACGACGACGCCATGCCGGTGGTGGACTTCCAGACCACCGCGTCAGGCGGCGGCGAAGGCATCGCCGCGCCCATCATCGTGGTGCGCCTGTCGGCGGAGTCGGGCCTGCCCGTGACCGTCAACATCGCCGCCATGAGCGGCGCCGCTGGCCAGGCCACCCCTGGCCTCGACTACACCCTGGGCACCACGGTCAGCATCCCGGCCGGCAGCACCACCGCCAACGCGCCGCTCGGCGTCATCGGCAACGACATGCTCGACGAGGACGACGAGGTGGTGCCGCTGCGCCTGTCGGGGCCCGTCAACGCCACGCTGGGGACCAACGTGCAGCACAACTACACCATCCAGGACATCGACGCGCAGCCCCTGGTGCGCTTCCACGACGCGACTGCGAGCGGTGACGAGTCGGTGGTGACCATCACGGTCGCGGTCGAGCTGACCGCAGACTCGGGCAAAACCATCACTGCGCGGGTGTCCAACAACAACACCGGCACCGCGACCGATGGCTCCGACTACACCGCGCCGACCACGACGCTGACCTTCCCTCCCGGCACGACGACGCAGAACTACACCCTCACCATCATCAACGACGGCCTGCTGGAGGCCGACGAGACCGTCGTCCTGCAGCTCGCCGCCCTGAGCAACGTCGGCCTCGACAACGCCCAGGCGCAGCACACCTACACCATCAACGCCAACGACGCGTCCGCGACCCCGACCATCGGCTTCTCCGCCGGCAACCTGGTCGGCAACGAGTCGGCCAGCGGCAGCCTGCAGATCGTCCTGGTCGACAACAACGGCCTGCCGACGACGTCGGGCCTGCCGACCATGGTCAACTACGCGGTCGTCGGCGGAGACGCCACACCTCCGCCGGGGACGCCGGTCACCAACCCCGCCGACTATGCGCTGGTCAACGGCACCGCGACCATCCCCGCCGGCATGTCGAGCGTCGACATCCCGCTCGGGGTCGTCGACGACGCCCTCGACGAGGACACCGAGATCCTTGCGGTCAACCTGAGTGGAGCCACCAACGCCAACCTGGGCCAGGCCTCGACCAACTACAACATCGTCGACAACGATGATCCGCCGGTGGTGAGCTTCGTGGCGACGACCTCGGCGGTCGACGAGGACACGCCCGCCGATGTGGTCGTGCAGCTGTCGGCGCCGTCGGGCCGTCCCGTCATCGTCAACCTGTCGGCGCTGGCGTCCGCGGGCGGCGACTACACCGTGGGAGGCACGATCGGCATCCCGCGCTACACCACCACGGCCATCGCCCCGCTGACGGTCACCCCCGACGTGATCGACGAGGACGACCAGGTCGTCACCATGACCCTGTCGGTGCCGGTCTCGGCCGACCCGCCCGCCACCGTCAGCCTGACCAACGGCAGCCATGCCCGCACCATCACCGATGACGACGCTTCACCCGACTTCTCGTTCACCGCCAACGTCGGCAACGGCCCCGAGGCCACCGCCACGGTCAACGTCAGCGTGGCCAAGACTGGCCACACCACCGAGCGGACCTTCGTGGTCAGCTACGGGGACACCCTGCTGGGCACCGCCATCCCGGTCACCGACTACCTGGCCATCCCGGCGGGCACGCTGACCTTCATGCCCGCCGACCTCAACCAGTCCTTCAGCTTCACTGTGGTCGACGACCTGCTCAACGAGGCCGACAAGACGGTGATCATCGACATCACCGGGGTCACCAACATGGGCGCCATCGTGGCCCCCAACCGCTTCACCTACACCATCGAGGACGACGACCCCATCTAGCCATCCGCGCCCCGCCGCTGGTCCGGCCCCGCATTCCCTCGACAGCGCCCCCCCGTTGCACTAGCCTCCCCGCTGATCTAGCTTTCAGGGCCCATAGCTCAGCGGTCAGAGCTGCCGGCTCATAACCGGTTGGTCCCTGGTTCAAATCCAGGTGGGCCCACCAGGAGGACGCGTTGAAGGAACAGCTCATTCTGCTCGAGGATCTGCAGCGGCACGACGCCAAGGTGCGCGAGGTCGAGGGGCAGCTCAAAGCGCTGCCCGAGAAGCTGCGCGCCATGCAGGCGGATCTCGCCAAGGTCGAGGCCATGCTGGCGCGCGAGCGCGGCGAGCTCGGCGACAGCGAGAAGTGGCGCCGCGATCAGGACGTCCAGCTCAAGGACTCCGAGCAGTCGATAGCCAAGGCCAAGGCCAAGTTGCAGCAGGTCAAGGGCGGCAAGGACTACCTGGCGGCGCAGCGCGAGGTCGAGGCCATGCGCAAGGCCACCTCCGACAAGGAGGAGGAGCTGCTCAAGATGATGGAGCTGCTCGACGCCGGCAAGGCGCGCGTGGTCACCCATGAGGCCGATGTCGCCGCCCTGCGCGCCTCGGTGGCGCGCGAGGAGGAGGCCATCAAGGCGCGCCTGGCCGAGCTCGAGGGCCAGGTCGGCGCCCTGCGCGCCGAGCGCGACGTGGTGGCGGCGCGGGTGCGCCCCGATGTCATGCGGCGCTACTCCGCGACCGCGATGAAGAAGGGCCTGGCCGTGGTCCCGGTCCGGCGCGGCGGCGTGTGCGGCGGCTGCAACATGGCCATCCCCCCGCAGCTGTTCAACATTCTGCAGCGCATGAACAGCATCGAGACGTGCCCGACCTGCAACCGCATCATCTACGTCGAGGCCATCAAGGCCGAGGCCGAGCTGGAGCGCGGCGAGAGCAAGACCGAAACCTAGGCTTCCGTAGTACAACGACTTCGGGATTCTCGCTGGAGGATGCAAGGTGATCGCTGGTGCTGCGCGAGCAGCACGGGAGGAAAGTCCGGGCTCCGCAGGGCATGGATGCTGGTTAACGACCAGTCGGGGTGACTCGAAGGAAAGTGCCACAGAAAACAAACCGCCGTCTGGGCTGCCGAAAGGCCGCGGCAGACGGTAAGGGTGAAATGGTGCGGTAAGAGCGCACCGGCCTCCTGGTGACAGGGGGCGCATGGCAAACCCCATCCGAGAGCAAGACCGAACAGGGACGTGGCGTCGCGAGACGTCACCAGGGCTGCCCGTCCTGCCGTCCCGGGTCATGGTCGCTGGAGCCCACCGGCAACGGTGGGCCTAGATGAATGATCGCCGCCGCGCAAGCGGAACAGGACCCGGCTTAACAGCAACCTCCAGCGGGGGTCCCCTTTTCTCGTCCATCGTCGTCGTCCATCATCACTGCTCGGGGACCAGCACCAGCGGCAGGCGCACCAGGGTGCGCCGGCCACGGCCGTCGCTGGGGAAGCGCAGGCTGCCGAGCGCGCGCGCGGCGCAGCGCGCGACCCCGGCCATGCCGGTGGCGCCGCCGCGTGGCAGGGTGGTCAGACTGCCGATGTGGCCGTCGGGCTCGACCACGAGGTCGATGGACAGGCGGCCCTCCAGGCTGGGGTAGCGCATGAGCTGGGTCTCGTAGCAGGTCACGATGCTGGACATGCGGCGCTGCAGGTTGCGGCGCACCAGGGCGCTGCCCAGCTGGCCGCCACGGTCGAGGCTGGCGCCCGCGCCCGCGCCGGCGTCGGAGCGGGTGGCGGCGGCCATGCGCTGGGCGAGGTCGCCGGCATAGCTGACCAGCTGGTCGAGCGGTATCGGCGGCGGGTCGGTGGCGGCCGCCAGGGCGTACTGCACGCTGGCCGCCAGCGCCTGCGCCTCATCGCCCGAGCGCAGGTACGTCACGTGCTGCAGCTGGGCCACGGTGGCAGCGGCGGCGGCCACGCGCCCGCGCTCCGCCGGTCGCGTCGCGGCGGACCAGGCGATCAGGCGCTCCGCCGCGGCGGCCTGCGGCTGGTCGATGGCGTCGATCGCCCTGGCCAGGGCCAGGCGCGGCTCGGTGCTCTGGCCCATGCGCACCCGGGCCAGCTCGAGGCGGCGGACCTCGATCTCGCGCACGGCGTCGCCGCGCTCGGCGTGGAAGTCGCCCAGCAGCTTGAACAGGCGCGCGTCGGCGCCCGGCGCCAGGCTGCGCAGCAGTGCCAGCGTCTGCGTGGTGGTGCGCCCCGCCACTGTGGCCATCAGGATGACCTCACGCAGCATGGCGGTGCTGCCGCTGCTGGGCCAGAGCCGCGCCGCCTCCACCAGCTCGCCGAGCGCCTGCTCCGGGCGATCGCGGGACAGGTGCACCCAGGCGCCGAGGTAGCTCAGCATGGCCGAGGTGGCGGCGCCGCCATCGGGGCGCAGCGCCAGCAGGCGCTCGGCCTCGGGCAGGTCATCGGTGGTGAACGCGCGCAGGACCTGGTCCTCCAGCGAGCCGGCGGCGACGGGCAGGTCGAGGTCGGGGCGACGCACCAGGCCGGTCACCGGGATCTCGCCGAAGCTCAGGGTGGCCGCCAGCGCCGCTGCGCTGCTGGCGCCGCTGCCACCATCGCGCTCGGGGCCGGCGCCGCCCCGCGGCACCAGGCGCCCGGCGATGATCTGCCAGGGCACCCGGGCCTCGATCAGCGCAGCCAGCTCGGCCGGGCTGCGGCGCTCGGCGGCGGCGTTCCACAGCTCGAAGCCGACGTCGCTGCTGACCCAGATCCGATCGCCATCGGCGCTGAAGCCGACGTCGCTCACCACGGGGCTGGGCATCGACCAGTGCCACAGCTCGCCCCCGGTCGAGCTGTCCCAGACCCGCACCGTCTGATCACCGGCGCTGGTGACGACGCGCTCGCCGCCGGGGCTGAAGCCCGCCGAGTTCACCGGGCCGCGGTGGCCCTCCAGCGTCACCAGGGTGCGCCCGGTCGCGACGTCGACCAGCTGCGCCTCGGGCCCCGGCCCGGCCAGCAAGAGCTGGCGGCCGTCCGGGCTGAAGCGCGTCACGCCGGCGTCGGCACCCACCCGGCGGACCCCGGCCGCGCCCGCCTGACCGGGCGACACCGGACGCAAGGTCACGTTGCCCGCCACGGTGGCGAGCAGCTGCGTGCCATCGGGCGACAGCGCGACCTGGGAGGCCTGCTCCTCGTCCACCGTGGCCAGCGTGGTGAAGCGGGTGGTGTCGAAGACCACGATGCGCTGGCTCGACTGCGCCCACAGACGGTCGCCGCTGGCGTCGAAGCCGGCCTCCTCGAAGGCGCTGGCGTCGGAGGCGGCGCCGCCGCCGAGCTCGTGCAGCAGCTGACCATCGGCGCTGCGCAAGAGCGCGATGCTGCCGTCGCCGCGCAAGAGCGCGCACAGCGGGCTTTCGCCGCTCGGCCTGAGCAGCCGGCCTGGGCTCTCCGGCCGCGTCCACGCCAGCGTTGGCGTGGGCCCGGTGAGGTCGAACGCCCGCAGCGTGCCGTCGCCGTCTCCGTCGCCGTGAGTGACGGCCAGTAGCAGCGCCCGCGGCGCGTCCACGAACAGGCTGTCGGTGATGGCGTGGCCAGGGCCGACCCCGGGCAGCGGCTGCAGCGCGTCGCCCCCCGACAGCACGCGCGGCTCGCCGCCGGGGCGCAGCAGCAGGTGCTCGGCGCTGGCGTCGAACGACTGCACCCGCTCGTCCAGCGCCAGCATGAGCTCGCGCTGCGGACGCCACAGCCGCACCGTGCCGCCGCCCGCCGTGGCCACTCGGTCGCCGCCACGGGTCAGAGCCACCGCGGAGACCCGACCCGGCTGACCGACCAGGGTGGCGACCTGCTGGCCGCTGGCCAGCTCGAGCAGGCGCACCGTGGAGTCGGGCTCCAGCGCCAGCGCGAGATCCCCGTGGGGCGACAGCAGGGTGTCGAGCTGGTCGCGCGCGAACAGCTCACCCGCGGGGGAGCTGGCGTCGCTCATCAGGAGTCCGCCCTGCAGGTCGCGGCTGACCACGACGTCGCCGCCGCGCAGCACCAGCTCGGCCACGGCGCCGCCGCGATGGCGACCGCGCTGCTTGACCGAGTCGTCGCCCAGGTTCCACTGCCAGACCACGCCGTCGCGATCGCCGACCACCAGCTGGTCGGCGCTGGTGAAGAGGATGCGGGTCGCCCCGGCGAAGGTGCGCTGGCGACCCGGAGTCGCGTCGGGGCCGTCGAAGCTGCGCACGGTGCCCTCGTTCAGCGCGGCCAGGCGGTCCGCGCCGGGCGCGAACTCGAGCTGCGTGATGATGTGGCCCAGGACCAGCCGCCCGCGGGGTGCCCCGGTGTGGCCGTCCCACAGCTTGATGATGCCGTCCATGCCCGCGGTGGCCAGGCGCTGGCTGGTGCGATCGAAGGCCAGCGCGAGGACGGCGTTGCCATGCTCGAGCGTGGCCAGCGCGCGACCGCTCGCGACGTCCCACAGGCGCGCGGTGTTGTCGACGCCGCCGGTGGCCAGGCGGGTGCCGTCGGGGCTGAAGGCGCCGCGGTGGGGTGGCTCCGCGTGCCCGTGCAGGACGGCGCGGGTGGCCCCGGTGTCGGCATCGATGAGCTGCACCTGGCTGCCCAGGATGGCCAGGGTGCGGTCGTCGGGGCTGAAGCCGAGCCAGCGCGCGTCGGGCTCCTCGATGACCGCGGCCTGGGCGTCGATGCTGCGGGCGGCGCGGGCGATGAGGTAGCGCAGGGTGGGCGAGGCGCTGCCGCCCCGATAGGCCTCGGCGAGCAGCACCAGGGCGCGCAGCGCGCGGCCGTCGAGCAGCTCGCGTCGGCCCTGCTCGGCGTTGAGATCGGTCAGCGCGCGGGTGGCGACGCGGCGCTGGCCGGTGGCGCGATCGCGGGCGCGCACGATCGACCGCACGCTGACGGTGCCCAGGACCAGCAGCACGAGGAGGGCGCTGGCCGAGACGGTGACCACCGCGCGATGGCGGCGCAGCCAGCGCCTCAGCAGCGCGAAGGTGCTGTACTGGTGCGCGCCGACCAGCTGCCCGGTCTGGAAGCGCCGCAGCTCGTCGGCCAGCTGCTTGGCGGTCGGGTAGCGGTCGGCGGGGTCGGGCGCCATGGCGCGCGCGACGATGGAGAGCAGATCTGCCGGCGCGCCCGGGACCCGGCTGGCCAGCGGCGTGGGCGGACCGGCCAGGACCTGATCGAGCACCTGCTCCGAGCTGCGCCCCAGGTAGGGCGGCACGCCGGCGAGCACGTGATAGAGGATGGCGCCGAGAGCGTAGACGTCGGCGCGCTCGTCGACCGGGTCCCCGCTGGCCTGCTCGGGCGGCATGTACGCGGGCGTGCCCATCACGGAGCCTGCGATGGTCAGCCCACTTCCGCTACGGCCACGCCCGGTGCCGGGCCTCGCGCTCCCGGTCGGACTCGGACTCGGACTCGTGCCCGTGCTCGTGCTCGGACTCGTGCTCGGACTCGTGCTCGGGCTCGTGCTCGTGCTCGGGCTCGGGCTCGGGCTCGGACTGCTCGCGCCCGCGGCCACCTCCTCGGCGTCCAGATCCTTGGCCAAGCCCCAGTCGATGACCACGGTCTCGCCGAACGATCCCACCAGCACGTTGCCCGGCTTCAGATCCCGGTGAATGATGCGCGCCCCGTGCGCATAGGCGACTGCCTCGCTGACCGCGATCACGTTGGGCAGCAGCGCCAGCCGCTCCGCCAGCGTGCGCTTCTCGGCGATGACCTTCTCCAGCGAGCGCCCGCTGACCAGCTTCATGGCGTAGAACGGCTCGCCGCTGGGCCAGCGCCCGGCCTCGTAGACCGGCACGATGGCCGGGTGCTGCAGCCGCCCGGTCACCAGCGCCTCGCGCTCGAAGCGCGCGACGAGGTCGGGATCGGGCGAGATCAGCTCCTTGAGGGCCACCGCGCGCGCCATGCGCCGATCCCGCGCGGCCACGATGCGGCCCATGCCGCCGCGCGCGACCTCGACACTGCGTACATAGAGATCGGGGTCGATGGTCGGCATTTCGGGAGACTTCGCCGTCCCCGCCGGGGCGGCCGTGGGGCCGCCCGAGGACACCGTGTCCCCGGTGGGGTCGGTGTCGGCGGCGCTCGCCGCGCCTGGCGCCAGCGTCGCGTCGAGCGCCGGATCGCTGCCCTGCCCGGTGTCCCCCATCTCAACCCGGCATGGTAGCAGGGATGCCCTCAGGGCCCGGCGTCACCGGAGCAGCGGCCCACGAACTCGGCCCGGCAGCGCGCCAGCACACAGCGCCCCTCCATGCGCGCACAGTGGCAGATCGAGGCCCCGGCGGGGCCCCCGCAGCGACGCTGCATGGCCGCCTCCAGCTCGAGCAGCCGGGCGTCGACCTCGGCACCCTTGCGCAGCCCCAGCCCGCAGCCACTGCTGGCGCCCAGCTGGGGCGCACAGTCGCAGCTGCCCGGCTGTCCGACCACCACACAGTCGTCGTCGAACGTGCACAGCGTGGACAGCTCGTCCGCGCGGGCCTGCCAGGCCAGGCTCAGCTCGGGGCAGGTCGGCGCTGGCGCGGCGTCGTCCGCGCAGCCGACCGAGCCCGCCAGCACGCCCAGCAGCAGCG
>JADYYK010000175.1 GCA_020853705.1 Deltaproteobacteria bacterium
CAACACCCGCGCTACGCCGCCCGCCGCCTCACGCCCTCGCAAGCGCCCCTGAGACCCTCACCCCCGCACCAAGCCAGCCCCAAGGCCGAGGCCACATTTCGACGGAAAACCGTGGCCGTCTACACAGCTCCACAAGTTGCACAAGGGCTCCGCAGAGATGCGGGGCCCTTCGTGTTTGGGTGGCAGGACCTCACCGAAGCGATGCCACGACGTCGCTGATGGGGAGGAACATCGGGGTGGGACTCGGGCGCGCAGGCGAGTCGCCAAGCGCCAGGTCGATCGACTCGAAGCCGTACCTTGCGTAGAAGTCGACCGCAGCTGGTTTGGCGTCCACGAGGATACCGATGCAGCCGTAGTCGGAGGCCATGCTCGCGGCCATGAGCAACACATGGCGGAGTAGTTGCTCACCGATGCCAGCGCCTCGATGGCGGTGGTCGACGGCCAGACGCGCGAGTCTCAGGATGGGCGCAGGGTAGCTGGGGAGGCGCTTGCGGTCGCGGGCGGGGAGGCGCTCGATCTCGAGGCTCCCAGGAGCGATGGTGACGTACCCGCGGATGTGTTGCTGGTCGACCGCGACGTAGGTCGTGCCGATGTGGTGCTTGAACTGGTTCTGGCCTGCGAACTGGTGGAAGAAGCGATCGAGGTCGGCGTCGCCGGATGAGAACTGCTGACGATCGTCGTCGTCAGCGAGCTTCCTAATCGTCATCGCGGAGGAGCTTGCGGAGGGCGGCGTTGGGCTTCGCTGGCGCCTCGAGCCTGCGCATCAGCTTTTCCCCTGAGCTCTTCGTCACCACGACGCGGGCTGGCACCAGGACGTCGCTCGGCAACTCGCGGAGTGCCTCGAGGTGGATCCGCAACGCGTCCTCGATGACGCGCCCCTTCTTCATCCCCGTCTTGGCGACGTACCGTTCCAGCAGCGTGCGCGTCTCTTCGGAGACGAGCGCGGAGATCTGCGCTTCCTTGTCCATGCCCACAGTCTAGATTTTTCTAGATGGTTGGCAAGTGACCATCGCCCGCGGGAGAGCGGCGGCCGTCGCAACGTCCTGAAACCACTGCTTTGCACGGAGCCCCTTCAGGAGCCGGAGAGGATTGCTTCGATGGTGGCTGACAGGCACTCGTTGGGGTGGAGCTGCGTCAGCTTCCACGACGTGACCGAGACGTCGTCGATGAGGACGTGGGGCTTGGGGAGGAAGGCCACGAAGCAATCGTGGATGCCGAGCTCGCGGGCGGACGCTTCGGCGTACGCGGCGCCGCCGCTGCTCCAGCAGTAGAGTTCCGCGCCAGCGGTTTTCAGCGCGAGGATGCGCTCGACCATCGGAGTCATCGGGATGCGCTTTGAGCCGAAACTGCGGACGAGCGTGTCGTCCACGTCGACGAAGATGATCCGAGCGGGTCGAGTGGGCACTGGGGGCCTCCGGGGGTCTATGCGTTCCGTCCGGCAAGTTGCTTTATGCGATCGATGATGAGCGCGCGTCTCGCCTGGCTCACGGCGCGAGCACCTTCTCCAGGAGGTCCTCCGCGAGCTTGCGCTCGCGTGCGCGGCCGCCGCGGATGGCGTCGATCAGTGCGAGGCCGGCGTAGAGCTGGTCGTCCTTCTTCGAGGCGACGACAGCCGATGGGTAAAGCGGCTCGAACGACTCACCGCGCACGCTGCCATCGGGGGACGGCCAGACGGGAGGCAGCTCGTCGCTTGGTGCGAGCTTCTTCACGAGCGGTGGTGCGGCGTGAGCGGTCGGCACACCCCGGGTGACGCCGCCGCGCTGAGGCGCGAAGGCGTACTTGACCCCGTGGCGCAGGAACTCCAGGAGGGCGGCGCGGTTCACCGAGAATCGGTTGGCCTCCCCGCGTGCCTGTTCGACGATCAGCTTCGCCTCGACCAGGCGAGCGATCGCGGCGTGCACCTCCGACGCGCTCATCCCGAGCGAGTGCGCCATCTCGGCATAGGTCCAGCGCTCGTCGGGTCGCAGTGCGGCCTTGAGGGCGACCATGACGTCCTGGGGTTTGAGAGCCATGACGCTGCATACTCTATTCGCGAATCGCGAATCGCGCAAAGACATCGTGCTTCCCAGGTCAACCTGGCGAGATTGCTGGCATCTCAGCACCGCGGACCCCCGTGCTACCCTGGCGGCCATGATTCACGCGCACAACGACGCCAGCCAGACCCGCTGGGATCGCGGCGATTTCAAGGTCCAGCTGCTCAAGCCGGGAAGCTCACGTCCGGTCGGGTTTTGTGACGGCAGCGCTGCGGATCTCGCCGAGCTGAAGAGCCTGGCCGAAGCCGAGGGCGCCGAGGAGCTGGTGCTGCACAAGAAGCTGCTCAAGAGCGGGCGCGAGATCTGGACCATCGGCGACGCTGGCGCCGCCGGCGACGGCGGTGCTGACGGCGACTGACCGGCAATGCCCCGGCGATCCCAGGTAGGCTGGACGAACCGAGGGGCTCGGCTGCGGGCATTTTGCAGTCTGGGGGGCCCGTGACCGACGGCGCCGAGGCTGCGCAGGTCGGGGGCAGCCGCAACCTCACCGTGGCGGCGTTGCTGCTGGCGATCTTCCTGGCCGCGCTCGAGATGACCGTGGTCGCGACCTCGATGCCGACGGCGGCGGGCGAGCTGCACGGGGTCGAGCTGTATGCCTGGATCTTCGCGGGCTACATGCTGGCGTCGACCGTGATGGTGCCCATCTTCGGCAAGCTGGCGGACCTGTATGGACGCAAGCCCGTGCTGCTGACCGGCCTGGTGGTGTTTCTGCTGGGGTCGGGGCTGTGCGGCGCGGCGACCTCGATGCGGCAGCTCATCCTGTTTCGGGTGCTGCAGGGGCTGGGCGCCGGGGCGGTCACGCCGACGGCGCTGACCATCGTCGGCGACCTGTTCACGCTGGAGCAGCGCGCGCGGGTGCAGGGGCTGGTGGCGGCGGTGTGGGGCGTGGCCGGGCTGACGGGGCCCGCGGTCGGCGGCTACATCGTCAAGTGGCTGTCATGGCGCTGGGTGTTCCTGCTCAACCTGCCGTTCGGGCTGCTGAGCGCGGTGATCGTGGTGCTGGCGTATCACGAGCGCGTGGCGCGACGGCGGCGCAAGCTCGACGTCGCGGGCGCGCTGACGCTGGCGGCGGCGGTGCTGACGCTGCTCTATGGGGTGCAGCGTGGAGGCCGGGCCTGGCCGGTGCTGCTGCTGGCGGCTGCCCTGGCGGCCACCTTCGTGGTGATCGAGGGCCGCGCCACCGAGCCGCTGCTGCCGCTGGCGCTGTTCCGGCGTCGCGTCATGGTGGTCGCCAGCGTGGCCGGGACCCTGATCGGCGCCGCCATGTTCTCGGTCACCACGTTCGTGGCGCTGTATGTGCAAACCGTGCTGGGGCGGCCGGCCACGGTGGCAGGGGCGGTGATCACGCCGATGATGGTGGGCTGGCCGATCGCCAGCACGCTGTCGGGGCGGCTCTTGCCGCGGGTCGGATTCCGGCCGCTGGTGCGGGTCGGGTTCCTCATCTGTGCGCTGGGCGCCGGCGGGCTGGCGCTGACGCTGACGCCGGGCCACGCGCTGCTCTGGAGCCGGGTGGCCCTGGGCATGGTCGGCGTCGGCCTCGGGCTGGCCAACACCGCGCTGGTCATCGCGGTGCAGACCACCTCGACCTGGAGCGAGCGCGGCGTGGCCACCTCCAGCACCATGTTCTTCCGCAGCATCGGGGGCACCGTCGCGGTGGGCACCCTGGGCGGCATCCTGGCGGCCGGGCTGACATCGGGCCAGTCCAAGCTGCTGGAGTCGCTGCTGGGGCCGCACCGCCCGGGCGAGGCCGCGCTGGAGCCTGCGGCGCGGCAGGCGCTCGGGCACGCTCTGGAGTCGAGCCTGGGGCTGGTGCTGTGGATCCTGGCCGGGGTGGCGCTGGCGGCCTTCGTGGTTGGGCTGTTCTTCCCGAAGCTGTCGGGCAAGCAGGCGCCGGTGACGCCAGGCGAGGTGGACGCGGAGGCCGCCTCGCCCTGAGCCGCCGGTCTCGAGCCTGGGCCTGGGCTACACTCGGCGTGTGGGGTTGACGATCAAGCTGGTGCGGCACGGGGAGTCGGAAGCGAACATCGGGAAGGTGAAGTCGTGGCAGGTCGGGGACCACGAGATCGCCCTGTCGGAGCGCGGGCACGAGCAGGCGCGTGAGGTCGGGCGCAGCCTGGGGCGGGCCTTCCTCGACGGCGCCATGATCTACAGCTCGCCGTATCGGCGCACGCGCGAGACGCTGGCGGGCATCCTCGACGGGGTGGGGCTGACGCGGCCCGACCTGCGCGTCTATGAGGACCCTCGGCTGCGCGAGGTCGAGCACGGCTACGAGGACGTGCCCGCGCAGGAGGCGCGCCGCAAGACCCACGGCTGGTTCTATTACCGCTTCACCGGCGGCGAGAGTCCAGCCGACTGCTACGATCGGACCTCCAGCTTCCTGGAATCGATGATGCGCCAGGCCGAGCGCAAGCAGGCCGACCGCGTCCTGGTGGTGACCCACGGCCTCACCATTCGCTGCTTCGTGATGCGCTTTCTCCACCTTTCGGTGGAGCAGTTCGACGAGATCGCCAACCCCAGGAACTGCGCCGTCATCACGCTGGCCGACAAGGACTCGCTGCGCGCGCCCTACGCGGTGACGGGGCGCTGGGCCGTCGAGGGGCTGGAGCGCCGGCGCGAACCGGCGCAGGAGTAGCCGACATGCCGAGCAAGGCACGACCGCACGACGACGCCTGGCTGCCGCACCCGGCCGAGCCCTGGTACGACCGCGAGCTCGGCACCAAGGGGGGCGGGCTGTCCCACCCGTGGACGCCAGATCCCGCCAAGCGGCGGTCGTACATGCGCTACGTGCTGTGCGGCAACGGCGGCGAGCGCTTCCATCACATGCGCGAGGTCGCCGATCAGGACCCGGCGGCGCTGGCGCCGTGGGCGGATCATGTCGCGCGCTTCGGCGACAAGGCGATCGCGCGCCTGCTGGAGACCGACTGGACCGGCTTCTGGCGCGCCTGCACCGGCGCGTCGGACGCCGCGATCGACGATCTCGCGGCGCGCATCGCAAGATCTCCGCCCCGCGAGCCGCGCCGCCACGAGATGATGGCCGACGTGAAGCAGGCGCGGGTCGAGCTGCTCATCGGGTCCGACAGCGACCACGCGCTGATGCGCCTCGGCGAGCTGAGCCGCAAGCACAAGGCGATCCGCGAGATGTGTCGCCTGCGCGGCGTCGTCATCCCGAAGGGCGCCAGGAGCGCGGGGATCCGGCGCTATGCCATGCCGCAACAGCTCATCGCCAGCAAGGCGCGGGTCGCGAACCCGAAGCTCCGGGCGCTGGTGTCGCCCGGCAAGATCCTGGTGGATCCGCGTGGCCTGCGCTGCCGGCACCAGGTCTTCGTCGCGCTCGACGCCGACCTCGCGCTGCTCCCGGGCAAGCCGCTGGCCCGGGCCAAGGCCAGGCGCGCCTACCTGTTCTCCAGCATGTGCGACGCCTGTGAGGAGCACACCACCGACTACTCCTGGAAGCCGAAGGGCAAGAAGATCGCCTTCGACGACGAGCATCGCGATGAGTGTGACAGCGAGGTCGCGCCCGATCCGCCCGGGAAGGCGGTCCGGCTGCGGCTGGTCCAGCGCCAGCAGCTGAAGTCGCAGTTCGACGTCATCGGCGCGCTGGGCGGCTGGCCGTACTGGATCCAGGCCTTCCCGAGCTGGCCGCAGTGTCACGGTCGGCCGATGTTCTACGTGGGCCACGTCTACGTGTTCGAGCTCGGCGGCGTGGGCAACCACTCCTACTCGTTCGTCTGCGAGTGCGGCGCCGGCGTGCAGACCAACCAGTGCACCTGACCCGACTCAGATCCGGTTCTCGAACCTCACGCCCGCCCAGTGCGCGATCGCGATCCCGACCGCCGCGCACCAGGTGGTATCGGACAGCAGCAGGTTGCGGTTGTAGGTCGGATCTTCGGCGGCGGAGATCGAGTACTCGTACGCGAGATCGACCTCGTCGCCCGAGGTGAGCGTGCCTTTGACACCGCGGTCGGCGTAGCCTTCGGCGTACGCGAAGACGCGGGCGAGGTCCGACCGTGCGACGACCCTGCCGTCGGCCAGCGTCGCGCGGTCGCCCGTGGCCGCGAACCACCTGCGGCTGCCGTCGTGGACCTCGACGCCCTGTGCGTCGCTGACCCAGATCACCCCGGACTTGAAGTCGGTCTGTGCGACGCGCAGCCCACGCGCCGTGAGGTCCGCGACCATCGCCTGGTGCGCGGCCTCCGGCAGGCGCGTGTGCGCGAGCTGCCTGGCCCCGTCGCTGCCGACGCTGTAGATGAGCAGCGCGCGCCCGTCGTTGCGCAGCTCCTTGCCCGCGATCTGCACCTTGGTGCCCGGTCCGGCGAGGGCCTCTGCCACGGTCATGCCGCCACGCCGGGCCGCTGAAGCCCGTCGCGGATGCGCTCGCAGGCGCGCGGGATCCGCGCGGGCGTCCGCTTCATCCCGGCGCGAAGCGCGTCGAGGACGATCGCGAGCGCGGCGTCGTCGTCGAGCTGCGCCACCCAGCGCTTGATGGTCGCGCCGATGAGCACCCTCAGCACGAGACCAAGCACGACGAACATCGCGGCGATCATGCCCACGATCGCCAGCGTCCCACTGATCGCGAGGAAGTGCGCGGTGAGTCCACCGGCGATGCATGCCGGGATCACCGCGCTCGCGAACGGGCGGCTCTCCACTTCGATGTCGGCGAGCCGGCTGTGATTCCCGGACCACAGGCGCACGGCCTCCAGCCGGCGCGGCACCGGCCAGAACAGGTTGACGAAGTCGTTGCGCTCGCCGGCGAGGAGGTACCGCGCCGCGTCCGTGCCCTCGCGGATCACCTTGGTCCTGTCATGCCCGGCGTTCCACGCGAGCTGGATCAGCTCGTCGGGCTGCTGGCACGTCGCGAAGTCCACGTCGGCCACGCCCGACGACCTTGGCACCCGTCATTCCACCAGGACGGTGAAGCCGCCGTAGGCCATGCGCTTCATGTCGAAGGGCATGTCCTTGGGCATGTCGGTCATGCCTGCCATGACCTTCTTGTTGACGGCGTCGCGGTGCTTCCGGTTCTTGTAGGTGATGAAGGAGAACACGGGGACCTCGCCCTTCTTCAGCTTCATCTGCTTGGGGAAGGGGAGGGCCCAGGCCGGGCTGAGGTCGTCGCCGACGCACTCCTTGTAGTCGAGCGCGCCCGCCGCGAGCCACATCTTCCTGCCCAGCTTGGCCATCTTCTTGTACGCGGCGAGGTTCTTCTTGGGGAGCGGCAGCAGGAAGCCATCGACGTAGGACATCGCACTCTCCTCTTCAGCGGTCAGGCGGCGCGGGTCGGGGTGCTGACTGTGCGTGGGCGGTGCTGGTCGGCGGCGCGGACGACGGCGCGGGCCAGGCGGAGCATGCGGAGGTCGCCGAGCGGCGTGCCGACGCCGCTGTTCAGCGTCATGGCCACGGCCAGCCGGCGCGAGGGATCGCAGTAGGCGCCCGAGCCGCCGAAGCCGAAGTGGCCGAAGGCGTGACGGCCGCCGAGGCGCACGCCGTGGTAGCCGAGGCGCCAGCCCATGCGCAGCATGAGCACGTCGTCACGCACACGGGTCTGCACGTGTGAGGCCTGGGTCAGCACGTCGGGAGACAGCAGGCGCACGCCGTCGAGGGCCCCGCCCTCGGCGAGCAGCGCGTAGATCCGGGCCAGAGAACGGCTGGTGAACATGCCGCTGGCGGCTGGCATGCACGCTGCCGCGGTCGCGGGGTCGTTCCAGTCGAAGCGGCGGATGCCGCGCGGGAGGAGCGCGCGCTGGAACGCGGACGGATCGGTGCCGGCCAGGGCGTGCAGCGACTGCCAGACCAGGCCCAGCGCGCGCTCGCCGAGCCGCTTGCGCAGCGAAGGTGCCCGGCCCGCGCTCGGGCGCACCCCGAGCAGCGTGGCGCGGCGATCGAGCACGTCGGTGGGCGCGCCGACGAAGCAGCCATCGAGTCCCAGCGGCGCGGTCAGTTCGTCCTCGAGCACCCGGGCGAACGGGCGCTTCGTGACCTGCTCGACGAGGCCTCCGATCAGCCAGCCGAAGGTCAGGCCGTGGTAGCCGGTGCGGCCGTCGGGGGCGTGCGCGGGGCGGGCGCGCTCGATGCGTTCGAGCATGCCGTGCCAGTCGCGCATCTGGGCCGCGTCGTCGATGAGGTCGCGGATGTTCCACAGCGCGGCCTGGTGCGAGAGCAGCTGGCGAACCGTGATGCTCTGTTTGCCGCCCTGCGCGAACGCCGGCCAGTAGTGCGCGACGCGCTGGTCGTAGTCGATCTGCCCCTGGGTGGCCAGCACGTGAAGCAGGGTGGAGGCCACCCCCTTGGTGGTCGAGAACGACAGCGCCAGGGTGTCGGCCGTCCACGGCGCACCGCTGGCGTCGCGCACGCCGCCCCACAGGTCGGCCACGACGGTGCCCTGGTGGATGACGGTGATGGAGGCGCCGCCACGGTGCGCTCCGAGCTGCTTCTCGAGGACGCCACGGACGGCGTCGAAGTCACGATGCGTGAAGCCACCGATCACGTCCGAAAGGTAGCACGGTCGTGCGCTCCGGGGTCGCCTGGTGGGTGCTGCTCAGCTGGCCTCGGCGAGGCGGTTGCGCGCGAGGGGCAGGCGCAGCGCGGTGAGCGCCAGCTGATCGGCGAGCCAGGCGCAGGGCACGGCGGCCAGGATGTCCCAGAGGTAGTGGCCGCGGGTCGCCATCAGGGCGTAGGCCTGTAGCCCGGTGAACGCCCACAGGCCCGCGCGCAGCGGGCGCGGCCAGCTGCGCGTGGCCATCAGGAGGAGGACGAGCTCGGCGACGTGGCCGGAGAAGACCAGGTCGTTGCTGGCGCTGAGGTGGAAGGGGATGGCGAGCGCGCCGAGGTGTACGGTGGGCACGCTGCACAGCGCGATGGTGCCGGGGGCCATGTCGGCGCGGCAGGCCGGAATCAGCAGGATGGTCAGCGAGCGCATCACCGCCATGATGGTGAGCGCGAGCCCCCAGCGAATCGCCGGTCGATGGTCGCCGTGGGCGCCGGCATGGATGAGGACGCCGCCCAGGCCGACGCCCAGCGTGACCAGGGCCCAGACCGGCCCGGTGACCGCGAACCAGCGCGGATCGCGCGGGATGAGCGCCAGCACAGGGTCGCGCAGCGGCGCCAGGCACGGCCGCATGTCGGCCCAGATGTGCACCCAGGAGAACATCAGGTAGTAGATCACCAGGAAGCACGCGACGGTCGCCAGCCACAGCCGCGCGGGGAGCCGGCGCGGCAGGTCGTCCCACGAGGTCGGCGCGGCGGGCATCCCGGGGAGGATACGAAGCCGGCGCCGGGCCGGCGTACGCCCGCGGCGGATTGCCAGGGTTCGCCCGGCGTCAGGATCCTGACGGGTGCAGCCTCGCGCTGAACGCCGACGGCGGCCTCGTCATGGCCATGGTCACAGCCAGGTCGGGTGCGGGTGCGGGTCGGCTGGGCGGGGGACGATGCCGTGTCGCGCGAAGGCGGTGAGAATGGTGCTGGCGCGGCCGCCCCGGGCGCGGCGGTCCGCCTCCAGCACGGCCTCGAGCAGGTCGGTGAGGTCATTGCCCTGCCGCTCGAGGTGACGGAGCGCGGCCACGGTCAGGCGCAGCGCCAGGTCGGTCCCGGCGTCGTCACCCAGCTCGCCGATCAGCGCGGCGCGCAGATCCCACAGCGCGCCACTCACGATCATGCCGGCGACATGTGGGTCGAAGTGATCGTCGCCGGGGAGCCGCCGCGCGGCGTCGCAGCGCCGGCCTGGCGCCCGCGGCTCGAAGCCGATGTCGGTGAGGTACTGGTCGGCCAGGTGGGTCCGGGCCAGGGCCTGGTGCAGGGTCTCCCCCTGCAGCGGATCGCCGTAGGCCACGCACGCCAGCCAGTCGGCGAAGCCCTCGTGCAGCGCGGCGTCGTGGCTGCCCACTGCCGGGCCGAGCATGTCGGGCTGGTAGGCCTGCAGCACGGCGTGGCCATACTCGTGGATCAGGACGTCGGCGTCCTCCGCGACGTCGGTGCCGCCAAAGGCGCCGACGCGGATGACGTCGGCGATGGGATCGAAGTAGGCGTTGAGGTCGGCGAAGGCCTGCGCCTCGATGCGCACGGCCTTGCGGCGCGGGTGCAGCCCCAGACGGCCGAGCCAGCGCGCCATCCGGTCGACGTGGTAGTAGGCCATGACCTGGGCAAAGCCGGCGCTCCCGGCCTCGAAGTCGAAGCGGTACGCCGTGGCACGGCCGTTGACCGGGACCGCCCCGCGCACCTGCACGTGGGCCCCGCGCAGCGTGCCGTCGACGCGGAGCCCCGACAGCTGGACCTCGACCGGCACCGGGTCGCGCCAGGCGTTCTCGCGGTACACCCGGCCCCGGGCGTCGACCACCGCGCGGTCGACCCGGTCCTGCCACAAGAGCCGCCCCGACAGCGCGTCGATGGCGCCCCGCTGCGCGCCGTCGCTCGCCCAGAGCACCGCGACCGGTCGCTCGCCGGCGCCGATCTGCCAGGCCTGACGCACCTCGGCGCTGGTGCTGATGCCGAGCCTGCGCCGGGCGTCGTCGTCGGTCAGCGTGCCCGCCGGCCAGCGCGCGGGTGCCACGGCGAAGCGGCGGTTGTGCACCATCACCACCCGGCCATGGTCGAGCGCGACCCGGACACCGGCGCCCCGAAGCGGCCGCTCGTCGAGGCGCTGCTCGAGGTCGACCACCTCAGCGTTGACCGACACCGTGGCCAGATCGTCGAGTCCGGGTGGCAGGGCCAGGAAGGCGGCGTTGCTGCGCAAGAACGCGCGCGCCACCGCCTCGGGAGCTGTGGTCGGTCGCCACGCCGCGGGCGCCGGTGCCAGGGCGTCCTCGGCCTCGGCCTCGGCGATGCGCACCTTGCGCGCGACCCCGACGCGGTCGCGGCGCACCCGCCAGTCGCGACCGTCTGACGCGCGCGCGCCGTCGGCCTTGCCCGCCGAGGCCAGCACCGGCTGCGGCGGCACCTCCACGCCGTCCTCCTGGGCACACGACGTCACCAGCAGCAGCCCCACGGCCGCCGCGACTGCGAGCTCTCGCTTCATCCACGGACCTCCCTTCGGTCGCACCAGGACAAAGCAGCCGTCGTGCCACCAGGCGGATTCGACTGCATTCGCCGGCTTGCGCGGGGGCGGCGTCCGGCGATCCGGACAAGGCGTCCGGCCCGTCGGACAACGTCCGGACGCCGACCGGACACGACCATCACCAGCACCAGGGCAGCGTGATTGGCGCGGCTGTCGACTTGCGGTACGGTTCTGCGTGGGGGGACGATGCTGCGAGTCGCCGTCGGGATGGGGATCGCGCTGGTGCTGGCTGCGTGTGGTGGCAAGCAGGCCGCGGCGCCTGCGTCGGGCGCGTCGTCGTCGCCGGAGCCAGCGGTCGCGAGCGCTGCCGCGCCGGGACCCGCGGCGAGCTCGGCGGATGCGCCCGCCGCTCCGGTGGCCAGCCCGCCGAGCGAGACGCCGACGCCTGCCGACACGCCCACGCCGGGCGACCCGGGCGACCGCCCCCCGGTCGACACCGGCGACGACACCGCGGCAGCGCCGCCGCCGGCCAGCGCCAGCGCCAGCGCCGGCGCCGGCGGGAGGACCGCCGCCGAGCTCACGGCGGAGGCGCAGACCGCGGCCAGGGCGGCGCAGTGGGGCAAGGCCCTGAACCTGTCCGAGCAGGCGCTGCGAGCCAGGCCGGACTCGAGCACCAGGCTCGCCGCGGTGACGACCGCCGCGCTGGCCGCGTGCAGCCTGAAGAACCTGGCCAAGGCGAGACAGCACTACGCGCAGCTCCCGGCCGCGCGGCAGGCGATGATTCGCCAGCGCTGTCTGGCCAACGGCGTCGACGTCGCGCGCTGAGGAGGCCTGGTCCGGGTATCGTCAGGTGGCCCTGTCCATTCCGATGCCGACCCCGCGAGCCCTCATCGTGTTGCTCCTGGTCCTGCCGCTGGCGGTGACCGCGGCGTGCCGGCGCAGCCGGAGCGCACGGCCGGTGGCGGAGAGCACGAGCCCGTCGCCGGATGGGCAGCCGACGCAGCCGCCGCCAGTGGCTGCTCCGCCGCTGCTCGTCGAGCACTTCGATGGCGCGGGTGCGTTGCAGGCGTGGCAGGAGGTCGACGGCCGCGTCGACGGGAGCGGCACCGGCAATGGCGCGACGTCGACGATCACGCTGGTGGACGGCGCGGTGCGGCTCGAGGGGGCGGCCGAGACCAACCGGTGGCGCTCGCTGGAGCGGACGGTGGCGCTGGGCGGCGCGACCTGGTTTCGCATGGCGGCGCGCATGAAGACCGACGGGCTGGTGCCCGACGGCGTGCACCGGCCGATGTGCTACCTGTACGCGCGCTTCACCGACGCTGGCGGCCAGCGTGTGGGCGAGGTCGTGGCGACGCGCAACCTGCTGGGGACCACGCCATGGACGCCGGTGGCGCGGCGCTACCCGGTGCCGGCGGGGGCTGCGCACCTGACGGTGGGGCTGTTCCTGTCGCTGCCCGGGCGGGCGTGGTTCGACGACGTCGAGGTCGCGGTGGCGGCGGCGCCCGCCTGGCACGAGGCGACCGAAGGCCACTACCGCTACCACTGGCTGGACGGCGACGAGATCCCCGACCACAAGCGGCGCTTCAACAGCGAGTCGTACCGGCTCACCGCGGAGTTCCTCGGCCTCGATCCCGCCACGGGCCCGGAGGTCGGCTACTTCAAGTATCCCGACAGGGCGATCAAGGAAGAGCTCATGGGCGACCCCGGCAATGCGTTCGCGCTGACCGACGGGACCATGCACACGATCTTCGCGTCCGATCGCCACGAGATCGTCCACCTGCTGGCGCGCGCCTGGGGCGATCCGCCGGCGCTGGTCGCCGAGGGGCTGGCCGTCCACATGTCGGGCGGCTGGCAGGGCCAGTCGGTGGTGGCCTATGCCAAGGCGATCCCGGACCGTGACTGGATCGCGCTGGGCGACCTCATCGACTCGGCCGCTTTCCGTGCGCGGCCCGATCTGGTGACCTATGCCATCGCGGCCGCGTTCATCGAGTGGACGCTGGCGCAGCCCGACGGCAAGACCAGGCTGCGCGCGCTGTACGGCAAGCTCGCGAATCGGGCCCCGGCCGCCGACAACCGCCGTGCGCTGGAGGACATCCTCGGCGCCAAGGTCGAGGACCTCGACAGCCAGCTGCGCGCCTGGCTGCGCGCCCGGTAGCCGCCGGCGCGACTGACTCGCTACTTGGCGGGGTACTTGGCGCGGTACTCGGCGCGGTACTTGAGCACCAGGGCGAGCTCGGCCTTGGTGAAGACCTTGCCGGTCATCTCCTTCCAGACCTCCATGGCTGCCTTGTCGAAGCCCGCGATCATGTCGGGGGGCACCGCGGTGATGGTGACGCCCTTGCGCTCCATCTGCTTCTTGGCGCTCTCGTTGTCCTTGCGGATCTGCTTGCGCAGCGTCTTCGACATGCCCTTGCTGAGGCTGGTGATCAAGCCCTGGTCGGCGGCCGAGACCTGCTTCAGCGCGTCGAGCTTCATGACGGTCCCGCCGACCTGGTAGTACATCGGCAGCGACGACAGGTACTTGACGCTGGTGTTCCATTGCAGCGCGACCGCGGTCAGCGGCGAGCCGTAGGCGGTGTTGATCCGGCCGGTGGTCAGGGCTGGCTGGACCTCGGGCACGCTGAGCGGCACGCCCGCGACGCCCAGCCGCTTGAACAGCGCACGGACGATGGTGTCGTCGCCGTTCAACCAGACCTTCTGCTTCTTGAGCTCCGCGAGCGACGCGAGCTCGCTCTGCGACACGAAGTGAACCCAGCCGACCTCGCCGCGATCTTGCAGCCTGAAGCCCTTGGCCTCGAACCTCTTCTGGAGCACCGGCCACAGCTTGTCGGCGACGTAGTCGAACTCCTCGGCGGTCGCGAACAGGCGGGGCAGCTCGAGCACGCGGATGCTCTCGTCGATCAACGACAATCCGACCGCGGTCAGGTGGGCGCCATCGAGCTGGCCGAGGTTGAGCTTGCGCACCATGTCGCGCTCGTCGCCCTGCACGCCACCCGCGAAGTACTTCATCCTGACGCGCCGCTCGGTCCTGGGCTCGATCTCGTCCGCGCCCTTGCGCAGGATCTTCATCCCCGAGCTGCCGTCGGGCGACAGGGTGCCCACGCGCAGCTCGACGGGTTCGGCCAATGCGGTCCCGATACTGGCGGCCCCGACGACCAGGCAAACCACTCCAATCACGCTGTGTCGCATGTGCTCTCCCCTCCAACAAACTACCAGACGTGGGCCAGCCAGGTCGAGGCGCCGCCGGGTCAGCCGGCCTTCTCGAGGAGGCTCGACCAGCGCGCCCTGGCGTCGGCGTACTGCGCGTCGGGCAGCGCGAAGGTGCCGACGATGAAGTTGACGTAGGCGCCCTCCTTGGTCGCGTGCACGGTGGCGGTCACCAGGGCGTCGCCGAGCTGCTCCACGGTGGCGACCAGCAGGTGCCCCGGGTCGATGGCGAGCAGCTGGCCGCTGATGGCATCGCCGGTGCTGGTGGTGGCGCTGTAGCGGGCGCCGGCGCCAAGCTCGGCCGCGTTCAGCCCGAGCAGGGCGCACACGGCGCGCCAGGTCTCGTCGACGGAGTGCGGCGACGACCAGTAGCGCAGGATGGTGCGGCGTGGCTTGCCCGCGTGGTGCTCGAGATAGAACTTGAGCGCGTGCAGGAACATCTCCCAGCCGACCTCGGTGCCTTCGTCCATGCTGTCCCAGTCCGGGCCGGCCGGCAGGCCCGATTGCACCAGCTTGAGCAGCGTGCGCCCGCCGCGGGTCTCGATCTGGAAGTCGACGACGATGGCCTTCCAGCCGGTGGCGGTCTCGTGGCCGGGCTTGCCGACAGTCAGGCGTCGCCCGGGCTCCCAGGCCAGGTTCTGGTTGCCCACCTCCTGCCCTTCGCCCCACGAGACCCAGTGTTCGCCGCCGGCGCGGGGCTCGACGCGCGCCTCCTCGGCGTACCAGCGCGCCATCTCCTCGCCGGTGCTGATGGCCTTCCAAACGGCCTCGGGCGGCGCGTCGATCTCGATCTCGTGCGTCTGCGGCGGGCGGGGCGAGGTGTCGTTGCTCATGGTGCTTTCCTTTCGCTTCGAGGTTGCAGGGTCGGGTTCAAGGTGATGGTCAGCCGGTGGGCGCGGCTGCGAGGGTCGTCGGGCGCGGCGTGGCGGGCGGCCAGCTGCGCCACCGCCGCCGTCAGCCCCTCGACGAAGGCGCGATAGTCGTCGGGCGTGGGGAAGCTGAGCTCGCCCTGCAGCGTGGTCGTCACCAGGCGCTTGCCGCTGGCCTCGGCGCGCGCGCGCAGCTCGGCGACCTCCGAGGCCACCGCCGACGCCGCCGCGATGAGGTGGGCGCTGGAGAAGCCGTGGCCGTCCTGGTCGGCGCCGCGCACCTCGGGCGACGCCGCCGCGTCGGCGGGCGGGAACGACACCCGCGAGGTCAGGCGCATGATGCGCTCGGTGCAGCCGCGGCGCTGGCGCGCCTCGCCGAGCTCGATGAGGCCGGCGTGCTCCAGCTCGCGGAGGTGGTAGTTGACCTGCTGCCGCGGCACGCCCAGCCGCCGCGCCAGCCCGCTCGCCGACGCCGGCTCCTGCAGCCCCTTGAGCAGCGTCAGGCGGAAGGGCGAGAGCGCCGCCGCGGTGTGGCGAACTGGACGGCGACTGCGCTGCTGGACGCTGCGGGCCATGGCTGAGACCGCTTGATCGCATTGGACAAAAGATTTGTCAATAGGTCGCGAGGCCCGCCTCGCGGCTACCTGGGGGCCGACTGGACCATGCGCAAGACCACGGTCCGCTTGGCGCGATCCTGGTCGAGGACGGCGATGCGGCCGTCGGGGAGGGCGGCGATGGCGCCGACCTCGAACAGCTGGGCTTCGGGGGCGGCGCCGTCGCGCAGGCCTTCGATCGATCCGGCCAGGGTGACGACGCCGTCGGCGCCCGCCGAGCGCAGGGCGTGGCGCTGCGGATCGAAGAACACCACGCGGTCGCCGACGACCACGAAGGGCGCGCCGGGCCAGGCGTGGGCCCGGTCGAGCGGGCCGTCGTCGCCATCGAGGACGCGTCAGGGGCGGTCGGGCGGGGTGGCCGGGGGCGTGGCCGGGCCGAGGCGGGGCGAGTAGGTCAGGAAGCGCTCGCGCTGGTCGTCGGCCAGCAGGTCGACGGCGGGGCGGCGGTGCAGTGTGGTCGCCACGATGAGCAGCGAGCGCTCGACCTTCTCGATGGGGTTGACGTTGCCCTGGATGACGGTGTCGACCAGGGTGCGATCGAAGCAGTGGGTGGCGGCGAGCACGACGTGCAGGCTGGCGTGGTCGATGGGCAGCGCGCCCGACTTGGTCAGCGCGTCGAGCAGATCGAAGGCGCGGTTCTTCTCGTCCTTCTGCTCCTTGGCGCGCAGCATGGCCAGGGTGGGGGCGGTGAGCAGGCCCTTCTGCGAGCTGCGGGTCCACTGGTCGCCGGGGTTGATGATGGTGGGACGCAGCGCGCCGTCGTCGTCGAGCGCCTCGAACTTGCGGTCGAGCTCGGCGGGCAGCTTGGTGTAGTCGTCGGGCACGCCGGGGTCGCCGCTGCCGGGTGGGCTGCTGGTGGGCGACGCGGATGGCGTCGTCGCCGTCGCCGTCGCCGTCGCCGTCGTCGTGGTCGGGATCGGGGCTGGCGGTGACGCGGGCGCTGACGCCGGCGGCGGCGCGGGCTGCGGCGGCGGCGCCATGCTCTTCTGCATCATCGGGGGCGCGCCACCCTTGGCCCCGCCCATGGGCGCCGACGGCACCGACATGCGCGGCATCGGCATGCCGGGCGGGCCACCGGGGGGCGACCCCGTCATGAACGGTGGCGGCGCCGACGGCACCGGCTGCGAGCGGTTCATCTCCGCCAGCCGCATGGCCTCGCGCTGCTGCTCCTCCTCGAGCTGGCGCTGCTTGGAGAGCTGGATCATCTCCTGCATCCGCCCGACGTACTCCTTGACGCGGGCCAGCTTGCTGTCGCCCGGCGCGTCGGCGGGGCCGTCATACGACAGCAGATCGCTGGGGATCTGGTACTCCAGGAACAGGTTCAGGAGCTCCTGGGTCAGCTTGATCTCCTTGGTCAAGCTGTCGGGGTCGAGCTTGAGCAGCTTCTCGAGCTGCGGCTTGATCTGCACCACGCAGACGCCGAACAGCGTGCTCTCGAGCTGCATGCCGCGGAAGGCCTTGGCGAAGCGCTGCTGCTCCGGCGACAGCGACTCGATGGCGTCGCGGAACTCCTTGGGCGTCGGGATGGGCTCCAGCATGAGCGGGATCTTGAGCAGGTCCTTGTTCTGCACGATGACGCCGAACCTGGGCTCGAACACGTCGGCCGAGGCGATGCGCCCGACCAGCAGCACGAAGCTGGAGAACTGCCGCGCCCGCGCCACCAGCGACAGCGCCAGCCCCGAGGTGCCCGAGAACTGGTGCGGGATGTAGGCGTGCAGGTAGCGATCGCCCATGAACGATACCCGGGTCGACGCGTCGAGCGGGAAGCTCATCGGCCGCGCCGCCGGCGTCCACGCCATCAGGGTCGACACCGGGTCGGCCATCGCGCTGCCCGCCTGCGCCTCCAGGCTGAGGACGCCCTCGGGGTCGTGCTCGGGCCGGCGCACCGCGTGCGAGAAGGGCTGCGGCCGGTAGGCCTCGCGCAGCAGCTTGCGGCTGTGGAACTCCATGTAGCGGGTGAAGTCGACCGGGGTCAGCTCCTTGCCGATGGCGGCGATGAGCTGCTTCCGCAGCATCTCCTCGATGAAGGTGACGCCGTCCGAGAACTGCTGGCAGACCCGGGCGGCGTGCACCAGGGTCACCGTCAGGCTGGCCTCGACCACGGTGATGATGGCAAGGTCGCGCGGAAAGACCTTGCCGAGCTGGGCGCACTTGGCGGCCAGGCTGCGCTGCTGCTCGGCGAGGAAGTCGTTGAGGTAGGCCACCGGCAGGACGCCGCCGTCGCTGCTGGCGGCGCGCTCCTCGAACAGCGGCACGGTGGGGACGAAGATCTCCTCGGCGCTCAGCGCAGACAGGTCGAGGCCGTGGTTGGTCTGGACCGGGAACAGCTCCTCGACGAAGTAGCCGGCGACGCGGATGGCCCACAGGGAGACGGCCTCGAAGAGCTGCAGCGCGCGCTCGATGTCCTGGTTGCGGCGCGGGGTGTGGCAATCGGCGCTGGCGCGGTCGATCGAGAAGTCGGCCCGCGCGTCGGCGCCGATGTGGCGCAGAAGCCACGCGATGTCGACGTCGATGGCCGGCCGGACCACCGAGCGCGGGCGCGGCGTGGTCTTGGCGCTGGTCATCACCTCGTACAGGCCGGCACGGCTGAGCAGCACCACGGCGTGCTCGTCGGAGGCGCCCTGGAAGGCGACCAGCTCCCACTTGAAGGTGAAGCTCCAGAAGTGCTCGACGACGGTGGTCACGATCTTGTCGGTGACCGTGGTCTTGCGCGCGCCCGACGCCACCTCGGTGACGTGCTGGTGCGCCGACTCGACCTTGCGGGTCTCCTCGCGCAGGTAGGTGCACTCCTCGGTGGCGCGCAGCCGCAGGGTCACGGTGCGGGTGGTCGCCCAGTCGCGCAGCCGCGCCAGGTCGTCGCTGGCCAGGCCGAGGCTGTGCAGACACTGCAGCAGCGCCGCCGCCGACGCCCGGGTCAGGAACTCGGCCAGGCGGTACTTGTCGTCGTAGGCGTGCGGCACCTCGGTCGGCAGCTGCGGGTTACTGCGCGCGGTGTCGAGCAGCATGCGCACACGCTGCAGCGCAGCGTCGACCTTGGCGAGAAACTCGGCCTCGTTGTAGCTGTCCATGGGGCCGCGAGTATCGCA
>JADYYK010000176.1 GCA_020853705.1 Deltaproteobacteria bacterium
CGGTGCAGCTGCTGGCGCGCCTCGCGCAGCAGCGCCCGGGTCGCGGGGGTGAGTTCGAAGCTGACCAGGGTCAGGACCTCCGCGGGGTCGGGGGTGTCGTCGGGGTCGGCGCCGAGGACGTGGCCGGCGACCAGGCGCTCGACCTCGCGCGCGGTGCAGCCGGCGGCGCGCTCCAGCCAGGTCAGCTCGTTCGCGGGCGTGACCACGCGCGTGAGCTCGCGGACCACCGAGTAGCCGACCACCCCCGCGGCCAGCGCAGCCCGGGTGCGTGGCAGCGTGGTCAGCGCCTCGACCACGCGCACGCGCTCGTAGGCCAGGCGCGGAGGCAGCTGCAGCCGCGCCTCGGCGTACTCATGGACCGACGCGAACCCGAGCGCCTGGTGCACGCCCAGCGCGCGCGCGTCGAGCAGCGCCGCGACCTCCTCGGCCTCGGCGCGCTTGCGCCGCTCGACCGCCTGGACGACCCGGCCGTCCGCATGCTGGATCTCGCTCGCCGCCCCCATCTTCTCCACCTGCACCTGCGTCATCCCCGCCTCCTGGCTCGTGTGCGCATCTCCTTCGTACCATGCAGATCTGGGCCGCTCTGGCGGCGCCCTGGTGCGACGGAGCGCGCCGCTGACGCGAAAATCGACCGACCGGGTTGCCGCCGCGTCCAGGCGCGAGCTGGTGACGCGCTGGGGGCATCCCAGGACGCGGCTCGGCCTCGGCGCAAGGCGCGCCTGTTGATGGTGTCAACAAGAATATGCAAAAAAGACCGCATGCTCTGCATGGATCGCGACGCTGCGTGCTCGCGGTGGCGGCACGAGCGGGGCCGCGTCAGGCGCGGCGGCACAGTGGGCTCTGCTCCGGCCCGCCGCCGCGGAGCCCGTCGCCCGCGGCGTCACCGAGAGGTGGCAGCCGTGAGAGAGCAGGTCCAGGTCGGGGGCGCGAGGGCGACCGGCTCCACGCGATCTCGGCGTTGACGGACGAGGCCCGAAGGTGGCACTCCTGCGGGGTGAGCGAACAAGCATATCCAGTCACTGTGGGTGTCCGCCGGGCGGACGGGTCGGTCGAGCAGGTGCGCGTCGGTACCGCGGTGCGGGCCGGGGACGGCTTCCGGCTGACCCTGGGCGAGCTGTCGATCGGCGGCACCGCCGAGGCCGCGCCGGTGCGGCGCGCGGCGCCGGCGGCCGGCTCCGAGGCCGGCGGCGGCGGCGCGGGCGGCATGGTGTTCCCGCCCTACGGACGCAGCAAGGGCCAGCCCGTCGCGGGGGCCTCGGCGCAGGACCTGGAGTTCTACGCCAGCGGGTGCCGGCGCAGCCTGGCCGACCCGGCCAAGTCGCGCTGGCACGACAAGGAGCGCGTGCTGCTGGCGGCCATCGAGGCCGAGATGGCCCGGCAGCGTGGCGGAGGCGGCTTCGACGACGACGCCCCACCGCCCCGCAGCGACGACGACATGCCGTTCTGAAGCCCGCGAGAGCACCGGGGTTTTCGGGGGTGTAATCGCGCGGGCGGGGCTGCGTCTGCAGGGGCATGACGCCCCACTCGGCCACCCACTCTCACGCTCTCGATCACACGGACACGCACGCGCGCGCGCACCAGCACGCGCACCCGCACCAGCACGAGCACGAGCACGAGCACGAGCACCAGCACGAGCACCAGCACGAGCACCAGCACCAGCACGCGCACGGCCACGGTGCACCCCGCAGTCACCCGCACCCAGGGGGACCCCTCGCAGGTGGCTCCCGGATCGATCCGGTGTGCGGCATGACGGTCGATCCCGCGACCGCGGCCGCCAGCCTCGAGCATGGCGGGACCACCTACTCGTTCTGCAGCGCGAGCTGCGCGCGCAAGTTCAGCGCCGAGCCGGAGCGCTACCTCCGCCCGCCCGTCGAGGCGGGCCAGGCCCCGCCCGCTGCGCGGCCTGCGCAGCCGGCGCCGCAGCCGGCCGCGGGCGGCAAGTACACCTGCCCGATGCACCCCGAGATCGTCAGCGACGGTCCCGGCAGCTGCCCGCTGTGCGGGATGGCGCTGGAGCCCGTCCTGGTGACGCGCGACGCCGCACCCGACCCCGAGCTGATCAACATGACGCGACGCCTGCGGGTGAGCGTGCTGCTCACGCTGCCCTTGCTGCTGCTGACGATGGCGGACATGGTCCTCGGCCGCAGCCTGGTGAGCGGCTCGACCGGGCTGTGGCTCGGGCTCGGGCTGGCGACGCCGGTGGTGCTGTGGGGTGGCTGGCCGTTCTTCCAGCGCGGCTGGGCTTCGATCGTGAATCGGCACCTCAACATGTTCACGCTGATCGCGCTGGGTACCGCTGCGGCGTGGGGCTACAGCGTGGTCGCGACCCTGTGGCCGGGCCTGCTGCCGCATGCGTTCTCGCACGGCGGGGCGCCGCCGGTGTACTTCGAGGCTGCGGCGGTCATCGTCACCCTGGTGCTGGTCGGCCAGGTGCTGGAGCTGCGCGCACGCAGCTCGACCTCGTCGGCCATCCGCGCGCTGCTCGAGCTGGCGCCGAGGACGGCGCGGCGCATCGACCCCGATGGCAGCGAGGCCGACGTCGCCTTGGAGCTGATCCGCGTGGGCGACCGCCTGCGCGTGCGGCCCGGCGAGAAGCTGCCGGTCGACGGCCTGGTGGTCGAGGGCCGCAGCACGGTCGACGAGGCCATGGTCACCGGGGAGCCCGTCCCGGTCGAGAAGACGCCTGGCGCACAGGTCACTGGCGGCACCGTCAACGGCACCGGTGCGCTGATCATGGAGGCCCAGCGCGTCGGCAGCGACACCCTGCTGGCGCGCATCGTCGACATGGTCGGCCAGGCCCAGCGCACCCGCGCGCCGATCCAGCGCCTGGCCGATGTGGTCTCGGCCTGGTTCGTGCCGGCCGTCGTCCTGGTCGCGGTCGCCACCTTCGTGGCCTGGGCCATCGGCGGACCCGAGCCGCGCCTGGCCTATGCGCTGGTCAACGCGGTCGCCGTGCTCATCATCGCGTGCCCGTGCGCGCTGGGGCTGGCGACGCCGATGTCGATCATGGTCGGCACCGGCCGTGGCGCGCAGGCCGGCGTGCTGATCAAGAACGCCGAGGCGCTGGAGGTGCTGGAGCAGGTCGATACCCTGGTGGTCGACAAGACCGGCACGCTGACCGAGGGCAGGCCGCGCCTGACCACGGTGTTCACGCTGCCCGGGATCGACGAGGCCGAGCTGCTGACGCTGGTGGCCAGCCTGGAGCAGGGCAGCGAGCACCCGCTGGCGGCTGCCATCGTGGCCGGTGCCCGCGCGCGCGGCCTGGTGCTGAGTCAGGCCACCGGGTTCGAGTCGCCGACCGGCAAGGGGGTCGTCGGCCAGGTGCGCGGGCGCCGCGTGGCGCTGGGCAACCGCGGTCTCCACGGTGAGCTGTCGCTGGTGTCGCGCACGCTGGAGCCGCGCGCCGAGGAGCTGCGCCGGGGCGGACAGACCGCGATGCTGGTGGCGCTCGACGGCCAGCCGGCCGGCCTCATCGGGGTCTCCGATCCGATCAAGGCGACCAGCGCCGAGGCCATCCAGGCGCTGCGCGCGGAGGGGCTGCGCGTCGTCATGATGACCGGCGACAGCCGGCAGACCGCGGACGCCGTGGCGCGCAGCCTGGGCATCGACGAGGTCATCGCCGAGGTGCTGCCCGAGGGCAAGGCGGCGGCGGTCAAGGCGCTGCAGGCGGCGGGGCGCAAGGTCGCGATGGCGGGTGACGGGGTCAACGACGCTCCCGCGCTGGCGCAGGCCGAGGTCGGCATCGCGATGGGCACCGGCACCGACGTCGCCATCGAGAGCGCGGGGGTCACGCTGGTCAAGGGCGACCTGCGCGGGATCACGCGGGCGCGCCGGCTCAGCCGCGCCACCATGAAGAACATCCGGCACAACCTGTTCTTCGCCTTCGTCTACAACCTGCTCGGCGTGCCGGTCGCGGCGGGCCTCCTGTATCCGCTGTTCGGCTGGCTGCTCAGCCCGATGCTGGCCAGCGCGGCGATGAGCCTGAGCTCGGTGTCGGTGATCGGAAATGCGCTGCGGCTGCGCAAGACGGCCCTGTAGCGCAGAGCGGCCGTGTGAGGTCCCGTGTCGGTCCCGGATTGCATCCGGGGCCGACATGTTTGCATTTAAGGAGTGATGAGTACCGAGACTGACGAGGTCGCCCGCGCCACCACACCCGACGTGGTCGCCGTCCTGGTGGGCAACCACCGCGCGTTCCTCGCCTTCCTGCAGCGGCGCGTGGGCGATCGCGCGCTGGCCGAGGATCTCCTGCAGGAGGCCTTCGCGCGCGGCATCGACAAGCTGGACAGCCTGCGCGAGGGCGAGTCGGCGGTGGCGTGGTTCTATCGGCTGCTGCGCAACGCCGTCATCGATCACTACCGGCGCAACGCCAGCGCGCAGCGTGGGCTGGCGGCCCTGGCCACCGAGCTGGAGGGCCAGGCCGAGCCGGGGCCCGAGCTGCGCGACGTGGTGTGCAGGTGTGTCGGCGAGCTGGCCGGCACCTTGAAGGCCGAGTATGCCAGCGCCATCCGGCGCATCGACGTCGAGGGTGTGGCGGTCAAGGACTATGCGACCGAGGCGGGGATCTCGCGGGAGAATGCGGCGGTGCGCGTGTTCCGGGCGCGCGATTCGCTGCGCAAACAGGTGGTGCGCGCGTGCGGCACCTGCGCCGAGCACGGCTGTCTGGACTGCACCTGCGGGATGGCCCGCACCAGCTGAGGTGTCAGTGCTGCGCCAGCACGAGGGCGGGCACGTCGATGAACTGGGGCTGCGCGTGGTGCACGAAGGCGAGGCGGACCATCGTCTTCGGCTCGTGCACGGGGCGCCCGGTCGCGAACCAGTGGTCGCTGCCGGCCTGCAGGGTGAGCTGCTCGGGCGGCTGACCGGGCCGCTTCACCGTGAAGGTGACGCCGGAGATGGCTGACGGTGGCAGCGGCTGGCGCGTGGCGTCGCTGACGTAGAGGCGGTGCCGCCCGGCGTGGTCGATGACCACCTCGGTGTGCAGATCGCCGAACATCTGCACCAGACCGCCCTGCTTGCCGGCATGGTCCTGGTGCGCTGCGACGACGGCGCTGCTGGCCTGGTGCTGGCGATGGTCGGCGGGGCGACCGCTGCAGCCCGCCAGGCCGAGGCCGGCGAGCGCGATGGTCAGGGTCAGGGGCGAGAGCTTGTGCATGTTCCTCACGGCGAACCTCCAGGACGAGTGGCGCGCCCGCAGCGCGCCTCCACAGCGGAGGTCGTTGCGGCGCGGTCACTGGCCGACGCAACGCATGCGCCAGCATTACAGCTGCTGCGCGCATCCTCGCGGCGGGCTGTTCGTAGTCTCTGCGGCCGCTGTGGCCGCGGAGCCGCGCAATGCGAAGGATCCTGATGGCCGCGCTGGCGATGAACCTGCTCGCCTGCGCCAGCAAGCTCGAGGGCCCCAGCCCCAAGGTGACCAGCGTCGCGCCGGCTCAGATCTGCACGGCGCAGCGCGCGGTCACCATCGTGGTCAGCGGCGAGGGCTTCTCGCCCGTGGTGGCTGACGCGCTGACGTCGACGCCCAGGGTGCTGATGCCGACGGTGGCTCTGGTCAGCGCTCAGACCCCGACGCCGGTGCCGGCCGAAGGTGTGGCGCTGCCGGCCGGCACGCACGATGGTCGCTCGCTGTCGGTGACCATCCCGGCCATGCTGGTCGGTCCGCGCAGCGCCACCGAGGCCAGCGCGGTCTACGACCTCTCGGTCACCAATCCCAACGGCAACGGAAACACCCTGGCGGGCGCCATCACCATCCTGCCGCCGCCGACGCTGACCGATGTGCGGCCAGTCGAGATCTGCAGCGAGATCATGTCGACCCTGATGCTGACCGGGAGCAACTTCCGTCCCGGCGCCACGGTCACCATCGCGACCAGCCCGACCACCACCCTGGGCCCGCTGGGCATCACGGTGTCGGGTGACGGCACCATGGCCACGGTGACGGTGCCGGCGGCTGCGCTCGCCAACGGCGGCCCCTACGAGGTCACCATCATCAATCCCGAGGCGGGCGGCTGCGCGGCGTCGAGGCCGATGGCGCTGACCGTCGAGCCGGCGCCGACCTTGACCAGCGTGATGCCCGGCACCGGCGCGGGGGGGCACCACGGTCAACCTCGATCTGGTCGGCACGACGTTCCTGCCCGGGATGTCGGTGCGCCTGGAGGCGACGCCCGCGGTGAGCGCCAGCATGACGACCGTGGTCAGCCGCACCAGCGCCACCGCTGTGCTGGATCTGACCGGCGTCGCCGCCGGCACCTATGGCGTCACGGTCCAGAACGCCGACGGCTGCAGCTTCACGCTGCCCGGCGCCTTCGTGGTCACGCCGCCCAAGATCATCACCATCAGCGGCATCGACCCGCCCTTCGGATGCACCTGCGAGACCACCGCGGTCACCATCAAGGGCGCCGGCTTGGTGTCGACGCCGGTGGTGACCATGCGGCCAACCGGGATGCCGGCCGCGACCCCGGTCACCTTCCAGCGCGTCGCCTTCATCGACTCCGGCACGCTGACCGCGCTGGTGCCGGCCGGCATCACGCCGCTGGGCAGCCATGACGTCACCATCACCAACCCGCCTTCGGATGGCTCGGTCGGCACGCTGGCCAGCGCGTTCCGGGTGGTCGCCAATCCGGTGCCCCGCATCTTCAACGTCGAGCCGGGGCGCGGCACCACCGGGACCGATCAGCCCGTGGTGGTGTCGGGCGCCAACTTCAGGAGCCAGGTCAAGTTCGAGCTGCTCAACGCCGCCGGCGTGTCGGTGTTCGCGAGCGCGCCCATCACGCTGGCCAGCTCGCCCACGGGCAGCTTCAACTTCACCATCCCGATCTCGAGTACCCCGGCGCTGGGCGAGGGCGTCTACCTGGTGCGCGTCACCAACCTCGACGAGATGACCTACTCGACCTACTCGTTCTTCGTGATCAAGAACCCGTCGGCCAAGCTGTCGACCTTCTCGGCGGGCATCCCGCTGCCGACCGGGCGGCGCGAGCTGGCCGCGGTGCTGGCCTCCGATGATCTCGGCAACAAGTACGTCTATGCCATCGGCGGGGCCAATGGCGCCGGCACCTCGCTGGAGACGCTGGAGGCCAGCGCGCTGTCCAGGTTCGGCGATCTGGGCGCGTGGCGGACGCTGCCGGCGTCGAACAGCATGCAGCGCAAGCGGCGCGGCCTGGCCGTGGTGGCGGTCCCGGTGTTCAAGGCCAGCCCGACCGGGATCGATGTCTTCGTGCCCGAGCGAACCTACCTGTATGCGCTTGGCGGTCGCGACGGCACCACCGTCGAGCGCACCATCGAGCGCGCCGTGGTGCTGCGCAACGCCGATGCCCCGGTGGCGACCGGGACGGCGTCGGCGGGCGGCGGCACGCTGGCGGCGGGCACCTGGTACTACAAGGTGTCGGCGGTGCTGGCGGCCAGCGATCCCGACAACCCCGGCGGGGAGACGCTGACCTCCGACGAGGTCATCGTGGGCCTCAGCGCGGCGGGCAGCGTCACCTTGAGCTGGCCGGCCAAGACGGTCAACGGGATGGCCGCGGCGGGCTACAGGATCTACCGCACCGACGCGCCCGACGGCGTGTCGCAGCAGGAGCACCTGATCGACACCGTGACCGGGACCAGCTACACGGACACCGGCCATGCCGCGGGCACGGTGCCCTTCCTGCCCTCGGGCGCCACCGGGGTGTGGGTCGTGCAGACTCCGCAGCTGGCGAGCGCACGTGCCGGGGTGTCGGCGGTGACCGCGACCGATCCCACCGGGGCGCGCTTCATCTATGCCATCGCAGGTCGCAGCGCAGCCACCGGCGGGCTGCTCAATTCGGTCGAGAAGATCGCGGTCGACGCCCAGGGCCAGCTCGGCGGGGCCTGGAGCAGCGCGGGCGGCAACCTGATCGACACCCGGGCCTACGCGGGTGCCGACGTCGAGACCCGGGCCAACGTGTCGACCTTCCTGGCCGCGCCCAACTCGCGGCTGTGGGTCGCGGGCGGGGTGGGACAGGTCAACGCGACCGGCAACGTCGGCGCGCTGATCGGGCTGGAGTTCGCCGACGTGACCACCGGCGGTGATCTCACGGCGTGGTCGCACCAGATCCGCAGCGGCGCGGCGGTGTACGACATCAGCGCGGCCGCGGGCGGCTTCTTCGCCATCTCGAGCAACCAGCTGTTCGCGGTCGGCGGCGCCGGCACCGCGACCGACACCGGGTTCGGGGCCATCCGGTCGGGGCCCGGTGACAAGATCGACTTCGGCGCCGCGGGGGCGCTGGTGGGGGCGGCGTCGTCCAGCAGCAACGGGCCGACCTCGCCGCTGGCGCTGGGCGGCACCGTGCGCTCGACCGGCCTGCTGTACTTCATCGGTGGCACCAGCGACGGCACCAACGCCGTCACCACCACGTTCCGGACCCTCAACTAAGGAGTGCGGCGATGGTCACGATGAACCTCCGGGTCGTGGCGCTGGCGCTGCTGGCGCTGCCGGCCGGGCTCCAGGCGCAGACGCTGGGCGACGCGCCGTCGGCCGGGGATCCCACCATGGCGCCGAGCGCGGAGCCGGAGGCGGCGCCGGGGCCGACCATGTCGGCGACCGGGGTGGTCGATGCCGAGGCCAGGGTCTCGGCCAGCGCGACCGCGGCGCCACCGCGCACGGGGTTTGCGATCGGGATCGCCCCCCGGGTCGGGGTCACGGTGCCGACCTCGAAGCTGGGCGTCTTCGTGGTGGGCGGGCTGGAGATCGACCTGTTCCTGCCGGTGCTGCGCGGACGGCTGGTGGTCGCGCTGGATGCCACCCTGACGCGGCCCAGCCATGACGGCACCGGTAACGACGCCCGGGTCGGCGGCGACTATGACTTCACGGTCGAGGAGACCGAGTTCAAGCTGGGGCTCGACGTGATCTACCGGCTGGCCGGGCGTGAGCGCAAGCTGGTGCCGTTCGTGGGCGCGGGGCCGATCGTGCACCTGCTGAAGTCGGTGCAGACCAACTCGCTGGGGCCAGAGAGCAACACCGAGCAGAGCACGGCCTATGGTGTCGAGGTGCTGGGTGGCGCGGACTACCGGCTGGGCCCGGGCGCGCTGGTGGGCGATCTGCGGCTGGTCTACTCGGGGCTGGATCACCTGCTGACCGGCGACACCAACGCCGCCAACCTGACGGCGTCGGTGGGCTACCGGATGATCTTCTAGCGCACGTCCTTCGCGATCACGGTCCAGTCGTCATGGCCGTGGCCGGCGGCGATCCAGCGGTCCATCTCGGCGGCCACCGCGGGCAGCACGGCCAGCGGGTGGCCGCCGGCGGCGGCGCTGTCGAGCATGATGCGGGCGTCCTTGCGCGCCATCGTGAGCTCCCACGACGGCTGGCTGAAGTCGGCGTCGAGGATGCGACCCAGGCGCGCGGCGGGTGAGAAGCCGGGGGACAAGAGCTCGAACAGGGTGGCGAGTTCGCTGCTCGGCAGGCCGGTGGCACGGCCCAGGCGCAGCGCCTCGGCGACCCCGGTGGTGATGAACATCAGGCTGAGGTTGCCGATGAGCTTGTGGATGGCAGCGCGCTCGGGGGCCTCGCCGACGTGGACCAGCTTGCCGGTCATCGGCATCAGCGCCGCGGCCACGGCGTCGAAGCGGGCGCGCGGGCCGGCGGCCAGCATCAGGCCGGTGCCGGCCAGGGCGTGCGCGGGGGCCATGAAGACCGGGGCGTGCAGGAAGGCGACGCCGCGCTGGTGCCAGCGCTGCGCGCGGGCGGCGGTCCCGGCGGGCGACGTCGTGGTGTGATCGATGATGGTGACCTCGGGCGCGAGGCCGGGGCGGGCGCGCTCGAGGACGTCGTCGACGGCGGCGTCGTCGGACAGCGTGAGGTGCACGCGGGTGGCGCCGCGCACGGCGTCGGCGGGGTCGGGCAGGGCGCGGGCGCCGTCGCCCTCGAGGGCGCGCGCCTTGTCCGGGCTGCGATTCCAGACCTGCACCGCCTCGCCGCGGCGGCGCAGCGCGCGCACGAAATTGCTGCCCAGGAGTCCAGTGCCGAGCCAGGTGCGCATGCGCGCGATGATGCCGTATTCACGCGGAATACGAAATCACGGGCGCGAGCTCGATCGGGTCATGCGCTTCGTCAAACGTTAGCCCGGCGCTGACGGTTTGACACGCGCCGACCCGGCTGCTAATGGTTCGCCCCCCTGTGCGGGAGGAGGACCGGATGCACCCGTCCGTTGGCCTCGATTTCGGCACCACCAACAGCGCGCTGGCGGTGGCGGACCGCGAGCGGCGGGTGACGCTGGAGCGCTTCGGGCGCAGCGGCGCCGACAGCCTGCGCTCGATCCTCTACTTCCACCCTGATCGGCGCGGACCGCGCGGGGTGCCCGAGCCGGTGGTCGGGCCCGAGGCCATCGACCGCTACCTGGAGTCCGACGGCGACGGCCGCTTGCTGCAGTCGTTCAAGTCCCACCTGGCCAGCCGGTCGTTCCAGGCCACCGGGGTGTTCGGGCGCAACTTCACGCTGGAGGCCCTGATCGCGGCCTTCCTGAAGGTGCTGCGCGCGCGCCAGCCGGCGGCGCGCCGGGTGGTGGTGGGGCGGCCGGTGCGCTTCGCCCACGCCGACACCACGGTCGACGACGACTTCGCGGTCGACCGCCTGCGCCGCGCGCTGGCCGAGGCCGGCTTCGACGACGTCGTCTTCGAGCTGGAGCCCATCGCGGCGGCCTGGCACTACGAGGCCCGCCTGACCCGGGACGAGCGCGTGCTGATCGCTGACTTCGGCGGCGGCACCAGCGACTTCTGCCTGCTCACGGTGGGGCCGAGCTTCCGCGGCGCGGGGCGGGCGGCGCGCGGGCAGAGCATCCTCGGCACCGAGGGCGTGGCGCTGGCGGGCGACGCCTTCGACGCCCAGATCGTGCTGCACGCGGTGGCGCCGGCGCTGGGCAAGGGTTCCATGGTGCGGTCGTACCTGGAGAAGGATCCCGACAAGGTGCTGCCGGTGCCGCCGTGGATCTACGGCAAGCTGGCGCGCTGGCACACGCTGTCGTTCCTGAAGTCGCCCGAGACGCTGCGCTTCATCGCCGAGACCCGGGCCCAGTCGCTGGAGCCCGACAAGCTCGCCGCGCTGGAGCACGTCATCGACGCCGACCTGGGCTACCGGCTGTACCAGGCGGTGGAGCGGGTCAAGCGCACGCTGAGCACGGCGGACAGCGCCGAGCTGGCGCTGGAGGACGGGCCGCTGAAGCTCAAGAAGCGCATCACGCGCAAGCAGTTCGAGGGCTGGATCGGTGACGAGCTGGCCCGCATCGAGGGCGCGGTGGAGCGCCTGCTGGCCAGCACCGGGGTGGCGGCCAGCGCGGTCGATCGCGTCTTCATGACCGGCGGCTCCTCGCTGGTGCCGGCGGTGCGGCGGCTGTTCGAGAAGCGCTTCGGGGTGGGCAAGCTCGCGGGCGGCGAGGAGCTGACGTCGGTGGCCCAGGGCCTGGCGCTGGCCGGGCTCGACTGAGCGGGCGTCGCGGCCAGCGCCGCGCCGGGCCCGCGTGGTAGAACCGGGCATGTCCTCGTCGTCGCGTCCGGTGCCTTCGCTGTCCGACATCGCGGCCAGCGCCATGCTGGAGAAGGGCTTTTTGCCCGAGCCGCCGCCCGAGGCGCTGGCGCAGGCCGAGGCGGCGCGGCCGGCGGGGCCGCAGGCCGGGCTGACCGATCTGCGCGCGCTGCCCTGGACGTCGATCGACAACCCGGAGTCGCGTGATCTCGATCAGGTCGAGGCCAGCGAGCGGCTGCCGGGCGGGGGCTACCGGCTGTGGGTGGGCATCGCCGACGTCGATCACTTCGTGCCCGCGGGGTCGCCGGTGGATCGGTTCGCGCAGCACAACTGCACCAGCGTGTACACCGGGGCGCGCACCTTCCCGATGCTGCCCGAGCGGCTGTCGTTCGATCTGTCGTCGCTGAACGCCGGGGTGGCGCGGCGGGCCATCGTGATCGAGACCGTGGTCGGCGCCGACGGCGAGGTCGGCGAGGGCAAGGTGTACGCGGCGCTGCTCGAGAACCACGCCAAGCTCGACTATCCCTCGGTGTCGGCCTGGCTGGATGGCAAGGGGCCGCAGCCGGCGGCGCTGGCGGCGCGCACCGAGCTGGCGGCGCAGGTCGAGATGCAGGACGCCCTGGCGGTGCTGCTGGGCGAGGGGCGGCGGCGCGCGGGCGCGCTGGACGTCGACACCGCGGCGCCGCGCGCGGTGCTGGATCAGCAGGGCAAGCTGGTCGGCATGGCGGATCACCACCAGGATCGCGCCGGCAACGTGGTCGAGGAGCTCATGATCGCGTCGAACCGCACCGTGGCCAGGGCGCTCGACGCGCGCGGGCTGACGTCGATCCGGCGCGTGGTCAAGGCGCCCGAGCGCTGGGTCAAGATCATGAAGTACGCCGCCGAGCGCGGCCACACCCTGCCCGAGACGCCGTCGTCGCTGGCGCTGTCGAAGTTCGTGGCCCGCATGCGCCGCGAGCGCGCCGCGGAGTTTGCCGAGATCTCGCTGGCGCTGGTCAAGCTGATGGGGCGCGGCGAGTACATCGCGCACCGGCCGGGCACCGTCGAGGTCGGCCACTTCGGGCTGGCCACCGAGCAGTACACCCACTCGACGGCGCCCAACCGGCGCTATGTCGATCTCATCACCCAGCGCCTGGCGCTGAGCACGCACGCCTACGACGAGGCCACCCTGGCCACGCTGGCGGCGCGCGCCAGCGAGCGCGCGGCGGCGGCCGAGAAGGTCGAGCGCCGCGTGCTCAAGTCGGCCAGCGCGCAGCTGCTGGTGGACCGCGTCGGCGAGGTCTTCGACGGCCTGATCACCGGGGCCAGCGACAAGGGCGTCTTCGTGCGCATCTTCAACCCGGCCGCCGAGGGCAAGGTGGTGCGCGGCGAGCGCGGCCTGGAGCTGGCGTCGCACGTCAAGGTGCGCCTGCGCGAGGCCGACGTCGAGCGCGGCTTCATCGACTTCGAGGCGGCCTAGTTGTAGGCTGCGCCCGGGAAATCGCAGCACAGACACGAGAGGAAGGCACCACGATGGGTCGGATCTTCGAGACGCGCAAGGCCACCATGTTTGCGCGCTGGAACAAGATGGCGAAGGCGTTCACGCGGGTCTCGCGTGAGCTGACGATGGCGGCCAAGGCGGGCGGGCCGAGCCCCGACACCAACTCGCAGCTGCGCCGCGCCATCCAGAACGCGCGCTCCATCAGCATGCCGCGCGACAAGATCGAGGGCGCCATCAAGCGCGCCACCAGCAAGGACACCGCCAACTACGAGGAGCTGGTGTACGAGGGCTACGCCGCCCACGGCGTCGCGGTCCTGGTGGTGGCCGCGACCGACAACCCGACCCGCACCGTGGCCAACGTGCGCATGCGCTTCCAGAAGCACGGCGGCAACATGGGCTCGACCGGCAGCGTGGCCTTCAACTTCAACCAGATGGCGGTGTTCCGCGTCGATCCGACCGGGGTCGATGTCGACGAGCTGGAGCTCGAGATGATCGATCACGGCCTGGAAGAGGCCGGCATCGTCAACAACGAGAAGGGCGAGCCCGAGCTGGTCATCCGCGGGGCGCACAACCAGTTCGGCGCGCTGCAGGCGGCCATCGAGAAGCGCGGGCTGACGGTGCGCTCGGCCAGCTCGGAGTATGTGCCGGTGGCGCCCATGCAGCTGCCCGAGGAGCAGGCCACCGCGGCGCTGGCCACCGTCGACTGGCTGGAGCAGGACGAGGACGTCCAGCACGTGTTCCACAACCTGGGTTAGCCCGGGGCCTTCCGCGGCGGCTCGAAGCCGGGGGCCAGCCAGGCCAGCACGCGGGCCGGGTTGGCGATGTGCTGGCGCTGCATGAAGGCGGCGGCGTGGCTGCGCAGCGCGGCGGCGCGCGGGCCGGTGACCAGGCCGCCGAGCTGGTGGCCGGCCACGGCGACGTGCAGCGCCATGCCGGCGGTGGTGAAGCCGGCGTGGGCCTGCTCCAGCAGCGCGATGGCCTGGGTGGCGTCGCCCTCGAGGTGCGCGGCGCCGGCCTCCAGCAGGTGCGAGAGCGGCAGCGCCCAGGCGGCGTCCTCACGGCGCAGGCGGCGGGCGTCGCGGCGCGCGGAGGTCAGCAGCTGGCGTAGGCTGCGCGGCTCGCCGCGGGCGACGGCGGCACCGGCGGCCATCAGGGCGGCACGGCCGCGCAAGAAGTGGGCCTCGCAGCGGCTGATCTGGATGAACAGCACGAAGGCGCGCTTGAGCTTGCTCCAGGCGGTCTCGATGCGGTCGAGGGCGCGGGCGCCGTCGCCCTGGTAGAGATCGACCTCGCACTGGCCCAGCAGGTTGTCCCAGTGCTGGTGCAGGAAGGTCTTGCTGGGCAGCTTGCGCGCGGCCTCGTCGAGGGCGTCGCGAGCGCCGGCGACGTCGTCGCGCGCCAGCGGCACCGCGACCAGGGTACCGGTGCGCAGCGAGGCCGCCAGGTAGCGGTCGTCGCGCGCCTCGGCCTCGCGCACCGCGCCGGGCAGCCGCGCGGACAGCTCGGCGAAGCGGCCCTGGTAGGTCAGCGCCCACGAGGTCACGATCTCCATGGTGTCCTGCTCCCAGGTCGAGCCCACGCAGCGCTCGCGGTACTCGCGCGCGCTGAGCTCGCACTGGGTCAGGGCGTCGGCGAAGCGGCCCTCGAGGTAGGCCGCGACGCCGGCCGAGCCCTCGACCATGGCGATGGCGTGCGGCACCGCGGTCTCGGCGGCCAGGGCGCGGGCCCGGGTCAGCAGGCGCGCGGTGCGGGCGTGCGCGCCGGTGCCGCTGGCGGCGACGTGGCCGACCTCGAGCGCCAGCGCCAGCGCGATCCGGTACGGCTCGCCGGCGCGCAGCGACAAGAGCAGCATGCGGGTCTGGAACTCGGCGCCACGCACCGAGTCGACCATCGACAGCCCCAGCGCGGCCGACCAGCACACGTCGATGCGCGCGCGGGTGGCGTCATCGAGCGGCCCCGAGCGCGGCTTGAAGCCGAGACCGCGGGTGCGCAGCACCGCGCGCAGCCACAGCAGCGAGGGCAGCGAGGCGCGGCCCGACTCGGGCAGCGCGAGGCCGACCGCGGCCAGCACGCCGCGCAGCGTGCTGAGGCCCTCGTCGATGAGGCCGCTGCGCAGCAGCTGCTCGGCGGCGCGGCGCTCGAGGTCGATGGCGTCGGGCCCGGTGCTGGCGCGGGCCGCCGACAGGAGGACGTGGGCGGCCTCGGCGCCGCGGCCGGCGTTGGACAGCGCCGAGCCGAGCGCGATCTCGAGCTCGAGCCGGCTGTGGCCGGAGGCGGGGTGGGCGTCGGCCAGCGCCAGCGCGTCGGCGTACAGCTCGGCGGCGCGGTCGAAGGCCAGCGCCTCGGCGGCGCGCTCGGCGGCGCGCACCACGTGCCGGGCGGCCTCGGCGGGCTCGCCGGCCTCGCGCCACTGCAGGTAGATCGCCTCGGGCTCGGCGCCGTCCTGCGCCTCCAGGGTGCGCGCCACGCGGCGGTGCAGGTCGGCGCGCTCGGCGGGGGCGACGTGCTCGGCGACCGCGGCGCGCACACGATCGTGGTCGGGCTCCACGGTGTCGCCGGCCGCGGGGCCGCTGGTGCGCAGCAGGCGCTCGCCGCGCAGCAGCGCGAGCAGGCGGGGCAGGGCGGCGGCGGGCACGTCGGCGGCGGCCTGCGCGGTCTGCTGCGACAGCGGCAGCGCGGCGCTGGCGACCAGGGTGCACAGGGCGCGCGCGGGCGGCTCCAGCGCGGCGATGCGCTGCCACAGGGCGTCCTCGAGGCGCAGCGCGCGTGGGCCGGCGCTGGACTGCCGCGCCAGCTCGGCGATGAACATGGGGTGGCCGGCGGCCTCGGCGGCGATGGTGTTGCGGGCCCCGACGCCGACGCCGCCGGGTAGCAGGTGGGCGGCCAGCGCGCGCGCGTCGCCCGGCGGCAGGCCGGTCAGGGTCAGGCGGCGGCGCTCGCCGGGCAGTCGCGCCAGCAGCGCGGCGGCGCCCGGGTGATCGTCGCGCACCGTGCACAGCAGCAGCGCCGGGGTGGCGTCGGGCGGCGACAGCACGGCCTCCAGCAGCGCCATGCTGTCGGCGTCGCCCCACTGCAGATCGTCGATGGCGATGATGAGCGGGCGGCGCGCGGCCAGCGCCGCCAGGAGCTGGCGCAGGGCGCGGAAGGCGCGGCGGCGCAGCTCGGGGCGATCCAGCGCGCGCTCGCGCGGGGCGCGCGCGGCGATGGCGGGCAGTGCCTGGAAGGCGGGGAAGACGCGGCCGAGCAGGCCGGCGCCCTCGGGCAGCACGGCCTCCAGCGCTGGCGCCGGCAGCCGGCCGAGGTGCACACAGAGGGCGTCGAGCACGCCGTCGAGCGCCTTGTAGGGCACCGACTCGCGCTCGAAGCAGCGCCCCGACAGCACCAGGGCGCCCGCGCTCGAGCCGGGGTCGGCGCCGAGGCCGGAGCTGGAGCCGCCGCCGCCGAGGCCGGAGCTGGAGCCGGGGTCGGCGCCGAGGCCGGAGTCGGAGCTGGCGCCGCCGTCGGCGCCTTCGCCTGCGCCGCGGTCTGCACCAGCGTGGAAGCTGGCGCGGGCGGCCTTGCGGGTCCACTCGGCGCACAGCGCGCTCTTGCCGACGCCGGACTCGCCGCTGACGACGACGGCGACCGGGCCGTGGCGCGAGGCCGCGAAGGCGGCGTCGAGCGCGGCCAGCTCGGGGCCGCGGCCCAGGAACAGCTCGCTGCCCGCGCGCGGGGCGGCGGCCGCCAGGCCGGCCAGGCGCAAGAGGTCGGCGCCCCCGGCGCGCGTCGCGGGGTCGGTGGCCAGCAGGGCCAGACACAGCGCCTCGAGATCGCGCGACACCTCGGGGGCGATCACGCGGGGCGGCAGCACCGGGGTCGACTGCTTGGCGGTCAGGACGTCGCGCGCGCTGCCCAGGAAGGGCAGCCGGCCGGTCAGCGCGCGGTACAGCACCACGCCGACGCTGTACCAGTCGGCGGCGGGCTCGGCGGGCAGGCCGCGGGCCTGCTCGGGCGCCATGTACGCCGGGGTGCCGACCACGACGTCGCCCTCCCATGGCGTCGCGCTGGTGGCGCCCGCGATGAGGCCGAAGTCGAGCAGCACCACGCGGCCCGCGGGGGTGACCAGGATGTTCGACGGCTTGACGTCGCGGTGCACCTTGCCCTGCGCGTGCAGCGCCAGCAGGCCCAGCGCGAGCTGACCCAGCACCGGGCGCAGGCGCGCCTCGTCGAGGGTGCCGCCGGTGTCGGGGCGCGGCTCGCGCGTGCTCAGCGCCGGGCCGCGCTCGACCTCGGTGATGAGGCCATCGCGCGAGTCGAACAGATCGCTGTCACCGGCGTCGAGCGCGCTGGCGCCGGGGCGCACCCAGCGCAGCACCGAGGTGCCCTCGACGAGCTCCATGGTGAAGAACCACTGCCCCTGGTCCTCGATCAGCTCGCCGAGCTCGACCAGGTTGGGGTGCAGCACGTCCTGCAGGGCACGGAACTCGTTCTTGAAGCGCAGCAGGTGCTCGGCCGACATCGAGAGCAGGGTCTTGAGCGCGACGCGCACGCCGCGCTCGCGGTCGAGGACCTCGTAGACGACGCCCATGCCGCCACGCCCGAGCACGCGGACGATCTCGAAGCGTCCGGCGCATAGCTGTGCCGGTGGCGTCCCCTCCCGTGGCTCCACGACACGATCCTAACCCGTGCGACGAGGAAAAGCCCCGGCGCCTTTGGGTGGGCACCGGGACTTCATTTCCTGTTGCCTGTGACCTGTGGCCTGTTGCCTGTGGCCTGTTCTTCTCAGCTCCAGTTCTAGTGGCCTGCGGCCACTAGAACTGATTCCAGAGGTACTGGTTCGTGATCTCATGATGGAACTGCACCTCGTTGACCTTGACCTGTGCGCCCAGGGCGCGCGGGCAGCGGTCGGCCGAGGCCGCCTTGAGCTCGGCGAACTTGCCCTGCACGGTCTCGCCGAACAGCTCGGTCACGAAGCTCGAGCCCCTGAACAGGCGCAGCGCGTCGTAGATGTTGTCGCTGAGGTAGCGCGTCTTGCTGCTCTCGGCTTCGGCCAGCTTGGGGCCCTCGAGGCCGGTGCGCAGGATGGTGTACACGGACATGTACGGGTTGGCGTCGGGCGCCACGCTGCGCACCTCGACGCGCGCGGAGCGCTCGTTGCCGAGCGGGATGCGCACCATCGAGCCGCGATCGATGGCCGAGGCCTTGATCTGGTTGGGCGCCTCGAAGTGCGGATCCAGGCGGCGGTACGAGTTGACCGACGAGTTCAGCACCAGACAGATCTCCGGCGCGGCGCCCAGGATGCGGTTGATGAAGTCCCAGCCGGCGCTCGACAGCCCGTCCTTGCCGTTCTTGTCGTGGAACAGGTTGACGCCCTTGCGCGCCAGCGACAGGTTGGTGTGCATGCCGTTGCCGTTGACGCCGGCGTAGGGCTTGGGCAGAAACGACGCCGTCATGTCGAGCTGGCTGGCGACCTGACGGGCCAGGAGCTTGTACAGCTGGACCTGGTCGGCGCCGATGATGGCGTCCGAGTACTTGAAGTTCATCTCGAACTGCGACGGCGCGACCTCGGGGTGGTCCTTCTCGTTCTCGAAGCCCATGGCGCGCTGCGCCTCGGCCGAGCGATCGATGAACTCGCGCAGGGTGTCGCCAGGCAGCGAATGGTAGTAGCCGCCGGTGGAGATGAACTCGAAGGCGCGGGTCTCGTGGTAGTGGCGCTCGGCGTCCTTGCCCTTGAACAGGAAGCCCTCGATCTCGTGCGCCACGTTGCACACCGTGCCGTCCTTGGCGAACAGCTTCTCGGTGTAGGCCTTGAGGCGGCCGCGCAGGTCGCCGATGTACGGCGAGCCGTCGCGCTCCATGACCTCGCCGAACACCAGCACCTTGCCGGAGCCGAACACGTCGGCGGGCAGCCAGTAGAACGCCGGCCAGTCGATGCTCAGGCGCAGATCCGACTCCTGCTGCGCGGAGAAGCCGCGGATGGAGCTGCCGTCGAAGGTCAGGTTGTCGGCGCTGCCGAGCAGGAACTTCTTGTCATAGTCCAGCATGTGCAGCCGACCCTCGAGGTCGGTGAAGCACACGGTGACCGCCTTGATGCGCTTCTCGTCCGACAAGTACTTCATGCGCTGCTCGCGCACGGTGTCGAGCGGCGTCCGTGCCAGCCGCTGCTCCTTGGCTTGCAGGTTGAGCTGCTCGAGCTCGTCGTAGGGGATTTGCAGGAAGGAACGCAGGCCGGGGGTCGGGGTGATGTTGGCGCTCATATTGAGAGGTTGCCTCCTTGACGCGAAACATAGCCGCTTCGGCGCCCGGATGGCGTAATGGAACGGAAACAAATGACGACGGGCAACTCGTCCCCGCCCCCAGCGAGGTATCCTTGCGAGATGAGTGACGGATTTCGGGTCCGTTCCATCCCGGTGCCGGCCCTGATGTACGGCACCGCCTGGAAGGAGGAGCGCACCGAGTCGCTGGTGCGGCAGGCGCTGGCGGCAGGTTTCGCGGCCATCGACACCGCCAACCAGCGCAAGCACTACCACGAGGCCGGGGTCGGCGCCGCGCTGGCCGCCAGCGGGATGGCGCGCGGCGAGATCTTCCTGCAGACCAAGTTCACCTATGTGCGTGGGCAGGATCACCGGCTGCCCTACGACCCCAAGGCCGACATCGGCACCCAGGTGCTGGAGTCGTTCCAGAGCTCGTGCCAGCACCTCGGCGTCACCATGATCGACTCCTATGTGCTGCACGGGCCGTGGGCGGGGCAGGGCTGGTCGGCGCAGGATCGCGCCGCCTGGGCCGCCATGGAGGGGCTGCAGCGCGACGGCAGCGCGCGCCTGCTCGGCATCAGCAACGTGTCGCTGGAGCAGCTCGAGCTCTTGTGCGGCGAGGCCCGCGTCAAGCCGGCCTTCGTGCAGAACCGCTGCTACGCGCGCACCGGCTGGGACGCCGCCGTGCGCGCGCTGTGCAGCCAGCACGACATCACCTACCAGGGCTTCTCGCTGCTGACCGCCAACACCCGCGAGCTTCTGCAGGCGCCGGTGCGCGAGCTGGCCGGGCGCCTCGGCGCCACCGTGCCACAGGTGGTGTTCGCGTTCGCGCGCGCGGTCGGCATGATCGCGCTGACCGGGACCTCCGACCTCGGGCACATGCGCGAGGATCTGGCGGCCGCCGGCTTCAGCCTGACGCCGGCCGACGTCGCGCTGGTGCTGGGGCTCGGGGCCTAGCTGACCCGGGGCCGACTTCGTGCTACCTAGCGGCCATGTCGCTCGGTGATCCCAGCCTCGCCGCTCAGGTCTTCGGCCGTCGTCTCGATCCCTGGACCAACCGCGCCACCGACCTGCTCGAGCGCGTCAAGCTGCCCTACCACTTCGTCGACCTCGACATCGACGTGCCCGACAGCGACAAGCTGCGGGCGCAGCTCATCCACGAGACGCGCCACTACGAGACGCCCTATGTGTACCTGCACGGCAAGTTCATCGGCGGCTTCGCCGAGCTGGACGAGCACGAGCGCCTGGGCCAGCTGACCGCGGCGCCACCCCGGCCCGGCCGCACCGAGGTCGTCATCGTCGCGCGCGAGCGCGAGTTCAGGCCACCAGCGCTGTGGGATCGCCGCCCGGTCCCGGGTGACGAGGGCGACGACGACGACGACGACGACGAGGCCTGAGCTGCGCGCCGCCGCGTCAGCAGCTCCAGGCCACGATGTGGCACAGGCCGTCGTCGCCGCACACGCTGTCGCGCTCGCCATCCTTGCACGGGCGCACCGGGCGCGGCAGCTCGCGCGGGACCTCGGAGGACGGCACCGGCCGCAGGCGCGGCTCGCGCGTCAGGCTGCAGTCCTTGAAGCTCTGGCACGGCACCGGCGCTGACCAGCTGAACTGACAGCTGCCCTGGGTGCAGGTGCAGATGGGGCCCTCGGTGATGATGGGGCCGCTGGGGCGACCGCCGAGCACGCAGGTGCCGGCACCGAGATCGATGGCGCAGTCGGCGCTGCTGCCGCAGGCCGGAGCTGGCGTGGGCGCCGCGGCGCGCGAGCCGTCGGGGTGCAGGGTGCAGCGATGGTTGACGCAGCTGCACGTGCCGGGCGGCGGGCGCGACTTGTCACAGGCGACCGGGGCCTGGCCCTTGACGCGCTGGCAGCGGCTGGCGTTGCAGGGGTCGTCCCAGCCGCAGTCGCCGTCGTCGCTGCACAGCTTGCCGGCCGCGAGGTCGTCCTGGGCGGTGTCGGCGTCCGGGGTCGGGACCGGCACCGACGCGTCGGCGAGGGCGGCGTGGGTCGGGCTGGGCGACGGCGCCGGCCGGCGCGCGGTCTTCTTGCAGCCGAGGTAGGCGCCGCCGCTGGCCGCCAGGACCAGCGCCAGCACGAGCCGGTTGTGCGGGGACATGGCCGCATCGTCTGTCGCAAACCAGGACATTGGCAAGCCCGGTGGCCAGCTGACGGTGCGGATCACCGCCGGCGACGCCGACAGCCAGCCCCTGGAATCGCGAACTTGCGTGCGCTGACGGGCGGCACAGCTCGTGCTTTGCGCGGCTGCATGATGCTCTCCATCGTCCGCCGTTCGACCTTCGCAGCCCTGCTCGCCACCGTCGTCCTCACCAGCGCTTGCGCCAGCGAGGACGACCAGGATCTCAGCCTCCAGAACGAGACCGTCGAGCAGGACGAGGACCTCCTCGCCGCCGCCGACGCCAAGGCCGACTCGCTCACCTCGACGTCGACCTACTACGAGGTCCGCTATGACACCCGGCGCTGCGCCTGGCCGTACTGTGGCGGCTTCTGGGTCAGCCGCGCCAACCGGGCCCAGACCCGCTGCGCCGATGGCCGCTACGCCTCCGAGTGCTACGTGACCGACATCGACTACAGCGCGCTGGGGCTGACCGACCAGGAGATCGCCGACGTCAGCGCGGTCGAGGCCACCTCGATCTACCGCGGTACCTTCAAGGCCGCCAGCCAGTCGGGCATCAACTACACGGTGCTGGCCGCCAAGGAGGTCTGGCGGTCGGCCGACGGCCTGGCGCCGAGCGGCGTGTTCTACCGCGTCGATGACAACAAGATCCGCTGCATCACCACGCCGTGCCCGGTCAGCTACCACGAGGCCAAGCTGAACTCCACCCTGTCCACCAGCGTGGTCGGCTTCACCGGCGTGCACGCGCCCAAGATCGTCGGCGAGCTGGGCCGTTCGGGCCAGCTGCTGATCGCCGGCTACAACCGCAACACCCGTGACGGCAAGAAGCTCAACGCCTCGCAGTTCTACATCCCGGTCAAGCACGTCGCGGTCGCCGACGACACCTCGTGCACGGTCGACGCCGACTGCACCCGGACCTCGTACTCGCACTACATCTCCAGCCCCAGCGAGTGCTACTGCACGCTGTGCCCGACCACCGTGGTCAACACTGATGGCGCCGATCGCCTGCGCGCCAGCTGGGAGGCGCAGTGCTCGGGCGTGCGCCTGAACTGCCCGCTGGCGCTGTGCATCCGTCCGCTGCCGGTGGGCTGCGTGGCCGGCCAGTGCAGCACCATCGCCGAGGTCCCGTAGTCACCGTCCCAGCCCGCCCCGCCTGACCTGCCCGCCGCGGCAGGTTTGTAGCTTCCCCCGAAAATCCATATGATCCGCCCCATGGGGGCTCCTGACGTGCCCGGCCTGCTCCGGCGGCTGGGGCGACTGCTCGCCGGGGTGCCGCTCCCCGGTGAGGGCGAGGCGCGCTACTAGGTCGAGCGGCTGGCGCGCAATCGTCGCAACGTGCGCGCCACCGTGCTGGCCCTGGCGCCGGCGCACCTGCTGGCGTTCGCGCTGTACTGGCCCCCGGGCGGCCCGCTCCCGCACCTGCCCGAGTTCCGCGCCATCGTGTGTCTGGCCAACCTGCTCATCGTGCCGCTCGCGCTGGGGCTGGCGGCGCTGGTGACCTGGGTCGAGCCGCGCTGGTGGCCGGGGCGCTGGCGTGGCTGGGGCACCGATCTGTTCGCGCTGATCTATGTGCTGTTCTCGACCGGGCTGTCGGTCAACGCGCAGCGGGTCAACGGCAACATCAACGTGTTCACGCTGACCATGCTGGCGCTGGGGCTGCTGCTCAGGCAGCGCGCGTGGGCCACCCTGCTGGTGATGGGGACGGGCCTGGCGGCCCTGGTGGCCGGCATCATGTGGGTGCAGCCGGTGCGCGATCTGCAGGTGATGGCGCTGTCGCCGGCCATCGCGGTCACCGCGCTGGCCTTCGTGATGGCGCGCATCAACGTGGCCACCACGCGCGCCGAGCTGGCCGCGCGTATGCTGATCGAGCGCCAGGGCGCGGAGCTCAGCCAGAGCCACGCCGAGCTGGGCGCGCTGAACCAGGAGCTGGAGCAGCGGGTGCAGCGCCAGGTCGACGAGATCGTGGCGCGCGCCCGCGAGATCGAGAAGCTCAACCAGCACCTGCGCGCCCAGGTCATCGACCGGTCGCGCCAGCTGGCGCAGGCGCTGAAGTCGCTGGGGCCGCGCACGCAGCACACCCTGGAGCCGGGGCAGACCATCGACGGCCGTGTCGAGATCCGCGGCCGCCTGGGCTCGGGCGCCATGGGCGACGTCTACCGCGGCGCCGATCGCATCCTGGAGCGCGACGTCGCGGTCAAGGTGCTGCGCCCCGACAGCGGGGTGTCGAGCGACATCTGGGTGCGCTTCGCGGCCGAGGCCGAGGCGGCGGCCGCGGTGCACCACCCCTGTGTGGTGCACACGCTGCACGTCGGGGTCACCGAGGACGGCCGGCTGTACCAGCTGCAGGAGCTGATCGACGGCATCAACCTGGCCACCACGCTGGTCGAGGGCGGGCGCTGGCCGGCGCTGGCGGCGGCGCGCATCGGCGCGCGGGTGGCCGACGCGCGGGCGGCGGCGCACGCGGCCGGCGTGGTGCACCGCGACGTCAAGCCGAGCAACGTCATGATCACGACGCGCGCGCCCGGCGTGCACCTGCTCGACTTCGGGGTCTCCAAGTCGCGCGAGCCGGGGGCGGCGGCGGCGGGCGCGACCGGGCGCAACGACATGGTGGGCACGCCGATCTACATGGCGCCGGAGCAGATCTCGGCCCCCGAGACGGTGGCGGCGCCGTGTGACGTGTACGCCCTCGGTGTGCTGCTCCACGAGCTCATCGCGGGCAAGCCGCCCTTCGTGGGCAACGCCGCGCGGCTGCTGGAGCAGCACCTGACCGCGCCGGCGCCGCGCCTGCCCGAGGAGCTGGCGCCGCCGGCGCTGAGCGCGCTCATCCAGCGCTGCCTGGCCAAGGCGCCCGAGGCGCGCCCCACCGCGCGCGAGCTGGCCGCCGAGCTGGGCGCGCTGGCCGACGCCGCCGGCATCGCGGCCGCCGAGCTGCTCGAGCGGCCGCGCCTGCCCGAGGGCGCCAAGGCGGTCGCCACCGGCGACACCGTGCGGCTGCAGCCCGGCAACGCCTCGCGCTGACGCTGGCTCGGAAGTCGCACTGACCTCCTGGCGGAGGGCACATGGGCTCAGCGAGCAGCAGCCATTCAGCGAGCTTGAACCGCCGGGCGATAGAGACCTACATGGCCATGAACCCTGAGCCCGGGAGCCCGCACCATGGCGGCGGCGCCAGTGCCAGCTCCAGCGCGCTGCGCCTCATGCGCATGCTGCCCTCCCTGACCTCGCCGCCGGCGCCCCAGCGCGTCGCGGGGCGGTCGCGCAGCCTGGCCGAGTCGACCCGGCGCGGGTGGCTGACCCTCCCGGGTGGTCTGGTCACCCGGGCGCGCAGCTGGCTGGCGGCCAAGCTGCGTGGCGCCGAGCTGGGGGCTGACGACGAGGCGCGCTTCCAGGCCGAGTCGCTGGCGCGCAACCGGCGCAACGTCGTCACCGCCGTGCTGGCGTTGCTGCCGCTGCACCTCCTGGCCGCGCTGCTGTACTGGCCCGCCGGGGGGCCCTTCACGCAGCTTCCCTCCCCCATGGCCACGGCGTGCGTCATCAACCTGGCCGCGATGCCGGCGGCGGGGCTGCTGGCGGTGCTGGTGCACTGGTTCGAGCCGCGCTGCTCGCGTGGTCGCTGGCGCGGCTGGGGCGGCCCGCTGTTCGCGCTGCTCTACGTGGTGCTGGCTGCGGCGCTGGCGGTCAACGCCCAGCGCATTCATGGCAGCACCACCGCCTATATCTTCTCGCTGCTCGGGCTGACGCTGCTGCTGCGGCTGAGCGTCCAGGTGCTGGCGCTGGTGCTGGGGGTCGGGCTGGTCGCGCTGGTGGCCGGCGAGCTGTGGGTGGTCCCCGAGCACGACCTGCGCATGATGGCGCTGTCCTCGGGCGTGGCGTTCACCGTGCTGGCCTTCGTGATGGCGCGCATCCTCACCGCCAGCGCACGGGTCGAGCTGGCCGGGCGCCTGGTCATCGAGCGCCAGGGCGCCGAGCTCAGGGCCCTCAACGACGAGCTCGAGGATCGCGTGCTGGCGCAGGTCGACGAGATCATCGCGCGCGCCCAGGAGATCAAGAAGCTCAACCGGCACCTGCGCCGGCAGGTGGTGGATCGCTCGCGCCAGCTGGCGCAGGCGCTGCGCTCGCTGGAGCCCGCCGCGGTGGCGCCGCTCGAGGTCGGCGCCCTGATCGACGGCCGCATCGAGATCCGCGGCCTGCTGGGGTCGGGCGCCATGGGCGAGGTCTACCGCGGCCAGGATCGCATCCTCGAGCGCGCGGTCGCGGTCAAGGTGCTGCGCCCCGACAGCGGGGTGTCGAGCGAGGTCTGGGTGCGCTTCGCGGCCGAGGCCGAGGCCGCCGCGGCGGTGCAGCACCCCTGCGTGGTGCCCACGCTGCACGTCGGCATCACCGAGGCCGGCCGGCTGTACCAGCTGCAAGATCTGGTCGAGGGCGTCACCCTGGCCGCGACCCTGGCGGAGGGCGAGCGCTGGCCGGCGCTGGCGGCGGCGCGCCTCGGCGCGCGGCTGGCCGAGGCGCTGGCGGCGGCGCATGACGTCGGCGTGGTGCACCGCGACGTCAAGCCCAGCAACGTGATGATCTCGACCCAGGCGCCCGGGCTGCACCTGCTCGACTTCGGGGTGGCGCGCTCGCTGGAGGGCAGGCGCGCCGGCGCCAGCGGCCCCACCGTCATGCTGGGTACGCCGGTGTACATGTCGCCCGAGCAGATCACGGCGCCCGACACCGTGGCGCCGCCGGCTGACGTCTATGCCCTGGGCGTGCTGCTGTACGAGCTCATCAAGGGCAAGCCGCCGTTCATGGGCGACATGCGCAGCGTGCTGCACCTGCACGTGCACCAGCCCGCGCCTGCGCTGCCCGCGACGCTGGCCCCGGCGGCGCTGGCCGAGCTGGTGGCGCGCTGCCTGGCCAAGCAGCCGGCGGCGCGCCCGACCGCGCAGGAGGTGGCCGCCCAGCTGGCCGAGCTGGCGGATGGCGCCGGCGTGCCCCCGGTCGAGGCGCTGGCGCGGCCGCGGCGCCCGGCCAGCGCGCTCGACAGCCGTGACACCGTGCGGCTGGACGCCTCACGGTAGCGGCGCGCTCAGCTGAGTGGTTGCGGCGCCGGGGCCGCCGCGCCGGGTCAGCGCCGGATCGCGGCCTCGCCGTACTTGGCCAGCAGGTCCTCGTAGGTGCCCGGGAAGTCGATCAGCCCCTTGGGGGTGAAGGCGAACAGGCGGGTGGCGAAGGTCGCGATGAGATCGCGATCGTGGGTGACCACGAAGGCGGTGCCGTCATAGCGGCGCAGGGCGTCGCCCAGGGCCACGATGGACTCGAGATCGAGGTGGTTGGTCGGCTCGTCGAGGATGAGGATGTTGTCGCGCTCCAGCATCAGCTTGGCGAACAGCAGGCGCACGGCCTCGCCGCCCGACAGCGCCTTGGTCGGCTTGAGCCCCTCCTCGCCCTTGAACAGCATCTTGCCGAGCAGGCCGCGCACGTCCTGCACCGAGGCGTCGGGGTCGATGGAGTGCAGGAAGCCTGCTGCGGTCAGGCCGTCGGGGATGCTGTCGCGATGGTCCTGCGCCAGGTAGCCGATCGAGGCCTGATAGCCCCAGGTCACGGTGCCCGAGTCGGGCTTGACCTCGTCCATCAGCATCTTGCACAGCGTCGACTTGCCGACGCCGTTGGCGCCCACGATGGCGACCTTCTCGCCCTTGAGGACCAGCGCGCTGAAGTTGTCGCAGATGCGCGCCTCGGGGAAGCGCTTGGACAGCTTGTCGATGGTCAGGGTCTGCTTGCCCGACGGGGTCTCGACCTTCCACTGGATGAAGGGGCGCTCGATGTTCGACTTCTTGAGGTCGGCCAGCTGCAGGCGGTCGATCTCCTTCTTGCGCGACTGCACCTGCGAGGCGCGCGTGCCGGCGCCGAAGCGCGCCACGAAGTCCTGCAGCTGATCGATCTTCTTCTTGCGGTCGGAGTTCTCCTGCTCGACCTTGCTGCGCAGCTGGCCCTTGGTCTCGACCATGTCGTCGTAGCCGCCGGGGTAGACGATGATGGTCTCGTAGTCGATGTCGGCGATGTGGGTGCACACCTCGTTGAGGAAGTGGCGATCGTGCGAGATGGTGATGAGCACGCCCTGGTAGCGGGTCAGGAAGCGCTCCAGCCAGCGGATCGAGGCCAGGTCGAGGTTGTTGGTGGGCTCGTCGAGCAGCAGCGCCTCGGGCTTGCCGAACAGAGCCTGGGCCAGGAGGACGCGCAGCTTGTCGCCGCCGGCCAGCTCCGACATCGGGCGCTCGTGCTCCGACTCGGCGATGCCCAGGCCGGACAGCAGCTCGCCGACGTCGCGCTCGGCGGTGTAGCCGTCCTCCTCGGCGACGACGCCCTCGAGCTCGCCGAGGCGCTCGCCCTGGGCGTCGGTGATCTCGGGCAGCGCGAGCAGGGCCTCCTTCTCGGTCAGGCAGTCCCACAGCCGGCGGTTGCCCATCAGCACGACGTCGAGCACGCGCTTGGTCTCGTAGGCGAACTGATCCTGGGACAGCACCGAGGTCTTGACCGGGCGGCCCACGGTGCCGGTGTCGGGCTCGAGCGCGCCCGACAGGATCTTCATGAAGGTGGACTTGCCGGCGCCGTTGGGGCCGGTGAGGCCGTAGCGGCGCCCGTCGGTGAAGGTGACGTTGACGCCCTCGAACAGGCGCTTGCCGCCGTAGGCCTTGGTGACTCCGTTGACTGCGATCGACGACATGGGGGGGGAGTCATACTGCAAAGCGCGGGGGAAGCACGAGAAAACTCGGAGCGGCTGGGTGTGCTAGCTTGGCAAGAGATGTCCGACCAGCGTCAGGCGGTGGCTCGATGGCGGCGCGGCCAGGAGGCGGCCGCCGAGCGGCAGCGCGAGCTTTCGCGAGCCGAGGGCGCGCACCCAGCGCAGGCGGTGGCGGAGGCCCTGGCGGCGCTCAGCGCTCTCGAGACCATGCAGCTCTGGCCGGGACCGCGCGATCCCGCGAGCGAACGTGCGGTCGAGGTGGTCAGGCAGAGGTGGGCTCGGATCCAGCGACATGCCAGGCAAGCGGCCAGGCGCCAAGGGCGCTGAGCATCGGCTGGAGGCCGCGCTGGCGGCGCTCGCCGATGGCCTGAACGAGGCTGGTGCGCCCTGGATGGTCATCGGCGGGGTCGCCGTGATCGCGCGCGGGGTCCGGCGCATGACAACGGACGTGGACGCAGTCGTGCGCGGTGGCGCGGTCTCGGTTGCGGTGCTCCTGCGTGCCCTGGCGCGGCACCAGATCCTCCCGCGGATCGACGACGCCGCTGCCTTCGCGGCGAGCAACCTCGTGGTCCTGCTGCGACACCAGCCGAGCGGCGTCGATCTCGACGTGTCGCTGGGCTGGACCCTGTTCGAGCACGAGGCCATCGAGTCCAGCACGTCGGCGCGGTTCGGTAGCATCGTGGTGCCGATGGCTCGCGCAGAAGAGCTGGTGGTGTTCAAGCTGGTGGCGGCGCGACCCAAGGATGTCGAGGACGTCGTGGCCCTGCTGCTGACGAACCCCAGGCTGGGCATCGCGGGGATCCGGCGGCGCCTGGTCTCGCTCGCGGAGTCGATCGACGAACCCGCGCTGGTCGAGGCGCTGGAAGCTGCGCTCAAGGCCGCGCGCGGACCCCGCGGCGTCGGCCCGCGAGGCAAGGCGACGACCAGGCCCAGGCGCCGTCGCTGATCGTCGGGGTCAGGCGAACTGGGGGGCGGCGGCGACGCGGGCGGGGGTGTCGGGGGGGGCGCCGGGGGGCAGGGGGGCGTCGGCGCGGGCGACGCGGGTCAGCCACTGGCGGTCGAGGGGGCGGCCGAGGTCGGCGGGGACGCGGGCGGCGGCGGTGGTCTCGCGCTTGTCGCCGGTGGGGTCGCCGACGCCGACGGTCCAGCCGGCCAGGAGCAGGGCGATCCGTGTCGCGGTGGACGCGCTGTAGGTGAAGAGGGTGCAGCGTGGGCCGGCGGCGCGGAGCAGGCTGGTGAAGGCGGCGACCGTCCACAGGGCCGGGTTGGTGCGTGGCGAGAACGGGTCCCAGTAGACGATGTCGGCGCGTGGGGCGGTCGGGTTTGTTGACAGCGTGTCAAGTGCGGAGACGATGTCGCCGTGCAGGAGCTGCCAGTGGGTGCGCGCGGTGTGGTGTTCGTGGTGGGTGAGCAGGGCGCGCGCGGCGGCGGCGGGCTCCGAGCCGGCGGCGAGGCCGAAGGCGGCGGCGTCGGGCGAGGCCAGGGCCAGCTCGAGGGCGCCGAGGTCGCGCTCGAAGCTGATGAGGTGCAGGCGCGCGGCGTCGGCCGGGGCGGCCTCGGAGACGGCGCGCGCGGCCAGCGCGTTGGAGCCGGCGCCGAGGCCGATGTCGTAGAGGACCAGCGCGGCAGGGTGCGGGGCCAGGCGCACGGCCAGCTGCGACTGCGCCACGTAGAGCGCGGCGGCCTCGGCCAGCGGGCCCACGCCGGGGTGCATGACCTCGCCGTCGACGATGCTGCGCATGGCCAGGGTGCCGGTGCGGGTGCGCACCACCTCGTGGCTCATGCGCGGGCGCCCTCGGCGTGGTCGTGGCGGTCGATCTCGCTCAGGCGCTGGCGCGCGAAGGCGGCGTAGCTGCCGGCCTCGATGGCGGCGCGGGCGTCCTGCATCAGCGTCAGGTAGTGGTGGATGTTGTGCTTGCTGAGCAGGCGCGGCCCCAGCGGCTCGCCGCACTTCATCAGGTGATAGAGGTAGGCCCGGCTGAAGCTCTGGCAGGTCGAGCAGCTGCACCTGGCGTCGAGCGGCGCCTCGGTGGTGCGGTTGATGCTGCGCGTGATGCGGACCCGGCCGGTCGACGTGAAGGCGGTGCCCTGCCAGGCCAGGTGGGTGGGCAGCACGCAGTCGAACATGTCGACGCCACAGCCGATGGCGTACAGCAGATCGGGCGGGGTGCCGACGCCCATCAGGTAGCGCGGGCGCTCCTGCGGCAGCTGATCGGCGATGTAGGCGGTCATGTCCTCGCGCTGGGCCCGGGTGTCACCGACCGCGAGGCCGCCGATGGCGAAGCCGTCGAAGGGGTGGCCGCCCAGGAACTCGGCCGACTGGCGCCGTAGCTCGCGCAAAAGGCCGCCCTGCACGATGGCGAACAGCGCCTGCTCGGGGTTCTCGCGCGCGGCCAGGCTGCGCAGCGCCCAGCGGTGGGTGCGCTGCATCGCGGCCAGCACGCGCGGCTCGTCGGAGGTGGCGTCGATGCACTCGTCGAGCACCATCATGATGTCGGAGCCGATGGCGCCCTGCATCTGGATGGAGCGCTCGGGCGTCAGCTCGTGGACGCGGTTGTCGATGTAGCTGCGGAACCTGGCGCCGTCCTCGGACAGCGTGCGCGAGCCGGGCAGCGAGAAGATCTGGTAGCCGCCCGAGTCGGTCAGCACCGGGCCGGGCCACTTCATGAAGGGGTGGATGCCCCCGACGGCACGGAACAGCTCGGGGCCGGGGCGCAGCATCAGGTGGTAGGTGTTGGCCAGGATGATGGAGGCGCCGAGGTCACGGACCTCGTCGGGCGCCAGGCCGGTGACGGTGGCGCGGGTGCCGACCGGCATGAACACGGGCGTCTCGACCACGCCGTGCATGGTGTGGAAGCGCCCGCGGCGCGCGCGCGAGTCGGGATCCTTGCTGAGCAGCTGGAACGAGAACGGCACGGCGGCACTTGTAGCAGATCGTCGAGAGATGCGCCGGAGGTGCGCTCTCGACGGCTGCTATCCGGCTCCGTTGTCCCAGATTGACCGGGGTGGGGCGATGGCCGAACCTGGGTGGATGAAGCGCTGGCTGGTCGTGCTGTGGAGCGCAGGGCTGCTGGGGTGTGGCGGTGACGGTGATGGCGCCGGCGCGCACGATGCTGGCGTGAGCGTCGATGCTGCGCTGGTGGCTGCCGACGGCGCGGTCGGTGACGCGGCCAGCAGTCCGGTCGACGCGCGCGTCAGCCTGGATGACGCCGCGACGGTCAACCCGCTGACCGGCGTCGGCGCCGTCACCATGGTGCCCGGCGGCCCCTACCTGTTCGTCGAGGGGCCGGTCTGGCTGGGTGATCGCCTGCTGTTCTCGGACATCGACGGCAACATCATCCGGCAGCTCGTGCCGCCGAGTACCATCACCCCGTTTCGCATGCCGTCGGGCAACTCGAACGGGCTGGCGGTCGACGCCCAGGGGCGGCTGCTGGCGTGCGAGCACGGTAACCACCGGGTCTCGCGCACCCTGGCCGGCGGCACCGTCGAGGACGTCGCCACCAGCTTCGGCGGCACCCGCCTGAACTCGCCCAATGACATCATCGCGCGCAGCGACGGCAACCTGTACTTCACCGATCCCGACTATGCCGCGCTGCCCGGCGATCGCCAGCCCACCCAGGGCGTGTTCCGCGTCAGCCCGACCGGGGCGCTGACGCGGCTCGCGATGTACAGCACGCAGCCCAACGGGATCGCGCTGTCGCCCGACGAGGCCACGCTGTATGTCGCCGACGCCGCGGCCAACCTGGTGCGCAAGTTCGCGGTCGCCAGCGACGGCAGCACCAGCGCGGCGCAGCCCTTCGTGAACACCGCCAACACCCCGGACGGCATGGCGATGGACGACGCCGGCAACCTGTTCGTGAGCACCCAGGCGGGCGTCCAGGTGTTCGCCCCGTCGGGCACCCTGTGGGGCACCATCACGGTGCCCGAGCAGCCCGCCAACTGCACTTTCGGCGACAGCGACCGACGCACCCTGTACATCACGGCGCGCACCCGGCTGTACCGTGTGCGGCTGGTCGGCCCGGGCAAACCTTGAGGCGCTGACGCGGGCCCGGCAGGTTGCCATTTGACGGTCGACATCGGGTGGCGCTCGCGCTAGGAAGTGCCCCGATGGAGGCTGTGATGAAGAAGTTTCTGCTGATTGCTGGGCTGAGTGGCTTGCTGATGGCCGGGTGCGGCGACGACGACGACGGTGGCACCGTGGTCGATGCCTCGCAGCGTGACGCGCGCGTGGGCGACGGCGGCATGGTGGTGGACAGCAGCATGAACATGGCCGACGCCGAGGCCGACGCCGAGGTCATCATCGGCTGCGGCAACCTGGCCGAGGCCGAGACCGCCGGCAGCATGAACACCAACAACACGACGGCGACCGCGCAGATGCTGGCCGGTCCGGGCAGCTACCGCGGCGAGCTGCAGGCCGGCAATGACGTCGATATGTACGCCATCAACGTGGCCACGCCAGGCACGCTGATGCGCTTCGTGGGCAACTCGACGCCCGGCAACATGGTCGACATCAACCTCAACGTGTTCAGCCTTGGCGCTGGCGGGCTGGACCGCTATGCCGCGCAGCCCCTCGAGAACGGCGCGCGCCGCGATGTCTTCTTCCCGCGCGCAGGCCGCTACTTCGTGGCCATCGAGGATCAGCGCAGCTTCGACGGCACGCCGCCGACGGTGAGCGCGCCCGGGACCTTCTGTTACCAGCTGGTGATCAGCGCGCAGCCTGCGCCGACGCCGACGCTGCTGACTGTGCCTGCCGCGGGCGCCACCACCACGATGACCCACTCGGTGGGCGCGAACGGCGCGCTGGGCTTCTATCGCGTCGCGGGGACGCCTGATACTGCCGTGGTCGTCAATGCTGCGGCGCAGGCCGCGACGCAGAGCGCCGTGCCCGCCGATGACACCCGCTACCCCGACGTCGACACCATCGTCACGCTGTGGGACCCGGCGCGCAACGTCGTGCTGAACCAGAACGACGACGTGGTCCCAGCCGATGTCGGGGTCACGGGCAACACCAACTCCAACCTGGCCCAGGTGCTGTCGCGCGCCGGTGATGTCTGGATCATCGTCGATCACTTCACGCTACGGAACGAGGACGCCGCCGCTGGTGGCGCTGCCGGCGGTCTGCAGACCGACGTCACCCTGACGCTGGAGCGGCCCATCGCCGCCGCGACGCTGCCATTCACGGACGCCACCCACACGCTGACGGCGGCGACCGCGGCGCGCTGGTACCTGGTCAATCAGGCGCCCAATTCGCGCGTCACGGCAGCACTTGATGGCTCGACGGGCAACCTGACCGATGTTGGCGTTGCGCTCGTGGACGGCGAGGGCGGATTCATTGGTGACGACGCGCAAGGGGCTGCCACGGCGACGGTCACTGGCTCCCCGCTGAGCGATCGCACCCTGGTGCTGGTGGCGCCGTTCGACGACCTCATCAAGCCGGCGGCCGGCGTCACCGGGGCCTACTCGGTCAACATCTCGGCGGTCGCGGGCTGCGCGGCGATCGCCGGGGCCACCGCGCCGACCGCCGGGCAGCTGGTCATGAACGAGGTGCTGTTCGACCCCGACAGCGCGGTCGCCACCGGCGACTCGAACAAGGACGGCGTGGTCGACGTGCAGGATGACGAGTTCGTCGAGCTGGTCAACACCAGCGCGGGCACGCTGGATCTCGGTGGCGTGTCGCTGGCGGACGGGGAGGGCACCACGATGGGGCCGCGCTTCACCTTCACCTGCGGCACCACGCTGGCGGCGGGCGCCAGCGCGGTCGTGTTCGGTGGCGGGCGGCCGACCGGGACCTTCGGCGCCGCCGAGGTCTTCACCGGCAACCTGTCGCTGATCTGCGGCACCATGACCAACCGCTCGCTGTGCCTGTCGAACAACGTGATGGAGAGCGTCATCCTGAGCTCCGCCACGGGCGCCACGCTGTCGACGTTCGCGTTCACCGGTCTGAACAACAACCCCAACACCGCCTATGTGCGCTGCGCGTCGGCGACGCCGGCCAACGCCGCGGCGTGCGACATGGGCACCAACCTGGTCCTGCACAACACCATCCCGACCGTCACCGCGCGCTTCTCGCCCGGCACCAAGGTCGCGGGCGGCAACTTCCCGTAGTCGAGCACACCGACCGCCCCGGCGCGCCTGGCGCCGGGGCCGCTTCACGCCGGACTCCAGCGCTACGGCGCCATCCACCCCGCCAGCTTGGGCAAGAGGAACATCGACCAGTCGTCGCTGGTGCCGTCATGGCTGCCGGGCAGCTCGCGGTACTCCAGCGGGAAGCCGGCGGCCAGCAGCTTGTCGCGGCCGGCGCGCACGCCCGCGATGGGGAAGCTGCCGTCGGACAGCCGCGCGCTGTGGCCGATGTGCAGCTTCCAAGCGGCGCCCGACAGCAGGGCGTCGGCGTTGCCGGGCAGGCCGGAGTTCTCGATCAAGATCCCGGCGAACATGGCGGCGTGGCGCAGCCCGAAGTCGTAGGCCAGGATCCCCCCCGACGAGTAGCCGGCGATGGCGATCTTCTTCTGGTGCACCCAGAAGCAGCTCCTCACGTGATCGATGGCGGCCATCACCAGGGCGCCATCCCCGGGCACCGTCCAGCAGGCGCCTTCGCGGCCGCCCAGCGAGATCGCGATGTAGTCATGGCTGGCACGGAAGCTGCCCGCGACCGCGCCCCACTGGGCGAAGTTGCGCGCCATGTCGCCGCAGCCGTGCAGCGCGACCAGCAGGCCGCGCGGGGTCGGGTTCTGCACGTCGTAGTCCGCGGGCAGGTGCACGGTGTAGGACGACATCGGGCTGGCGAGGTCGAAGAAGCCCAGGCTGTCCTTGGTGAACGGGCAGCTCCGGGTCGGGCCGGGGCCAGGGCCGCCGTCGGGCGCGACCACCACCGCGCCGTCACGCGCTGGCGCGCCGTCGCTGCTGCTGACCGCGCCGTCGCTGCTGCTGACCGCGCCGTCGCTGCCAGGGCCGGCGTCATCACCGTCACCGCCAGGAGGGCCGTCGCCCTCACCACCGCCGCAGCCCAGCACCGACACCAGCGACAGCACGAGGACATGACGCATCCGCCCATTGTGCCACGCCAGCTGTGCCAGACTGCGGACCATGTCGCGCCGCGCCGCCCGCGAGCCCACCGTGCTGACCCGCGCCGAGGCCCGCCGCTGGCTGATCGGGCACCTCGGGCTGGCCCAGGTCCAGCCCCAGCAGGGCGCCGCCGGTGTGCGCGCGCTGCTGCACGAGCTGCGCTGCATCCAGCTCGATCCGCTGGATCCGATGGGCACCAACGCCGACCTGGTGGCGCTGGCGCGGGTCGATGGCATCGCGCGCGGCGACGTCTATCGTCACCTCCTGCCCGGGCACGCCTTCGAGCACTACGCCAAGGAGCGCTGCCTGCTGCCGGCGTCGGCGTTTCCCTACTACCGCGACAGCGCCGCGCGCCGGCGCCACTGGTGGAGCCATCAGGAGCGGGTGCGCCGGCTACCCCCGCGCGTGCTCGCGGCGGTGCGCGCGCAGCTGGAGGCGCACGGGCCGCTGACCGCCAAGCAGCTCGACGATCACGGCAGCGTCGAGGCCCTCGACTGGAGCGGCTGGCGCGGCACCGCGCGCGCCGGCTCGATGGCGCTGGAGGTCCTGTGGACGCGCTGCGAGGCGGTGGTGTGCGGGCGCAGCGCCGCGGGCAAGCTGTATGACGTGCCGCGCCGCGCGCTGCCCGCGGTGCACGCCGAGGCGGCCGGCGACTTCGCGCGCTGGGCGGTCATCGAGCGCGCGCACGCCGCCGGCCTCCTGCCGCGCAACCAGGGGCCGCAGTGGTCGCTGCTGCGCGACACCCGGACCGGGCCGCTGCCGGATCGTCTGGTGCGCGAGGGTCTGCTCGAGGACGTCCTCATCGAGGGGCTGAGCACGCGCTACCTGGCGCCGGCCGGCTTTCGCGACCGCGCGCAGCCCACGCTTGACGACCGCGTGCGCATCCTGGGGCCGCTGGACCCGCTGCTGTGGGACCGCAAGCTGGTGCGCCACGTGTTCGGCTTCGACTATCTGTGGGAGGTCTACAAGCCGGCCAGCAAGCGGCGCTGGGGCTGGTATGTGCACCCGCTGCTGCAGGGCGAGCGCTTCGTGGGTCGCCTCGAGGGCCGCGTGCGCGACGGCGAGCTGGTGATCGAGCGGCTGTGGCGCGAGGACGGTGTGCGCCTGCCGGTGCGCGCGCTGGGGCAGGCGCTGACCCGCCAAGCCGCCGCCTGCGGCGTCAGCCTGGCCAAGGGCTGGAAGGCGCTCTAGATCATCGACGGCGCGGAGCCCGGCGAGCAGCGCCCGCCGTCGGCCGCGCACCACCGCCATGGCGAGCCCGGCCTCAGTCGTCACGTGGCAGGCCGGGCAGCAGCGCGGTGGCCCAGGCCAGCGGGCGGCGCACACCGCGCGAGGCGAGGCTGGCGGCGGCGCGCGCGGCGGCGTCGGCGTCGTCGGCCAGGCGGGCCGCGTGCAGCTCGGCGGCGGCGGCCCAGCCCATGGCGCCGCTGCTCGACAGCAGGGCGGCGCCGCGCAGCAGGAGGTCGCGACCGCGCGCACGCGCGTCGGCGCTGGCTCGGTGGCTGGCGCTCGCGGGCTGCGCGGCGGCCAGGCCGCGGTAGGCCAGGCCCCAGCCGCGCGCCCACGGCAGCGGCGAGCGCCCCAGCAGCCACAGCGACGAGGCCAGCTCGGCGTCGAGGCTGGCGCGGCCGAGACCCCGTGTGCCGGCACGCTGTGCCAGCAGGACCCCGGCGTGGGTGGCCAGGATCTCGGCGTGCGGCATGGCCCACTGCACCCAGGTCAGGCGGCGCAGGGTCAGCTCGCGGCGCAGCTCGGCCAGCTCGTCGTGGCGACCGTCATGGCTGGCCAGCCAGCCGCGGGTGACCAGCTCCTGCAGCTTGGCCATCTCCACGTCGCGCCCGCGCCAGGCGTCGAGCAGGCCGGCGAGGTCGCGGCGCGCGCGCGCGGCGTCGTCGTGGATCAGCGCCAGGCGGACCTCGTGCACCCGCATGTTGAGACCCGCGAAGGCGTCACCGCGGCGCTGCGCCGAGGCCTGGTAGCTCGGCAAGAGGCGCGCCTCGGCCAGGTAGTCGCCCTGGTACATGATGGCCATCAGGGCGAAGCGCTGCGCCACCGCGAGCTCCCACGCGACGTTGCGGTGCTGCTCGCGCAGACGCCGCTCCAGCTGCTCGAGCTGGCTGGAGGCGGCGTGGAAGCGGCCCTCGCGGTAGGCCAGCACGCCCTCGGCGACGCCGATGGTGGCGTCGAGCTCGGAGTCGTCGAGGCCGCGCAGGGTGGCGCGCGCGCGCTGCAGCAGCTGGTTGGCGCGCGGCAGCTGGTCAGGTCCGCGCGAGGCCTGGTACACGGCCTCGCCGGCCAGGGCGCGGGCCAGGCGGGGCGGATCGCCGGCGCGCTGGGCCAGGCCGAGCTGGTGGGTGTGGAACAGCAGGCCGCGAGGGGGATCCAGGAAGAACAGGCCAGTCGCGGTCGACCAGCAGGCATCGATGGCGGCCAGGGTGGAGGTCATGGCAGAAGTTGAAGTGACGCTTGAAGTCGTGGCCGGGCCGGCCAGCTGCAGGCGCAGGCGCAGCGCCAGCGTGGTGGCGAGGACGGCGGCGCGGCCGCGCGGCCAGCCGATGTGGTGGTTGGCCAGGACTTGCTCGGCCAGGGCGCTGCCACGCACCAGCTGGCCGCTCTGCAGCAGGTGGCCAGCGGCGCGCTGGGCCAGCGCGATGGCGGCCTCGGGAGCGGCCCCCGCGCGGGCAGCCAGGAAGTGGTCGGCGGCGCGCACCGCCAGGCCGGCGCCGGCGGCGGCCTCACCGGCGGCCAGGGCCAGGGACTGCCGCTCGGAGGGCGTGAAGGCGCCCAGCTCGAGGGCGGCGTCGTACAGCTCGGAGGCGCGCTCGAAGGCCAGGCGGACTGCCGCCGCGGCGGCGGCCCGGGCCGCGAAGCCGGCGGCGCGGGCGCCTTCGCCAGCCTCGCGCAGGTGGATGAAGAGCTGCTCGGGGCTGCGGTCCGGGCTGGCCTCCAGCGCGCGCGCCAGCTCGCGGTGGCGGGTGGCGCGTTCGCTCGCGGTCAGACGGGCCAGCAGCGCGGCGCGCAACCGATCATGCTGCAGCGCGACCTCGTCGCCGGCGCGGCCGGCCGAGCGGCGCAGCATCCGCGCCCCGAGCAGCCCGCTCAGCGCGTCATCTGCGGCGGTGGCGGCGCCCGGGCCGCCAGCGCAGGCCAGCGCGAGCTCGACCGGCAGCGGCGCCCCGGCGATGGCGACGATCTCGGCCAGCGCCCAGCCCAGCGCACCGCACGGGTCGATGCGCGAGGCCAGCGCGGCGCCCAGGTCGGGCTCGGCGCCGCGGGTCAGCTCGGCGACCAGGAAGGGGTTGCCGCCGCTGGACGCGAACACGCGCGCGGCTCGCGCCGGATCGCGCTCGCCGGCCAGCGCCGCCACCAGGGTGGCGGTATCGGCCGGACCCAGGCCGCCCAGCTCCAGCCGCAGGTCGCCCGCCGTCAGCGCGGCGGCCAGCGGCGCCAGCGCGCCGGCCTCGGCCAGCGCCTCGGGCCAGGTGGTCGCCAGCAGCAGCAGCGGCGCGCGCTGCGCCGGGGCCAGCAGCGCCTGCAGCAGCGCGACGCTGTCGGCGTCGGCCCAGTGCAGATCGTCGATGCTGAGCACCAGCGGCGTGCGGCGCGCCAGCGCGGTGAGCAGCTCGAGCAGGGCCTGGAAGCCGCGGGCGCGCAGCTCGAAGGGCTCGACGGTCTGGTCGACCTCGGCCTGCTCGCGGGCGGACACGCCGAGCGGCTCGGTCAGCGCCGGGAACAGGCGGGTCAGCGTCGCCGCGGTCGCCGGCGCCAGGACGGGCAGGGCGCCCAGCGCGCCGTCGGCGAGCGCATCCACGATGGCGTCGACCGCGTTGAAGCGCACCCGATCCAGCGGAAAGCAGCGCGCCGCCAGCACCCGGGTCGCGGTCGGCTGCCCGGCCAGCAGCTCGCGCACGAGGCGCGTCTTCCCGCTGCCCGAGGAGCCCACCACCAGCGCCACGGTGCCGCCGCGATGCGCCCGCCCCAGCGCCTCGCGCAGCGCGGCCAGCTCGCGGGTTCGCCCCACGAAGGCCCCGCGGGTGACCCCTGAGCGTGCGCCCGCAACTGGCCCCCCGCTGCCCGGCGTCACCGGCATCGGCGTCGTCGCCGCCGTCGGCACCACGCTGCGCACCGGCGCTGGCGTCGGCGTCGCCACCTGCGTCGCCAGCGCACTCTCCACCGCATCCAGACACGTCCGCAGCCGCGCCAGCCCTGGCCGCCGCCCCGGCGTCCCGCTCAGCAGGTCATCCGCCAGGCTGAGCAGCAGCCCCAGCGCCTGCCCCTCCACCCCTTCCATCCGCTCCATCCGCTCCCGTCCGTCGGCTCCCGGTTGACCTCCTCCACCTCCCGAGCCAGCTCCGCTCCCGCCGCCAGTGCCCAGATCCATGGTGCTCTGCTGGTCCGGCCGCGCCCCCGTCAAGGCCTCCCTCAGCAACACGCCCACCGCGTACCAGTCGGCGGCTGGCGCCGGCGGCTCTCCGCGGCGCTGCTCCGGCGCCACATACCCCGGCGTCCCGGCGCGCTCGCCGCCCGCACCCTCGGCCGCAGCGATGCCGAAATCGAGCAGCTTCAGCCGCCCATCCGCGCGCACCAGCACGTTGGTCGGCTTGACATCGCGGTGCACCACGCCGGCCGCATGCAAGTGCTCGAGGGCGTCGCCGAGCTGGCGCAGCGCAGGTGCGAAGCGCATCAGCCGCGGCCCCTCCGGCCCGCGCAGCCAGCTCAGCAGATCGCCGCCCTCGAGCAGCTCCATCGTGAAGTAGGCGTCGCTGCCGTCGGCCCACAGCTCGCCGAGGCGGACCAGCCCGGGGTGCTCCAGCCCCTGCACCAGGCGGAACTCGCGCTTGAGGCGTGCGATCGCGGCGGCACTCGTGACCTGCAGCGTCTTCAGGGCGACCGCGCTGCCCCGGCTGCCATCGTGCGCCGCGAACACCACGCCCATGCCGCCATGTCCGATGACGTACTGGAGGGTGAAGCGATCCTGCGCCGGGAACCGGCTGACCAGGTTGCGCAGCTCGGAGGCCACGCTTCATGGTCTCACGCACTCCGGGTATATTGCCGCCCCAAGAGGAGACACCATGAGGACGACCGTGATCGCTGCGCTGTGCTTGCTGGGGGTCGGGTGTGGTGGGGGACAGAAGACGTCCGCGAAGTCAGACGAGTCTGCCGTGGTCGGTCCGCCCCAGGTGGCCTGGAAGGACATGACCAAGAAGCAGAAGCAGACCTACATGAAGAAGGTCGTGATCCCGACCATGCAGCCGCTGTTCGCGGCCTATGACAAGGACGAGTTTTCCACCATCACCTGCCTGACCTGTCATGGCGATGGCGCCACCGACTCGACCTTCGAGATGCCCAACCCCGAGATCATGCCGCTGCCCGCCACCCCGGAGGGCTTCCAGGCCCTGATGGCGGAGAAGCCCAAGGCGGTCGAGTTCATGGCCAAGCAGGTCAAGCCCGCCATGGCCAAGCTGCTCGGCGAGCCCGAGTTCGACCCCGCGCACCCCGAGGCCGGTGGCTTCGGCTGCATGGAGTGCCACACCACCGCCAAGTAGTCCCGGCGGTCGCCCGGCCGGAGCGGCGCTACTTCAGGGGATAGAAGCGGACGCTGTTGCCCATCATGTTGGGCACCACCAGGCGGTTGCGCTTGACGTCGACCTCGATGTCGGCCGGCGAGCCGACGTCGCTGACGATCTGCGTGAACGGCCCGCCCGCCTTGCCCAGGAAGACCCCCTTGGCCTCCCAGCTCGAGACCAGGATGCGCCCGTCGGCCAGCATGACCAGGCCGTCGAGCGAGCCGGCGCCGAGCTCGGTCAGGTCGGCGCGGGCCTCGCCATCGACCCGGTACAGGTGCTTGCCGCCGAACGGCGCCACCCAGACCTGACCGCCCGAGATGGCGACCCCGTTGGGGCCCTCGAGGTCGCCGCCGATCAGCTTGGTCGGCGCGTCGCTGCTGTCGATCGACCACACCGCCGCCGCCCCGGTGGGCGCGAACTTGGCGTCCACGCCGGTGTCGCTGACCACCAGCTGGTCACCCTGCACCGCGATGTCGTTGAGGAAGGTCGCGCCCTCGAGCGCGATCTCCGGCGTCGCCGCGGGCTTGCCGGTCGCCATGTCGAACACCCGCACATGGTCGAGGTCGGTGACGTACAGCTTGCCGGCGCGGATGCCCATGCCCTTGGGCGCGCTCAGGGTGACGTCGGCCGCGGCGCCGTCGATCCACCTCAGCGCGATGATCTTGCCGTCGGCGCCCAGCTTGCTGATGAAGCCGTTGTCGTCGACATCGCCGGGACCGCCGTTGACGTTCGAGATCAGGTAGTAGTCGCCGTCGGCGACATACAGCGCCGACTCCGGCGCCGCGAAGCCAGCGATCTCCAGCATCCCCGAGGGCGGAGCCGTGGTCTTCGCGCCGTTCTTGCTGCCGCCACAGGCGGCCAGGGAGAGTGCAAACCAGAGGGTGAGCAGGGTGTGCATGCGCTTCATGCGCCGCATCCTAACCTCGGGCTCACTTCATGTGATCGAGCTTCGTAGCTAGCCAAGGGCCGAGGTTCAAACCTGCAAGGGACCCTGGCCCTGGCCTTGCCGCGCCGCGCTGGGCTGCGTCGGCCCGGGCTGGGCACCCGGCGACAGCAGCGCCTTCAGGCGCGATCGCCGCTGCCCCCGCTCGGCCAGCATGAGCTGCCCCAGCACCATCGCCGTGCCCACCGTGTAGTCCGCGAACCCGCTCGCCAAGCGCATCATCTTGCCGAACATGTCAGCACCTCCCCACCACCCAGCGCGAAGCTCTACACCCCCCCTTCTGTTCCTTTGACGCGCCGCGCGGCCCCAGAAATCGGCATCGTGATCGCGCTGACGGATTGTCAGGTCGGCGTCAGCGCGGGTCGGCCACCACGATCTCGCCGGCCTTGACCCGATCGCCACGCTGCACGCGCACTTGCAGACTGCCCGCGGTGGCCCACAGATCGACCTGCGAACCCATCTGGATCTTGGCGATGACCTGACCGCGCTCGACCTCCGTGCCGTCGCTGACATAGGCCACGATCTGGTCGATCCACCAGTCCGCCATCAGCACCAGGAGCAGGCGCGGCGCGCTGTCACCAGGTGCCAGCAGCTCGACCCCCAGGAACTCGTTCTTGTCGGCATAGCCGCGCTTGCCCACCGGCAGCGGTCGACGCAGCGCGCTGTACAGGAACGACGCACCCATCGACTGGTTGGCGCCAACCGGATCGAGCTGGCGCAGCCGCACCCGGCCCGCGATCGGGGCGCGCACGATGTGGACATCGAAGATCGACAGATAGGTGGCCACCACCGTCCAGGGCCCGGTGGCCGCGAACGCCTGCTGCACGCGCTGGTGATAGGGCTGCAGCGTCGCGCCGTCGTCCAGGCTGACCTCCTCGCAGAAGAGCACGCGACCGTCGGCCGGCGCCAGCACGCCAGGCCCGGGCGGGATGACCCGGGCCGGGTTGCGGTGGAAGAAGTGAAAGCGCCACCACACGAAGGCCAGAAGCAGCGCCCCCAGCACGCCGAGCAGCACCCACAGCAGGGTCAGCACGCGCTCACGCCGACGCCGACGCCGAGGCCGACGCGCACGTCGTCACGGGCCCGGCGGACGTTGACGCGCCGCCGGCAGCAGCCAGCGCCCCAGCCAGAGCCAGGGCAGCCCCAGGATGACGCCGGCGAACAGCACGAAGTCGAGGCCGAGGCGCGGCAGCGAGCGCAGCGGCGACACCACCACCTCGCCGCGCCGGTCGGCCGGCTGGAAGCGCACGCTCACGCCTGCGCGGCTCCGCCCGCGCCGCCGCTGGCACCGACGCCGCCGCCGACGCCAACCCCGCCGCCGCCCTTGCGCCCACACACGAAGGTGCAGCCCACCGAGCGGTCGGCGACCTGGAGGCGCCGCTCCAGCGCATGGTCGCGCGTCAGCGAGGCCGGCCACGGCACGCGCTGGGTCGGCTGCGAGATGTACTCGCGGATGCACACCGCGCCATCGGCGCTGGCCACGCGCTCGACCTGGCCAAGCAGCACACGGAACTCGGGCACGCTGAGGTAACCGCCCAGATCCGACAGCGAGAAGGCGTCCACGCTGGCCGCGGGCTGGCGCTCGAGGTACTTGATCACGCACGAGGTCTCGAAGCGCACCCGGCCGATCCGCCGCTGCACCAGGGTGTAGTTGTCCTCGGTCAGATCCTCGGGCAGCGCGCGGCTCTTCCTCAGATCGCCGTCGAAGAACAGCGACAGGATGAAGCAGTCGTCGAAGCGGTGGTGCTCCAGTGTCTCGACCATGCGGTCCTGCAGGTAGCTGGCGGCGTCGCGTCGGGCATCGCCGTAGTAGACCCGGTCACGCAGCAGGAAGCGCCCCGAGATGGGGTTGAAGATCAGCGCCAGCACCGCGCGCACCCGGCGCCGCCGCAGCATCGAGCGCGCCAGCTCGGCCTGCTCGCCCTGCGTCTTGCACGCGCGCAGCCGGGCGACATGGCTGCCCAGCAGCAGGCGGAACACCGGCGCCGCGCGCGCGATCCCGACCTCGGTGCGGCCCGAGAACAGCAGGCCGCGCTCGAGGTCGCCCTGGCGGCCGGCCCAGAACTGGCGCGCGTCGTCGGGCAGCTCGCTCTCGAGCTTGCGATAGGTCGCCAGCCGGTCGGTGCCGGAGGCGTCGCGGATGCCGACGAAGCCGAGGTAGGCCGCGCGCTCGAGCCGCGCGATGGCCGCCGCCTTGAGCCGGGCCAGGTGGATCTGCGCCGGGTTGCGATCGACCGCGACGACCTCGCGCGGGTCACCCAGAAGGAGGCCGAAGGCGCGCTCGCCCGCCGCCGCGATGCTGAGCACCCGGCGCCCACGCACGCCGAGCGCCGCCAGCTCGGAGCGCGCGTCCTCGTTGCAGCAGGAATATTGCAGCACCAGCTCCGCCATGGTCACAGCCTCATCAGGAGGGACTCGGACGAGAAGCCCGGCCCCAGCGCCGAGATCACCGCGTGGCCGCCGCGCCCGGGCCGGTGCGCCGCCAGGTAGCGCTCCAGCACGTAGAGCACGGTGACCGAGGACATGTTGCCGAAGTCGCGCAGCACCTCCCGCGACCAGCCGAAGGCCTCCACCCCCACGCCATACGCCGCCGCATAGGCTTCGACGACCTTGCGTCCACCGGGGTGATACAGGAACTCGACGACGTCGCCGCGCCCGAGGCCATGGGCGGCCAGGAAGCCGTCCAGCTCGCCCGCCGCGTGCGCGTCCACGATGGCCGGGATGCGGCGATCGAACACCACCTGCAGACCGTGCGTGACCACGTTCCAGCCCATCACCGCCAGCGAGTCGGGGTACAGGGTCGACCGGGTGTCCACGATGTCGAGGCCGGCGTCGCCGGTGTCATCGCCCGACAGCAGCGCCACCGCGGCGCCGTCGGCGAACAGCGCCGTGGCCACCAGGTTGCTGGTGGTGATGTCGCCGCGCAGGAAGGTCAGGCTGCACATCTCGGCCGCGAACAGCAGCACGCGCTGGCGGGGATGGCCGATGAGGTGGTGAAACGCGTGCGACAGCCCGGCCGCCCCGCCGCCGCAGCCGAGGCCCCAGATCGGCGTGCGTCGCACGTTGTGGCCGAGGCCGAGGACATTGATGAGGCGGGCGTCGATCGACGGCGTGGCCACCCCGGTGGTGTTGACGAACAGCACATGATCGATGGCGCCCGGGTCGAGGCCGCGGCGCTCGAGCAGGGTGCGCGCGGCCTTCGCGCACAGCTCGGTGGCGGTCTCGATGTAGATCTGGTTCTTCTCGGCGGCGCCGTGCTCCTCGCGGTACCAGGCTGGCTCGCGACAGATCCGCCGGGTCTCGATGCCGGTGTTCTCGAACAGCGGCATCAGGCGCGCGAGGTGCGGGTGGCTGTGGAACATGTCGCGCGCGAACGCGGCGGCGGCCGGCTGGTCGATCTGGTGCGGCGGAGACGCCGAGACCACATCGCACAGGCGCGGCATGGCCCGATGCTACCACCGCTGCCGAGCCGGTGTCGGCTGATGCGGCGCGGTGCGGCAGAGCGCACGCAGGCAGACTGCGGCAGCCGGCGCGAGGGCGGGGCCGCGCGGGGTAGACTGCGGCATGGCGCGCGGCCTCCGCCCCGGGCTCCTCTCGCTGTGCCTCGGCGTCGGCGCGCTGGCCGGCGCCGGCTGCGGGCCGGGTGACGCACCCGCCGGGCGCGGCGAGGCCTGGCCGGCCGCCGATGTGCTGTTCCAGGTCGACACCCGCTTCCTGGGCGCCGACGGGGCCTACAGCGTCGACCTCGGCGGCGACCGCGTGCTCTGGCTGTTCGGCGACACCGTGGTGGCGCGCGACGAGAAGCGCAACTACCGCACTGCTGCCTTCCTGCGTAACACCGTGGCCATCCAGACCGGGCGCGATCCCAGCCGCGCCTTCATGCGCTTCTACTGGCGCCACGACGACGACGGCGCGCCGCAGTCCTGGCTGCCCGAGACGGCGCCCGAGGCCGGCGGCGCCGGGTACTGGTACTGGCCCGGGCAGGGCATCCGCATCGGCCCGACCCTGGTGCTGTTCTATGGTCGCCTGCGCCAGGACGGCGCGCCGGGTCCGAACAGCTTCGCCGACGAGGGCTGGACCGCCCACGTGATCGACAACCCCGACGCCGAGCCCAGCGCGTGGCGGCCCCGGCTGGCGCTGCTGCCGGCCGACACCAGCGGCAGCACCTCGCTGGGCGAGGCCGTGGTGCGCGACCCCGCGCCGGGCTCGGACGCGGTCTACGTGTATGGCACCCACGGCGCGCGCCACGCCGTCTTCGTGGCCCGCTTCAGCGCGGCGGCGATGCAGGCCGGCGATCTGTCGCACCCGGCCTACTACTGCGACGGCCAGTGGGCCGAGGGCTGCACCCCGACCGACATCATCGACCTCGGTTACCCCGAGCTGTCGGTGCACCACGACGCCCGGCTCGGCCTGTACCTGATGGTGGCCAGCACCGGCTATGGCTCGACCGGGCTGGGCTGGCGCAGCGCACCGCGCCCCGAGGGGCCCTGGTCGCGCATTCGCGACGTCTACCGCCCGCCGGAGTCGTTCCGTGACGGCTCGTTCAACTATGCCGGCAAGGCCCACCCCGAGCTGACCGGCCCTGGCGGCGGCCTGGTCATCACCTACGTGCCCAGCGCCTTCGAGTCGCAGCCGCCGGAGCTCGACGCCACGCTGTATCACCCGCACTTCGTCAGGGTCTTCACCGAATGAGGCGCCGCAGGCCCACCATGGCAGGGCTGCTGCTGCTGGCTGCCGCGCTGGTCCCGCGCCGGGCCGCCGCCGAGGCCACCGAGGCGCTGCCGGCCGAGGCCCACGCCATCTCGCGCAGCGCCTCGGCGTCGCGCGATGCCCCGGTGCTCGAGTATGCCTACGGGCCGCGCGCGCAGCTGTCGCTGGGCGGCACCGTGGGCCTGCTGCGGGTGCCCCGCGCGGTCAGCTTCCACCTCGCGCTGGGCGCGCTGGCGGCGTTCGAGAACGCGCAGCAGGATGGCCCGCTGCCCGACGAGCTGGGCCGGCTGGTCATCGACCTCGACACCTCGTGGTCGCTGGACTGCTGGGCGCCCCGCGCGCTCGGCGCTGGCGCCGCGGTCGAGCTGGGCACCGGCCTGGGCTTCGAGCGTGCCCGCGAGCTGCGCGGCAGCGAGGCC
>JADYYK010000177.1 GCA_020853705.1 Deltaproteobacteria bacterium
CAACACCCGCGCTACGCCGCCCGCCGCCTCACGCCCTCGCAAGCGCCCCTGAGACCCTCACCCCCGCACCAAGCCAGCCCCAAGGCCGAGGCCACATTTCGACGGAAAACCGTGGCCGTCTACACAGGTCCGACGACCGGCCGTCAGGGGCCTGCGGTGAATGAGCTCAGGACCAGGTCGACCTCTTCCAGCGTGCCGTGATGGGCGTAGGTGTAGGCCACCAGGCCGAGGCCCGGCAGGTAGGTCAAGACGGTGTGATCCGGCAAGGTGCGGAGCATGATGGGAAAGGCGCGCTCCCCGAGGGCTGACGCCGGCGGAGCGCCGGTGATCGAGGTGCGACTCCACGGCTGCGGAGGCTCCACCGTCCAGCAGTAGTGGGTGTTGCCCTCGGTTTGTGGTTCATCGCAGTAGGCGTCACCGACGCGGAGCGGCAGACGCAGGAGCAGCTCGGCCTCGTCGACCAGGTGGTCGAGCTCGTCGCGTGGATCGCGGAGGCGCGCCAGCACGGCTGCGGGGGTGCTGGGCTGGTAGTAACGGCCGTCGCGCCAGACGATCACATAGCTGCTCGGCGTCGGGGCGGCGCCCCAGCTGACCAGATCGCCGGGGTGGCCCTCCATCACGGCGGCGGACCAGGCGCCGCGTTGCACGACCTCGAGCACCTTGGTCGTCCAGGTCACGGCCTCGGTCGTCACTCGGTCGTCCTCGCCGCGCCTGGTGGTACCGCGATAGGTCCAGACCGCGCCGGTGCGCAGAGGCAGCGCGAGCACATCCTTGGGCGAGGTCGTGGTCGCCGGTGGACCAGCCGCCGCGGGTACGGGGCGCGAGGATGGCTCGGCAGGTGTAGTCGACGGAACAGCGGTGGCTGGGCCGCAGCCGGACAGGGTCAAGAGCAGACAGGCCAGCATACCGGGACGGGTGATGACTGACGACAGCCGCGGCGCGATCGGCAGCGTACCGGTGGACCAGAGCATGCCCCTTCATAGCGCGACCCGGACTGAACGGCACTATCCAGTGGGGCCGACATAGCGCGCGCGCGGGCGCAGCACGAACCCGGCGGCGCGCTGCTCGAGGGCGTGTGCGATCCAGCCGGCGGCGCGCCCGAGGGCGAACAGTGCCACCGGGGCGCCCCGTGGCAGATCGAGCGCCGCGGCGACCGCGCACAGGCCGAGGTCCAGGGTGGGCTCCTCGCGGCGGGTGGTGCGCATGACCTTGGCGAGCGCGAGCGCGCGACGGACGCCGGCGGCGCGAGGCGCGTGAGCGGCGGCGGCCTCGAGCAACATGCGACCACGGGGGTCGCCGCGCGGGTACAGATGGTGGCCGAAGCCAGGGATGGACTCGCCGCGGGCGGAGCGCTCGAACAGCACGTCGGCGGCGCGTTCGGGGCGCTCGACCTCGGCCAGCAGCGCCTCGGCGCGGTCGCACATGCCGCCATGTCGAGGGCCGCTCAGCGTCGCCAGCGCAGCGCTGACGCAGGCGTAGAGATCTGCGCCCACCGAGCCGGCGACGCGGGCGGCGAAGCTGGACGGGTTCAGCTCGTGGTCGGCGCTGAGGACGAGGGCGCGATCGAGCAGCGTGATGCGCGCGCGAGATGGCAGGCTGCCGGGATCGCGTGGCGGTGACAGGGCGACCAGGGCGCTCGCGGCCACCGAGTTGGTCAGGCGGCCGACGGTGAGGGCGGCGGCGACCCGGCCTGCGCCGTGGGCGAGCGCCAGCAGGGCAGACATCATGCGTACGAGCTCGCGCGCGCGGGTCAGCTCGGCCTCGAGCGGGGCGTCGAAGCGGCCGGGGTCGACGAGCCCCAGCGCCGGGACTGCCAGGGAGAGCCCAGCGAGGGGCGGCGCGCCCATCGGGATCAGATCCTCCAGCTGTGCGAGGCCGAGGCCCTGTGCAGGTGCACGCAAGGCCTTGCCCCGCCGCCCGGGTGGACGGGGGCCGCCGCGCAACATGTCATCGGCAGACGTCGCGAACGAATTGGCCGGTGGGGCGACCGTGCGGGACGGCGCGGTGGCGGTGGCGGTGGCGGTGGCGGTGGCGGTGGCGGTGGCGGTGGCGGTGGCGGTGGCGGTGGCGGTGGCGGTGGCGCCGGCGCCGGCGCCGGCGCCGGGTGCCAGGGGCAAGCGGTCGCGCAGCTGGCCGGTCCACAGCAGCTCGCAGACGGCCTCGAACCGGACTCCGCGGGCCGCGAGCTCGAGGGCGGACTGCCCCCGATAGCTGTGGCCACGGTCGTCGATCCGCGTCAGCGAGGACTCCAGGACGGGCTCTCCCCAGCGCAGCGCACCGGCCGCGACGGCGCCGTGGCCGGCGCGGGCGTCGTGGCGGGCCTTGAGGCGGTCGAGGTCGGCGCGAGCGTACAGACGCGCGCGCGCGCCGCCGGGCTGTGCGCCGGTGGCAGGGGCGGTGCGGACCCAGCCTCGGCTGACGTAGGCGTACAGGGTCGAGAGCTTGACGCCGAGGAGCTCGGCCGCCTGTCGGGCGTCGAGCAGCCCCTCACCGGGAGGCAGGTCGCGGGATGCGGACATCGCGGACACTCCTGTTGATTACATTGATTAGATGGATTGTCGATTCTACGTGGATCAACACAATCGCGCTGCATCAGAGTGGGCGACGGAGGGCCAATCATGAGGACAGCGAGCAGCGTGGACGGCGGCAGCGATGGGCACGACGAGGGCGTCCTGCGCCCCGGGCTGGAGGGCGTGGTGGTGGCCGAGACCCGCCTCAGTGAGGTCGATGGTGCGCAGGGGCGCCTGGTCATTGCGGGCAGTGATGTCGAGGACTTGAGCCGAGAGGTCGGCTTCGAGGGCGCCTGGCTGCGGCTCTGGGGGGCGGTCGCGGACGAGGCCGGGGTCGCGCAGCTGGAGGCGGAGCTGGGAGCCGCCCGGGTGGAGGCGTTCGACCGGCTGTCGGGGCTCAGGGAGGCGCTGCGGGCGACGGATGGCATGGATGCGCTGCGCGCAGGCGTGGCCCATTGCTCGGTGCACGCGCGTGCGGGGGAGCGCGCGCAGGCGGTGGCGCTGACGGCCGCGACCGCGGTGTACGCGGCGGCGTGGGGGTGGCTGCGGCTGGGGCTGGGGCCGGTGGCGCCGGATGCCGGGCTGCGACACGCGGAGGACTACCTGCGCATGGCCAGGCTGCAGGCGACACCGGGGGCGCGGGTGTCGGAGGTGGAGGCGCGGGCGATGGACCGGTACCTGGTGACGGTCATCGACCATGGCCTGAATGCCTCGACGTTCGCGGCGCGGGTGGTGGCATCGACGGGCTCGGATGTCGTCTCGGCGGTGGTGGCGGCGCTCGGGGCGCTCAAGGGGCCGCTGCATGGCGGGGCGCCGGGGCCGGTGCTGGACATGCTGGATGCGCTGGGCGACAGCGGGGCGCAAGGGATCGAGACCTGGCTGGGGGACGAGCTGGCGGCGGGGCGGCGCATCATGGGGATGGGACATCGGATCTACCGGGTGCGCGATCCGCGCGCGGCGGTGCTGGAGGAGGCTGTCGGAGAGCTGGCGCGAGCGGGTGTTGGTGGGGCGCGGCTGGCGCGGGCGCGCGAGGTCGAGCGGGCAGCGGAGCGCATGCTGGCGCGACGCCATCCGGCGCGGGCGCTGCGCGCCAATGTCGAGTTCTATACCGCGGTGCTGCTGGAGGCGCTGGGGCTCGGGCGCCAGGCCTTCACGCCGACGTTCGCGGTCGGGCGGGTCGCGGGGTGGTGCGCCCATGTGGCCGAGCAGCGCGCGACCGGGCGCCTCATCAGGCCGGCCTCGCGCTATGTCGGGCCCATGCCGGCGCGCAGCGCGGCCGGGTGAGGGCCACGGGACGATGCGCCCAGCCGGGCTGTCAACCCGAGATGGCTCAGCTGGCAGCGGGCGGAGGCGAGCGCCGCACGTCGATGCCGCGCGCGAGGTCGAACACCATCAGCACCACCAGCATGCCGAGCGGGGCGATCATCCAGCCCAGCGGCCCGGTGTAGCGCAGCAGCAGCGGGCCGGCGGCGCAGCCAGCCAGGAACGACGAGAAGATGGCGAGGTGCAGCTTGAAGACATGGTAGTCGAGCTCGTCGCGCGCCAGGGTGCGCAGGTGCAGCAGGCGGCGGCGGTTGTGCACCACGAAGCGGAAGATGCGCACGGCGCCGATGCCGAGGTCGGTGACGATGCCCGTGAGGTGGGTGGTGCGCACGACGGCGCCCGAGATCCGCGTCACCAGCGCGTTCTGCAGCCCCATCGCAAAGCACAGGAACCCGGTCACGCCGATGTTGCCCAGGGTCACCGCCCACCTGGGGTGAGCCGTCATGAACGCGAAGGCGGCCAGGGCGGCGGCCTCGATGAAGAGCGCGGCGGCATAGCGACCACGCCCCAGCAGGTTGCCGCCATCGACGATCAGCGAGGCCGAGAAGGCGCCCAGGAAGAAGCACAAGATGAGCAGGCCGGGGGCCAGCGCTGCCGGGCCGTGGCCCAGCGACAGCTCCTCACCCAGCCGGGTCGCGTTGCCCGTCATGTGCGATGTGGCCAGCCCCAGCGTCAGCAGCCCGACCGAGTTCACCGTCCCCGAAACGCAAGGCAGCACGAGCGCAAGCGTGGTGCGCTCCATGAAGGATCGATCCCGTAGCGGCATCCCTGCCGATTGTGGTCCAGACCACCGCGTCCGCCAACTATTCGGTGTCGCGCCGCCCGCCAGCGCTCGATCCGCCGCGGTCGAGCGCCTCATCGAGTACACCAGTGTTCGGCGCTGCAGGTCCGCGCCGACCATCGCCGGCGCGGGTCACGCCGCCCGACCACCGCGCGTACAAAGGTACGCGCACCACGCGCGCCGGCCTCGGGGCCGACCAACGCGGCTGCGCAAACCTTGCGCTCACCACCCGCGACCCGCGACCCCCGCGCCCGCGGCGCCGCTACAGCGGCGCGATCGCCGTCAGCTTGGCCGGGGCCAGCACGCTGTGGATCTCGCAGATCCGCCCGCTGCCGTCGAGCTCGACGCGAATGATCAGACGGGGCGCCCAGCGCGGCGGCGGCGCCGGACGCTCGAACACCGCGGCCGGCTCACCGTTGATCTCGCGCAGCTGGACGCCGCTGTAGCCCTGGCCACGCGCACCCGAGGTCAGCCCCAGGAACAGGCGCAGCACGCGATCGCGCCCGACCACGGGGTGCTGCGCCGCCGAGTACACGCCACCACCGTCGGAGCGATCGCGGACGTCCTCCGCCAGCAGCGCCTCCAGGCGCGCGGCGTCCTTGCTGGCGAGCGCGCCCAGAAACTCCATCAGCGCGTTGCGGGTGCGCTCGGTCAGCTCCCCCGAGGGGCGGCGGCGCGCGCCGTCGTAGCCCGCCATCTGCTTGCGCGCGCGGTGGCACAGCACACGCACGTGGTTCTCGGTCAGGCCCAGCACCTCGGCCGCCTCGGCCGCGGCATAGTCGAACACGTCACACAGCAGCAGCGCGGCGCGGCCCAGCGGACTGAGCGCCTCGAGAGCCAGCAGGAAGGCGTACGACACGCTCTCCATCAGGTCATAGCGCCCCTCGGTACCGAGGCCGGGCGGCTCGAGCGCTGACGGCTCGGTCGCCGGGCCGCCGGCCAGCTCGGCGGCCAGCGCCCCTGCCCCGCCGTCACCATCGACCGGTCCGGGCAGCCACTCGCCGTGATAGCGCGTGCGCTTGCGCCGGCGCAGCAGGTCGCGCGCCAGGTTCATGGTCACCGCGACCAGCCACGGCCGCAGCGGGGAGCGGCCATCGGGCGGCCGCGTCAGCACGCGCGCGAAGACCTCCTGTACCAGATCGTCGGCGTCGGCCGCGCTGCCCAGCATGCGATAGCCGAGCCCCCAGACCAGGCGCTGGTGGGCCCGGAAGGCCGCCTCGACCTGCGTCCCGCCCGCGGCCGTCTCCGTCTGCGTGTGCACCGCCATGCTCGGCCTCTACCTCGACGACCCTAGCATGCCGCCGCCGCCACACCCGCCGCACCCGCACCCGCCGCACCCGCCGCACCCGCCGCACCCGCCACGCCCGCCGCACCCGCCGCCATCCGCCCCGCCAGCAGCTCTGCCGCCGCCTGCCCCGCGGCACGCCCGCTGGCCAGGCTCGCGCCCGCCAGGTGCCCGTCCGCGCCGACCCAGTCCCCCGCCAGCAAGAGTCCGGCGACGTCGACCGCCACCACCGGAGGACGCCCCGCGAAGCCGCCGGCGCGCGCCGACTCGATGCCGCCTGCCACCAGCATGCTGGGCAGAAAGCGCCGCGCCACCACCTGCTCGCGCCAGCCGGGCTGCGCCAGATCCATCAGCGCCTCCAGCTCGGCCTCGGCGTCGGCGCCGACATCCTCGGGGGCCAGATAGCGCGCCACATGCACGGTGGCGCCACCGGCGGGCGCCAGCCCGGCCGCGATCCCCGAGTGCACCGACAGGTACAGCGGCTGATCGGCCCCCAGCACGAAGCGACTCCTCGGCCGCGGCAGCGCCTTCAGCCCCAGATCCAGGCAGGCCGCCCGCGCCTGCACCGCGGAGGCCGCGAGCACCGCGGCGCGCGTGCACCCGGCGTCGGCGACCTCGGCAAGCAGGCCCTGCGCCATCGCCGGCGTGCCCGCCAGCACCACCGCGCCGGCACGCACCTCCTCGCCGCTCCCGAGGCGCACGCCGCGCACCGCCCCGTCGCTCGCCAGCACCGCGGCGACACCGACGCCATGCGCAACCTCGGCCCCCGCCGTCACCGCGACCGCGTGCAGCCCCTGGCTCAGCGTGCGCCAGCCGCCGTCCAGGTACAGCACACCATGCATGAGAGCCTGCTTGAGCTGCTCGACCGCGACGCCCGCGCTCTGCACCCCGGGCGCGTTGGCATACGTCGACACCCGGAGCAGCCCCGCCAGCCAGTCGCGCGACTCCGCGTGCGTCAGCCGCGCCAGCCAATCCGCCACCGTGACCTGCATCAGCTCCGAGGTGTCGATCCTGGTCGCCCGCGCCAGCAGCCGCGCGACCTCCAGCTTGGCCCCCAGCGGCAACAGCCCCGACACCAGCAGCGAGAAGAAGCCGCCTGGCAGCGTGTGCAGCTTGCCACCACGCAGCACATACCCGTTCACTGGCGGAGGCGAACCCTTGGGCTCCACCCCCAGCTCGCGCAGCACGCCCAGCCCCGGGCCACCGCGATACAGCGCGTGCGGCCCCAGGTTGAACGAGAAGCCATCCTCCACATGGGTCGCCGCGCGCCCACCCAGCCCCGGCGCGCGCTCGAACACGCGCACCCGGCGCCCTGCCCGCGCCGCCACTGCCGCGGCCGTCAACCCGGCCAGCCCGCCGCCCACCACGATCACCTCGACTGCATCCGTGTGTCTCATGCAAAGGACACGACGGCGCCGCGGTTTTCGTTACAGCCACGCGCAACCCGGCGCAGCTACAGCTTGAAGCCGGCCTTCTCCGCCTGCGCGATGAAGGCCTCGAGGTGCGGCCCGAGGCTCGACATCGTGACCGTCAGCAGGCTGCCGGTGACGGCGCCGTCGAGGGTGGTGAACATTTCATTCGCCGGGCCCTGCCCCTTGAGCATCGGCACCATGCTGGCGAACGTCTTGGCCCGCTCGGCGTCCTCGAACTCGATCAGGAACTCACCCTCGATGGCAGTCGCGCTGAGCGTCAGCGCGCCCCACAGGCCGCGCGCCGGCAACGACCCGGCATCGGCCAGCACGACCCAGAAGCCGCGCTCGACATCGACGCGCCCGACCAGCTCGCTGACCGAGAGGCTGCTGCCGACGCCACCGTCGAAGCCCTTTGCGCTGGCCGCGCTGGCACGCGCGGCGTCATCCGGGTGCCGGGCCAGCGGCTCCAGCCACGTGCGCGGTCCCAGCGCCGCGACGCCGCGGTCGGTCAGGTACAGCGCGCGCCCGCCCGCGTCCGACCACAGCTGGCCGACCTGCGTGCCCAGCCCCAGCGCGCGCGCCACACAGCCGGCGAAGTCGCCCGGCAGCACGCCGCCGGCGCCGCGCAGCACCATCACGCGCCCCTCGCGCGCGTCGCCCAGCATCAGCCAGTCGAGCTGCTCCAGCGGGCTGGGCATGCACGCGATCGCGGCGCCATCCGCGCCGCCGCGCGCGCGCAGCCCCGCGGCCATGCGGATGAGCAGCGGCGACGCCGCGTGGCCGCGCACGGTCAGTCCGATGATCGACCTGGTCCCGGGCGGCAAGAGGTGCAGCGCCGCCTTCGGGCTGGCCAGCTCCCCGCCGGGTCGCCGCGTCACCGAGGGCAGCGGACTCGTCGCGCGCGCCCCGCCGCCCCCGCCACGCCGTGCCTGCTTCTTGCACCCGGCCGCCCCGACCGCGACCACCGCGACCACCGCGGCCACCGCCGCCACCGCGACCACCGCCGCGGCCCGGCCGCCTCGCCCACGCATCAGCGCGCCGCCGCCAGCTCCGTCGCCATGGTGGCGGCCGACGCCGCGCGCCCCTGCGGGCTCTTGTCGAGCGCGCGCATGATGACGTCCTCGAGCTCCTGGCTCAGCCCCACGTCGGGCGCGACCTCGCTCGGATACGGCGGGTGGGTCGTCAGCGTCAGGATGATGGTCTCGTCGGGCGACGCGCCGCCGAACGGGCGCTGCCCGGTGATCATCTCGAACAGCATGACGCCGACGGCGTACAGGTCGCTGCGCTCGTCGAAGCCCTCGCCGCGCAGCCGCTCGGGCGCGATGTACGACGGCGAGCCGACCACGTTGCCCTGCTGCGTGATGCCGGGCGCCCCGGCCAGCGCGACCAGCCCGAAGTCGACCAGCACGGCGCGCTCGCCGCCCCGGCTGTCGGGCACCAGCACCACGTTGCCGGGCTTCAGATCGCGGTGGATCACGCCGGCGGCGTGCGCGCCGGTCAGCCCACTCAGGACCTGGTGCGCGATGGCCCGCGCCCGGGGCAGCGGTAGCCGCTTCTCTCGTGCCAGCTCGTGCAACAAGGACCGCCCGCGCAAGAACTCCAGCGCCAGAAACGGCATGCCGCCGCGGCGAATTCCGAAATCCAGCAGCGCCACCACGTTGGGGTGGCGGATCTTGCGCAGGGTCTCGACCTCGCGCTCGAAGCGCAGCCGGGTGTCCTCGTCGCTGGCCAGCCGGGTGTGGATCAGCTTGAGCGCGACCTCGCCATGGCCGCCGGGCTGCTCGTCGCGCGCCTCCCAGACGTCGGCCACGGCGCCGCGGCCGACCATGCGGATGGGCTGGTAGCGCCCTGCGACCTTGTCAGGGATCTGCGGCGAGCCCGGCAGCACGCCGCCAGATTAACACTTCCGCGCGCGGCTCGCGCGCCTGGAGCCTAATTGTCGCCGATCCCCGTCAGCCAGGAGTAGTTCGGCTTCTTGTCGAAGTGGTGGGTGGAGTCGATCATGCGCGTGGTCCCCGACGCCGAGCGCATCACGATCGACTCGGTGCGCGCGCCGCCGCCGAAGTAGTGGACGCCCTTCAGGAAGGCGCCGTCGGTGACCCCGGTGGCTGCGAACATGACGTCGCCCTGGGCCAGATCCTCCAGCTTGTAGATCCGGTCGTCCTCGACGATGCCCATCTTGCGACCGCGCTCGCGCTCCTCGGTGGAGCGCCACTTGAGGCGCCCCTGCATGTCGCCGCCGACGCAGCGCAGTGCGGCCGCCGCGATGACGCCCTCGGGGGCGCCGCCGATGCCGAACAGCACGTCGATACCGGTCTCGGCGCTGCAGGTCGAGATGGCCGCCGACACGTCACCGTCGCCGATCAGGCGGATGCGCGCACCGGCCTTGCGCACCTCGGCGATCAGCTCGGCGTGGCGCGGCCGGTCGAGGATGATGGCGCACAGGTCCTCCACCCGCGACCGCTTGGCCTCGGCGATGCGGTGCAGGTTCTCGGTCGGCGACTTGGTGATGTCGATGGCGCCGCGCGACTCCGGGCCGACCGCGATCTTGTCCATGTAGGTGTCGGGCGCGTTCAGAAACTGGCCGTCCTGCGCCAGCGCGATGACCGCGATGGCCCCGGGCGAGCCGGTGGCGCACAGGTTGGTGCCCTCCAGCGGATCGACCGCGATGTCGACCCGGGGCACGTCGGGCGCGTCGCCGGCCAGCTTCCAGCCGGTGCCGACCTGCTCGCCGATGTACAGCATGGGCGCCTCGTCGCGCTCGCCCTCGCCGATGACCACGGTGCCGCGCACGCGCACGGTCTCGAACGCGCGCCGCATCGCCTCGACCGCCAGCCGATCGGCCCCGTCACGGTCGCCACGCCCCATCAGGCGTGAACAGGCCAGCGCGGCCGCCTCGGTCACACGCACCACCTCGAGCGCCAGGTTCCGATCCATCAGCTTCCCCCTTGCGGTTGTTCAGCAGCCAAGAGCGTCGCGCGCAGCTCGGGCGGGATGCGCACCGGCCGCCCGCCCTCGCGGGTCATGCAGGCATGCACGGTGTAGCCCGAGGCCACGCGCTCGCCATCCTCGCGGTGAATCACATATTCGAAGCGCGCCGAGGCCCCGCGCAGCTGGGCCGCCGGGATCTCGGCGCCGATGACCAGCACGTCGTCATAGCGAGCCGGCCGGTGGTAGCGCACGTTGGCCTCGACCACGGGCAGGAACAGCCCCTCGCGGGCCTCGAAGGCGCGGTAGCTCTGGCCCGCGCTGCGCAGATACTCGTTGCGCGCGACCTCGAACCAGCGCAGGTAGTTGCCGTAGTAGGCGATCCCCATCTGGTCGGTGTCGCCGTAGATCACACGCACGCGGGCGACCTCGCGCATCAGGGGCGGGTCTCGTAGATCCGCACCAGCTGGGTCGGCTCCGACGCGGCGGGCAGCTTGCCGATGGCGGCCAGCGCGGCCTGCACGTTGGACTCGCGGGCGCGGTGGGTGACGATGACGACGCTGGCCGGGCGCTGCGGATCGCGGCGGCCCTCCTGCACCACCTCGGCGATCGAGATGTCATGGTCGCCGAGGATGCCGGCCAGCTGGGCCAGCACGCCGGGGCGATCCTCGACACCGAAGCGCAGGTAGTAGCGCGACTCCAGCTCGCCGATGTCGCGGATGCGGCGCTCGGGCCGCTTGGCGCGCGGCACCGAGGCGCGCGTCCCGGGCGCACCAGCCAGCAGGGTGCGCGCGATCTCGATGACGTCCGACACCACCGCGACCGCGGTCGGCATCATGCCGGCGCCGCGGCCGTAGTACATCGACTGCCCCAGCGCCTGCGAGTTGACGTAGACCGCGTTGAAGACGCCGCCCACCGAGGCCAGCAGCCAGCGCTTGGGCACCATGGTCGGGTGCACGCGCAGCTCGATGGAGTCGCCGTGGTCCTTGCCGATGGCCAGGAGCTTGATGGTGTAGCCGAAGCGCTCCGCGTAGGCGAAGTCGCGCTGGGTCAGCTTGTCGATGCCCTCGAAGAACACCTTGGTGAAGTCGATCTTGGTGCCGAAGCACAGCGCGGCCAGCACGGCCAGCTTGTGCGCGGCGTCGCCGCCGCCGACGTCCAGCGTGGGATCGGCCTCGGCGTAGCCGGCCTTCTGGGCCTCGGCCAGGACCTCGTTGAAGTCGCGGCCCTGCTCGGTCATCTGGGTCAGGATGAAGTTCGAGGTGCCGTTGACGATGCCGATGACCTCGTCGATGCGGTCGGAGGCCAGGCCCTCGCGCAGGGCGCGGATCAGCGGGATGCCGCCGCCGACCGAGGCCTCGTAGTAGATCTCGACGTTGTTCTCGGCGCAGGCGGCCAGGAGCTCGTCGCCGTGGTAGGCCAGCAGCGCCTTGTTGGCGGTGACCACGTGCTTGCCCTTGGCGATGGCGCCGAGCACGTACTCGCGCGCCGGCTCGGTGCCGCCGATGAGCTCGATGACGACGTCGACCGAGGGGTCGTCGATGACGTCGCGCGCGCGGGTGGTGACCAGCTTCTTGTCGACCTCGACCAGGCGGCGCTTCTCGGCCTGCTGCACCGCGATGCGCCGGACCTCGACGCGGGCGCCCAGGCGCGCCTCGATGGCGGCCGCGTTGTCGGCCAGCAGCTTGACGACGCCTGCTCCCACGTTGCCCAGGCCCAGCAGACCGAGTCCGATGACGCGCATGCGGGGGCAATCTACCGCCCTGCCCCGGCGCCGCGCCAGTACAATGGTCAGGTGCGCATGAAGCTGGTTCTGACGCTGGGGCTGCTGCTGGGCACGCTGGGCTGCGAGGACAAACCGCAGCGCCACCCGCCCAACGTGCCGCCGCTGCCCAGCGGGTCGCCGTCGCTGCCCAGGGCCTCGGCGACACCGCCGGCGGCGATGCTGATCGACATCAACCATGCCAGCCAGGCCGAGCTGGAGGCGCTGCCCGCGGTGGGCGAGGCCTATGCGCGGCGCATCATCGCGGGCCGCCCGTATGCCGAGAAGACGCAGCTGCGCTCGCGCGACATCGTCCCCGAGGGCACCTACCAGCGCATCCGCGACCTCATCATCGCGCGCCAGAACTGACCCGCGCCGGCGCCGCTACTCCTGGCCGGGCGACCACTGCACACGCAGCGTGCCGTCGAGCTGGCACAGCGCGTTCACGATCTGCTCGCCGCGGTTGCGCTGACGCTTCTTCAGCACCACCGTCATGTCGACGCGCAGCACCTTCTCGGCCATGTCGCGTGACAGCCGGAACGACTGCACCCGCGCCCCGGTGGCCTCGACCGCGGTGCGCACGCGCGAGAAGCCACCCTCGACGTCGGTGGTGCGCACCGTGATGGTCTCGTAGACCTCCGACGGCATGACGCGCTCGACATAGCGGAACAGCACCAGCGTGATCCAGGCCGCCGCGGCGCCCATGCCGGCCAGCACCAGCAGGCCGGCGCCCGCCAGCGCGCCCAGCGCGGCCACCGTCCACAGCGACGCCGCGGTGGTCAGGCCGCGGACCCGGTTGTCGTCGTGCTTGACGATGACGCCGGCACCCAGAAAGCCGATCCCCGTGATGATGCCCTGCACCACGCGCCCGGGGTCGAGGCGCGCGATGGTCGCCGCCGAGGTCGCCTCGGGCAGCAAGAGGTACAGGTCGCCGGCCGCCATCATGATGATGGCCGAGCCCAGCGCGACCAGGATGTGGGTGCGAAAGCCGGCCGCGCGCCCGTGCAGCTCGCGCTCCATGCCGATGATGCCGGAGGCCGCGATGGCGACACCGAGCCGGATCAGGTGGTCGACGATGCGCACGGGGTCGAGCTCGTACTGCCAGCTCAGCAGGGTCGCGAAGGGCACCCCCCATCATCGCACGGGGCTCGAAAAGGCGCCTCGGCCCCGGATGGCCGGGCGCGAGCGCGGCCTTCGACCTGCCTAGAAGAGCCGCCTCAGCCCGCGGATGGCCTGGCGCGAGCGCTGCTCGTTCTCGATCAGCGCGAAGCGCACGTGGCCGTCGCCCCAGTCGCCGAAGCCGATGCCGGGTGACACCGCCACGTCGCACTCCTTGATGCAGCGCTCGGCGAAGGCCAGCGAGCCCTCGGCGCGGTATTTCTCGGGGATCTCGGCCCACACGAACATGGTCGCCTTGGGCGGTGGCACGTGCCAGCCGATGCGCTCCAGCCCCTCGCACAGCACGTCGCGACGCACCCGGTAGGTGTCACAGATCTCGCCGACGCAGTCCTGCGGGCCATTGAGCGCCACGATCGACGCGATCTGCAGCGGCTGGAAGGTGCCGTAGTCGAGGTAGCTCTTGATGCGGCCGAGGGCGTGGATCAAGGTCGGGTTGCCGACGCAGAAGCCGGCACGCCAGCCCGGCATGTTGTAGCTCTTGGACAGGGTGAAAAACTCGACCGCGAGCTCCTTGGCGCCCGGCACCTGCAGGATCGACGGCGCGACATAGCCGTCGAACACGATGTCGGCGTAGGCCAGATCCTGGACGACCCACAGCTTCTTGTCGCGCGCGAAGGCGACCACCCGGGTGAAGAAGTCGAGGTCCACGACCGCGGTGGTCGGGTTGTGCGGGAAGTTGAGCAGCAGCAGCTTGGGCCGCGGCCAGGTGCGCTTGTAGGCCGACTCCAGATCGGCGAAGAAGTCGCGCCCGGGGCCGATGGGCACGTTGCAGACCTCGCCGCCGGCCAGGATGACGCCGTAGGCGTGGATCGGGTAGCACGGGTTGGGGACCAGCACGACGTCGCCTGGCGCGGTGACCGCGAACAGCAGGTGGGCCAGCCCCTCCTTTGAGCCGATGGTCGCGATGGCCTCGGTCTCGGGGTCGAGGCTGACGCCGAAGCGGCGCGCATACCAGTCACAGATGGCGCCGCGCAGCTTGGGCAGGCCGCGTGACATCGAGTAGCGGTGGTTCCTGGGCTCGGGCGCGGCCTCGATCAGCTTGTCCACGATGTGGCGCGGCGTCGGCTGGTCGGGGTTGCCCATGCCGAAGTCGACGATGTCCTTGCCGCTGCGCCGGGCCTCCTTCTTCAGCTTGTCGACGATGCCGAAGACGTACGGCGGCAGGCGGCGGATGCGGTAGAACTCCTCGTGTTCTTCAGCCATGGCTCCCGTTGATAACACGCGCGAGCCAGGGCGCACATTCCAGCCGCTATTTCAGCTGAACCGCGCCCACCCGCTCGCCGGCACGCAGCACGCGCAGCGCGATGTCGAGGCCCTCGCGGCGGCGATCGAGCCGTAGCCCGGGGCGGGCGCGATCGATGGCGGCGGCCAGCTCGGGGTGGTGGGCCACGAGGTCGCCGCGGCGGGCGCGAGCGGCCAGCTCGGTGCGGTTGATGACCACCGGCGGCAGCATGAACGACGGGCGCGGCGCGGTCAGGCCGGGGTCCAGGCAGCTGGCCAGGTGGTTGGTCGCGGTGACCCGGCCGTTGAGCGGCGGCACGCCGAAACGGCGCGTCACCGTGGAGGCCACCGAGACGTGATCGAATGGGGTGCGCACCACGCCGCGCAGCGCGCGCGGGCCGGCGACGATGGAGGGCACGCGGAAGCCGAGCTGGCGGAAGTCGGCGCGGGTGTCGGTGGTGGTCGGCGGCGGCACGTGATCGTGGAAGCCGCCGTGCTCGTCATAGGTGATGACGAAGAGGATCTGGTCCCACTGCGGCGAGGTCGCCAGCGCGTTCCACACCGAGGCGATCAGCGCCTGGCCCAGGCGGACATCGTGGTCGGGGTGATCGTCATTGGCGCCCGCGGCCAGGAAGCCGGGGTCGACGATGCTGAACTGCGGCAGCGTGCCGCCCTGCGCGGCGGTGAAGAACTGCTCGATGGGGGCGTTGCCGGTGGCCTTGCCATAGCCGCCCAGCGCCCACGGTACGTCGTGGAAGTAGTTGCGGTTGGAGATCCCGGCGCCGTCGAGGGCGGCGAAGATCGACCGGAAGCCGATGGCGGGCGAGTTGCCCTTGATACCGGTCGAGGTCGCGCCGTGCAGGTAGAAGCGGTTGGGCCAGGTCGGCCCCATCACCGAGGCGAACCAGCGCTCGCACAGCGCGAACTCGTCGGCCAGGCCATACAGCGACGGCAGCTGGCTGCGCACGTGGTAGCCCATGACGTCGTTCTGGTTGGCGCCGCGGTGGGCGACGACGAAGCCGTCGTTGGCGCCGCTGTTCCACTGCTGGTGCGAGTCGTCCCAGCCGTGCGGCGGGTCGGCCGGGGTGAAGTCGTCGAGCTGGAACGGCGCGATCCGGGTGCCCGCGGGGTCGAGGTTGAACTCGGCGCCGGTCAGGCCGTCGACGGCGCGCCCCTCGCGCAGGCTGAGCGAGCCGAAGTAGTGATCGAAGGAGCGGTTCTCCATCATCAGGACGACGACGGTGGAGACCGTGGACAGGATGTCGCCCGAGGGCAGCGCGTCGGGCTGGGCGGCGTCGGGCGGTGCGGCGTCGGGGACGGCGGCGTCGGGCGTCAGCGCGGCGTCGGCCTCGGTGGCGGCGGCGTCATGTTCACCGGTGTCGCCGACTGACTGGTCATCACAGCCAGGCCCGACCGCGGCCGCGCTGCCGATGGCGAGGCCGAAGGCTGCGCCGCCCAGCTTCAGCACATCACGGCGGCTGACCCCACCTTCACGCTCACGCTTGCCCGGTCCTGCCATGTGAGGCTCCCTCGAAAAACGGCCGAAGCTTAGCCAAATCGCGGGCAAGTGAAAGCAAGATCGGTGTGACGGCCCGACCAGTGGGGAGACCGCCGCAGGTTCAGCGTATCCTCGCGACATGAAACGAGGAGTCCTGGTCGCCCTGGCGGCAATGACGCTGGGGGCATGTAGCCGCCAGCGTGACAGGCGGCCAGCGCCGGCGGGTGGACAGGCGCAGGCGCCGGGCGGGGGAGCCGGCGCGACGCCGCGCGAGCTGCCCAGCGTCGGTGCCAGCGATGCAGGGGTGGCGGCGGCGACGGCCGCGACGGCGGCGACGGTGGCGCCGGACGCGGCGCTGGCGGCGCAAGGTGGCAAGCGCCCGGACACCGCGGCGCAGCAGCAGCTCGACGATCAGGCGCTGCGCATGCTGGCGGTCCTCGGCAGCAGAGGCAACAGCCGGGGTGGCGCCATCGACAAGGTGTTCTCGGCGCCCGACCTCGATCTGTCGGCGGCGGCCAGGGCGGATCGGTTCAGCGACAGCGGGGGCACCGGCGGGTCGGGTGGTGGTGTCAACGTCGGCGCGAGTGGCGGCAGCCTCCGCTCAGGCGCCGGGAGCGTCGGAGGGCCGGCCCTGGCTGGTGGCCCCGGTACGGCTGGTGGCGGAGTTCGCGCCGCGCCGACCGGTCCGCGCGCGGTGGTCACCGTCGAGTCGGTCACCGTGGTCGTCGGCGACGTCCCCGACGCGCTGGCCGGCGTGATGCGCCGCTTCTCGGGCGTGCGCGCGTGTTACCAGCGCCAGCTGACCGAGGACCCCAGCCTCGCGGGTCGGCTGCAGGTCAGCCTGATCGTGGGCGACGACGGGACGGTGCGCAGCGCCAGCGTCCAGCCCGACGGCCTCGACGACCCGCAGCTCGTGCGCTGTGTCAGCGCGGTGATGCAGCGAATCAGGTTCACCGACGCCAGCGCCGGGGCCGAGCTGCAGGTCAGCTTCACGCTGGCGGCCGAAACCTGAGCCGCACAGCGCCGCGCGGGTGGCGCTTTGGGCGCTGACGTGCTGGAATTGGCCCCGCATGTGGATCGCTCTCGCCATCGTCACCGCGGTCGTGCTGCTGCCTCCGGCGCTGTCACCGACCATCCGTCGTCTGTGGGCCTTCTTCCTGTACGCGATGAAGTACATCTTCATCTGGCTGGGTGACGTCACCCGGCTGCGCTGGATCTGGGCCGTGGGCGGCAACGAGGTCTACCACCGCTACACGCGGCCGGAGCTCCTGCGCCTGTTCTGCGAGGACCTCGGCCCGACCTTCATCAAGTTCGGGCAGATCGTGGCCTCGTCGTCGGGCATGTTCCCCAAGCGCTACGTGGTCGAGTTCCAGAAGTGTCTCGATCGGGTGCGGCCGTTCCCGTTCGACGTGGTCGAGACCATCCTGCACCAGGAGCTGGGCGACCGCGCCGGCCGGCTGAGCAAGCTGTCGGAGGTGCCGCTGGCGTCGGCGTCGATCGCGCAGGTGCACACCGCGGTGCTCGACGGCGACACCAACGTGGTGGTCAAGGTGCAGCGGCCCGGGATCGCGTCGCGCATCGACGCCGACATGAAGATCATGCGCGTGGTCGCGGCCATCGTGGCGCGCTTCGTCAAGGACGCCGACCTCGCCAACCCCGTCGCCATCGTCGACGACTTCAGCGAGACCCTGCGCGAGGAGCTCGACTTCCGCAAGGAGGGCAAGAACCTCGACCGCTTCAACGAGATCATGGCGGGCCTGGGCCACCACGACGTGCGCGCGCCGCGCCCGTATGCCGAGCTGTCCACGCCGCGCGCCCTGGTGATGGAGCGCTTCTATGGCACCCGGGTCGACGACGCCGAGCGCATCCGCGCGCGCGGGATCGACGCCGAGGCGCAGCTGGTCAAGGGGCTGCGCTCGTGGTTCCAGAGCGTGCTGTTCCACGGCTTCTTCCACGGCGACGTGCACGCCGGCAACCTGATGCTGCTCGACGACGACACCATCGGGTTCCTCGACTTCGGCATCGTGGGGCGCTTCGACGGCAAGAAGAAGTCGATGGTGACCGACTACATCGTGGCCTTCGCGGGCGGCGACTACCGCGGCCTGGCCAAGGTCATCACCGACATGGGCGGCGTCGCGCCCGGCCTCGACATGGACAAGTTCGCCGCCGATCTGGAGCAGGCCTACAGCCCGATCCTCAAGCTCAAGTTCTCCGACATCAACTATGCCGAGCTGCTGCCGCAGATCCAGAAGGTGGCGTCCAAGCACCGCATGCGCATGCCCAAGGAGTTCGTGCTGATCACGAAGCAGATGCTGTACTTCGATCGGTACGCCAAGCTGCTGGCGCCCAACCTGAACATCTTCACCGACCCGCGCCTGGTGATGTCCCTGATGAGCGACGTCGCCCGCGCCCGCGCGCTGCAGGCCGAAGAGGCAGCGGCGACCGCAGCCGCGAACTGACTACTGGCGGCTGGGCGCGCGCAGCGCGTAGGCGAACGGCGTCCAGTTGTGGCTGCCCGCCGAGAAGAGGTGGCGCGGGTGGGTGCCGCCCTGGTTATCGATCACGTTGGCGACCAGGCGCTTCTGGTCCTTCCAGGAGTGGAAGACATAGACGTGCCACGGATATTCCGGGTTCTCGGTGAACGCGATGTCGCCTGGCCGCAGCTGGCTGGCGCTGTCGATGCGGCGGAAGCCGAGCTCGCGCTCCAGGTACACCGACAGCGGCCGCGTCAGCAGCGAGACCCGCTCACCGTCATAGAGCCCGTCCCGCGGCACCTCGACCCCGATCTGCCGCAGCGCGCTCGACAGGAACGCGACACACCCGTTCCTGGTGGTCCCGAACCACGACATGACGTCCGCCTTGACCGCCCGGTACCCCGCCTTCGACCCGTAGTGCTCGAGCAGCCTCTCCGGGAGGGCCCTCGTGCTCGTGCTCGTGCTCGTGCTCGTGCTCGTGCTCGTGCTCGTGCTCGTGCTCGTGCTCGTGCTCGTGCTCGTGCTCGTGCTCGGCCCGGCGTGGGCGACCCCGGCCAGCGACGCGGCGATGATCACACTGCGCAAGACCCGCATGACACCTCCGACACCCGGGCTTACGTCGCCTTGGGTCAGGTCTGCCAGAGCGTCGCGAGATCGAGCTCGATGGCGTCGAACGGCTCGGCCCGGACCTTGTCGGTGCCCGCGTGGGTCGCGACCAGGCGCCAGCCGTCACCGACGAAGCGCAGGATCTCCAGGGTCTCGGTGACCGGGTTGACCAGCCACACGTGCCCCACCCGCTCACGGGCGTAGACCGCCAGCTTGCGCGAGCGATCGACCCGCTCCGTCGACGGCGACAGCACCTCACACAACCAGTCAGGCGCGACCCGGATTCCGACACCCCTGGGCAGCTCGGGCATGCGCTCGCGGCGCCACCCGGAGAGATCGGGCACCAGCACGTCTTCGCCGAGGTGCAGCTCCTGCTCGTGGAGGATCACCCAGCCGCCTGGTCCGCCGGAGCCGAGGTCGAAGGGTCCACCGAGCGACATGACGAGGCGACTCTGGGCGCGCGCATGCACCACAGCTGGCCGCGGCGACACGATGAGGTCGCCGTCGATCAGCTCCCCGGTGAGGTGCTCGGGCAACGCCTCGATATCGGCGTATGTGGCCCGTTTCGTCACCCGTCGAGGATACGGCCCGCGCTTGTCCCTGACAACCGGACTCACCCACCCGGGCGCCCCCGCCGCACCCACCTCACCCAGCCCGCCACCACCAGCGCCGCGACCAGACACGCAATCGGCTGCACCATCGACATCACCTCCACATGCGCAGCCTCGCATGTGGGTCTGACATTGCTCGTGATCGTGTGCCTCAGCGCGCCGACGCCACCCACTTGCAGAAGCTGCCGAGGTCGTGCTCCCAGAACACGGTCACGCCGCGCTCCTGCGCGCTGTCGAGGCTGATCAGGCTGAAGCAGCCCGACAGCATCGCGACCGGCACCAGCTGCCGGGTGCCAAACTCGCTGAGCCACTTCTCGGCCTTGGCGGCGACGTCGTTCTTGAGGCGCTTGACCGAGTTGGTCTCCGAGTTCGAGACCTTGCACTCGATGGCCAGGATGCGCCGATCGTGCAGGCGCACCACCACGTCGGCCTTGCGGCCGCCCAGCATGCTCTCGGGACAGCACTGGCCCGGCAGCGGCGCGGCGTCCAGCGTCTCGATGACCCGCGCCGGCACGCGCGCGAAGCCGATCCCCGCCAGCGCGGTGAACACCGCCTCCTCCTGCTCGTTCTTGCTCTCGTTGCGCCGGTCGGTGGCGACCCGCTGCGTCGCCATCAGCGCCGCCGTCGCCAGCACCGCGGCCGCGCGCTCGCCGTCCTCCGGCGCGCGCGCGAAGGCCCAGGGAAAGCGCGCCCGATCCAGCCCGCCCACCACCGCGCCCCACACCGCGGCGCGCGCCGCCGCGTCCCTGCGCAACGCCCCCGGCGCCAGCGAGGCTTCGGTGAGCACCTCGAGATCATCCGCCGACACCGGCGGCCCCAGCAGGTAGCGCACCACGTCCTGCAGCGCCTCGTCGGTCAGCGCCGCCAGCACCGCCGCCTCGTCGGGCGGCGCCGCCAGCTGGCCCAGCACCCCGAGCAGCCGCTCCACATCGGCGCGCCGTGACGCGAACGCCTCGCGGTAGCGCTGCGCAGGCTCGCGCATGCGCACCTCGCGGAAGCGCGCGATGGCCGCCGCCCGCGCCGCCTCCAGCTCCTCTCGCGTCCAGCGCGGCGGCTCGATCACGCGGCCCGCCTGTGTCCGCCCCGCACGCCGCTGCGTCGCCCCGCCACGCTACCCCAGCAGCCCCGGGCCCGGCACCAGCAGCCGCTCCATCTCGCGCGGCTCGAACTTGGTCAGGCCGCCGGCGTAGGTGCGCCCGCCCTCCAGCGTCGCGTTCTCCACCAGGTGCGCCGCCAGGGCGTCCAGCTCGGCCCCTGTCATCTTCTCGCGAGGGTAGATCCCGTGCGCGATGTTGATGTGGCGCGCCGCGCACAGGTTGCGCACGAAGCCGGGCGCGCGCCGGGCCATGTAGGTCGCCAGGATGGGCGCTGGCTCGCGCAGCTTGACCGACCACCAGCTCCTGCGCTGCTTGGCCACATAGCCCTCGTGCACGCCCGCGGCGCGCCCGCGCGCCAGCAGCTTCTCCACCACACGGCGCACCGCCGGCGACAGCTCGTCGAGCTCCTCGGGTAGCTCGATGATGCGCTTCAGCGCCGCCGCATCGCGCAGCGCACGCCCCGCGGCATACAGCTCGCGCGCGCGCGTCACCGTGGGCGTCAGCAGCGCCGCCGGTAGCCCGGCGTCACGCTCGCCATCCGCGATCCAGAAGTCGTTGGCGCCGGTGACCTGGCCCCGATGCACCCGGCACAGCTCGCCCAGCTCGACCCAGCCCGCGGGCGCCTTGCGCGTGGCCCGCGTCAGCGGCGTCCAGCGCGGCGCCGCATGCAGCCGCTCGCGCGCGACCACCCGCCCGCCGCCGAGGTCGCCCAGCTCGCCCGCCTGGGCGACCCGACGCAGGCGGATCGACGTCGGCTGCGCCCCGACCTCGAAGCAGGTGATGGCCGCCGTGGTCGCCGCGTCCGGAAACGCCGCCGCGGTGGGCTCGATCACATGCACCGCCGACCCGCCCAGGCCATCCAGCAACAGGCGCCGCACCAGCGCGCCATAGTTCACGTCCAGCCACTCCGCCGCGGTGATGAAGACCCCGACGTCCCCCGGCGCCGCCTGCTGGGCGGTGGCCAGGAAGAAGTGCACGTGCAGCCCCGCCAGCTGGCTGGCCGGGTGTCCGCGCTCCGCCGCCGTGCGCGTCAGCCAGTCCTTCCAGCGCTGCGCCACGCCATGGTGGCGCACATAGGGCGGGTTGCCGATGTACAGCGTGCGCCCGCCCGCCGGCAGCCGGGTGTCGCGATAGTCCTCGACCCGCACCTCGGCGCGCCCGCCCAGGCCGGCAGCCTGCAGGTGGGCCCGGGTCAGCAGCGCCGCCAGGGGATCCAGCTCGACCGCGATCAGCCGCGCGCGCGGGAAGCGCCGCCCGGCCTCGACCACGAAGCGCCCCGACCCGGCGCCCGGATCGACCACCCGGGTCGGAGCGCCCTGCTCCGCCGCCCAGTCCACCATCGCGCGCACGATGGGCAGCGGCGTGTAGGTCGCCCCGCTGGGCCGCCGCTGCACCGGCGAGCGCAGCCGACAGAACGCCTCACCCAGCGGATCCTCACCCGCATCGATGGCCGCCTGCGCCGCCGCCACCTGGGCCCGTGCCGTCAGGCCGCGCGCACGCGCCATCCGGACCAGCGCCAGCTCGCCCGCGCTCAGCGCCCCCAGCCCCCCTGCCCCACCGCGCGCGCCAGCTCCCAGGCCGAGCGCGAGCGCCACCAGCTCCGCCTCGCCGTCCGCCGTCACGCTCTCGCAGCTCTCGCTCACTTCGGGCCTCATCATGTCCAGTTGCGCCGACCATAGCAACGGCCTCTGACATGACATGGCGCGGCGCCTATACTGCCCCCGATGCGCCCCGCTTCCGCCCGCTTCGTCGCCACCTTCGCCCTGGTCCTCGGCACCAGCACCGCCTGCAGCAAGAAGGGCGATTCGGCCACCACCCACGTCGCGGCGCTGGGCCGCGAGCTGCAGGCCTTCGGTCAGAACGGCGACGTGCCCGCCTCGGCCGCCCACCGCGAGTGGCTGATCGACCACATCGGGTGGAACGAGCTCATCGGCGTCTTCATCGGCGACGTCCTCACCCAGGCCCAGCCCGAGCAGCGCCAGGAGGCCATGCACGCCTTCCAGATCGACATCAACGAACCCAGCGACAACACCATGTTCCGGCGCCGGCGCAGCCTGATGCGCCTCAGCATCGCGGCCGGCAACGGCAAGTGCAGCGTCATCAAGGCCAGCGCCGACGACCATGACTGGGCGCGCAAGATGGTCAGCGCCCCCGCCCCCACCGACGGCCTCGACGCCCCCACCATCGAGCTGGTCACCAGGCTGCGCGCCAAGGTGGCCAAGCTCGACCGCTTCTACCAGCTCGACTGCGGGCGCAAGCAGGTCCGCCTGATCGTTGCCCACCTGGGCAAGGGGATCGTGCTGCCGCTGCTGCGCACCATCCGCCCCGCACCGGGCGACGGCCCCCCCGGGGTGCCTGGCTTCGAACCCGGCGCCGGCCCCGTCGATCCCCCGGCCACCCCCCCGACCCAGCCCGCCCCTGCCCCGTCCGCGCCCCTGGCACCGGCGCCCGCGGCGCCCGCGCCGGTCAGCCCCTGAGCCGAGCCTTCCTCAGTAAGCGCGCGCGGTTCGCCCGCAAATCGCTTGTCACTGTCAGACCACCTCCCTATACTGCGCCGCGATGCTACAGAGCTACCTGCCCGCCAGCGTGGCCATCCTTTTCGGGCTGGCCTTCGCGGGGTTGTTCCTCGCTGGCGCCATCCTCCTCGGTCCCAAGCGCGACTCCGCGGTGAAGCTGTCTCCGTTCGAGTGCGGGTCGGAACCCATCGGCTCGCCACGCGTGCGCTTCAGCGTGAAGTTCTACCAGGTTGCCATCCTGTTCCTGGTCTTCGACATCGAATCCGCGTTCATGTACCCGTGGGCGACCGTGTTCCGCGACATCTCCTGCACCGGCGCCATCGTGCGCGGGATCTGCACGGCGGGTCGCACTTCGTACGTGGGCTTCGTGTCGATGGGCACCTTCATCGCGGTGCTGGTCATCGCCCTCGCCTATGTGTGGAAGAAGAAGGCCATCGGATGGGACTAGAATTTCATACCAGCCGCCTCGCTGACGCCGTGGCGTGGGGCCGCAAGTACTCGCTGTTCCAGTACCCCTTCGTGACCGCCTGCTGTGGCATGGAGTTCATGTCCACCATGGCGCCCAAGTATGATCTGGCGCGCTTTGGTGCTGAATTTCCGCGCTTTTCGCCGCGCCAGGCAGACCTCCTGATCATCGTCGGCACCATCGTGGAGAAGCAGGCCCCGGTGCTGCGCCGGATCTGGGAGCAGATGACCGAGCCCAAGTGGGTCATCGCCTTCGGCGTGTGCGCCTCGACCGGCGGCTTCTACCAGAACTACACCTCGGTGCCCGGCGCCGACCAGATCATCCCGGTCGACGTCTACATCCCGGGCTGCCCGCCGCGGCCCGAGCAGGTCCTCGACGCCCTGGTCCTGCTGCAGGAGCGCATCCAGGATCACAAGGGCTTCAGCCAGGTCCGCCTCAAGGCCGAGCACGACAAGATCATCAGCGCCAACAAGCTGGTGCGCAGATGAGCAAGACCGCGCTCGAGAAGCTGGTGGCGCGCTTCGGCCCCGTGGTCACCGCGCAGCATGCCCAGCATGGCAACGAGACCGCGTCGATCCAGCCCGCCAGCTGGGTCGAGGTCGCGACCTACTGCAGGGATACCCTGGGCTTCGACATGGCGTCCGACCTCACCGTGGTCGACTACCTGGGGCAGGAGCCGCGCTTCGAGGTCGTGCTGCACCTGTACGCGGTCGCCACCAAGCAGCGCTTGCGCCTCAAGACGCGCCCGCCGGGGAGTGATGGTGACGACGAGACCCCGGTGATCGCGTCGCTGTTCGGCGTGTGGCCCGCGGTCAACTGGATGGAGCGGGAGGCCTACGACCTGTACGGCGTCAAGTTCGAGGGTCACCCGGATCTGCGCCGCATCCTCATGTACGAGGAGTTCGTCGGCCATCCGCTGCGCAAGGACTACCCCAAGGAGAAGCGGCAGCCGCTGGTGCGGCGTCCGCCCGCGGAGACCTGATGGCGACCCCGCAGAGCCCCATGCCCCCGTCCGGCACCACCACGCAGCGCCTGACCCTGGGCGCGCGCGAGCTGGAGGACTTCGAGGCGCTCGAGCGCGACGCCGCCGGCGACGGCGACATGCCGCCCGACTCGATGACGCTGAACTTCGGCCCCTCGCACCCGGCCATGCACGGCACCATCCGCATGGTCATCCAGCTGGATGGCGAGCGTATCCGCTCGTGTGACGTGCAGCCGGGCTACCTGCACCGCGGCTTCGAGAAGGAGGCCGAGCACGCGACCTACACCCAGGTCTTCCCGTACACCGACCGCCTGAACTATGTGTCGCCGATGCTCAACAACGTCGGCTATGCGCTGGCGGTGGAGCGGCTGCTCGACATCCACCACCGCATCCCGGAGCGCGCCCAGTTCATCCGCGTGCTGGTCGGCGAGTGCTCGCGCATCACCGATCACCTGACCTGCCTGGCCGCCTCGGCCATGGAGCTCGGCGGCTTCACCGCGTTCCTGTACCTGGTCAAGGCGCGCGAGTACTTCTACGAGCTGCTCGAGGAGCTGTCGGGCGCGCGCCTGACGCACTCGTATGTGCGCATCGGCGGCGTCGCGCACGACCTGACCCCGACCTGGGCCGACCACCTGGAGTCGGCGCTGTCGCGCATGGAGAAGCTGCGCGACGACACCAGCAAGCTCCTGCTCGACAACAAGATCTTCCGCGACCGCATGGAAGATGTCGGGACCGTGTCCAGGGAGTTCGCCACCGCGTGGGGCTGGACCGGGCCGAGCCTGCGCTCGACCGGCGTGGCCTACGACGTGCGCAAGGATCATCCCTACCTGGTCTATGACCGCTTCGACTGGGAGGTCCCGGTCGGCGAGCGCGGCGACAACTACGACCGCTTCCTGTGCCGCCTGGAGGAGATCGTCCAGTCGACCAAGATCCTGCGCCAGGCCATCAAGATGATCCCGCCCGGCCCGGTCATGATCGACGACCCGCGCGTCGCGCTGCCGCCCAAGCCGGCCGTCTACAACACCATCGAAGGCATGATCAATCACTTCAAGATCATCGTCGATGGCATCCGCGTGCCGCCAGGCGAGGTCTACTCGTACACCGAGGGCGGCAACGGCGAGCTCGGCTTCTACATCGTGTCGGACGGCACCGGCCGGCCTTACAAGTGCCGCGTGCGTCCGCCCTGCTTCATCATCCTGCAGTCGCTGCCCTACCTGGTCCAGGACCGCCTGGTGTCGGATCTCATCCCGACCTTCGGCATGGTCAACATGATCGGTGGCGAATGCGACAGGTGACCCGACCATGAGCGCGAGTCCTCCGACCACCCCGCCGGCGCCTGCGGCCCCGCCACCCGGCGCACCTCCGGCCGCCGCTGCCGCGCCCGCGGCGCCGGTGATCCCGAACAGCCCGGCTCCGCCGCTGCCGCCCGCGGGGCGCTCCGACGTGGTCGCGCCGCTGGGCCCCGGCATCGGTGGCCCGGTTGGCCACGGCGCGCAGGGCTCGCTGCCCGGCCATGTCATGGGCATGCCCCACGTCGACCCCGGCGAGGGCACCGTCACGCTGACGATCGACGGGCGCAACGTCACCGTCCCCAAGGGCACCAATGTGCTGATGGCCGCGCGCGGCATGGGCATCGACGTGCCGTACTTCTGCTACCACCCGGGGCTGTCGGTCGCCGCGGCGTGCCGGCAGTGCCTGGTCGAGGTCGCCGGCCAGCCCAAGCTGGCGCCGTCGTGCCAGGTCACCTGCGCCGACAAGATGGACGTCAAGACGCAGAGCCCCAAGGCCGTCCTGGCGCGCCAGCAGCAGCTCGAGTTCACCCTGGTCAATCACCCGGTCGACTGTCCGATCTGTGACAAGGCCGGCGAGTGCACGCTGCAGCGGCTGTACTTCGATCACGACGGCGCGCCGTCGCGCACCGACATCGACAAGGTCGAGAAGCCCAAGGCGGTCAAGCTGGGCCCCGGCGTCACCCTGGACGCCGAGCGCTGCATCCTGTGCTCGCGCTGCGTGCGCGTGTGCGCCGAGGTCGCGCAGGATCCCCAGCTGACCTTCGCCAATCGTGGTGACCGCGAGGTGCTGACCACCGCGCCGGGCAGCGAGCTCGACAACGACTATTCGCTCAACGTGGTCGATGTCTGCCCGGTCGGCGCGCTGACCTCGACCGACTTCCGCTTCACCATGCGCGCGTGGGAGCTGTACCCGACCCAGTCGGTGTGCACCGGCTGCTCGACCGGGTGCAACATCGAGATCCACCACGCGCAGCACCGGATCTGGCGCCTGGTCCCGCGCGAGAACCTGGCCGTCAACAAGTACTGGATGTGCGACGAGGGCCGCGTCACCTACAAGCCGGTGCACGTCGGCCGCGTGGCCAGCGCCTGGCACGGCGGCGCGCCGCTGAGCTGGGACAAGGCCCTGGACACCGCCAAGAGCAAGCTCGAGGAGCTGCTGGGCGGTGACCGCGCCAAGCTGGGCGTGGTGCTGTCGGCGCAGGCCTGCAACGAGGACAACTACCTCCTGGCCAAGCTGGCGTTCGACTTCCTGGGCCTCAACCGGGTCTACCTCGCCGGGCGCGCGCCAGCGAGCGGGCGGGCCGACAAGATCCTCAAGACCGACGACGTCAACCCCAACAGCGCGGGTGCCCGGCTGCTCGGGCGCGGCATCGCGGGCGGCGTGGCCGAGCTGGAGAAGGATCTCGAGGCCGGCGTGCTCGGCGGCCTCATCGTGCTCGACCACGAGGTGCCGCTGAGCGAGCGCGCGCTGGTGCGCGTCGGCGGCCTCGCGGTCACCGTGGTGCTGGCGTCGCACCGCCAGGGCCTCGGCGAGCTCGACACCAGCGTGGTGCTGCCGGTGGCCAGCTGGGCCGAGAGCAACGGCACCATGACCAACGCCAAGGGGCTGACGCAGCGCCTGCGCGCGGCCTTCCCGCCGCCCGGCGACGCGCGGCCGCGCTGGGAGGCGGTCGCCGCGCTGGCCGGGGCGCTGGGCATGCCGGTGGAGACCCGGTCGGCGCGCGCGCTGTTCCTGGAGATGAAGGCCGCGGTGCCCGAGCTCGGCGCCGCCGAGTGGGGCCGTGAGCAGCCGCTGGTGCAGCTGCGCTTCGCCGGGTCGAGGGGCTGACCATGAACCTGTCGCCACTCGCCACCATCGTGTGGGCCACCATCAAGATGGTGGGCATCATCTTCCTGTTCGTGATGCCGCTGGCCTCGATCCTGACCTGGATGGAGCGCCGGCAGAGCGCCATGATGCAGGACCGCATCGGCCCGACGCGCGCCAACATCGGCCCGTTCCGGCTGTTCGGCCTGGTCCACATCCTGGCCGACGGTCTCAAGATGTTCTTCAAGGAGGACTTCGTCCCCGCCAAGGCGCACCGGCCGCTGTTCACGCTGGCGCCGGTGCTGGCGATGGCCCCGGTGGTGATCGCGTTCGCCATCATCCCGTTCGGGCCGCTGTTCGTGCCCAGCCTGGCCTTCAAGGTCGCGCGCCCCGAGGTCATGGCCAGCGCGGTGGTCGCCGGCAAGACCGCGGTGCTGGGCCAGGTGCTGTCGGTCGACTTCGGCCTGCTGTTCTACTTCGCCATCGCCTCGCTGTCGAACTACGGCGCCTCGCTGGCCGGCTGGGCCAGCTACAACAAGTGGGCGCTGCTGGGCGGCCTGCGCGCGTCGTCGCAGATGATGTCGTACGAGGTCGCCATGGGGCTGTCGATCCTGGGCGCCTTCCTGGTCTACGGCACGCTGGAGCCGGGCGCGATGGTGCTGATGCAGGGCCCCAACCCGCTGCACTGGGGCGTGGTCATGCAGCCAGTGGCGTTCCTGCTGTTCTTCGTCGCCGCCATGGCGGAGACCAAGCGCACCCCGTTCGACCTGCCCGAGGGCGAGCCCGAGATCATCGGCTACTTCACCGAGTACTCGGGCATGCGCTTCGGCATGTTCTTCCTGGGCGAGTTCATCGAGGTGGTGTTCGCCGGCGCCGTGGTCGTGACCGTGTTCTTCGGCGGCTGGCAGGTGCCGTTCCTGTATGGAGATGGCTTCCACATCGGCGGCAGCGTGATCAAGCTGTGGCACCTGTGGGTGGTGCTGCTGCAGGTCGCGGCCTTCACCTTCAAGGTGTTCTTCTTCTGCTGGCTGCAGCTCATCATCCGCTGGTCGCTGCCGCGCATGCGGCCGGACCAGCTGATGTCGCTGGGCTGGAAGCGCCTCTTGCCGCTGTCGCTGGCCAACATCGTGGTCACTGCCGGGGTCGTGCTGTGGCAGACCATGCCGAAGTGAGGGACTGATGGCCATCACCGTCAAGGTCGTGAAGCGCTCGGACTCCACCATGAACAAGGAGACCTACCTGCCCCAGATCTTCAAGGGCATGGGGGTCACCATCCGGCACTTCTTCAGGAACGTCTTCGGGGGCCGCGACACCCAGACCCTGAAGTACCCGGAGGAGAAGATCGCCTACCCGGAGCGCTTCCGCGGCCTGCACCGGCTGAACCACCGTCCGGGGACTGACGGCCGGGTGCGCTGTGTGGCGTGCATGCTGTGCCCGACGGTGTGTCCGGCGCACTGCATCACCGTGGTCGCCGAGGACACCGGCGACCCCAGCATCGAGAAGGCGCCCGCGCTGTTCGAGATCGACGAGCTGCGCTGCGTGGTGTGCGGCCTGTGCGTCGAGGCCTGCCCGGTCGACGCCATCCGCATGGACACCGGCGTGCACATGAAGCCGGTGAGCTTCCGCGGCGACGCGATCCTGGGTAAAGTGGATCTGATGAAGCTCGGCACCGATTCACGGGCCGTGCAGGGTGGTAAGGGCGGCGACTGGCGGGGGGCCTGAGAGACGCAAGCGCGGCAAGGAGAGTCGGGGGGATGTCTCGCATGAGACGAGTGCAGAACGGATGGTTGGCACCTGGGGTGCTGGCGGCGCTGGGGGCGCTCGTGCTGGCGGGCTGCTTCTCGCCCGCCAAGCCCAAGTGTCAGTTCCAGTGCGGCAGCGCCGCCGACAAGCAGTGCCCGACCGACTACGAGTGTCGCGCCGACCGGTACTGCCACAAGAAGAGCGCCCCCGCCGGTGAGACCTGCGACTTCCCGCCCAACCTCGACGCCAGCGTCAGCGTGGACGCCGCCGCGCCCGACGCCGCCGCGCCCGACGCCGCGGTGGTGGACGCCGCCGTGGTCGACGTCCAGGTCATCGACGTGCAGGTGGCCGACGCCGAGCCGTTCCAGGACGCCGACCTGACCGACGCCCCCGAGTGCAGCACCAGCGCGCAGTGCACCACCGCGACCGAGCCCATCTGCGTGTCCCAGAGCTGCGACCCCTGCAGCAGCGCCGGCCAGTGCACCGCCAAGAACGCCGCCTTCAAGGCCTGCCTCGGCAGCGGCGCCTGCGCCGAGTGCGACGACGACATGGACTGCGGCGCCGCCGCCCCGCGCTGCAACACCACCACCAACACCTGCGTCGCCTGCACCGGCGACTCGAGCTGCAGCTTCCGCGCGGCGACCCCGGTGTGCGCCGAGGACGGCAGCGGCGCCTGCATCGCCGCCACCGGCACCACCTTCGCGGGCTGCTCCAGCTACATCGACGGCACCGCCGGCTCGCGCACCATCACCTTCGACAACGGCAACACGACCTACCTGCCTAACTGTCTGCGCATCTCGATGGGCCAGTCAGTGACCTGGATGGGCGACTTCACCATGCACCCCCTGCGCGGCGCCCCCGGCAACCCCGACGTCGGCGTCATCGCCAACACCGACACCGGCAACTCGCAGTCGTTCACCTTCAACAGCACCGGCTTTTACGGCTACTACTGCAACATCCACGGCAGCGCCGCCGGCACCGGGATGTCGGGGACCATCGAGGTCGTGCCGTAGTCACGCACGCGACGTTTCAAGTGAAACGTCGCCGCGGAGCACAACGCGACCGCAGCGTCGCCAGCTGCTGACCCGCTCGCACAGCGCACCGTCAGTCCTCCTGCGCGCCCTCGAGCGCCTCTACGTCCGCCAGGTCCTTGGCCCGTCCCGCGGCACGCTTGTTGGCGATGAGGTGAGCCCGGCTGATGAAGCCGAGGTCGAGCCCCTCGATCGCGCTCTGCACGCGTGCGGGCCACGCCTCCTCGAAGGTCACGCCCGAGATCCCGGTCAGGATGTCGATCCGACACGGGACGACGCCCAGCTGCAGCACGATGCCAGGCGCGCTGAGATCCTCCCGCGTCACGTCGAACAGGGGCGCCCCGAAGACCTTCAAGGCGGCCAGCACGCGCTCCGCGTTATCGGCGCTGGGGCGCACCCAGATATCGAGGTCGCCGGTCGCTCTCGGACAGCCATGGACTGCGAGCGCATGTGCGCCGACGACGAGAAACTCAGCGCGGGCGTCGCACAACGCGGACAACATCTCGACGAAGTCGCGGTTCATCCCAGCGCCCCTCCTTGAAGGTCCACGCCTGCATCGTCAGCTGCCACACCATGGCCACGCGCTCGGCCGCGGTGAGGTGCCCGACCTGGGAGCCCTTGCCCTCGTCTTCCAGCCGCAGCAAGCGCACCGGATACTGGGACCGATCGACCTGCGACACGCCCCAAGTGTACCACTGTCGCCGCGAGGCCACGCGCGCGGCAGGCCTACTCCGGGCTCAGCCTCTGCACCCTCGAGTCAGGGCGCCGCGAGCGCCAGGAGCTGCCGAGCCAGACGAGTCCACCCTCACGGGCGCAGCAAGCACGCGCCGTGGGGCGGGATGGCTTCGCAGCGGTATTCGCAGCCCGGGATGCCGCAGGGGTAGCAGCACATGAGGCCGCTGGCGCAGCGCGCGCCGCTGGCGCTCTGGCCGCAGGTCTCGCCGCTCTGGCGCCCGGCGCCGCCATCGCCTGTGCTCGCATCGGCGGTGGTGGCGGCGTCCATGGGGTCGCCGCCATCGTCGTCACCGCAACCGGCGAGGCCGAGGCTGCTCAGCGCCAGCGTGACCAGCAGCACGGGCAGCACGCACAACGACTTCATGAGCCCAGTCTACTCCCGGGTACGCGGAGCACGAAGCTGGCGCCACGCGCCAGGACGGCGGCTCAAGGTTCGAACACGGTGTCATCGTCGTAGGGCGCTCGCAGCGGCTCGAAGGTCATGCCGCGGGCGTCCAGCAGCTGGACTGGCGTGCCCGGGCCGTCGGGGCCGAGCGCCGCGGCGTGGAGCACGCCGGCCTCGGCCCAGACCACGCGGCTGCGCGGACGATCGAGCTCCGCCCAGCCCCACGTGGGCAGCGCGCGCAGCGCTCCGTCAGGGGCGCGGAGCTGGTGGTGCTCGGTCTCGGCGACGACCTTCTTGCGCAGGACCCAGCCGGCGCCGAGCTCGCGCTGGTAGGCCTTGCCGCCCGCAGACGCCTTCTCGTTGCCCGCGCGGGTCCAGCCGTCGCGCCGCAGCCGCTCGGCGTAGCTGCCGCCGCCCAGCCGATTGTGTCCCTCCACCTGTCGCAGCGCGGTCCACTGCTCCTCGAGCCCCGGGGGCAGCTCGGCCTGGCTGGCGTAGAGGACTCCGCCACCGCCCCAGGTGTTGCCCTGCGGCCACAGCCGGACGGCCTTCAGGTACGGGGCCCGCGACAGCGCCGTGAACGCCCCCCGCGTCTCCGACCGCCACTTTCCGTCGAGCGCGAAGTACACCATCCACTGCCCGTCCGCCGACAGGTCGCAGCGGTGGACATACAGCTTGTGCTTGCACCACTGCCCGACCGTGAACCGATCGCTCGCGAGGTCCCACCCGATGGTGCAGAACACCCGGGACGGGCCCTGCCTGAGGACCACGGCCCGCGGCGCCCCGGGGCGCATCAGGACATGCATCCGCGGCGGCGGCACCGGCATCATGACGACCATCTTACCGCCAGCCACGCGCCGCGCTGCCGTCCCGGCGCGGGCACAGTGTGGCAGCGGCGCCTGGTGCGTGGCTCTAGCGGGTCAGCGTGGCGGTGAGCACGCCGCGCTCCAGCGTGAGCAGCTCGCGGCGCAGGTCGCTGGCCGACTTGCCGTGGCCGTCGCTGATGGCTAGCGGGGTGTCGCTCCAGCCGAGCTCGATGTCGACCTGGCGGGCCTGGTGAATGGGCCAGCCCTCGAAGGTGACCTTGCCGGTGCTGCCGGGGAAAACCAGGTGGTTCAGCGTGGCGGCGAGGTCGACGTGGACCACGGCGGCGAGGCCGGCCGGGACCGTGATCGACCGCAGCTGGCTGAAGTGCAGGTCGGCGCTGGAGGTCGCGACCCCGGTGAGGTCGGCGTCGCGCAGGGTCTGGTGCATGACCAGGCGCAGGGTGCGCGTGTCCTGGTCATAGAGGATGCGCTCGGGCTCGGCGTAGACGTGGAGGGGCAGCGCGCCGGGGTTGTCGACCCGGATGGCGATGGCGACGCGGTCGCCGCTGACGGCCATGGTGACGGACCCGATGCGCGGCGGGGTGGACTCGCCACAGCTGGAGAGGGCCAGCACGAGGACGGCGGCGGTGACGACCTTGCTGGTGAGGGGCAAGAGCCTGCGCATGCCGCAGCATTGCTGCAAGTGGGCACCGATGACAACCCGCTGGCGCCTCAGTTGGCTGGTCTGGCAGGAGTCCGCGTCACCCAGCAGCTCGCGAAACGCGCGCGGGACACCGGCTTGATGTAAGCTCGCCTCATGCGTTCTCTGAGCCTGGTTATTGCCTTGCTGGTGGCCTCTGGCGGCTGCTATTCGCCGGACAAGGCGAAGTGCGCGTTCAAGTGCGGGGCGTCCGACCCACAGTGCCCCAGCGGGTACAGCTGCGGCGGCGACCAGTACTGTCACCAGAAGGGCAGCGAGGCCGAGATGTGCGACTTCCCGGTCAACACGCCCGATGGCGGCGCGGACACCGGGACGCCGGGGCAGCCCGAGCTGCGGGTCACGCCGGCCACGCTGAGCGCGACCGAGGGCGGCGCCGGGGTCACCTTCGCGCTGGTGCTGAGCAAGGCGCCGGCGGCCGACGTGGTGGTCACGCTGGCCTCGAGCGACGCCACCGCGGCCACCGTGACGCCGGCGATGGTGACCTTCACGACCGCCAATTTCGGCCTGCCGCAGACCATCACGGTGACCCCGGTCAATGACGACGACCTCGCCAGCGAGTCGGTCACGGTGACCGCGATGGGCACCGGCGTGGCCAGCGCCAGCGTCACCGTCACCGTCACCGACGACGACACCCAGGCCATCACCACCTCGCCCGCGACCACGGTCACGGTGACCGAGGGGCTGACCGGGGCGCTGGCCGTGCGGCTGGCGTTCCAGCCCGCGGCGGACGTCACGGTCACCGTGATGTCGGCCGACGCCACCACCGCGACCGCGACCCCGGCGACGCTGACCTTCACGGCCGCCAACTACGCCACCCCGCAGGACGTGACGATCACCGGCGTCGATGACGCCGATACCACCGATGACAGCACCATGATCATGCTGATGGGCACCGGCGGGCTGACCAAGGCGGTCACCGTCAACGTCACCGACAACGACGTGCAGAACATCTCGGTCACGCCGACCACGCTGAACCTGACCGAGCAGGGCGCCGCCGGGACCTTCTCGGTCACGCTGACGCAGCAGCCGGGCGCCGACGTCATCGTCGCCGTGGTCTCGGCGGACGCCGCGCGCGCCACCGTCGACAAGGCGTCGCTGACCTTCACCAGCGCCAACTACAACGTGGCCCAGGTGGTGACGGTGACCACGCTGAACGACGTCGATCTGGCGGCCAACACGGTCGCGATCGATCTGACCTCGGCGCCGCTGACGGCGCGCGCGGTCAGCGTGATGATCGCGGACAATGACACCCAGGGGCTGACCATCGGCGGCACCCCGGTGACGGTCGCCGAGGGCGGCGCGACGACGTTCACGGTGCGCCTCGACTTCATGCCGGCGGCCGACGTGGTGGTCGCGGTCAACAGCCTGGACACCACGGCGGTGACGACGACCGAGACCATGCTGACCTTCACCAGCGGCAACTACGCCACCCCGCAGACGGTGAACGTGCAAGGCGTCGAGGATGCCGACGCCGCCGCCGAGACGGTCAACGTCGCCCTGTCCAGCGCCGCGCTGCCGGCCACGGTCAACGTCGCGGTGACGACGACGGAGAACGACACCCAGGCCATCACTACCTCGCCCGCCACCACGGTCACCGTGACCGAGGCGCTGACCTCGACGCTACGCGTGCGGCTGGCGTTCCAGCCCACGGCGGACGTCACGGTCACCGTGATGTCGGCCGACGCCAACACCGCGACCGCGACGGCGACGCTGACCTTCACGGCCGCAGACTATGCCACCCCGCAGGACGTCATCGTCACCGGTGTCGACGACGCCGACACCACCGATGACAGCACGATGATCATGCTGATGGGCACCGGCGGCCTGACCAAGGCGGTCACCGTCAACGTCACCGACAACGACGTGCAGAACATCTCGGTCACGCCGGCCACGCTGAACCTGACCGAGCAGGGCGCCACCGGGATGTTCTCGGTCACCCTGACGCAGCAGCCAGGGGCCGACGTCGTCGTCGCTGTGGTGTCTGCCGACGCCCCCCGCGCGACGGTCGACAAGGCGTCACTTACCTTCACCAGCGCCGACTTCAACGTGGCCCAAGTCGTCACCGTGACCACGCTGAACGACGTCGATCTCGTTGAGAACACGGTGGCCATCGATCTGACCTCGGCGCCACTCACTGCGCGCGCCGTCAGCGTCATCATCGAGGACAACGACAACTAGACGGAAGACCCGGCGGCGCCCGGTCTTCCAGGTTCGGGCTGGAGAGGCCATCATCCTCGCGATGGCTCACTCCAAACGGCAGTCGAGTCCCATCCCTTCCACGCAAGATCAGGCACTTGCGCTGTCGATGCGGCCCCCGGCATGTTTGCCGCACCGCACTACAGCCGTTGAGCAACGTGGCGTTCTCGATTATTGCTGGTCGACGCAACACGGGGCGGCGTCGCGCGATGACCCTCGCGCTGACCCACCTCTGCATGGAGAGAACGTGATGACGAAGCGACTGGTGTTGGTTCTGGGGATGATGGCGGCGACGCTCACTGCAGCCTGCACCAAGCAGTCGGCGCTGCGCTGTGATGAAGACTCGCCATGCCAGGAGCCCGGCCACTGGTGCGACCTCAATCGGCGCGTGCCCGACGAACCTGGGATCTGCCGGCCCTACAGGGACGGATCGATCGAGGGCGACGCCGACGTGCCCGACGGCGACATGCCGGACGGCGAGGTGCTGACGCAGGCGATGATCGCGATGACGCCGACCATGCAGAACTTCGGCAGCGTGGTCATCGGCGCGCAAAGCTCCGAAGTTCGATTCGACGTGTCGAACGCCGGCGGCATGGCCGCGGGCACCTTGACGGTGGCGCTGGCGGGGACTGACGCCGCGCACTTCACCATCAGCAGCGACACCTGCGTGGGGATCCCGCTGGGCGGCGCCGCGACCTGCGCGGTCACGCTGCGTTTCGTCCCGACCACGGAGGGCGCGAAGACCGCCATGCTGACAGTGAACGGCAGCCCTGGTGGCGGCATCAGCGCCTCCCTGAGCGGCACCGGACTGAGGCCCGGCGAGCTGCGGATCGCGCCCGCCAGCCACGACTTCGGCAACGTGGTCTCGGGCGGCCAGAGCGCCGAGCAGACTTTCACGGTCACCAACATGGGCTCAACCGCGACCGGAGTGCCCAGCGCGGCGCTGAGCGACAGCTCAAACTTCAGCGTCACCATGAACAACTGCACCGCCGCGCTAGCCGCCAGCGCGAACTGCACCATCAAAGCGCGCTTCAATCCGGAGTCGACCGGCTCGAAGCTGAGTTCGCTAACCGTGATGGCTAGCCCGGGTGGCGCCGCGCCGGCCTCGCTGAACGGTACAGGGATCTCGCCGGCCGCGCTGACCCTGACGCCAGCGAGCCAGGACCTCGGCTCGCTGGTCATCGGCACCATGAGCGCGCCGTTCGCGTTCACGGTGCGCAACACCGGCGCCTCGCCCAGCGGGACGATCACGCCCACGCTGGCGTCGACCGACTTCGCCATCGCCTCCAACGGCTGCACCGGCACGCTGGCAGCCGGCGCGACTTGCGCGATCTCGGTGCAGTTCACCGCGGCGGCGCCGGCCGGCACCAAGACGGCTATGCTGTCGGTGGCCGCGACCCCGGGCGGCACCGCGATGTCGACCGTGACCGGCACGGCCATCACCGTAGGCAACCTGAGCATCTCGCCCGCCACGCACCCGTTCGGCAACGTCCTGACCGGGGCCATGAGCGCGGAACAGACCTTCACCGTCATCAACAACGGCGGCTCGGCCACCACGGTGCCGAGCACCACACTGGGTGACACCACCAACTTCACCCTGACCATGAACAACTGCACCGCAGTGCTGAACGCCGGCGCCAGCTGCACCGTCAAGGCGCGCTTCAACCCGACCACCGTGGCCGCGCACAACACAACCCTGCAGGTCGCAGCGACCACCGGCGGCACCGCTGTCACGCAGCTGAGCGGCACCGGCCAGGCCCCCGCCACCCTGTCCATCACGCCAGCGACGCGCGATTTCGGCCCCGTCACCATTGGCCAGAGCGCCGGCCCGCTGACCTTCACCATCTCCAACGTTGGTAACAGCAGCACCGGCACCATCACCACAGTGGTCGGCGACACCACCCACTACATGGTGAGTTCCACCTGCACCACCCTGGCGCCCGGCGCCAACTGCACCGCCAGCGTCACCTACACCGCCAGCGGCACCGCGGGCGCACAGAACTCGACCATCACGGTTTCGTCGACGCCTGGCGGCTCGGTGCAGAGTTCGCTGACCGCGACGGCGATCACGGTAGGCCAGCTGGCCATCTCGCCGACGAACCCGCCGGCCTTCGCCTCGGTCGTCGAGGGCGGCACCGGCGCGACCCAGACGTTCACCATCACCAACAACGGCGGCTCGGCCAGCGGGATCCCCTCGGTCGGCTTCGCCACCGCCACCAACGACTTCACCATCACCAACAACCAGTGCCTGGCCGCGCTGTCGCCTGCCGGCACGTGCACCGTCACCGTCCGCTTCAACCCCACCATCGCCGGCAACCTGAACGCCAACCTGCGTGTGTCCGCGACCCCCGGGGGAATCGTGTCGGCGATGGTCTCTGGAGTTGGATTGCGCAAGGCTGCATTGTCGATAACTCCGTCGACGCAGAACTTCGGGACGATCGCCACTGGCACGCAAAGCACCTTCTTCACCTTCACGGTCACCAACACGGGGGAGGTCACATCGAGCACTGTGGCGGCCACCCTCACCTCCAGCCCGAGCGACTTCGCGATCGACTCCGGCACCAACAACTGCACCGGGACCATCGCTGCGGGGGCGAACTGCACCCTCCGAGTGCGCTTCACGGCGGGCACTCTCGGCGCCAAGAGCAACGTCCTCCAGGCAACCGCAGGCGCGGGCGTCAGCGCCTCTTCGACGCTGTCGGGGACCTCTGCCACCCCAGCCCTTTTGATGATCGACTTCCCGAGTAATGACTTCGGCGGCGTCGTGGTCAACACCGTGAGCGGACCTGCGCCTTTCCGGATCACCAACACTGGAGGCTCCGCCAGCGGCGTCCTCGGCGGGTCCTTGACCGGCAACCAGTTCACCCTGACAGACAGCTGTTCGGGGCTCTCCCTCGCGCCGGCCGGAAGCTGCACGATGGCGGTGCGCTTTGCGCCAACCTCCCAGGGGAGCAAGGCGGGTTCGATCTCCGTGACAGGCAGCCCAGGGGGCACCGTCTCCGCGACGCTCGCTGGCCTGGGCATGTCTTGGGGGACGGCCGGCCCAATCGAGACCGACAACGCAGGGAACGTCACGTTCCCGCAGGTTGGGATGGACGGTTCGGGCAACGCCATCGCCGTCTGGTACCAGTCTGATGGCATTCGCACGAACGTCTGGGCGAACCGCTATGTGCCAAGCACGGGCTGGGGGACCGCCATCCTGATCGAGACCAACGATGGCAACGCGGGTGGCCCGCAGGTGACCGTGAACAGCATGGGCAACGCCGTGGCCGTCTGGCAGCAGGATGACGGGATCCGCCTCAACATCTGGGCCAACCGCTATCTCGTGGGCTCAGGATGGGGGACGGCCACCATGATCGAGACCAACGACACGGGCTACGCAGGAAACCCGCAGGTCGCCATGGACGGCGGGGAGAACGCCATCGTGGTCTGGGACCAGTGGGACGGCACCCGCTCCAACATCTGGACCAACCGATATAGCGCTGCCAATGGCACCTGGCTCGGGGCGGCACTTCTGGAAACCGAAAACGCAGGCAGCGCCAACTACCCGCAGATCGCCATGTCCCTGTCGGGCAACGCTATCGCAGTCTGGCAGCAGGGGGACGGTACCCGCGATAACATCGTGGCGAACACCTATACTCACGTGGCGGGTTGGGGGACACCGGTCCCAATCGAAACCGACAACGAGCCCGCACGCGACGCACAAGTCGGCATAGATGGGAGCGGGGAGGCTGTCGCCGTCTGGCGGCAGTCCGAGGGAGCCCGTGCCAACGTCCTAGCAAACCGCTATGTGCCAGGCGCGGGCTGGGGCACGGCCACCCTGCTCGAGACCGACAATGTCTACAGCGCCTTCACGCCCCAGGTCACTATGGGCTCGGCCGGCTACTTCATCGCCGTCTGGCAGCAGGGAGACGGTACCAGCACTCGCATCAAGAGCAGCCGCTACTTTCCAGGCTCTGGATGGGGCCCTGCGGTCCTCGTTGACTCCGCGGGCTCCGCATCCAACCCGCAGGTTGCCATGGATGGAAATGGCAACGCGTTTGCAGTCTGGCAGCAATTCGGCACCGTGGACAGCATCTGCGCCAACCGCTACCAGTACAGCGGCTCGGCAGGGTGGGGCGCTGCCGCCTTGATCGAGACCGACAACACAGGCCAGGCTCTGTACCCACAGGTTGCAGCGAGCCCCGGTAACGCGGTGGCCGTCTGGCAGCAGGGAGACGGCACTCGCTTCAACGCCCTGGCCAATGCGTTCCGTTGATCCGTGATGCCGACGAGGGGAGCCCTATCCCCCTCGCCTGCTAGAGGGCCACTCCGCCCCGGCGCGACGCCGACCATTGTGGTCCTCGGCACACGTAGAGAAACACATCTCACCTTCACGCCGACCTCGGCCGCCATCACCATGACCTCGATGCTGACGCTGAGCGCGCCCGGTCAGGCCGACAAGATCGTCATGGTGACGGTCAACTGATCGTCGACGTGCCGCGCTGAATCAGCTATAAATGAGGGGAAAGCCCGACTGCCGGGTACGTCAGGAGCGTTTTCTTTTCCCTACAAGCTAAACCCAGGGAGTTGCCGCTGGCCGCGGCGAGCACGCCCGCTCAGTCGGGAAGCCCATTTCGGCTATTTGCGACGCCCACCTACTCAATCGTAGGGGTTTAGAAGACCATCTCCAACGGCCAGGGCGGGGGTTTTCGTTTTTTCGGCGATATGATGGTGGCGATGGGCGTCCCGGATCCCCTCGTCGGTCGGCGCGTCGGTAACTACCGGCTGTCGCGTCGGCTCGGCGATGGCGCGACCGGGGTGGTGTACCAGGCCGAGCACCCCGAGATGGGGCGCCAGGTCGCCATCAAGCTCTTGCACCCGCACCTGTGCGCCGACCAGGCTGCGGTGGGGCGCTTCCTCGACGAGGCGCGTGCGGCCAACCTGGTGCGTCACCCGGGGCTGGTCGACGTGCTCGACCTCGGGCGCACCGAGGATGGCCAGGCCTACTCGGTCATGGAGCTCCTGCACGGCGAGACGCTGGCGGAGCGGCTGACCCGCGAGGGGGCGCTGCCGGTGGCCGATGCGCTGGAGCTGGCGGGCGCGATGGCGGCTGCGCTGGTGGCGCTGCACGAGCGCGGCGTGGTGCATCGCGACGTCAAGCCGGCCAACGTGTTCATCAGCCGCGGCGGCGCGGTCAAGCTGCTCGATCTCGGGCTGGCCAAGCTGCTGGGCGAGGCGTCGCGCAGCAGCACGGGGGCGCTGCTGGGCACGCCGATGTACATGTCGCCCGAGCAGTGTGAGGGCGCGCGGGATCTGGATGCGCGCGCGGATCTGTATGCGCTGGGCGCGGTGCTGTATCACCTGCTGACCGGGCGACCGCCGTTCGTGGGGGACGCCGCGGCGCGCCTGATCATGCAGCACCTGACGGTGACGCCAGAGGCGCCGAGCCGGCATCAACCGGGGCTGGCGCCCGGGGTCGATGCGCTGGTGCTGCGGCTGCTGGAGAAGCGGCCCGAGGATCGGCCGGCCAGCGCGGCGGAGGTGGTGGCGGCGCTGCGCGGCCAGCTGGCGGAGCTGCGTGGGCCGCGGACGGAGGCTGGGGGCATGGCGGCGACGGGGGCGGCGACGGCGGCGGCGGCGGTGGCGGCGATGGCGCCGATGGCAGCGGTGCGGGCGGTGGGCGCGATGGCGGCGCCGGAGCCTGCCCCGGCGGCAGCGGTCGAGGGAGCCGCGCCGAGGTCGATCCTGGCGCGCTCGCGCAGGACGCTGTACCTGGCGATCGGTGCCCAGGTGGTGGTGGGGCTCGCGGTGTGGGCCGTGGTCGCGCTGGCGACGCGTGACAGCAAGAAGGCAGCGGCGACCAGGTCGGCCCAGGTACCGGGGTCCGAGGTCACCTCCGCCCGGGCGCCGGGGGCGCTCGATGGCAGCCCGGCCCGCGGCGCCGATGGCGAGCTCGAGCAGGCCGTGCGGCTGCGCAGCGGGGCTCGCTCCGCGCCGGAGCTGGCGCGCGCACGGACCCTGCTCGACCACGCCTGTGCACGCGGTGAGGCCGGCGCCTGTGCCGAGCTGGGCAAGGCGCGGGTGCACGATCCCCCGCTGGACGAAGCCGGCGCCCAGGCGGCCTGGACGCGGGCCTGCGACCTGGGCGGCGCGGAGCACTGCGCGGCCGCGCGCTGCTTCGGAGCAGCGGCATCACCGGCGCCACCGCGCGAGCAGCTGGTCGCGCTGGAGGCCTGTCGCAAGAGCGGTGTGCTCAGCGACGCGCTGTACGACCACCGCAAGGATGCCATCCTGACCAGCGTCGCTCGCGGCGGTGGCAAGTGAGCGCGCCGCTGCAGCCCGGGGATCGCCTGGCCGAGCGCTATGCACTCGAGCGCCGGCTGGGCGTCGGCGCCATGGGCGAGGTCTGGCTGGCGCGCGACGAGCGGCTGGCGCGCGCGGTCGCGGTCAAGCGGCTGCGCCACGACATCGTCGGGGACGTCGAGCTGGGGCGGCGCTTCGTGCGCGAGGCGCGCGCCACCGCGCGGCTGGATCATCCGCACATCGTGCCGGTGCACGACCTCGGCGAGTCGGCAGCGCACGGCTGCTTCCTGGTCATGGAGTATGTCGACGGCCTCAGCCTGGAGCAGGTGCTGCGCGCCGGGCTGCTGGACGCGGAGGCGGCTCGCGCGCTGCTGCAGGCGCTGGCGGCGGGGCTGGCGCACGCGCATGCGGCAGGGGTCCTGCACCGCGATCTGAAGCCGGCCAACGTGCTGTGCCCCGGGGGCCAGCCCGCGGCCGCGCGCATCACCGATTTCGGCCTGGCCAAGATCGTCGCCGAGGGCCACAGCACCCTCGATCTGACCCAGCGCGGCACCTTGCTGGGCACGCCGGCGTACATGTCCCCCGAACAGGCGCGCGGCGACGAGGCGGGCTTTGCGGCCGACGTCTACACCTGGGGATGCATCGCCTACGAGGTGCTGACCGGCAAGCCGCCGTTCGAGGGTCGCACCGGCGAGGTGCTGCGCGCACACACGGGCAAGGCGCCCGAGCTTCTGTCGCTGCGCCGCCCAGGGGTCGCCCCCGAGCTGGAGGCCATCGTGATGCGGGCGCTGGCCAAGGTGCCGGCGGCGCGCTTCGCGGACGGCCGCGCGCTGCTGCTGGCGCTGGGTGGGCCCGCGGCGGCGCGGCTGGGTTCGAGAGAGACCGTCGCCACCAGCGCTGGCGGTGCGCACGTCGGCGGCCAGCCCGGCGGCCAGCTCGAGGCCAACGCCAACGTCGACGCCTTGGCCGCGACCACCGTCGCCGCCGCCGTCGCCGCCGCCGCCGCCCAGCTCGGGGCCGACGACACCCTGGCCGAGACCAGGCCGCGCTGGTGGGCCGCCGCACGCACCCTGGCCGCCGCGGCGAGGCGCGACGACCAGGTCGTGCTGCACGCCCTCGCGGTCACCACCCTGGCGGACGACGACCTCGCGGCGGTGCAGCGGGCCATCACACGCGGCGGGCTGCTGCCCGCCCATGCACGCGACGAGCTCGACCGTCGCAGCGCCGCCCTGGCCGCGGCGCACCACCGGCTGGCCGAGCTGGTGGAGAGCGCGCTCGGCGCGGTCGCCCTGCCCGCCCCCGAGGCTGCGCTGCTGGCCGAGCTGCGCGCGCGCACCGCGCGCTGAGCTACTTGCAGTGGCGCGCGACGTCGGCCTGGGTCAGGCCGGGGGTGCCCTGCTCCAGCCAGCTCTGCATCAGGGCGCAGCCCGAGCTCTGGCTCTTGCGCGCCGGGCGCGAGGGCCTCGCGGGCGGCTTGCCGCCGACCTCGCGCAGCGCGGCGATGAGCTCGACGAACTCGCGCGCGGCCAGCCGGGCGATCGGCCTGACGCGGCCCTCGGCGCTGGCCGAGCCCTGACGCGTGAACCGGATCTCGCCGCTGTCACTGTCGGCCCCGGGCGGCGCGCCCAGCCCCTCGCTGCGGAACGGATCGGCCACAGGCGCCTTGCGACACAGCACCTGGGACGCCGACTGCACGCCGGGACGGCCCAGGAACAGCAGCGCACCGCCGCCGACCAGGCCGACGGCACCGCCGCCGATCAGGCTGTCGTTCTCGATCGGGATGCCCGCGGCCAGCAGCACGGCGCCACTGCCCGCCAGGGCGGCGCCGGCGATCATCATCACCTTCTTGCCGGAGCTCTGCGCGCGCCCGGCCTTGAAGTAGATCCGGCTGGCCTGGCCGCCGACCTCCAGCGCCGAGAACAGCCAGCGGTAGTTCCACAGCGTCAGACCGTCCTTGACCGACACCATCTTGACGTCGAGCAGCACGCCCGCCGAGCCGCCGACGCCCTCGGCCACCAGCGCGCTGCAGCGCTGGCGCACCGCCTCGCCGACCGACACCGGCGTGGCGTCGCCATCCGCGTCGACGCTCAGGAACTGCATGTGGCCGACGCCCTGGACATCGGTGCTCTCGCGCTCGATGCCCATGCGGTTGACCTCGAACAGGACCTCGACCTTCTGCCGGCGCGCATACACCAGCGGCGGCTCGCTGCCGCGCAGGGCCTGCCAAGACACCACCTTGAAACCAGCGGCGCCGGCGGCCTCCTCGAGGCCGGCCATGACCTCGCCGCAGCGCGCGCGCACCAGGCTGACCTCGCTGCCGCTGGACTCGGCGCACTCGTCCGGCGGCGCGAAGGCCACCACGGTCGCGCGCCGCAGCAGCGTGCGCGCCTCGGCAGGCGGGAAGCGCACGCCCTCGACGTTGAGCGCGCGCGCGTCGAGCTGGTACTCCAGCGCGTAGTAGCGCTTCGGTGCACAGCCCGACAGCCCACACAGCAGCACCAGCCCCACCCACCCGGTCCGCGTCATGTGCACAGATGATAGCCCAGCGGGCGGGAATTCACTTCTTTGGCGGCGCCAGCGGGGCGCCGCCCGGGTAGGGCACATAGGGGATGCGGTCGCGCTCGACGAAGGCGCGCACGCTGGGGCGGGCCCACTGGACGTCGAAGAAGGCGCGCAGCGTGGGCGGCACCGGGATGTCATTGAGGACCAGGCGGCCCAGCATGAAGGCGAGGTCGGCGTCGGCCTGCGACCAGGCGTGGAACAGCTGGGTGCGGCCTTCGAGGACGGTCTCGGCGACGCGCACCAGCTTGGCGACGGCCTGCTCGCAGCCGGCGCTGAGCGGCGCGCTGGAGTGGCCGTAGAACATCGTGGTGGTCGGGCGCTCCTCGCGCAGCGGGCCGAGGTCGGAGCGCAGCCAGGCCATCAGCTGGCGGGCGCGCGCGCGCTCCTTGACCGCCTCGGGCAGGAGGCGCGGGCCGGGCAGCGTCTCGTCGAGGTACTCGATGATGGCGGACGACTCCGACAGCCAGAAGAAGCCGTCCTGCAGCGCGGGCACCCGCGCGGTCAGCGAGTGCTGGGCGAACTGCGGGTCGTGCTGGGCGCCGTCCTGCAGGGCCACGTTGCGGGTCTCGAACTTGGCGCCCTTCTCGTGCAGCGCGACGAAGCAGCTGAAGACGTACGGGCTGATCCAGTGGGCGTCGGTGTAGAGCACGAGCGACATGGGGAGTGACTCCTTGGACGAGGGACGAGCGGTCACCAGCGTGTGGGCAGACCCCCGGTGTGCGCCATGGCCAGCAGATCCATGGTCACCGCGACACAGACATGGATGACCACGCCGGCCCAGATCGAGCGCGTGCGCAGCGCCAGCGTGCCCAGCACGGTGCCGGCCAGGATGGCGCCCAGGACCTCGGCGATCGGCTTGTGGTAGTGGATCATGCAGTACGGCACCACCATGGCGAAGATGCTGTAGGCGCCCAGCGAGCGCTTGGTGCCGTGCAGCATGAAGCCGCGGAAGAAGAACTCGAGCGAGAAGAACTGGGCCGCGTAGAGCAGCTCCCACTGGAGGAGGTAGGACCAGTTGAGGCGCGCGAACTCGGCGAAGGGGTAGGTGTGCTGGAACGCGCGCGTGGCCGAGGCGGCGATCACCGCGGGCAGCACGATGAGGAACAGCGTGATGTAGATCGGGGCATGCGCGATGAAGCCCTCGCGGCGCAGGCCGTAGTTGCCCAGGGTCTGGTCGCGGTTGTCGGTGCCGGGCGCGGCGGGCCACAGGCGGAAGGCCCAGATGGTCAGCACCGGGATGATGAAGTAGCCGAACACGCGCCAGCCCGACCACCAGGTGAAGGCCCACATCTCGTAGCGCGGGTCGTAGCCGTGGTCGGGCGGCGGGAAGTAGCGCGCGAAGTCGGAGCGGTCGCCATAGTATTCCTGCAGCGTCAGCGACACCGCGACCACGACGAAGACGATGAGCGGGCGGAAGTCGAAGCCGCCGCGGGTGGCGGGGCTGGCGGCGGCGGGGCCAGCGGCGGCCGGGGCAGCTTGCTTGCCGCGCTTGCGCGGGGCCTCGGCGTCGGGCGTGGCGTCGACGCCGAGGTAGCGCGGGTCGATGGCCTCGGCGTTGATGGCGCGCCACTGCTCGAGCAGCAGGCGGCGCGGCAGCTCGAGGATGGGGATCTTGCGCAGCACCCGCCACAGCGCGATCAGGCCGGCCACCACGGACAGCGCCAGCAGGGGCGCGAACCAGGCGTGCAGCTCGATGGCGCGCTGGATCTGGCGGATCACGGCGCCTTCAGGGTCTTGAGATAGGCGGCGCACTGGCGCAGGCGGCGGCGGGTCAGCTCGCGGCCGCACACCTCCATGGTCTCGAACAGCGGCGGCGTCGCGGCCAGGCCGGTGACCGCGAGGCGCACGGTCATGAACAGCTCCTTGGTCTTCCAGCCCGAGGCCTCGCAGAAGCTGCGGAAGAAGGGCTCCAGGGTGGCCTTGGTGAAGGCGCGCGCGTCGCGGTCCTCGTCCAGCTTGTCGACCAGCTCGGCGAGGACGCTCGAGGTGTCCTTGGGGCTGCGGCCCTTGGGGACGAGGTCCTTGACGCTGGTGTAGTCGAGATCGCCGACGAAGAAGAACGAGGTGTGGGCGACGAACTCGTCGAGGCGGCGGATGCGCTCGCGCACCAGCGGGACCACGCGGGCCAGATAGTCGGGGCCCAGGCGCCAGGCCAGCAGGCGAGCCAGGAAGGCGCTGTCGTCGAGCTCGCGCAGGTACAGGCTGTTGAGCCAGGCCAGCTTGTCGAGGTCGAACACCGGGCCGCCGAGGGAGATCTTGTCCCAGCTGAAGGCGCCCTCCATCTCGGTCAGGGTGAACTTCTCGCGCTCGTTGCCGAACGACCAGCCCATCAGGCCGAGGAAGTTGACCAGGACCTCGGGCAAGATCCCGGCGTCGCGGTAGTAGTCGAGCGAGACCGGGTTCTTGCGCTTGGAGATCTTGGACTTGTCGAGGTTGCGCAGGAGCGGCATGTGGATCCACTCGGGCGCGGTCCAGCCGAAGGCGTCGTAGAGGACGACGTGCTTGGGCGTGGACGACAGCCACTCCTCGGCGCGGATCACGTGGCTGATCTGCATCAGGTGATCGTCGACGACGTTGGCCAGGTGGTAGGTCGGGAAGCCGTCGGACTTGAGCAGGACCTGGTCGTCGACCTGCTCGTTGGCGATGGTGATCTCGCCGCGCAGGCGGTCGACGAAGGTGGTGTTGCCGGACTCGGGCATGGCCAGGCGCACCACGTGGGTCTCGCCCGCGGCGGCGCGCGCGGCGGCGTCGGCGGGCGCCAGGGTGCGGCAGTGGCCGTCATAGCCGGGCGTCTGCTTGGCCGCGAGCTGCCGCGCGCGCACCTCGGCGAGCCGCTCGGCGGTGCAGAAGCAGCGGTAGGCGCGGCCGCGCTCGATGAGGATGCCGGCGTGCTCGGTGTAGATCGCGGTGCGCTCGGACTGGCGGTAGGGGCCGAAGGGGCCACCGACGTCGGGGCCTTCGTCCCAGGTCAGGCCGAGCCAGCTCAGGGCGCGCAGGATGGCGGCCTCGGACTCGGGCGTGCTGCGCGTGCGATCGGTGTCCTCGATGCGCAGGACGAAGCGCGAGTCGGGGTGGCTGTGGCGTGCAAAGACGCGGTTGAACAGGGCGATGTAGGCGGTCCCGACGTGGGGATCGCCGGTCGGGGACGGGGCGATGCGGACGCGCACCGGGGTTGCGGTGGGAGCGGGCGCGTCGGGTGCGGGGCCGGGCATCCGCGGGGGATACCACCCCGCGGGCGACGCGGTCAATGCGGCGGCGCGGGCGATCTGTGTGGGTCCTGTATAATGAGTGGATGAAACCACTGCTGCGCCGGGTGACCGGCATCACGCTGGGGCTGGCGCTGGCCCTGGCGGTGGGCTGGACGGCGCGGCCCGCGAGCGCGACGATCTTGCGCGAGCTCGGGCTGGGTGAGCTGGTGCGTCAGGCCGACCGGGTGGTGGTCGCGCGGGTCGAGGCGCGGGTGTCGCGCTGGGAGGGCGGGCGCATCGTCACCGATGTGACGCTGCGGGTGGAGGAGAGCGCGAAGGGTGACGCGCGGGTGGGCGAGCGGCTGGTGGTGACCACCATGGGCGGCAGCGTCGATGGCATCGGCATGAAGGTGGTCGGCGAGGCCACGTTCGTGAAGGGCGAGACCGCGCTGGTGTTCATGACCGCGCTGGATGCCGGCTGGGCCGGGGTGCGCACCTGGGAGGTGGTCGGCATGGCGCAGGGCCGCATGCCGGTGACGGTGGATGCGGCCACCGGGCTGCGCCAGGTGCGTGCGGATCTGGCCGGGGCGTCGCTGCTGGTCAAGGACCGGCGCGGCAAGAGCGTGGTCACGGCGGCGGTGGGTGCGCGCCTCAGGCCGCGGCCGCTGGCGGATGTGGTGGCCGAGGTCCGGGCGCTGGTGAGCCGTTGAGGCGGGCGGCGCTCGCGGCGGGGCTCGGGCTGGTGGTGCTGATGGGTGTGGGCGCGCGGTCGGCGCAGGCGTTCGTGCGCACCAAGGCGTCGTCGGGCAAGCCGCTGTACTGGTCGAGCGGCTGCGTGCACGTGGTGGCGGCGGCCGAGGGCAGCCCCGATGTGCCGGAGGATCTGGAGACGCCGGTCATCCCCAAGGTGCTGGCCAACTGGACCACTGCCATGGCCGGGTGCGCGTACATGAAGCTGCTCTACGACAGCAAGCCGGTGGCCAACCACGAGGTCGGCTATGACGGCACCAACATCGTCAAGTTCAGGCAGGACAAGTGGTGTCGGCCCAAGACCGAGGACGCGCCCGAGAAGTGCTACCCGGCGGCGGCGGTCGGCATCACCACGGTGTTCTACGTCGACAAGGCGGACGCCAAGGACGACGGCCGGCTGCTCGACGCCGACATCGAGCTGAACGGGGTCAACTTCAGGTTCGCGGTCGAGGGGCAGACCACGGACCAGACGCCGAACCAGATCATCGCGGACGTCGAGAACACGCTGACCCACGAGGTCGGGCACCTGCTCGGGCTGGACCACACCTGCAATGACGACCCGCAGAACCCGACCTTCGATGGCGCGGGCAACCGGGTGCCGACGTGCGGCACCGTGGCGGTGACCCAGACCATGCAGGACGCGACCATGTTCGCGTTCCAGGAGGACGGCGAGCTGAAGAAGAGCTCGCTGGAGCCCGACGATGTGGCGGGGGCCTGTGATGCCTACCCGATCGCGAAGGACCCCAAGCAGTGCAAGCGGGTGGACGTTGGCGGGGATGGCTGCGGGGTGGTTTCGGGGCGCCGCGGTGGAAGCGGGTTCGGGGGCGGGCTGGTGCTGGGATTCGGCCTGATTCTGGGGCTTTTCTGGAGCTGGCGCCGGCGCGGTTGAAGGTCGGTCGCAGAATCTCGGCTTGCGCTGCCCCTGTCGATGTGATAGGGAAGCGGACAGTCGAGCCGCGTTCGATTTCCCCTTGAGAATCGCCACTTTGACGGCGATTGGTGCCTTGTTCAATGGCCGCGATGGACTTCATCTTCGAAGACGACGTGGACGAGGTGGGAGCCGAGATCGAGGCTTTCTGCCCGAAATGTAAGGCGGATACCACTCACGTCGTGGTCTCGAAGTACGAGGACGAGATCCGCCGGGTGCAGTGCAACCCGTGCGGCGACGTCCACGCCTTCAGGAAGCCGCGCGGCGAGGCCGAGGAAGAGACGCCCGAGCCGGCGGCCGCCAAGAAGCGCGCCTCGGCCAAGAAGCTGGTCTGGGAAGAGGCCATGCAGAAGGGCGAGAAGAAGCCCAAGCGGCCCTATTCACCAAGGGATACCTATCGCGAGAACGAGCTCGTCAACCACTCCATCTTCGGGATGGGGTTCGTCAGCGAGGCGGTCAGCGAGAACAAGGTCGAGATCACCTTCCAGGACGCGCGTCGCGTGCTGGTGCAGGGTCGCAGCGACGTCGTGGGTCCGCCCCCGCCGCCGCCGCCCCCACCGTCCGAGAAGGGGATGAAGAAGGGTGCCAAGGGCAAGGCCGGCGCAGTGATCGCGGCGGCGCCGGTCGCGGTGGTCGTGGCGGCGCCCGTGGGCAAGGGCGGCAAGGCGGTGAAGGGCAAGGCTGGCGCGGCGGCTGCGGCGGTGGTGGTGGCTGCGCCGGCGGCGGGTGCGGGTGCGGGTGCGCAGGGTGGCCAGGCGGCGGCGGCGGGAGCTGCGGCGGGTGCGAAGGGTGGCAAGGCGGCTGCGGCGGCGGGAGCAGCGGCGGGTGCGAAGGGTGGCAAGGCGGGAGCGGCGGCCAAGGCCGGCAAGGCGGCGGCAGCGAAGCCGGTCGCCAAGGCGGCGCCGAAGCCGGTTGCCAAGGCGGCGGCGAAGCCGGCTGCCAAGCCGGTGAAGGCGGCGGCGAAGAAGGTTGCGCCCGCGAAGAAGCCGGCGCCTGCAAAGAAGGCCAAGAAGAAGTAGCGCTTCGCGCTACTTCTTCTTGCTCCGGCAAGCGTAGTGCTCCGGTAAGCGTAGTCGTCGGGGGGCCGGGAGGCCCCCCGCTGACGTGTCGGGGAAGGACGGCACGCGGAGAGCGGTGCTCGTGCTCGTGCTCGTCCTCGTCCTCGTCCTAGGGCTCGTGCTCGTGCTCGTCCTCGTCCTCGTCCTCGTCCTCGTCCTCGTCCTCGTCCTCGTCCTCGTCCTCGTCCTCGTCCTCGTCCTAGGGCTCGTGCTCGTGCTCGTGCTCGTGCTCGTGCTCGTCCTCGTCCTCGTCCTCGTGCTCGTGCTCGTCCTCGTCCTCGTGCCCTCCTCTCCTCTGCCCTGCTCCGGGCCTGCAGTCAGCTGGGGCGCCTGGGGCGCCTCGCAGGAATGTGCGCCCGAATCAAGTTGCGGGACCCGGGATGGTGCGAGGTTCGATGAGACCTGCCCTCTTCCAGCCACCCCGGAGGAGCCAGTGCCTTGGCTCGGCGAGGCTGTAGGTGGTCTTGATCTTCGCTGGCGTGGCCCAGCCGTCGAAGCTTCCGGCCGTGGACAGCGGATCGACCCAGCACGGGGGCAACCGGTCGCGGGTGTGGTGGCGGTAGTTGCACAGGACATAGGCCAGTGCATGGCGAGCTGCACGAGGCGACGCCAGGCAGCGGGCGTGGAAGCGGTCAGCGAACACCGTGCCCTTGCGCTCGAGCACACGGTTGAGGGCGCGCGCGATGCGCACCGAGAGCCCCTTGATGGCGCGGGTCAGGGCGAGGTTGTCGTCGGCCTCGGCGACCAGGTGGACGTGGTCAGACTGCAGCGAGAAGTGCACGATGCGAGTGCCGAAGCGTTCGGCGCCAGCGCGCAGGGAGCGCAGGATGGCGGCCGCGAGGCGCTGGTTGCGCAGCCAGCCGATGCTGCGACGAATGCGCAAGGTGACGTGCTGTGCGTGGTAGTCACGCACACGTTCGCGAGTGCGATGTGCGACGTTGCGGCGGCCGACGGCTGGCCGGCGACCGGCGCCCTGGCGAACGCCGCCGTGGGTACGGAAGGTCAGCGCGAGCTGACGAGGCCCACCCAGTCCGGGCCTACGCCGCGGCTTGCGGTCGCCGGCTCCGCCTCGCCCAGGCCTACGCGCGGGATGTCCATTGCGGTCTCTCCGGCGTCCATCGTTGCCAGTGCCTCCCATCGTCGCCTCCCGCCCCGAACTTGATTGGGGCGGACAAACATACACAGGGGGTCTGACACGAGGCGGAGACGGAGGCGGAGGCGGAGGCGGAGGCGGAGGCGGAGGCGGAGGCGGACAAGGAGGCGGAGGCGGACAAGGAGGCGGACAAGGAGTAGCTCCCGCGCGGAGCGCGGGGGCTACTCCTTGGACACCGGCAAGCTCACCGTGAACTCCGTGAACGTGCCCTCTTCGCTCGCGACGACGATCTTGCCGCCGTGGAGTTCGACGATGCCCTTCGCGATGTAGAGGCCGAGTCCGGAGCTGACGGGGCCGGGGGAGGTGTGGTGCTTGGCGGTGGTGACGTCGGAGAAGGGTTCCCA
>JADYYK010000178.1 GCA_020853705.1 Deltaproteobacteria bacterium
CCCTCACTGGGGTGAGGGCCCAAGAACGGGTCAGACAGGAGGCAGGATGGCATTCAAGGTTCTCGAGATGGCGATTGCGCTCGCGGGGCAGCTGCGCGGTCCGCTGGAGGCGGTCCGTCGGCGGGATCGCTCGCTGGAAGACCAGGTTCGGCGGGCGGCCACCAGCGTGGCGCTGAACCTGGCCGAGTCGACCGGTCGCGATGGCGCCGACCGGGTGCGCTTCATCCGCATCGCGGCTGGCAGCCTGTGTGAGTGTCGCGCGGGGCTGGAGATCGCGAAGGCCTGGGGCTTCGTCGAGCCGCGCGACCTGGTCAGCCCCCTGGCGCTGGCCTCCCACATCGAGGCCATCCTCTACAAGCTGCGCCGGTGAAACCTGCGGGCGAGGCCGGCTGACCCGGCCACGCCCGAGGTCTGTCAGTGCGTCATGCGCCAGAGCATGGCGCCGACCCGGCGACCCAGCTCCAGCGCCAGCTGCACCTCGGTCGCCTCGAGGTCGCCCCAGGCGACCGCCGCCCTGAGGGCGCCTGCGACCTCGAGGTTGCTACCGGCGGCGACGCGGTAGTGATGCGGCCTGTCCTTGCCGACCCGGCCGGCGCCCTCGGCGATGTTGAGCACCACGGAGGTGGCGGCCCGCCGGGCCTGGTCAGCCAGGTCCCTGTCGGCCTGCCTGAGCCGCCGCAGCGGACCCCTGAGAGCTCCGATCATCTCCAGCGCAACCTCCAGAACCTCGAGTGCCATGTGAACCTCTCCTGTCCTGCCCGTGATTGGGCCCCTCGCCCCTTGAGGGGCCCAATCACGAGGCAGGACGGCCTTTCACCACGCCACACCGAGGTGGAGCCCAAGGCGACCCGCGCAGGTGGCGTGCCAGCAGCTTCACCGCTGGCGCGCCACCTGCGTCGCCGCCCAGCCCGGTCGACTTGAATAGGGCGCACATCCGAAACCGCGAGAATTACGCGGCTTCACGAGCACGAGCACGAGCACGAGCACGAGCACGAGCACGAGCACGAGCACGAGCACGAGCACGCCCACGAGCACGAGCACGAGCACGAGCACGAGCACGAGGACGAGCACGAGCACGAGCACGCCCACGAGCACGAGCACGAGCACGCCCACGAGCACGAGCACGCCCACGAGCACGAGCACGAGCACGAGCACGAGCACGACCACGACCACCAGCGCGAGCCCGACCCCGCGGTACGCCTATCGTCCGCCGTCGCCTCCGAGGCACGGCGGCAGCGGCGCCTCCGGGTTCGCCGCGCGCACGAGCTCGATCGCCCGCGCGTCGCCGGGCAGTCCGCGCTGGTGCAGGCGCTCGAGCAGCTGGGTGATCTCGTGCGGCTTGCGGTTCTGGCCCAGCTTGGCCTTGCCGTCGACATGGGTCAGCAGGACGCGGACGATCATGATTCCGCGCACGGCGCTGCGGTAGAGCGGGTCGTGGGCGCTGATGGGGACGTGGCCGCCCTCGGGCTGGTAGCGCGCCATCAGGCCGGCCAGCACGGCGGCCTTGGCGACCGGGTCGGTGACCTCGTCGAGGGTGCCGTGGACCTGGACGCTCTGGTACAGCGTGGTGGCGGGGCAGGCGCGCTCGGGATCGACGAAGTAGCTGGGGATGGGCGCGATGATCTCGTCGGCGGCCAGCACGCAGGGGCGCCCGATGCAGTCGGCCTTCTCGCCCGCGGGGGCACCGTGGAACGCCACCGCCGGGCCGTCGGGGCCGTCGGCGAGCATGACGCCGTGGACGGCGCGCAGCACCGGGGCGCCATCGGGGGTGGTGGTGGCCAGGTGCACGATGGGGGCGCGCGCCAGCAGCGCCTCGGCCTGCGCGCGGGACATGCGGAAGAGTTCGCGTCTCATGCCCTCAGGGTGCGCGGCCAATGGTCTATTAAAAAGTTCCAGAACGTGAAACGCTGGTGGACCAGATGCGCAAGGCCGGATGGGACGCCGCCTTCAGCTTGCCACCCGCGCGCGCCGGTGAGCCGGCCTCGCTGGTGGCGCGCATCGCGCAGGCCGTGGTCTCCGAGGTGCGGCGTGGCCGGCTTCGCCCGGGGGATCCGCTGCCGGGGTCGCGCACGCTGGCGGCGCAGCTCGGGGTGCACCGCAACACCGTGCTGGCGGCGTATGCGGAGCTCGGCGCCGAGGGCTGGGTCGTCAGCACCCCGGCGCGCGCCACAGTGGTGTCACCCGCGCTGCCCGAGCCGCGGCCGCGCGGGGTCGCGCGCGAGGCCACGCCGGCCGAGGTCGGCTTCACGCTGCCGCCACGGGTGCAGAGCTTCGCGCCCCCCGGGGCGCGCACGCCGGTGGCTGGGCTTTTGTCCCTGGCCGGGGCGTCGCCCGACACCCGGCTGTGGCCGGCGGCGCTGCTGGCGCGGGCGTACCGGCGGGCGCTCCGGCATGCGGCGGAGCTCCTGCGCTATCGCGACCCGGCCGGCCATCCGCGGCTGCGCGCGGCGCTGGCGGCGATGCTGTCGGCGACGCACGGGCTGGCGGCGCAGGCCGACCACGTCCTGGTCACGCGCGGCAGCCAGATGGGGCTGTGGCTGGCGCTGCGTGCGCTGCTGACGCCGGGCCAGCGCGTCGCGGTCGAGAGCCCGGGCTACCCGCCGCTGTGGCACACCCTGCAGACGCTGGGCGCCGAGGTGGTGCCCATCCCGGTCGACGCCGGTGGCCTGCGCATCGACGCGCTGCTGGCGGCGGGGCCGCTGCGCGCGGTGGTGCTGACGCCGCATCATCAGTATCCGACCACGGTGACGCTGAGCGCGCCCCGCCGCCTCGCGCTGCTCGAGCATGCCCGGCGGGCGCGGCTCGCCATCATCGAGGACGACTACGACCACGAGTTCCACCATGACGGTCGCCCGGTGCTGCCGCTGGCCAGCGCCGACCAGGGCGGCGTGGTGATCTATGTCGGCACGCTGTCCAAGGTGCTGGCGCCCGGGCTGCGCGTGGGCTACGTGGTCGCGCCGCCAGCGCTGATCGAGCGGCTGGGCGCGCTGCGCTCGCTGGTCGATGTGCAGGGCGATCATGTGATGGAGGCGGCGCTGGCCGAGCTGCTGGAGGACGACGTGGTGCAGCGTCACGTGCGGCGCGCGCGCCGCCTGTACCGGGCCCGGCGCGACTTCATGGTGGCGGCGCTGGCGCAGGCGCTGCCCGAGCTGGAGGTGCCGGTGCCCAGCGGCGGGCTGGCGCTGTGGACGCGGGCGCCGGGCCTCGACAGCGAGGCCTGGCTGGAGGGCGCGCGCGCCCGCGGGGTGGCGTTCCAGGCCGGGCCGCACTTCGGCCACGACCGCGCTGGCACCCGCGCGGCCCTGGCGCTGCGCGAGCGGGCACGCCTCGGCTTCGCGGCGCTCGACGAGCGCGAGCTCGTCGAGGCGGTGCGCCGGCTGGCGGCGGCGTGGCCACGCGGCGGGGGCCGCCGCGCTACACTGCGCGCGTGACCCCCCGCTCGAATCGCATTCGCCTCGACACCGGCCTCGACTACCACGTGCTGGAGTGGGACCCGGGGCCTGCGGCGCGCCACACCGTGCTCTTGCTGCATGGCTTCCTCGACTCCAGCTGGGGCTGGGTCAACGTGGTCGAGGCCGGCCTCGGCGACTACCACATCATCGCGCCCGATCTGCGCGGCCACGGGGACTCCGATCACATCGGGGCTGGCGGCTACTACCACTTCGCCGACTACCTGGCCGACGTGGAGGATCTGGTGCGCAAGGTCGCGCGCGAGCGGCTGTCGCTGGTCGGCCACTCGATGGGCGGCAGCGTGGCGTCATACTTCACCGGCACCTGGCCCGAGCGGGTGGCCCGGCTGGCGCTGCTCGAGGGGCTGGGGCCGCCCGAGACCGGGGCGGCGGCGCCCGAGCGCATCCGGGCCTGGCTGGCGGCGTGGCGCCGGGTGCGTGACACGCCGGCGCGAGCGCTGGCCTCGGTCGAGGACGCCGCTGCGCGCATCCGCAAGCACGACCCGCGCTGCTCGGCCGAAGAGGCCCTGCGCCTGGCGCGCCACGGCACCAGCCCGATGCCGGGCGGGGTGCGCTTCAAGCACGATCCGCTGCACGCCACGCCGGGGCCGCACGGCTTCCAGCTCGAGACCGCGCGCAGCTTCTGGCGCGCCGTGACCTGCCCCGTGCTGCTGGTGGACGGCGCCGAGTCGGTCTTCATGGCGGGCGGGAGCGGGGACGACGAGGCGGCGTCGCGCGCGGCCTACTTCAAGCACTCGCGTCGCGAGGTGCTGGCGGACGCCGGCCACATGATGATGCGGCACCAGCCCGCCGCGCTGGCACGACTGCTGGCGGCCTTCCTGGCATGACGGTTGACGCCGGATGGAGCGGGGGCGACACTGAAAAACCGTGTCGGCCCCGGTTCAGCCTGCGGCACCTCTGCGCATCGAGCGTCTGCGCGTGCCCGAGGGCGCGCTGATCAAGCTCGCCGGCATCATTGACGAGCAGCTCAAGGGCGATCTGTTCGACGACCTGCACGGTGTGCTGGCGGTGGCCATCGATCTGGCCGGGGTGCACCGCATCACGTCGTTCGGGATCCGCGAGTGGATCCGCCAGATCTCGGACGCCGGCGGCGATCACCTCTACTTCGTCAACGTGCCCGCCTACGTGATGGCCCAGTTCGGCATGGTCGCCGGCCTGGGCGGCCCGCGCGGGCAGATCCTGAGCTACTTCGCGCCCTATGTCTGCAACGGCTGCGGCGCCGAGCGTGATCGCCTGTTCGATCGACGCAACGACAGCGATGTCGACTGCGTCGATAACCCGCCCTCGATGCCGTGTGCGCAGTGCAGCGGCGTCATGGAGTTCGCGGACGCGCCCGAGTACTACCGCGAGGCGCTCGCCGGCACCGCGCCGCTCGACGTGGTGCCCGCGCTGTTCCGGGTGCTGGCGGCCAAGGACCAGGCGGCGCGGCCGCTCAAGGTCTCGAAGACGGTGGAGGGGTCGGCCACAGTGCTGTGGCTGTCGGGGGCGCTGGATCACCGCGCGGTGCTGCGCCGGGCCGCCGATGGGCTGGAGGGTGACGTCCTGGTGGTGACCGATCAGGTCGCGGCCTGTGATGGGCCCGGGGTGTGGGAGCTGGGGCGCCTGCTGTCGGCGGCCAGCGATGCGCGCGGGCGGGTCTGGCTGGCGCGCACGCCGCGGGTGCTGCTCGATCATCTGGCCAAGGAGCCGATGACGCTGGGCGAGGCGCGGCTGACCTCGATCGAGCTCGACTATGTGTGCGGCGCGTGCCGGCGCATGGGTGAGTGGGTCTCCGTCATGAGCGCCGGCAAGAAGGGCCTCTACTGCCAGCGCTGCGGCGCCGGGGTGACGCCCGGTGAGGCGCCGGTGCTGATGGCGCGCCTCGGGGTGCTGGAGTGTGCCGAGTTGCCCGCGGAGCAGCGCGGCCTGATGGAGCTGCGCCCGCGCGCCGGGGTCACCGGGCAGCGTCCGGGCTTCGTCGACAAGTACCAGCTGATCCGGCTGCTGGGGGCGGGGGGCATGGCGGAGATCTACCTGGCCCGGCAGCAGGGGCCAGCCGGCTTCGAACGCCGCGTCGCCATCAAGCGGATCTTGCCGAACTTCGCCAAGGACGCCCAGTTCGTCAGCATGTTCCTGACCGAGGCCAAGCTGGTCGCGCGCCTGAGCCACCCCAACATCGTGCAGATCCACGAGCTGCACGAGCGTGACGGCCAGTACTTCATCGTGATGGAGTACGTCGAGGGCCACAACCTGGCGCCCATGCTGAACGCCGCGCGCGCGGCCACGCAGCAGGTGCCGGTCGAGGTCGCGCTGCGCGTGCTGGCCGACGTGTGCGCGGCGCTGGAGGCGGCGCACACCGCGTGTGACGACGCCGAGCGACCGCTCGGGATCGTGCATCGCGATGTCAGCCCGCACAACGTGCTGCTCGGCAGCGACGGCGTGGTCAAGCTGAGCGACTTCGGGATCGCCCGCGTGAGCGGCGTGCCGCGCCAGGGCGAGAGCACGCAGCCCGGGGTGCTCAAGGGCAAGCTGGCCTACCTGTCGCCGGAGGCGCTGATCGGCGAGCCCGATCTGCGCACCGACGTGTGGGCTGCGGGGATTGTGCTGTTCCAGCTGCTGGCGGGCTATCACCCGCTGTCGCGCTCGACCGACTATCAGACCTACCAGGCCATCCTGAACGACCCGGTCCCGGCGGCGGGGGTGGGGCGCACGGACGTGCCGCCCGAGCTGGAGGCCATCGTGGCCAAGGCCACGGCGCGCGACGCGGCGCAGCGCTACGCCAGCGCGGGCGAGATGGAGGCGGCGCTGGAAAAGGTGATCTCGCTGCTCGGGCGACCGGTGACCGGGCGGCAGGTGGCGGAGTGGCTGGAGCGGCTGGAGCCGGAGATCGAGCGCGGAGGGCCGGCCGAGAGCACGGAGGCTGCGACCGCGCTGGCCAGGGGACCGACGGAGACGCAGTAGTGCAGAGAGCTGCGTGGTGCTGGTCGTCGCTGGTCGCGCTGGTCGGGGTCGCCGTGGGTTTCGGATGTTCGAAGCCGCGGGGGAAGCCGAGCACGAGCACGAGCACGAGCACGAGCACGAGCACGAGCACGAGCACGAGCACGAGCACGAGCACGAGCACGAGCACCGGCCTCGATGCGGGCGCAGCGTGTCAGGGCAGCGGCGAGCTGGTCGCTGGTGTCGAGGTGCGTCGGGTGCGGGCGGGCAGCGCACCCGAGGTCGGGCAGGGCGATCGGTGCATCACGCTGGTGCGTATCGATCCGGCGCGGTATCGCGCGCGTCTGTTGACGCCGAAGGAGGGCGGGCCGCTGCCGGCGCCGGGGTGGACCCAGGCCGCCGGACTGAGCGCGGTCATCAATGCCACGCTGTTCCTCGATGACGGGCGCGGGTTCGGGCTGATGATCGCGGATGGCCGGGTCATCAACGGCAACGACAACCCCAAGCTGGGTGGCTTCCTGGCGCTGGGGCCGCGGCGCAAGGGTCTGGCCGAGGTGGCGCTGTTCGGGCGCGACTGCGAGGGCTTCGACCTCGGGCGCGTGCGCGCCGACTATGCCACCGTGGTGCAGAGCTACCGGCTGCTCGATTGCGCCGGGCAGCCCATCGGGTGGCAGGACGCCAAGTCGTACAGCGCCGCGGCGGTCGGGGTGGACCGGGACGGCTGGCTGGTGCTGGTGCACGTGCGCACGCCGTATCGGATGGCGGTGCTGGCGCGCGAGCTGGCGACGGCGATGCCGACGTTGAGCGGGGCGCTGTTCGTGGAGGGTGGCCCCGAGGCCTCCCTGCTGGTGCGGGCGGGCGGGCGCGAGGTCGCCGAGGTGGGCAGCTTCGAGACCGACTTCACCGAGAACGACGACAACCGGGTGTTCTGGCCCTTGCCCAACGTGCTCGGGCTGACGGCGGTGAACTGATGGGCCCGGTCGGCGTCATGTTGCGGGTCGGGCGCAAGCTGGCGCTGGTGGACGATGGCAGCGGCGGCGTCCTGGTGGATCTGGATGGCGGGGCGTTCTTTCGGGTCAACCAGGGCGGGTTGCGCGCCTGTGTGGCGCTGCTGCAGGCCGCCCCGGCGCACCAGCCCGAGCCCGCGCCAGGGCACGACGACGACCGTGAGGTGACCGATGTCGAGGTCAACCAGGACGCCACCGGCGCCATCGCCGAGCTGACCGCGCGTGGCGTCACCGCCGAGCTGGCGCGGCGCGAGGTCGGGGCAGTGCTGGCCGCGCTGCAGGCGGCGCCGCCGCCGCGGCTGCGGGCCGGAGCGCTGTGGCTGCGCCCCGACGCCGCGGGTGGCTGGCTGCTGGGCAGCGGTGGTCGCGCCTGTCTGCGCATCGACGTCGCGCCGGGCGGCGGCCGGGTACGCCCGGTCGAGGGGGTCGGGCAGCTCGACTGGGCGGCGGCGCTGGTGTGGGCGGCGCCGCACCTGCTGGTGCTGGGTGGGCGCGCGGTGCTGCACGCCTCGGCGGTGCGCCTCGACGAGCGCGCCTTCGCCTGGTCCGGGCTGAGCGGCGCCGGCAAGACCACCCTGGCGCGCGCGCTGGTCAAGGCGGGTGCCAGCGCGGTGGCCGAGGATCTGGTGGTGCTGGCGGCGCCGGTGGCGGGGCAGGACGGCGGGGTGCGCGTGCTGGTCGACGGCGAGGCGCGTATCCGGGCCTGGGCGACCGAGCGCGCTCCCACGCTGGCTGCGGGCGGCGAGGTCGACGGCGCGTCGCTGCTGCTGGCCATCGAGGGGGTGGCCACGGTGCCGCTGTTGCGGCTGGGCTTCGTGGGGGCGCCGACGACGCGGATCGCGCGGGCGCAGCGCTTCGTGGAGACGCCGATGGCGGTGCCCGAGGTGGTGGCGCGGCTGCTCGAGAACGGCTTCGCCGAGCTGGCCACGCGCCAGGTCTGGTGGGCGGTGCTCGATGGCGCGGGACGGCTGGCTGCCGAGGTGGCCTGCTCCAGCGTGCTGGTGCCGGAGGGCCTGCCCGGCCTCGCCGAGGCGGCCGAGGACTGGGTCGCACGCCTGCGCGCGGGTCGCTGAGCGAGCACGAGCACGAGCACGAGCACGAGCACGAGCCCGAGCACGAGCCCGAGCACGAGCACGAGCACGAGCCCGAGCACGAGCCCGAGCACGAGCCCGAGCAAGAGCCCGAGCAAGAGCCCGAGCACCAGCGCCTGCTACAGGGACAGCTCGACCTCGTAGGGATGCTCGCGACCGCGGGCGTCGCCCAGCCAGGCGTGGCCACCACGCAGCGCGCCGGTGCCGTCGAGGCCGAGTCGCAGCGGCTCGACGGCGGCGCCTGCATCCAGCGCGATCTCGCACAGCACACGGCGGTAGCAGCGCTCGCCACCCGGCAGCCGTCGGTCGACCGCGCCGAGCACCCGCTGCAGCCAGGCCCGTCCCGCGGCATCCCGCGCCGGCGCGCGCCGCCCGAGCTGCCTGAGCGCGCGCACCAGCGACCGGGGGCCGACCATGCGCGAGGCCACCTCCATCACCGGCAGCAGCCCCAGCGCCAGCCCGAGATCGGCGACGCGCAGCGCAAGCTGCGCCGGCAGCGTCATCGCGCCGGCACGGACGCCGGTGGCGGCGCCGCCGGCGCCAGCAGCCGCGCCGCGACCAGCTCGCCGATCAGCCTGGCGGCGTCCGCGGCGATGCGCTCGGCGGGGGCGCCGAGCTGGCCGGCCAGGGCGGCGCCGATCTCGACCGCGGTGCTGCCTGCGATGACGAGCTGGTAGATCGCGCGACCACTTCCATTGAGGCGAAACGTGCTGCCGTGCGCGAGCTGCGCCAGCACCAGCTCGCCCCCGACCTCCTCGGCGGAGACGTCGGGATGGCGCGCCCAGCGCTGAGCGCTGACCGAGCTAGAACTTGAACTCGGTGGGGGCGCCATCTGGTTCCTCGCCCGACTTACCGACGAGATCGCGGAGATTGCCAAGGAACACGAGCTGTGGCGGCTCGTAGCTCACCTGGGCGGGCGCCGTCTCGATGCTGGGGGGATCCTGCTTGGGGTCCGTCATGACTTTCCTCTACTCTCCAGAGTTCGCGCTGGTTGCCCGCTGGGGCGACAGTGTAGCGATGTTGGCAAGTGCACACAATGGATCCCCTGCCGGAGCCAGCTCTCGAGGCTGGCGATGTTCCACAGGGTGGTGATGGGGCGCAGTGGAGGGACCGGCAGGCCGCGCCGCCACAGCTGGTCGGCCAGCGCGCAGGCGCCGCGGCGATCGACCCAGGGCTCGGACAGCCACGGTCCGGTCGTCAGCACGCCCAGCAGCGCCGGCCAGCTGGTGCGCACGATGGCGCGCACGCTGGCCGAGAAGACCGTCGGCGTGTCGCGCATGGCGACCGCGGGAGGCAGGGCGTCTCCGGCGGCATCGCGCAGCAGCTGCTTGAAGCGGCTGCGGGGCAGCCGGGCCTCGACCGGGAGCGCGAGCACCTGACGCACCAGGCGAGCGTCGAGCAGCGGGTGGCGGAGCTCGACGCCTGCTCTGGCCCCCGCGAGCTCCTGGGTGTCGATGGACCAGACCAGGCCGGGCGCCGTCAGGGAGGCCCAGGTGTAGCGTTGCGTCTGCGACGCCACCGCGGGCTCGGGCGCTGGGCTCGGCATGGCCCCTGAAGGGAAGACGGCCCGCAGCGCCGGCCCCAGCCACCCTGGTGCGACGGGGGGCTCGCGCCAGCCCCTGACCCAGCGGCGCGCGAAGTCGGGCGCCAGCGCACGCGCCGCGTCGGTCAAGTAGAACCCGGGGCCCCGCATGCTGTATCGCACCCGGAGCGCCGAGCTGAGCAGCTGCAGTGGTCTGTGCGCCAGCGCCAGGTCGCGGAAGACGCCGCGCTCGAAGAAGAGCTGATCACCGCCGGTCCCGGTGAGGACCGAGCGCGCCCCCGTCAGCCTGCAGGTGTCGTGGACCCCGGTCGGGATGCCGTTCTGGATGAACTGATAGGGCTCCCCGGCTACCGGGGCGGTCTCGAAGCGTGCCAGCGCATCAGCATCCCAGCGCCGCGCGGGCAGACCGACGTGCGCGACGATGGCGTCGATGAAGGGCGTCTCGTCGCAACCCCGTCCGGGATAGACAGCGGAGGCCAGCGTCAGGGGCGAGCCCAGACCTCGCGCCGCGCCGACGCCATAGTGTTGCGCTGCCAGCCCGGCGATGGTGGCCGAGTCGATCCCGCCCGACAGCTGCAGCACCAGGGGCAGATCGGACTCCAGCGCGCTGCCGACCACCCGCTGGAGCATCGCGCGGGTGGCTCCGACCGGGTCGCGCTCGGGCGCCTCGGCCGGAGGCACGAACCAGCGCGACTGGCGCTCCCCCGCGGCGTCGGCGCGCAGCAGGTGGCCGGGCAGCACGCGCGTGATGCCGGCGCGGTAGCCCACCGAGGCGTCACGACCGCCATCGCCCAGGAAGGCCAGCAGCGCGCGCGCGTCGAGCTCGGCCCCGACCCCGGGCAGCGCCGCCAGCGCGGCCTCCTCGCTGGCCAGCGCGATGAGCTCGCCGCTGCGCGCGAACCACAGCGGCCGTGTCCCCAGGGCGTCGCGCGCCGCCCACAGCGTGCGCGTGCGCGCGTCCCAGGCCACGAACGCGAAGCTGCCCTCGAGGCGCGGCAGCAGCGCCTCGCCCCAGCGCGCGAGGCCGGCCGCCAGCAGCGCGGCGTCGCTGCTGTCGGCGCCCAGGCCCAGCGCCGCCAGCAGGGCCTCGCGCTCCTCCAGCCGGGCGTGCGCCACCACCTGGACCCCGCCGACCCAGCCGGTGGCCGCCAGCGGGTCACGCTCGCGGGTGGTCGCGGCGTGGCGCGCGAAGGCCAGCACGCCGATCCCGGGCACGTCGTCGAGCACCCGCCCCTCGGTGGCCCGGTGCGCCATGGCGTCGATCAGCACCGTCGCCAGCGCGTGCATGCGCTGACGGGGCGGCGCTCCCGCCGGCCACACCACCGCTGCTAGCCCCGACATGTGCGAGTCCTTACCATGGTTTGCGCGCAATTCTGCAACCGTGAACAGCGGTTGGTTGCCCGCGCGGGGCGGACGTTCACAGCGAGCGCAGGTAGGCCACCAGATCGCCACGCTCGCCGGGGCCGAGGTCGAGCCCGAAGCGATGGCCGGGCACCGGCCCGGGGCGCACCCCGCCGGTGTAGCCCGGCTGGGTCCGTGCCGGATCCATCAGCGCCTCCACCGAGGTCAGTGAGCCGTCATGCAGCAGGGTCTGGCGCAGCGCGACGCCGAGCAGGGTCGGTACCCGCCACTTGCCGGTGCCGCGCCAGGCCGAGTGGCCGAGGTGCGCGTCGGTGCCGACCGAGTCCAGCGACACCGCCGGCCCGGCGCCCGCGGGCGGCCGGTGACAGCTGGCGCAGCGCGCGGCGAACAGCTGCGCCCCGCGCGCGCTGGCCTCGGTGGTCGGGCCGGGCTCGGTGCGCAGCGTGAGCAGGTACAGCGCCAGCCCCAGCGCGGCCTCGCGCGGGGGACGCAGCCCCTTGCCGAAGCCGGTCACCAGCAGGGTCTCCAGGCGGATGGCCAGCGTGATGACGCTCAGCTGGCTCAGGGTGCCGTTGTGGTGCAGGTGGTGCAGGTAGCGCACCGAGCGCAGATCGGGCAGGCGGACGGGATCACGGCCCTCGGGGGTCGACACGTCGGCGCGCCCGGGGCCCCACGCCGCCAGCTCGGGCGTCGGCCGCTGGCCGTTCTCGCTCATCCACTGCCCGGTCAGCGCGCCGAGGTCGAGGCGCGGGTTGCCGAGGCCGATGACCAGCTTGCCGTCGATCGGCCAGGCATGACAGGTCGCGCAGGTGTAGGCGAAGGCGTCGACGCCCTCGGTCGACCGGGTGCGGATGACGCCGCCGACCTCGTCGCGCTCAGGGTCGACCCAGAAGCCATACTGCGCGGCCGTCTGGCGCGAGCGCAGGCCGGGCTCGAAGTGCCACACCAGCTGCGCGGGGTAGCGGAAGAAGGCCTGGCGACCCAGCTCGACCAGCGCGGCGGGGACGCCGGCGCGCATCTCGGGCGTGATGACCAGCGCGGCGGCGTCGGCGGGCAGGCCGCTGGCGATGCGCGCCCCGCCGGGGGCGTCGAGCTCGCCGCCGCGGATGGGGGCCACGCGCGGGTTGAACTCGGCGATGTCGGCCCAGTCGCCGGCCCTGTGGGTCTCGTAGTGATCGAGGCGATCCTGTGAGTACAGGTTTCCCGGGTTGACCAGCGCGGCCTCCAGCTCCGCGCGCCGGAAGGTGCTGTCCTGGAGGTAGCGCACCAGCAGCGGGTCGGGCTGGGTGCTGGTCAGCTCGATGCCGGCGGCGATGTCGCCGGGGGGCACGCGCGCGCTGGCGCCAGCGTCGCGCGTCGCCAGGGGGGACGGTGACGGGCTCTTGCTGCTGCCGCTGCGGCTGCACGCGGGCAGCGCGAGGGCGGCCAGCACGGCCAGCGCCTTCAGCCGACGGGGCAGGGCAGGCGTGTGACGCAGGTCCATTTTCCAGCCTTGTTCGAGAACACACAGTCTGCGCCGTCGCCGCCCTGGTTGCAGTCGGCGTCCTCGACACAGTCGTCCTTGGCGGTGCGGCAGAAGAAGCCGGCTTCGCGCCCGCCACAGGCGTGGCCCTCGTCCGCGGCGCTGGGCGAGCAGAAGCCACTGGCGCAGTCGGAGTCGACCTTGCAGTTGCCCGGGCTGCAGTAGTTGCCGGTGAAGTTGCACTGGCACGGGCCACCGCCTGTGCAGTCGGCGTCGCTCACGCAGCCGTCGGACACGCAGACGTTGATGCTGCGCATCGGCCCGCGCGGGGACGAGCGCACGTTGCAGCGCGGGTTCATGTGCCCGGGGCCGAGCGCCCTGGCGCACTCCTTGTCGGACTTGCAGCCCTCCCAGCCGGGGTTACGGTTGCCCTTCTGCGCGCCGCACGCGCTGGCGCGGGCGCGGTGTTGCTCGGGCGGGCGCAGCGCGACCGGGGTCGCGGTCGGGCTGGCGCTCGCGGTCGGGCTGGCGCTCGCGGTCGGGCTGGCGCTCGCGGTCGGGCTGGCGCTCGCGGTC
>JADYYK010000179.1 GCA_020853705.1 Deltaproteobacteria bacterium
AAGTTTCGCAAGGGGCCGTATGTGCAGGACGTTCGCTCCAGCAGCGTGCGCATCCTCGGCGAGCTGTCGCGGGCCGCGCCGGTCACCGTCGTCGTCAGCCTGGCCGACGCCATCAGTCCGGGCGTGCCCATCAAGGTCACCTCGCCTGCGGCCACCGTGCACGAGGTCGTCGTCCCCGGCCTCGAACCCTCCACCCGCTATGCCTACCGGGTCGAGGCCGACGGGCTGGCGGGTGGCTCCGAGTTCGTGACCGCGCCGCCGCTCGGCGTCGACGAGCCCTTCACCTTCGTGGTCTTTGGCGACTCGCGCGAGGACAACGCCGCGCACCGCGCCGTGGTCGAGCGCATCCTCAGCGACGCGCCCGACTTCGCGCTCAACACCGGCGACCTGGTCGGGCTGGGCAGCCGCGAGCACGAGTGGCAGACCTTCTTCGACGTCGAGGCGCCGCTGCTGGCGGGGACGCCGTTTTACCCCGCGCTGGGCAACCACGACTATGGCGCCGGCGGCGACAAGTCGGTGTTCCGGCGCATCTTCGCGGTCCCCGGTGATGGCCCCGACGGCGAGGCCTACTACCGCTTCGACTGGGGCGCATCCCGCTTCCTGGTGCTCGACTCCAACGGGCAGAACAAGGCCCGCGACGTGCAGCGCGACTGGCTCGAGCGCGAGCTCATGGCCGCACGCGCCGACGCCAAGGTGCGCCACGTCTTCGTGTCGATGCACCACCCGCCGTTCTCCATCTCGGTGCACGGCGGCGACGAGCGGCTGCAGCGCGCCTGGGCCCCCCTGTTCACCAAGTACCGCGTCGACGCCGTGTTCTCCGGCCACGATCACGTCTACCAGCGCCTGGTCCACGACGGCGTGCTGTACGTCGTCAGCGGCGGCGGCGGGGCCTCGCTGTACACCCGCGGCGCGGCCAAGAAGCCCGACAAGACCGCCTCGGTCCTGTTCGAGCGCGTGCACCACTATGTGCGCGTGCAGGTGCGCGGTGACGCCGTCGAGCTGTCGGCCATCCGCGATGACGGCTCGCTGATCGAGACCCTGCGCGTGGGTGGCGAGGGCGCGGCGCGGGCCCGCCCGGTGGTCGCCACGGCCCCGGCCCCGGCGCTGGTCCCTGCGGCCCCCGCGGTCGTGACCGCCAGCGCCCCCCAGGTCAGCCACGCGGCGGCGGCGCCAGCCGCCAAGACCTCCCATGGTGGCGGCGCCTGTGACCTGGCGACGGGAACCAGAACCCCCGGTTTTGTGGGCTCGATGACGGTGATTGCTCTCGCAGTGACGATCCTGCTCGGTTTGCGCAGACGACGCTCGGCGCGCTTGTAGCCGACGCTCGGGCCGTGTCACTCTTCGCGGCCAGGAGTCGTCCATGCGGAAGTTCTTCGCCAGCGTCCTCGCCCTGGGGCTGATCACGTCGGGGGTCGCCGAGGCCGCGATCACCAAGGGGCCGTATCTCCAGCAGGTCACCAGGACGTCGATCGTGGTGATGTGGGAGACCGACTCCGCCGCCGCTGGCGAGGTCCGCCTGACCACGCCGGCCGGCCAGCGCACCATCACCGCGGCGATGGGCACCGCACACGAGGTCCTGGTCGACGGCCTGACCGCCGATACCGCGTACACGTACACCGTGATCTCGGGCGGCGCCACCGCGCCCACGGGCAACTTCGTCACCGCGCCCGAAGCCAGCTCGCCCTTCATGTTCGTGGCCTACGGCGACAACCGCGACGGCGACGCCGAGCACATGGCGGTGGTCAACGCCATGCGCACGGTGGGCGCCGACTTCGGCGTGCTGACCGGCGACGCCGTGGCCTCGGACAGCGCCACCGAGTGGCAGAAGTTCTTCGACGTCGAAGGGCCGCTGCTGCTGTCGCTGCCCATCTTCACGTCGCTGGGCAACCACGAGCTCCTGCCCAGCCTCGACAGCATCATCGCGGGGCTGCCCCCGGCGCGCTACAAGAAGCTGTTCTCGCTGCCCGGCAACGGCCAGGACGCCGAGCGCAACTACAGCTTCACCTACGGCAACACCGTCTTCATCGGCGTCGACGGCAACAACGCGGCGGCCACCGCGCAGCGCGACTGGCTGCGCACCACGCTGATGGCGGCGCGCGCCAACCCCATGGTGAAGAACATCGTCGTGATGGGCCACCACGGCACCTACTCGACCTCGAACCACGGCGGCACCGGCTCGGCGCAGTCGCTGTGGGTGCCCCTGTTCGAGCAGTACAACGTCGAGCTGGTGCTGCAGGGCCACGATCACACCTACGAGCACCTGGAGAAGGCCGGCGTGCACTACGTGACCCTGGGTGGCGCCGGGGCGCCGCTGTACTCGCAGGAGGCGGGCTCGCCCGACCTGCCGTACTCGAAGAAGTACGTCATGGTGAACCACTTCGCGACCATCCGCGTCGATGGCGACTTCATGGAGCTGCGCGCGCAGAAGCCCGACGGCACCGTGATCGACACCTTCAGCATCGGCACCCCGGTCGGCCCGACCCCGGATGGTGGCGTCGTCAATCCGCCGACCGACGCTGGCAGCCGCGATGGCAGCGCCAGCCCCAGCCCGAGCCCGAGCCCGAGCGGCAGCAGCGAGGGCGGTGTCGACCCCATCGATCCAGGTGGCTCGGCCGACTCTGGCTGCGGCTGCAGCGCGGGTGGTCGCGGCGCGGGCACCGGCTCCGACGCCAGCGCAATGATTCCGCTGGTGAGCCTGCTCTTCTGTGGCATCCTCGTGTGGCGCGTGCGCAGCAGGCGCGCGCGTCGCAGCTAGGCTCCGGGCACCGGACAAAGGGGACAGCGTCGATGGCCGAGAACGAGAAGGCGCCCAGCGCGGGTACTCCGCTGCTGGCGGGGGTGATTCTGCTGGTGGTGGCGCTGATCGTCGCGGCGCTGGGCAAGGGCATCACACACGGCTCGATCGCGGGCGCCGTGGTCGCGGTCCTGGGTGTCATCCCGGGCGCCTTCGCGGCCTGGATCGGGATCCAGAACAAGGAGTCGCAGGCCAATCTGCTGTTCGGGATCCTGCTGGTGCTGGCCTCGGTCGGCCTGGCGGGCCTGCTGATCCTGCTGCGCTTCGTCAGCTGGTTCCGCTAGGCGACACCTGACCGAAGCCCGGCCGGGCTACGCCAGCTCGGTCGGGATCTCGATGCTGCCGGTCAGCGTCTTGTGCACCGGGCACTTGTTGGCGATCTCGAGCAGGCGCGTGCGCTGCTCGTCGGTGAGGTCGCCTTCGAGGTGAACCCGGCGCCGCAGCAAGGTAACGGTCCGCTCGGGGCCACCGTCGGCGGTGGGGCGCTTCGACTTCTCGTGGGTCAGCTTGACGTCGACCGCGGTGACCGGCCAGCCCTTGCGCTCGGCGTACATCCTCACGGTCATCGAGGTGCACGCGCCCAGCGCCGACAGCAGCAGCTCGTGCGGGCTGGGGCCGCGATCATCGCCGCCGAGGTCGACCGGCTCGTCGGCGCAGAGCTCATGCGGGCCGACGCTGATGTGCTGGCCGAACTTGCCCTGCGCGGTGTGCACGTGCGCTTCGCGGTCGCTCATCTGGGCTAGGCCTCCTGCTTGACGGTGGGGCTGATGCGGGCCGCGGCCAGCGCGGGCTCGACCTCGGCGCGGGTCACCGGGCGCTGCTCGCCGGCGCCCATGTCGCGCAGCATGAGGATGCCCTTCTGCAGCTCGTCCTCGCCGAGCACGCCGACGAAGCGCGCGCCCAGCTTGTCGGCGCGCTTCATCTGCGACTTCATGCTGGCGCTGCGGTGGTCGACGTCGACCCGGTAGCCCCGGCCGCGCAGCTCCTGCGCCAGCGCCAGGTTGAAGCGGCGCGCGGCGTCGCCGTGGCTGACCAGGCACAGCTCGGGCGCCTGGGCGAACGACGCCGGCTCGCCCGGGATGCTGGCGACCACGCGCTCGACGCCGAAGGCGAAGCCGACCGCCGGGGTCTTGCCGGCGCCACCCAGGGTCTCGACCAGGGCGTCATAGCGCCCGCCGCCGCACAGGGCGTTCTGCGCGCCCAGGCCGGGGCCGCGCCCGCGCACCTCGAACACGGTGCCGGTGTAATAGTCGAGGCCGCGCACCAGGCGGGCATCCACGGTGAACTTGACGCCGAGCTCGCGCAGCGTCGCCAGCACGGCGTCGAAGTGCGCCTTGCTGGCGTCGCCGAGGTGGTCGAGGATCGACGGCGCCTCGGCGGTCAGCGCGATGTCGGTGGGGTCCTTGCTGTCGAGGATGCGCAGCGGGTTCTTGTCGAGCCGGCGCTGGCTGGTCTCGCTCAGGCGTGACAGCCGCGGCGCCCCATCGGGGCCAGGCGCCTCCAGGTAGGCGCGCAGCGCGGCCATGTACTTCGGCCGATCCTCGGCCCCGCCCACACAGTTGACCAGCACGTCGACGTCGTCGATGCCGAGCGCCGTGAACAGCTGGGCCAGCATCGCGATCATCTCGGCGTCGACGGTGGGCTCGGGCTGGTTCAGGGCCTCGGCGCCGATCTGGAAGAACTGCCGGTAGCGGCCCTTCTGGGCGCGCTCGTGGCGGTACATCGGGCCCGAGTAGTACCAGCGCGTGTGGCCTTCGCGGCCGGCGACCTGGTGCTCGAGGTAGGCGCGCACGGCGCCCGCGGTGCCCTCGGGGCGCAGCGTCAGCGAGCTGCCGTCGCGATCGGTGAAGGTGTACATCTCCTTCTCGACGATGTCGGTGGCCACGCCGATGGCGCGCGCGAACAGCGTGGTCGGCTCGACCAGCGGGGTGCGCACCTCGCGGTACCCGTAGGCCTCGAGCAGGGCGCGCGCGCGGGTCTCGACGAACTGCCACTTGGCGCTCTCGGGCGGGAGCAGGTCGTTCATGCCCTTGACGGCTTGCAGGCGCTCCATGATGGAGCGGCACGCTAGCACGAACCTGGGTCCGAACGTCTTGCTGCGCCTCGTCACAAAATCGGGCCGTAAGCCCGCGAACCGAATCCGGTTCGCAAAACGAACTTGCTTGCAGAACAATTGAACGACCGACTAATGTCCGCCGCGTCGGGAGTGGGGAAAAAGGGGTGGAGCGACGTCTTCTCTTGGGAGGGACAGCATGCGCCGCCTTGGATCGACCTGGATCTTTGCCATTGCCACCGCCGTCGCCGCCTCCAGCGCGACCGCGGGGCCGCTCGCGGACTTCACCAGCGTGGCCTCGCCCGAGCTGTCGGCGCCAGCGCCCGGCTTCCTGGGCGCGGCCCGCGGCCGCACGCTGAGCGGGCCCAGCACGCTGCCCCCCGAGGCGGCGGCGCGCGCGTTCCTGCGCGCGGGCGTGCCCGGGCAGCTCAGCCCGGTGCGCGTCGAGCTGGCGCTGAAGCGGCAGTGGGTGCACAGCGACGGCGGCGCGGTGGTGCGCTTCCAGCAGCGCCTGGAGGACCTCGACGTGTTCGGCGCCCAGGTCACCGTGCGCTTGCGCGCCGACGGCGCCGCGCTGTGGATGATGTCGTCGCTGGTGGCGCCGGTGGCGGTGGCCGGGCAGCGTCGCATCAGCCCGATGCAGGCGGTCGATCGCGCCTTCCTGCACTATGCCCCGCAGCGCGCGGGAGAGACCTCCGATGGCCAGTTCGCGCGCGCCGTCATCGTGGCGCTGCCCGGCGGCGTGCTGCGCCACGGCTTCATGGTCGATCTGCCGACGCGGGTCGAGTATCTGCAGGCGCTGCGCTGCCTGATCGACGCCGAGGACGGCAGCCCGCTGGGCGTCGAGAACCGCGTCAAGACCGCCAACCAGGCCCGGGTCTGGCGCATCAACCCGGCGCTGTCGGCCACCACCACGCTGGAGGATCTGTCGCACGTCGATCCCAGCCAGCTGTACCCGGCCGACACCCTGGTCAAGGGCCAGAACTGTGTCGACGACCACACCCTGACCACGGTGATGTCGGGCTTTGGCACCTTCATGCTGCACTTCTGCGCCGAGGTGCAGACCGCGGCGCGCAGCGCGGCCGGCGCCGACTGGGACTTCCCCGGCGTGACCGGCGCTGGCTCGGGCAAGACCGGCGAGGGTGACGGCCTGACCCCCAACGAGGTCGACAGCTTCGACAAGTTCGCCGAGGTGCACATGTACTACCACGTGCGGCGCGCCTACGACCGCTTCCGCGCGCTGGCGGGCGGCACCGGCGCCGGCTTCGTGGTCAAGCAGCAGCCCATCCCGGCCATCGCGAACTACCGCCTGCCGTTCGACATGACCGGCGCCGCGGGCGACTTCCAGACCCAGTTCGCCAACGCGCAGGACCCCAACGGCCAGCTGTACCCGGTCGACAACGCGGCCTTCGCGCCGCGCGGCGACACCGGCTTCGGGGTGCGCAACTACGACTCCATGCTGTTCGGCCAGGGCTCGGGCTTCGACTTCGCCTATGACGGACTGACCGCGGGCCACGAGTTCACCCACGCGGTCATCGACACCACCACCGGCCTCATCCAGCATCGCGTCGACCGCTGGGGCCTCGACATCGCGCCCGGCGCCATGAACGAGGGCTATGCCGACTACTTCGGCGGCGCCTTCCTCGAGACCCCGGCGATGGACTCGTACCTGGGGCCGCTGCTCGACCAGCTGGGCGGCGAGCGGCGCCGGCTCGACAACGCCAACGTGTGCCCGACCAACGTCGAGGGCGAGGTGCACCATGACTCGATGCCGTGGTCGGCGGCGCTGTGGGCCGGTCGCGGTCACCTCGGCACCACGGCCGAGAAGGCCACCGCGTTCGACGCCGCGGTGTTCCGGGCCATGGACGGCCTGGTCCCCAACTCGAGCTACGAGCAGGCCGCGATGGCCACGCTGACCGAGCTCGGCGCCGAGCCGATGTTCACCGCTGGCGAGGTCGCGATGGCGCGCACCGACTTCACCTCGCGCGGGCAGATCGCGTGCGAGCGCGTGCAGCCCTATGACGGCCCCAAGCGCATGCTGTACATCGAGGGCACCCGCACCTCGGGGCTGAACCTGACGCCGTACATGCCGGGCTACCTGCAGTTCCGCTACATGGTGCCGGTGCAGGCCAGCAAGCTGACGGTCAACATCCCGCTGTCGCAGGGCGGCGAGGGCGGGCAGGGCGGCGGCGGCATGGCGGTGCCCAAGCTGCTGGTCAAGCGCGGCGCCGATCCGATCCAGTTCACCTACTCGGGCCGCACCGTGGCGGGCAACGAGGACGCCGAGCTGACCACCACCATGGTCAAGACCGCGGGCGGCTGGAGCGCCGACGTGGTGGCCGACTTCGCCCCCGGTCCGGTGCACGTGATGATCGTGAACAGCGGGACGACGACCACGGTCGCGGCGATGACGACCATCGGCTACACCGCGGGCTCGAACTTCGAGGACGCCGGTGTCGAGCCGGACGCGGCCATCGAGGTCGACGCTGGCAAGCCGGGCGGCGGCAACAGCGAGGGCTGCGCGTGCGAGACCGGCGCGCGTGAGCGCGGCGCGGCGGCGACGCCGGCGCTGCTGGCCGGTCTGCTTCTGCTGGCGGTGCTGCTGCTGCGGCGGCGGCGCGCCCGGCGCTGAGCGGAGTCGGACCATCGCCTCGTGGAGCGGAGTTCCACGAGGCGATTGGGGGCGCTGGACCCGGGGTAGTGGGGTGGCGGCGGGTGGGCAGGCCAGGGGTGGCGCCCAAGGGCGTCACCACCTCTGGGGGGGAGCGCCAGGGGTGTCGAGAGGTTGCGTGGCTGTGGACAAATGTGCCGCAGGCACGGCGGTTGCTCTATTGGCGGGCATGGTGGGGAACCGGCCGCTTCACATCCTCGTGGTCGACGATGACGAGAACATGCGCGTGCTGTGGCAGCGCCGGTTACGCGGGTACCGGCTGACCGTGGCCGAGAATGGGCGCCAGGCGCTGGAGCTGCTGTCGCCCGATGTGGACGTGATCCTGTCCGATCTGGAGATGCCAGTGCTGGACGGTATCGGGCTGCTGCGCGAGGCCACGCACGAGTTTCCCGGGGTGACGCGCTACCTGTGCACGGGAGCGCAGCCCGAGCTGGCGCAGGCGGCGATCGACGAAGGCATCGCGGACAGGTACTTCGCCAAGCCGGATCACCTGCGTGCGGTGGTGCAGGCGCTGGAGGAGCTGCCGCCGAGGTTGCATCCGGTGGTCGTCGGAGGCGCGGCGTAGGGGGAGAGGGAGAGGGGAGAGGGAGAGGGGAGAGGGGAGGAGGGGAGAGGGGTTCGTGGTGTTGGCCTGATCGTGGTCGTGGTTCGGGCTCGTGAATCATCGTGGACGTGCTCGTGGACGTGCTCGTGCTCGTGGACGTGCTCGTGGACGTGCTCGTGGACGTGCTCGTGGACGTGCTCGTGCTCGTGGACGTGCTAGTGCTCGTGATGTCCGCCCGATTCAAGCTGGTCGTGGAAGTGCTGGCGCAGGCGCCCGGTGGTCGTGCAGGCGCCGGTGGTCGCGAGCACGAGTACGCGCACGCGCACTCGCACGAGCACGCGCACGCGCACGCGCACGCGCACGCGTACGCGCATGCGCATGCGCACGCGCACGCGCGACCGCCATCTGCAGTTGGGACATACTGGCCGCATGCGTGGACTCTTGATGGTTGCGGTGCTGGTGGTCGCGGGGGGCGCTTGCAGCAAGCAGGCGCGCAGGGACCCTGGGGGCAGCGGCGGCACCCCCGGCACCGGTGAGGCGCTGGCGCCGGGGGTGGTACAGGCGCGCTTTCAGCTGCGCGAGGCGGTGCGGCATTGGGCCGCGGCGGATCGCCAGCTGGCCAGCGTCGCGATCGTCTTCATCGCCGAGCTCGAGGGGCCGCGCGGGCGGGCCGCGGTGGTGTGGCCGGCGTTCCAGGGCGCGCAGATCATCGACAACGATGTCATCGCCCTGGTCTTCGAGCGCGAGGGCGCTGGCTGGCGCCAGGTCGGTGAGGAGATCGGGCCGATGCGCGGGGACGACTCGATGGCCGAGCTGCACCAGCGCCTGGGCGGGCCGCCACGGCTGAGCTGGCCCGATGGACCGCAGCCGGCGCTGGTGGCGTCGAACGCGGTCGAGGCGGCGCGGCGCTTCGACGCCGCCCTGGCCAGCGGGCGCACCGCCGCAGCGGTCAGCGCGGCCGAGGACTACCTGCGCTCGTTCGGGCCCGGCATGGTGGTCTACGACAACGATGGCATCGATCTCCTCATCGACAGCCCGATCAAGCGGGCCAGCAGCATCGAGCTGCGCGACTTCCAGCCCAGCGGCGATCGGGCCAGCGCGCTCGGGGTCATGACTGTCGACGGCACCGAGCGCAGCGGCCCGGTGCAGCTGGTCCGCCGCGGCAGCGGCTGGGCCATCGACCGTCTGGGCGACTGAGGCCGCGGCCAGCCCCGCTGCCCGCGCCAGAGCCTTGCCTGGCCCGGCCCGCGCCGCGCCCTGTCCCGCGCCGCGGCCCAACCTGCGCCGCGGCCTAGCCTTCGACGCGCAACACCCAGCCCGCCGGCAACCACCCCAGCAGCGCCGCGCGCGCCGTCGCCAGCGCCGCGGCGTCCTTCGACTCCAGCGTGACCTTGACCTTGTAGTCGGCCGCGGCGTCGAAGCGCGGGTAGCTGCCGCACGCCACCGTCGGGTGCTCGGCGACCACGCGGTCGAGGTGCACCGCCAGCGGGCCCTCGTCGACGTTGACGTACACCGCCGCGTTCAGCCAGGGCGCCTGGCGGAAGCCCTCGCGGATGGCGCTCCACTTCTTCTGCAGGATGATCGGGACGCCGGGCATCACGATGACGTTCCTGACCCGCGTCACCGGCCAGGGCAGCACGTCGCCGGCGTCGAGCTCGACGCCCTCGGGTACGTCGGCCATCACCAGGTTGCGCTCCCAGTCGGCGGCCGGCTTGCCGGTCGAACCGTAGTACATGCGCAGCAGCGCCTCCAGGCGCGGGTGACGCACGAGCTTCATGTCGAACGCCGCCGCCACGCCCGCCATGGTCAGGTCGTCGTGGGTCGGGCCGACACCGCCCGAGGTGATGACGTGGGTGTGCGCGTCCGATAGCGCCCGGACCTCGCGCGCGATGGTCGCCAGGTCGTCGGGGATGATGACCACGCGGCGCAGCGCCACGCCCAGCTCGCGCAGCTCGCCGATCAGGAAGCGCGCGTTCTCGTCGGCGACCTTGCCCGACAAGAGCTCGTCGCCGATGAGCAGGATGGCCGCGGTGACCGGCGTCCCCGCGGCGCCGTCGGCTCCCGGCCCGGCCATCAGTTGGTGCCCTGCGGCGGGGTCTCGACCACGACCACCGCGGTGCCCGAGATGACCCCCAGCGCGCTGGCGGCGTCGCCGCTGGCGCGCGCGACCTCGACATGGCCGAAGGAGTTGATCAGCGCCAGGTACTCCATCGGCCCGGCCTCGCCGTAGGTGCGCGACAGCCCGAGCTGCTGCTTGCCGACACAGACCAGCGGCGCCTCGAGGTGCGCCATGGTCAGTGCCGCCGCCGGGATGTTGCTGATGATGTTGCCGAAGCGATCGATGACCGCGACCACGCCGACGACCTTCTGCGGCGAGATCCGCGCCGGCGGCAGCGCGCTCGACACCACCGGGCGCGCCTCGGGGCCGACATCCTCCAGCCGGAGACGGCCCGCGGCCAGCTCGGCGCCGACCGGGGCGAACACGTCGCGGCCGTCGAAGGTCGCGCTGCGGCTGAGCCCCAGGCGCTGCAGCGTCTCCGGCGCGATGGTGCGCAGCTCGCTGGCGGGGTCGTGCAGCAGCGGCCCCAGCAGGCCGTTGTCGGGCGCCACGAACAGGTGGCCCCCGGCGCGCGCGACCAGGGCCCGGCGTGCGGTGCCGACCCCGGGGTCGACCACCGCCACGTGCACGGTGCCGGCCGGGAAGGCGCCATGGCTGACGCTGAGCCAGAAGCAGCCCGCCATCAGGTCCTGGGGCGGGATGCCGTGGGTCAGATCGACGATGGTCGCCTCGGGCAGGCGGGCCAGGATGACGCCCTTCATGACCCCCACGAAGGGGTCCGAGAGGCCGAAATCGGTGGTCAGGGTCACCAGGGCGGGCATGGAACTTGACTCCGGACGTTATCACCAACATGAAAGGGGGAGTGGCGACAAGATCCACACACGGGAAGGCTGTGGTGCTGGCCCTCGGGCTGGCCCTGGTCGGGGCGCTGCCCGCCGAGGCGCGCACCACCCCGGTGCCCGCCACCGCGACCAGGACCACCCCCAAGACGCCGGTCAAGAAGCCCAAGCTCGAGGTCAAGCGCGACACCGTCCTTGGCGGTGATCACTTCCGCATCGTGACCCCGCACGGGCCAGTGCACGTGTGGCGCCCGCCCGGCTATCGCTACGCCACCGCGGGGACGCTGGTCTATGTCCACGGCCACGGCTCGTCACCCGACGAGGCCTGGCAGAACTACAACCTGCCGGCACAGTTCCGCGCCAGCAAGCAGAACGCCCTGTTCATCGTCGCCGGCGCCCAGCGCGACTCCAATGACAGCATCAAGTGGGAGGCCCTGGGCGAGCTGCTCAAGACGGTGTCGCGCGGGATCGGCGCCCAGCGTCCCAACGGTCGGGTGGTCGTGATGGGCCACAGCGGCGCCTTCAAGACCATCGAGAAGTGGCTCGACTACACCCCGCTCGATCACATCATCCTGCTCGACGCCCTGTTCGGGGGCATCGCGGAGTACAAGGCCTGGCTGGAGACCGCCAAGGGCCACGCCGAGAACAAGCTGACCCTGGTCGCCACCGCCGGGCGCACCCTCGACAACTCCAAGGTCTTCGTGAAGGGCCTCAAGGGAGTCGTCACCGCCGAGGAGGTGCCAGCGAAGTTCGATGACTTCACCAGGAAGCAGCGCACCGCCCGGGTCCTGTTCGTGAAGGCGCAGTTCGGCCACATGGAGCTGGTCACGGGCAAGAAGGCGATGCCCATCCTGCTGCGCCGGACCCCCCTGCTGCCGCTGTAGTCGAGGGGAGATCGGCAGTGGTTTCGCGGTATCCTGAGGCAGCCCATGGGACGCCGCGGAAAACGAAACCAGCTCCTGTCGGCCGCGTCCAGCCACGCGGCCACCAGCGCAAACACAAGTAACGCCAACGGAACTGGCGAGATGCCCAGCCCCATCGCGGGCGGTGGCCCCGGCCTGATGCAGGTCCAGCGCCTGGCCCGGGGTGGTCAGGTCACGCCGGCCCAGATCGCCACCGTCATCCAGGCTCACCGTGATGAGACCTCGGCGATCGCCATGTTCTGCCACCAGCACCTGGGCAACGCCTTCGTCACCGCGGCGTTCCAGATGCAGAGCCCCGAGACCGCGCCCGAGCCGCGCGAAGCCACCCCCGTGGTGGACGCGGCCGGCCCGCTGCCCGAGCCCGCCGAGATCGACGCCAGCGCGGTGGCCAGGGACCTCATCACCGGGGGCCAGCGCGACGAGAACCACCTCACCAACGAGGTGTTCTGGCAGCGCCACCCGACCTTGCGCGGCATCAAGCTGACCTCGGGCACGCCGGCCGCGCGCGAGTGGCTGCGCGTGCGCAACGAGGATGTGCGCCCCGCGCTGGAGGCCAGCCAGCCGGTGCGCGAGCACGCCGCCAGGACCGTGCACAAGCCCAAGGCCGCGCTGCCGACCGCGCACGACGAGGAGGCCGCGACGCCGACCGCCGCGCCCCAGATCGTGGTCAAGGCCGAGACCGCGCCGGCGGTCCCGCGCGAGGCGCCCACCCCCAAGCAGGCCGAGCCGCTGCCGGCGTCCCCGGCGCAGGCCGAGGTCGCCGCCTCCTCGCCCGCGCAGGCCACCCAGCCGCTGGTCGCCACCGGCATGGCCGACGCCTCGGCCATGACCGAGCGCTACTACACCCAGGTCGGCAACACCTACAAGGACTCGAACGGCGCCTGGAAGGGCGGCTCGGCGGCCTCCAACACCTGCAACATGACCTCGCTGACCATGGCCATGGTCTCGGTCGCGGGGGACGAGAAGGCGGTGCGTGACAAGATCTGCGCCGTGCTGCGCGAGCAGGGCATCCACGCCGGCGCCTGCGCCGAGGTGCCCGGCCACAAGAAGCCCATCCCGCTCAAGCAGATCATCGACGACCCCGAGCTGTGCGCCGCGGTCAAGCTGGAGGACCTGGTCACCGCCGCCGGCATCGGCAAGAAGGGCGGCTACAAGGCCATCACCAACAGCCGCGCCATCGAGCGCGTCGCCGAGGCCGCCGGCATGGAGGCCACGCAGGTCTGGGGCAGCCTGAAGAGCCCCAAGGATCGCGCCAAGGCCAAGGCCTCGCTGGAGCAGGGCAAGCGCATCGTCGCGCACACCCACAACCACTTCATCTTCCTGGTCGCGGTCCGCGACGACGGCATCGTGGTGCACGACCCCGCCGGCATGCGCCTGGCGCCCGCCAACGAGCCCAGCTTCATGGGCTGCGGCGAGGCCGAGCGCCGCGCCCGCCAGTGGGCCGGCAAGATGCGCTCGCCGCGCCTGCGCGAGATGGCGCTGCGCCGCGCCAGCACCAACCCGTCGCTGCTGGCGACGCTGCAGACCATCGCCCAGATCGTCGACGCCAAGAAGGGCGGCGGCGAGGACGAGATCGCCGCCATCAAGGAGCAGATCCAGGGCCACATCGAGACCGGCGCGGCGAACTTCTACAGCCTGGCCGACATCAACGAGTTCGACGTCACCACGCGGGTGGAGATCGAGGACAAGGAGAGCAAGGAGAACGCCCCCGGATAGGTCGCGGTCGGGGACGCGGGGCGCCGCTACTGGAAGCGCTCGGCGCCGGGCTGGCTGGCCCGGATGATGAAACTGACGGCTGCGTAGGCGATGATCACATCGACGCCGCCGGCCTTGAAGGTGAAGGTCTCGGCGGGCGCCTTGTTGGCGACCTTGCCGCGGAAGACCTTGGGCCCGACGCCGAGGATGAGCTCCTCACCGCCCTGGGCCTCGATCATCGCCTTCATGCTGCCCGCCATCATGCTGCTGATATCCATGGTGTGACCTCCGAGGCCTTCTTAGCCCTCTGAAGGGGCCTTGACCAGCGCGCTTTGCGGGTGCGATACCTTGGCCCCGATGGCGCCCCGCTCGCAGCCTCCGGACGATCACCTGGTGACCCGGCGTGAGCTGCTCGACAGCGCCGGCATCGCCCGCGCGCTGCGGCGGATCGCCAGCGAGATCGTCGAGAAGAACGCGGGCCAGACCGGCCTGGCGCTGGTCGGCATCCGCACCGGCGGCTACTTCCTGGCCGAGCGGCTGGCCAGGCTGGTGACCGAGGTCGAGCCCGAGCGCCTGGCGGTGGCGCTGGGCGCGGTCGACATCACGCTGTATCGCGACGACGTCTTCCAGGGGCTGCCGCGGCCCGAGATCGGGCCCACCGAGATCCCGTTCGACATCGGCCGCCACAAGGTCGTGCTGGTCGACGACGTGCTGTACACCGGGCGCACCGTGCGCGCGGCGCTCGACGCGCTGATGGACTACGGCCGCCCGCGCGCGGTCGAGCTGGCGGTGCTGGTCGACCGCGGCCATCGCGAGCTGCCCATCCAGGCCGACTATGTCGGGCTGAAGGTGACCACGGCGCGCACCGAGTCGGTGCGCGTGCTGCTGGCCGAGGACGCCCCGGGGACGGAGGATCGCGTGCTCTTGCGCGAGAAGACGCCATGACCTTCCCGCATCGCCACCTGCTGGGCATCGAACAGCTGTCGGCGCCCGACCTGACCCGGCTGCTGGATCTGGCCGACACCTTCCTCGAGATCTCCGAGCGGCCCATCAAGAAGGTGCCCACGCTGCGCGGGCGCACGGTCATCAACCTGTTCATGGAAAACTCGACGCGCACGCGCACGTCGTTCGAGATCGCGGCCAAGCGCCTCAGCGCCGACGCGGTCAACATCTCGGGCTCGGGCAGCTCGACGTCCAAGGGCGAGACCCTGCTCGACACCGCGCGCAACCTGGAGGCGATGCGGCCCGACATCGTGGTGCTGCGCCACTCGGCCTCGGGATCGCCGCACTTCATCGCCCAGCGCGTCGGCTGCGCGGTGGTCAACGCCGGCGACGGCGCCCACGAGCACCCCACCCAGGCGCTGCTGGACTGCGCCACGATCCGCAAGCACAAGGGGCGCATCGACGGCCTCGAGGTCGCCATCTGCGGCGACATCACGCACTCCCGGGTGGCGCGCTCGAACATCCTGGCGCTGTCCAGGCTGGGCGCGCGCGTGCGCGTGTGCGGCCCCGGGACCATGCTGCCGGTGGGCATCGAGGCCATGGGCGCCACCGTGGTGCGGCGCCTGGACGACGCCCTGGACGGCGCCGACGTGGTGATGATGCTGCGCATCCAGAAGGAGAGGCAGGGCGCGCCACTGATCCCGAACACGCGCGAGTATGCCCGCACCTTCGGCCTGGGCCCGCGCAACGTCGGGCTGGCCAAGCCCGACGCCATCATCATGCACCCCGGCCCCATCAACCGCGGCGTCGAGCTGGATCCCGCGGTCGCCGACGGCTCGCGCTCGGTCATCCTCGACCAGGTCACCTACGGTGTCGCGGTGCGCATGGCGGTGCTGTACCTGCTCGGCGGCGGCATCGAGGTCAGCACCAGCGGCGGCAGCGCCGGGTCGGACGCGGAGAAGCGGTCATGAACTACGTGCTGCGCGACGGACGCATCATCGACCCGACCTCGAAGCGCGACGAGGAGGCCGACCTCGTCATCGAGAACGGGCGCGTCACCCGCATCGGGCGCGGCCTGCGCGCCCCCGCGGCGTCGCGCGAGATCCACTGCAAGGGCCTCCTGGTCACACCGGGCTTCGTGGATCTGCACACCCACCTGCGCGAGCCCGGCCAGGAGTACAAGGAGGACATCGCGTCGGGCACCCGCGCCGCGGCCGCCGGCGGCTTCTCCACGGTGTGCTGCATGGCCAACACCACCCCGGTCAACGACTGCCGGGCGGTGACCGATCTCATCGTGCGCCGCGCGCGCGAGGTCGGGGCCACCCGGGTCTTCCCGGTCGGCGCCATCACCAAGGGCCTCGGCGGCGCCGAGCTGGCCGAGATGGCCGAGATGCGCGAGGCCGGCATCGTCGCGGTCTCGGACGACGGCCTGCCGGTGATGAACGCCGAGCTGATGCGGCGCGCGCTGGAGTATGCGCGGACGTTTGGCCTGCCGGTGGTGCAGCACTGCGAGGACAAGCACCTGGCTGCGGGCGGCGTCATGAACGAGTCGGCGTCGTCGACCCGCGCCGGCCTCAAGGGCCAGCCCAGCGCGGCCGAGAGCGTGATGGTCGCGCGCGACCTCGAGCTGGTGGCGCTGACCGGGGCGCGCTACCACGTCGCCCACGTGTCGGCGGCGGCCTCGGTGCGCCTGCTGCGCGAGGCGCGCAAGCGCGGGCTGCCGGTGACCTGCGAGGTCACGCCGCACCACCTGACGCTGACCGATGTGGTGTGCTGCGGCTATGACACCGCGACCAAGGTGGCGCCGCCGCTGCGCACGCAGGCCGACATCGACGCCCTCAAGGAGGCGCTGGCCGACGGCACCATCGACGCGGTGGCCACCGATCACGCGCCGCACTCGCTGGTCGAGAAGGACGTCGAGTTCGATCTGGCGGCCTTCGGCATGGTCGGCCTGGAGACCGCGCTGCCGCTGCTGCTCGGCCTGGTCGAGGACAAGGTCATCACGCTGGAGCGCGCGGTGTATCTGCTGACCGCCGGCCCGGCGCAGATCTTCGCCTTCCCGGAGGCCTTCGGCACCCTGATCGAGGGCGTGGTCGCCGACGTCACCATCATCGATCCGGCGGCGCGCTGGACGGTGCAGCGCGAGGCGCTGCTGTCCAAGAGCAAGAACACGCCGTTTCATGGCCGCGCGGTGCTGGGGCGCGTCAAGGCGACGCTGGTGGGCGGGCGCATCGCGTACGACGGCTCCGGCGAGCTGGCACAGCCGGGCGAAGGGAAGGGCTAGGCCATGGCAACCGGTACCGGAACCGGAACGGGGACGACGACCGCCGCGGCGCTGGCGCTGGAGGACGGCACCATCTACACCGGTGAGGGTTTCGGCGCGCTGGGTGCCGACGCCGAGGGTGAGGTCGTCTTCAACACCGCGATGGCCGGCTACCAGGAGATCCTGACCGACCCGTCGTACCGCGGACAGATCGTGGCCATGACCGCGCCGCAGATCGGCAACACCGGGGTCAACCCCGAGGACTTCGAGAGCGGGCGCGCCTGGTGCGCCGGCTTCATCGTGCGCGATCCGTCGCCGCTGGTGTCGAGCTGGCGTGCCAGCGGTTCGCTGGGCGATTTCCTGCACGCGCAGGGCGTGTTCGGGCTGGGCGGGATCGACACCCGGGCGCTGACGCGCAAGCTGCGCATCTCGGGCTCGCTGCGCGGCCTGCTGACCACGGCGGTGCCGAGGTCGGAGGCCGAGGCGCGGGCGCTGGCGGCGCGCGCCGCGGCGGTGCCCTCGCTGGAGGGGCGCGATCTGGTCAAGGAGGTCACCTGCGCCGAGGTCCATGGCTGGGACGCGCCGAGCTGGCGCAACGCCGCCGCGCCGGCCGCGTCGGTGCACGTGGTGGCCTACGACTTCGGCATCAAGCAGAACATCCTGCGCCGCCTGCGCGACGAGGGCTGCAAGGTCACCGTGGTGCCCGCGCGCACCCCGGCCGCCGAGGTGCTGGCGCTGCGCCCCGACGGCGTCTTCCTGTCCAACGGACCCGCGGATCCCGCCGCGGTGACCTACGGCATCGAGGCGGTGCGCGAGATCCTGAGCACCGACATCCCGCTGTTCGGCATCTGTCTGGGCCACCAGATCCTCGGCCTGGCGCTGGGCGGGCGCACCTTCAAGCTCAAGTTCGGCCACCACGGCGGCAACCAGCCGGTGCGCGACGAGACCTCGGGTAAGGTCGAGATCACGTCACAGAACCACGGCTTCTGCGTCGACATGGACTCGCTGGCCGGAAAGGCCGAGCTGACCCACGTCAACCTGAACGACCGCACCGTGGAGGGCATGCAGGTGCCCGGGCGCGACGTCTTCTCGGTGCAGTACCACCCCGAGGCCAGCCCGGGGCCGCATGACGCCTCGTACCTGTTCGGCCGCTTCCTGGCCGCGGTGCGCCGGCGCGCCGCGGGTGCGCCCGCCGCCGCGCCGCGGGCCCGGGATTGACCCAGGCCCTGGCGATGGTGGACGCGCCGGCCGAGATCGCTCACGCCGAGCTGGGCGCGGCCATCGACGCCGTGGTGGCGCTGTGCTCGCGCGGGGAGCACGCCGCCGAGGTGCTGCGCGCCAAGACCGAGCTGGAGGCGCGCCAGGGCCAGCTGTTCGAGGACGACGCGCTGTACGAGCCGCGCATGAGCGCCTTCCTGGAGTGGTACGCGGTCGAGCGACCGCTGTCGGCCGAGGTGCCGGGGGCCGGCGCCGCGCCGGTGGTGTGGGCGCGCGCGCAGGGCGTGCCGGGGGTCGCCGACGACCTGCTGGCGGCGCTGGCGGGCAGCCAGCGCTCGCTGTTTCGCATGCTGGAGACGCGGCCGGCCTCGGTGCTGCTGGAGGATCTGATCGGCGGCGGGCTGTGGGAGGTCGACGAGCGACGCAAGATCGCGGGGCTCGGCGAGGGCGATCTGTTCGAGGCGCGCCTGTATGGCGTGCGCGGGCGCGTGGTTTTCGGGCGCGACTTCCTGACCCACCCGCTGGAGGCCGAGGCGGCCATCGTGGAGCTGTGCACGCGCGCCGGGCGCGGCGACGCCGCGGCGCGCCTCGGGGCGTGTGACAAGCTGGCGGCGCTGCGCGTCAAGGCGGAGCGCTATCGCAACCTGCCGGCGGCCCGGCTGTATGCCGGCGAGGCGGGCACGTGGCGCTGAGCCCGAGCACGAGGCGGCTCGCGGGCCTGGTCGGCGGGGCTGTGCTGCTGGCGGTGGGCGGAGCTGCCCACGCGCAGCACGTGGTCGACTTCACGGTCGAGCGCTACCAGCCCTCGTCGATGCCGGAGCCGTACTTTCACCTGCAGGGCACCGCGGTGCTGCCCAGGAAGGCGTGGACGGTGGGCGTCGCCGGGTCGTGGGCGTACCGCCCCCTGGTGGTGCGCGACCGGCGCCAGGACAAGGAGCTGTCGGTCCCGGTCGAGCAGCGCTATGGCGTCGACGTGCTGGGCGCGTACGGGGTGACCAAGGCGCTGTCGGTCGGCGTCGCGGTGCCGGTCACCGTGTTCCAGAGCGGCGATCGCGTGGCCGGCATCATGGTCAATGACGAGCGCGCGCTGGCGGCGGCGGCGATGGGCGATCCACGGGTCGAGCTCAAGGCGCTGGTCGGCAAGGCCGAGGGCTTCCGTCCGCGCGGCGCCTTCGGGCTGACGGTGACGCTGCCGCTGGGCGACTCGACCGAGTTCGGGGGCGAGGCCGGCGTGGTCATCGAGCCGCGCGTGCTGGTCGACTTCGTGCGGCCGCGCTGGGCGCTGGCGCTCAACGTGGGCGCGCGGCTGCGCACCGAGGAGGCGCAGTTCTTCGACGAGCCCATCCGCAACGAGCTGTGGGCCGGCCTGGGCGCGCGCCAGGCCGTCAGCATGCTGGGCGGCGGCGCGCTGGCGCGCCGGATCTGGCTGACCGGCGAGCTGGTCGGCGTCATCGCCAGCGAGGGCGGGCCGACCCCGGTCGAGCTGCGCGGCGGGGTCCGCGTGGCCTGGGCGCACCGGCTCGACGTGGGCTTCGGGCTCGGCGTCGGCATGACCTCGGACATCGGGTCGCCGGCGCTGCGCGCCATGCTGGACGTGCGCTGGGGCGGCGCGCCCAGGGACAGCGACCGCGACGGCACCGGGGACGTGTGCGATCCCTGCGTGTTCGAGGCCGAGGATCTCGATGGCTACATGGACGGCGATGGCTGTCCGGATCGCGACAACGACGGCGACGAGCTGCCCGATGTCGAGGACCAGTGTCCGAGCCAGGCCGAGGACATGGACGGCAACAAGGACCTGGACGGCTGTCCGGATCCCGACGACGACGGCGACGGCATCGACGACAAGGTCGACAGCTGTCCCAACCAGGCCGAGGACGTCGATGGCTGGCAGGACGGCGACGGCTGCCCCGACAACGACAACGATGGCGACGGCATCTCCGACCCGCTGGATGGCTGCCCCACGGTCGCCGAGCCCAAGGACGGCGTCGAGGACGCCGACGGCTGCCCGCCGTGACATCCGTGACAAGATAGGGCAATGGCCGTGAGCGAGGCGCCGCGAGAGCAGGCTGGACCGGGCGAGCCGTGGCGTCCCCTGGCGGGGCGCACGGTGGTGCTGGGGGTGTCGGGCGGGATCGCGGCCTACAAGGCGGCGGAGCTGGTGCGCCTGCTGACCGGCGAGGGCGCCCGGGTGCGCTGCGTGATGACGGCGGCGGCGCGCGAGTTCATCGGGCCGCTGACCTTGCAGACGCTGTCGGGGGCGCCGGTCGCGACCGAGCTGTTCGACCTCACGCAGGAGTCGGAGATCGGCCACATCAAGCTGGCCGATGACGCCGACCTGGTGCTGGTGGCGCCGGCGACCGCGGATCTCATCGCGCGCATGGCGGCCGGCATGGCCGACGATCTCTTGACCACGGTGATGCTGGCGACGCGCGCGCCGGTGCTGCTGGCGCCGGCCATGAACGTCAACATGTGGTCGCACCCGCTGGTCGAGGCCAACGTGGAGCGCCTGGTGGGCACGCGGCGGGTGCTGATGGTGGGGCCGGGCGCCGGCTTCCTGGCTTGCGGCTGGGTCGGGCCGGGGCGCATGGCGGAGCCGGTGGCCATCGTCGAGGCGGCGCGGCGCGCGCTGACCCGGCAGGATCTGGCCGGTCGCAAGGTGCTGGTGACCGCGGGGCCGACCGCGGAGGCCATCGATCCGGTGCGCTTCATCGGCAACCGCTCCAGCGGCAAGATGGGCTTTGCGCTGGCGGCGGCGGCGGCGGCGCGCGGGGCCGAGGTCACGCTGATCGCGGGGCCGGTCGGGCTGACCGCGCCGCTGGGGGTCACGCGCGTCGACGTCGAGGACGCCCGCGCGATGCAGCGCGAGGTGATGGCGCGCGAGGGTGGGGCGGACGTCCTGGTGATGGCCGCCGCGGTAGCCGACTACCGGGCCCAGGGCCAGGCCGCGCACAAGCTGACCAAGGAGGAGCTGGGCGCCGAGCTGCGCCTCGAGCTGACGGCCAACCCGGACATCCTGGCCGGGGTCGGGCTGGCGCGGGCCGAGCGGGCGCGGACGCGTCCGCTGCTGGTCGGCTTTGCGGCCGAGACGCCCAGCGCGGGCAGCGCTGGCGACGCGCGCGACGCCGAGCTGGTGGCGCGGGCCCGCGGCAAGCTGACGCGCAAGCGCTGCGACCTGGTGGTGGCCAACGACGTGTCGACCCAGGGCGTCGGCTTCGGCGGCGACGAGAGTCGGCTGCTCGTGGTGGGCAAGGACGCGGTGGAGGTGCTGGCGCCGGGGACCAAGGCGGCGCTGGCGCACGGGGTGTGGGATCAGATCGTGAAGGTGTTGCCGTGAGTGATGCCGGCGACGTCGCGGCTGGGCTGCGCACGCACCTGCAGTGGCTGGACAAGTTCGGGGTCACCGGCGTGCCCAGGGGGCCGCGCCGCACGAGCACGAGCACGAGCACGGGCACGGGCACGAGCACGGGCACGGGCACGGGCACGGGCACGGGCACGGGCACGGGCCCGGGTGCAGAGTCGCTGGGGCTGGTGCGGCTGGAGGCGGTGCGCAGCGAGCTCGGCGACTGCACCCGCTGCAAGCTCTCGGGCGGTCGCAAGACCATCGTGTTCGGGGTCGGCGACCCCGACGCCAAGCTGGTCTTCGTGGGCGAGGCGCCCGGCTTTCACGAGGACGAGCAGGGTGAGCCCTTCGTGGGCGACGCCGGCGCGCTGCTGACCAAGATGATCGTCGCCATGGGCCGCACCCGCGAGAGCGTCTACATCTGCAACATCATCAAGTGTCGCCCGCCCGGCAACCGCAACCCGGAGCCCGACGAGCTGGCGGCCTGCGAGCCCTTCCTGCGCCAGCAGCTGGGCGCCATCCGGCCGCGCGCCATCGTCGCGCTGGGCAAGTTCGCGGCCCAGGCGCTGCTGCGCACCGAGGCCTCGATCAGCACGCTGCGCGGCCACTTCCACGAGTACCAGGGCATCCCGCTGATGCCGACCTATCACCCCGCGTACCTGCTGCGCACCCCGACCGCCAAGCGCATGGTGTGGGACGATCTGCAGCTGGTCATGAAGCACCTCGCCGACCTCGGCGTGTGAGCCGCCGCGCGGCGCGACGCTCAGCCGTGCAGCGAGCGCACCGCCTTCAGCACCAGCACCGCGGCGCCGCCGAACAGCCCGCACAGCGCCAGCGCGCCCAGGCCCAGCATCACGCGCCGCATGCGCAGCCGCGCGCTGCCGTCGGCCAGGCTGTGCAGGGCGGCGCCCAGTCGGCTCGACGCCTGGGTCGCCTCGGCGCGCGCCGCCTTGATCGCGAGGTTGTCAGCCTGACAATAAGAACAGGTGACGGAGAGCGCGCCTGCGGACAGCTGGAGTGGCGCGCCGCAGTGGCGGCAGGTCGCCGGTCCACCCGCACGCGCGGGCGGCGCCGCGGCCAGCGCCGCGCGCACGCCCTCCACCGAGGCCCCGACCGACGCCGCCCACAGCCACAGCGCCGCGCCCGGCACCACCGCGGGCAGCGTGGCCACCGCGCAGATCTCGGCGGCGCCCAGCGCGGGCGTGACCAGCAGCGCCACCAGCACGCTGGCGAGCGGCGGCAGCAGCACCACCAGCGCCATGGCCAGGTTGCGAGCCCAGGCCGGTGGCGGCCCACCCAGCGCGCGCCACACCGGCTCGGCGGCGCGGCGCGCCTGGTCAGCGCGCAGCGTCGCCTCGGCCAGCCGCACATAGGCCTCGGGGATGGCGACGCTGGCCGCGCACGAGGGGCAGGCCACGGTGGGCCCCGCGCCGAGCGGCACCGGCGCGGCGCAGCCCGGGCAGGTCAGCAGCTCGAGGCGGGCGCTCAACGGACGCCTCGAGCGGGCGCGGGCGCTGGCGCGCGGACGCCCGGCGCAGGTCTCGCGACCACCTTGCCGCGATCACGCGCCGCCACCGTGATGTCGATGGCCGCCAGCCCGAGGCCGACCCCGAGCACCGCCAGGGTCACGAACAGCGTCACCCCGTCGCGCACCCCCTTGCCGGCGCGCTTGCCGCCGTCGCCGCCGCTGCCACGCCCGGGTCGGTCACGGCGCTGCTGGGCGGTGCCGCCCGCGCCGCGGCCGGCGAAGTACAGCCGCGGGATCGCTGGCAGCAGCCCGAACACCAGCCCGCCCGCCATCAGGAACAGCCCCTCCAGGGCCCAGTTCAGCTCGCCCTCGCGGGCGCCCTTGCGGAACAGCAGCAGCCCGAAGTAGCAGGCCGCCCCCAGCAGCGCCAGCGCCATGACCCCGCGCAGGCCATCGCCGCCGCGGGCGTAGCCCGGCGGCACGCGCCCGGTCAGCAGGCCCAGCCAGCCCTCGGCCATCTGGCTGGTGGTCGCGCGCACCGCGGCGTAGACCATGGTGAGGCCGAGCGCTGTCGCGGCCAGCGCCAGCCCGAACGCGATCGGCGCCTGCCACACCGCGCTGGTCTCCGACACCGCCAGGCCGAAGAAGATCTTGATCAGCATGAGGCCGAGCAGCAGCGCCGCCATCGCCAGCAGGTTGGTGCCGAGCTCCTTCAGGGCCCCGAGCAGCGCTGTCATGCCACCTCGCGGCCTCAGGATACCGTAGTAGGATCTCCCCGTGCGCGCCGAGTGGTTCGACGAGATCGTGCGCAAGCTTTGCGCCAAGGTGGTCGAGACCGACCGCGCCAAGCAGATCGGTCGCCACTTTGTGTCGCGCTTCCTGGTCGCCGACGTCGCCGGCCACCGCGTCTCGGGCGCGCTGGCCTCTGACACCGGGCAGCGCACCGTGGTCGGCTCGAGCGCCCCGAGCGCCCCCGATCTGGTGCAGCTGGCGGCGGTGGGCGGCCACACCCCCCTGGTCATCACGCTGGAACCCGCCCGCGAAGCGCTGCTCTTGCGCAAGCCGCGCGGGCCGCTGCCGGCGTTCGAGAAGGCGGTGGTCGCGACCTGCCTCGACGCCACGCTGCCGGGCGCGTGGCGCGACCCCGCCATCGATCAGGCCGTGGTGGCGTCGGAGGACTTCCGCTATGTGATCGACCTCGAGCGCACCACCGCCGAGCCCATCGGCCCGGCCTGGGCGCGCGAGCCGGCGCACTGGCTGGCCGCCTACCGCGCCACCGCGCTGCTGGCCACGCGCGCCACCCAGCTGGCCGTGCGCTGGCGCGAGGTCTCCCAGGCCCTGGGTGGTCTGGCCAGTGACGCCGACGGGGTGTGGACCCTGGACGGGCGCTCGCGGCTGACCGCCAAGGTCGGCCCGGTCGAGATCCTGCTGCAGCCCGAGTGTGTCGCGGCGCCGACCTACCGGGTCTATACCCGCGCGTCGGTGGCGCACCAGGACGCCGACGCCGGCGACTTCACGCTGAAGACGCGGCGCATGCTGTATCTGCAGGAGCCGTTCGCGCTGCCGGGCGGGGCCCCCGACAGCTACGAGGGCATCTTCGCGCTGCACGCCGACCACCCCGAGCGGGCCGCGCGCCTGCTCGAGCCCGGCCTGCGCGCGGCGCTGCTGGAGGTGCGCCCCGCGCGGGTCGAGGCCTCTTCTGGCCGCGTCACGGTGTGGGGCGACTGGCACGCACCCGACGAGCAGCGCGTGCGCGCCCTCGCCGAGCTGACCGCGCGCCTGGCCGGCGTCGAGCTGGCGCAGGCGCACACCCACGGGCCGTACCGCTAGCGAGCTGGTCCGGGCGCCTCTTCGGCTGGACCAAGACCGTCGGGAACTTCCGCCGGACGCGATTCAAGGGCCAACAGCGCGCCCGCCGCGCGTCCTGCGTCGTCGGCGCCGCGTACAACCTGGTGCGCATGGCCAATCTGCTGCCGGCGCCGGCATGATTGGGAGCCGCGCGAGATCGCCGGCTGCACTCCCAGCGACGGCTGGGTCACCGAGGCGGCCAGCCGGCCGAGTTACCCACGTGGGTACGAGCAACGGCCGGATCAGGCGCGCAAACAGCCGTCTTTCAACAGCCTGCTGGCAGACGGGGCCCTTGGGCAGTCCCGCGAATGCGGAAGGAACGTGTCTTGCGCCGGCTGTTTGGCGGCAGCGCCGCTGAGTCAGCTCTTCGGGCGCAGGATGGCGGCGCTGTTCCAGTTCATGGCGACGCCGGGGTCCTTGATGATGTCGTCCTCGTGGGTGGCGCCCAGCGCGGCGGCCAGGCGGACCCCCAGCAGCCAGGCGATGGGCCAGCAGGCGCGGTTGTCGGCGTCGGCGGTGCCGAGCTGCATGCGCGCGGCCTCGCCCTCGTCCCAGGGCGTCAGGATCAGCGCGACCCGGTAGTGGTCGCCCTCCTCGGGCGGATCGAGATCGCCGCGATAGTCGGTGACCACGCTGTCGAGCCCAGGATCGAGCGCCTCCACCAGGGCCGAGGCGTCCGAGACGCGGAAGCTGAAGAAGCAGGTCACCGAGTCGTCGTCCGCCTCGTCGGCGTCGGGGATGACGACGACCTGCAGGAGCCCCGCGCTGGCGGCCACCACCACGTCAGCCGCGGCGCGGATGGCGTCCTCGTCAGGGCTCTCCCAGGGCAGCTCCCACCAGGTCTCCCACGACATGGTGGGACGCTAGCACGCCTCACCCGGGCGCGCTCTGGTGCTGCCGCCCCGATCCTGGTGCAGGCGCCATGTAGGCGCGCCACCCTTCAGGTACTTGACCGTGGCACCGACCTCGCAAGAGCCCCGTGCATGAGCATCCAGTTCAGCGATGACGAGTCCGTCCGGGAGGGCGACGTGGCCGGGAACAAGTGGCTGCGGGTGAAGGGGCCGTCGAGCCACCCCGTGGGCGCGAGGGTCAGCCTGAGCATCATCATCGGCGGTCAGCGCTACGAGCTCGACGGCATGGTGGTCGAGGTGACCCGGAGCGACAGCCTGCTCTTCATCACCAGGGCGAGCGCCGGCTGGGCGGCGCGGGCCCCGTCAGCGCAGCCGTAGCGGGTCGGCGCTCGAGGGCTGCTCGTCCAGCGCCAGCTGGATGGCGCGCTCGACCGGTGATGCTGGTGCGGCGCTGCGCGACGGAGCCGGCAGCAGGGCAGGTTGCGCCATGAAGCGGGGCGCGCGGCCGCGGTGCGGTTGCGCGGAGTGGACCAGGAAGGGGTGACACAGATAGACGGTGCCCGCGGGACCGGTGGCCAGCGCCTCGGGACGCGCGGCCGACTCGGCGAAGCCGGTGCTGGCCAGCTCGCCGAGGGTCAGGCCGGGGTCGCCGTGCGGCGCCAGGCGTCGCGCGATGTCGAGGTGCGAGCCCAGGCGCAGCCGGGTCGGAGCGTCGTCGTCGCCGACGTCGGAGAGCAGGAACAGCATCAGCAGCGCGCGCCCCCTGGAGGCGACGTTGATGCGCCACTGCATGAAGTCGGGCTGGTCCTCGAAGCCGAAGCTGGCGTCGATGTGCCAGCCGCAGTCCCCAGGAGCCTTGGCCGACGGGAAGCGGAGCGGAAAGGTGCCCAGCCCGCCGCGCGGCAGCCAGCGCCCCGGCCCGACCAGCGCGTCATACGCCAGGGTCAGCTTCTCCGTGGCGGCGGCCTCTCGAAACGGCGGCAGCGCGAGCTCGCCCACCCGCACCACCGGCCGGGTCCAGGTCGACGGAGCGTCCTCGTGACACCCGCTGGCCTGCCACAAGATCTGGCGACACGCATCGGCGACCCGGCGCGGAAAGGCCTCGTCGACGCGGACCACACCCTCCCGCACGAACTCCTCGATCTCGCCCTCAGTCAGCACGAGCACGAGCACGAGCACGAGCACGAGCACGAGCCCGAGCACGAGCACGAGCACGAGCACGAGCACGAGCACGAGCACGAGCACGAGCACGAGCACGAGCACGAGCACGAGCACCGAGCCCCAGGCCGACCCCCATCAGACCCAGCACCAGCCACCCCCCGCCATCCGGCGGTCTCCCGCCACTGGCCACCGCGCAGCCGTCCTCCTCCGCCCCCGGCGGCGCCGCGCTCACGCTGATGAAGATGTCCGCGCTGTCCACCCCGCCCAGCCGCGCGTGCACCGTGGTCTCGCCCGCCGCCACCGCGACCAGCGCTGCGCCATCTGCCCGCACCAGCGCCGGATCCGCGCTGACCCACTCCACCGCGGTGGTCTCGCGCGTCCCGTCCTCGCACGTCCCGCCATATCCGACCACCAGCGTCGGCGACACCCGGTCGCCCGCGCGCAGCTCCAGCGAGACCTGCTTCGGGGTCAGCGTCGTCACCACGCGCTCGCTCGTCGGCGGCGCGTACGTCCCGCTGACCTGGACGTCGAAGCCGACCCCGCGCGCGGCCGCCCCCGGCGCGTCCAGGTTGGCCACGCTCACCACCACCTTGCGACGCTCGTTCCAGGCTGGCACCGTGAACGTCGTGGCCGCGCCGCCCTCGAGCACGCGCGCCGTCACCAGCGACGCCGCGCCCGCCGGCGGCACCTCGAGCAGGCGCACCCCGAAGCGGCCGCCCGCGTCGGCCGTCACCGCGATGTCCACCGCGCCGCTCTTGCAATCGGGTTGCACCTCCAGATAGCCGGCCCCCAGCGGCTCCAGCTTGTCGAGGCGGCCGCTGCTCGGGAAGGTCACCACCGGCGTCGCGCGGGCGCGCTCGCCCAGCGGCCCGCTGGACTTGCAGCGCAAGAGGTCCTCGCGCCAGCGCCGACCGTCATCCTCGGCGCAGGCGAACCACATCCACTCGGCATACTCGTCGAACGCCCCCGCCACGCCGCCCAGGCGCGTCGGCCCCAGCAGGTTGCCCAGCCCCAGCTGCACCGAATTGACCGCCCCCATGGCCACCCAGGCCCGCTTGACCAGGTCGTCATCGGCGGGCCCACCCGCCGGCGACAGCGCATCGACCAGGTACTTCCACCACACGAAGGCGGCATAGTGCAGCTGACCCTCGGCCACCGTCAGCGAGCGCTCGGGGTTCTTGAGGCGAAACGCCCACAGCACGTCGCGCGCGAGGCCGAGCTCGGTCGACGTCCGGTAGCGATACTGCGCCCACGCCGCGGTGGCCTCGTAGACCCAGGTGTCGAGGCCGCGCGCGATGGCGAACTGCATGGTGTGGTGCAGCTCGTGCGCCGCCACGCTGGCCATCACGGCGGCGGGCCAGCTCTTCGGGTTGAGCTCGATCCACATGTCGATCCGTCCGGGGTCGACCACGCGCGCATGGGCATAGCCGCGCCCATTGATCTCCATCACATAGACATCGAGCCGGTCGTCGCCGCCGGTGCCGGCGTCGGGCGGCGCCTCGGGCCAGCCGAGGTCGCGGGCGAACATCTGGCGGCCGCCGATGAGGCCCTCCTCGATGGCGTCGATGGCGTCGGGCAGCCCGTTGGCCGGCGCCAGATCCGCCAGCGAGTCCTCGGCCACCGCGTCGGTGCCGCTCTCGGTCCAGTGGATGAGGCAGCAGCCGTCCGCCGTCGGCCGCGTCTTCTCGGGGCCGCTCAGCGTGGGGCGCATCGCGGGCGCGAACAGCGGGCGCCGCGCCAGGGCGTCCCAGCCCGGCTGCACGATCTCGAAGTCGACCCCGCGGCGCACCTCGAGCGCCGCGCTGACCCCGCGCGCAGCCGCCGCGGGACCCGCGCCGTCACCCGCCGCGCGCGCCCGCGCCAGCGTCGGCGACGGCGCCGCCGGCGCCGCCAGCGCCGCCAGGGTCAGCATCACGACGTGCTGGCGCAGCATGCCGTTGCATTGTACCGCCATTCCACGCCATAACCCCAGCGATGCCGGCCACCTGGACAGCGCTCCTCAGCATGCTGGGCGGGCTCGCGGCCCTCTCGGGGGCTGGGGCCGCCGCGGCCCAGCTCTGGGCACGCCTGCGTCCCGAGCCGTCGCCGTGGACCATCCGGGCCCGCGACGGGCTGCTCGGCTCCACCGTGGTGATGGCGCTGTCGGTCGGCGCGTTGCTGCTCTACTACTACCTCCTCAGGTGACCTGACATGGAAGCCCTGCCCATCGATCCTGCCGTCGTCGCCGAGTGTCGCGCCCTGGCGGCGCGCGTCGCCGACGGCGTGGGCCGCTTCATCCAGGCGCACTCGACGGTCTCCATCGAGCGCACCGTGCTGCGCGCCTATGGCGCCCATGGCGCGGATCCCGACGGCGTGCCCCTGGTCAACACCTGCGTGGCGCGCCTGCAGGCCGCCGGACAGCTCGGCCTCGGCGCCGCCCACGCCCTCGGTCGCGAGCTCTTGCGCGGGGCCGCCACCATCCAGGAGGCCGCCGAGGCGCTGGCCTATGGCGCGCCACCCGAGCCGCCTGGCCCCGGCGACAACCTGGAGACCATCCGCCGCGCGCTGGCGCCCTACACCGCCGAGGCCCTGGCGGTGATCGATCGCTCGCGCGAGCACCGCGAGGCCGATCGCGAGCGCCTGGGCACCGGCCCGACGCCGCTCAAGTACGTCATCGTCGCCACCGGCAACATTTATGACGACGCCGATCAGGCCCGCGCCGCGGCCCAGGCCGGGGCCGACATCATCGCGGTCATCCGGTCGACCGCGCAGTCGCTGATCGACTATGTGCCCATCGGCGCCACCACCGAGGGCTACGGCGGCACCTGGGCCACCCAGGAGAACTTCCGCATCGTGCGCGCCGCGCTCGACGACGAGCAGGAGCGCCTGGGCCGCTACCTGCAGCAGGTCAACTACTCGTCGGGCCTGTGCATGCCCGAGATCGCCTACCTGGCCGCGGTCGAGCGCCTCGACATGCTGCTCAACGACGCCATGTACGGCATCCTGTTCCGCGACATCAACCCGCGCCGCACCCTGTGCGACCAGTACTTCTCGCGCCGGGTCATCGCGCGCGCCGGCATCGTCATCAACACCGGCGAGGACAACTACCTGACCACCGCCGACGCCGTCGAGGCCGCGCACACCGTGGTGGCGTCGCAGTTCATCAACGAGGCCTTCGCGCACGCCGCCGGCCTGCCCGACGAGCTGATGGGCCTCGGCCACGCCTTCGAGATCGACAAGGGCCTGGAGGACTCGTTCCTGCTCGAGATCGCGCAGGCCCAGCTGGTGCGCCAGCTGTTCCCCAAGCACCCCATCAAGTGGATGCCGGCGACCAAGCACAAGACCGGCGACATCTTCCTGGCCCACCGCGTCGACGGCCTGTACGACCTGGTCGGCGTCGCCACCGGGCAGTCGATCGAGCTGCTCGGCATGATGACCGAGGCCATCCACAACCCCTACCTGCACGACCGCTTCGTGGCCATCAAGGGCGCCGACTATGTGTTCCGCGCCGCGCGCCACCTGGGCGACGAGCTGCGCTGGAACCCCGACGGCCTGGTGGTGCGGCGCGCCCGCGAGGTGCTGGCCTCGGCGCACGCCCTGCTGCGCGAGACCGTCGAGGAGGGGCTGTGGTCGGCCATCGCGCGCGGCGTGTTCGCCGACGTCAAGCGGCCCGAGACCGGCGGGCGCGGCCTGGAGGGCGTGTTCGCGCGCGCCCCCGAGTACCTGAACCCGGTGCTCGAGGCGCTGGAGGAGACCCCATGAGCCCCCCACACGGCGGCGACGACGACACCCGCAAGCGCGCGGCGCAGCCCATCCGCGCCTATGGCGACCGCATGGGGGACGGCGCGGTGCAGCTGTCGTTCACCCTGCCGGTGGCGGCCTCGGCGCGCGCCAAGGAGGCCGCGCGGCGCTACGCCGAGGGGCTGGGCTTGAAGCATGTCCTGGTCACCGCGATGGAGGCCGCCGGGCGCGAGTTTTCCTTCTTCGTGGTCTACGGCAAGAGCGACATCGTGATCGACTACGGCGTGATCGAGGTGCCCGAGGTCAAGAGCGCCGAGCGCACGCCCAAGGAGATCAACGACGTCATCAAGAAGCAGCTCGGGCGGCGCGTCGTCGTGGTCGGCGCCTGCACCGGGTCGGACGCCCACACCGTGGGCATCGACGCCATCCTCAACATGAAGGGCTTCGCCGGCGACTACGGCCTCGAGCGCTACCCCTGGTTCGAGGCCTACAACCTGGGCAGCCAGGTGCCCAACGACGTCCTCTTGCAGAAGGCGATCGATCAGCGCGACGACGCGATCCTGGTGAGCCAGGTGGTCACCCAGCGCGACGTGCACCGCGAGAACTCGCGCCACTTCATCGACGAGGCCAAGCGGCGGGGCGTGCACGGCAAGCAGCTCTTGCTGTTGGGAGGCCCGCGGGTCGACCACAAGCTCGCCCTCGAGCTGGGGTTCGACGCGGGCTTTGGGCCCGGCACCAAGCCGTCCGACGTCGCCAACTTCATCGTGCACCGGCTGCTGCAGAGGCGAGGAGCTCCCCCGTGAAGGTGACCTTGAGGCTTCGGATGGGCGCGCACGACGCGCACTACGGCGGCAACTTGGTCGACGGCGCCCGCATGCTGGCGCTCTTCGGCGACGTGGCCACCGAGCTGCTCATCCGCCGCGACGGCGACGAGGGGCTGTTCCGCGCCTACGACTCGGTCGAGTTCCTGGCGCCGGTGCGCGCCGGCGACTACAT